>JBNKQR010000031.1:0-34382 GCA_050295975.1 Thiohalomonadaceae bacterium
GCCAGTTCGGGGTCGGGTTCTATTCCTCTTTCATCGTTGCTGACAAGGTAACCGTGACCACCCGCCGCGCCGGGCTGACCGCTGAGCATGGTGTGCGCTGGGAGTCTGCCGGTGAAGGCGATTACACCCTGGAGAATGTGGAGCAGGCGCAACGGGGTACCGAGGTGGTGCTACATCTGCGCGAGGGTGAAGACGAATTTGCTGATGGTTGGCGTCTGCGCTCTATCATCCGCAAATACTCCGACCACATCACCCTGCCGATCCTGATGGCCAAAGAGGCCGCACCGGGTCAGGAAGCGGCGGAAGAGGGCGACGAAACAGTCAACAAGGCCTCCGCCCTGTGGGCGCGCTCCAAGAGTGAGATCAGTGACGAGGAGTACACCGAGTTTTACAAGCACGTGGGCCATGACTGGGAGGACCCGCTGGCCTGGAGCCACAATCGTGTTGAGGGCAAGCTGGAGTACACCTCGCTGCTCTATATTCCAAAGCGTGCACCGTTTGACCTGTGGGATCGGGAGCAGCGCCACGGCATTAAGCTCTACGTGCGCCGCGTATTCATCATGGACGACGCAGAGCACCTGATGCCCAACTACCTGCGCTTCGTGCGCGGTGTGATCGACTCCAGCGATCTACCACTCAATGTCTCTCGCGAGATCCTGCAGCACAACAAGATCACCGACACCATGCGCGGTGCCTCGGTGAAGAAGGTGCTGGGACTGCTGGAAGGGATCGCCAAGGACGAACCGGAAAAATACGCCGAATTCTGGCAGCAGTTCGGTAAGGTGCTGAAGGAAGGTCCGGGTGAGGACTTCGCCAATAAGGAGCAGATCGCCGGTCTGCTGCGTTTTGCTTCGACCCACAACGATAGTGAAGAGCAGAACGTCTCCCTCGCCGACTACATCGGTCGAATGAAAGAGGGGCAGGAGGCGATCTACTACATCACCGCCGACACCTTTGCCGCGGCCAAGAACAGCCCACACCTGGAGATCTTCCGCAAGAAGGGTATCGAGGTGGTGTTGATGCATGACCGCGTCGATGAATGGATGATCTCTTCACTTACCGAATTCGACGGCAAGCCGCTCAAGTCGGTTACCAAGGGTGCACTGGACCTCGGTGAACTGGAAGACGAAGCGGAGAAGAAGCAGCATGAAGAGGTGGCCAAGGACTTTGAAGGTCTGGTGAAACAGGTGCAGGAGACCCTGGGCGAGAAGGTTAAGGAGGTGCGCATCACTCACCGCCTGACCAACTCACCGGCCTGTCTGGTAACCGAAGAGGGCGAGATGAGCGCCAACCTGGAGCGCATCCTCAAGTCGGTTGGCCAGAATGCACCGGACATCAAACCGATCATGGAGATCAACCCGGAGCATCCGCTGGTGGTAAAACTAAAGGGAGAGAAGGGTGAGCGTTTTGACGACCTGACCAATATCCTCTTCGACCAGGCGCTGCTTGCCGAAGGTGGTCAGCTTGATGATCCGGCCAGCTTTGTTGCTAAATTGAACAAGATGTTGCTGGAGATGAGTGCTTAGATAGCACTAATTGAATTTGCCCCTCTATCTAGAGAGGGGCAATTACTTTATTCCTTCGCGCATAGCTCGTTACTAGTGTGTAAAAATACGATTCACAATTATTTACACGGTTTTGGCGCGATATGCCTACTTATAATGGCAAGGAGAAATGGAAGCTAGCCTTTATCATTCCCTCCCGCTCATAGAAACGATGCGCATCAAGCCTATGCAAGCCAGAATCCAGATGCACCTGAGCACATCCCTCTTTCACGGCATACTCCCTGAGCCAGGATAGCAGCATCGCACCGTACCCGTGAGAGCGTTGCGTAGCGAGGGTAACCAGGTCATCAATGTAAAGAAATTTTCCCCACGCCAGGTTTTCGCCAATTCGAAATCCAGCTACGGCGGCCACGCTCTCATCTGATTCCACATAAGCAAGTTGATAGCCGTTACTTCCCTGCGCTCTGATTCGTGCGAGAAACTGATCTTCTGGAATGTGCGGTCGTAATTCACGCATGACGGGGGAGCAAGCAAGGATTTCGTCGTCGGTGAGAGCGAGTTTGATGTTCATCATTTGCCTTCTTTTTCCTGATTTTATTGTTCGTGATATGTCTTTTTGTTATGGCCGGATACGTCGTTGGTAACCAATCACAGAGATTAACACCAGACAGCCAATGCCGGTTGCGGCAGGAAACAGAATGGTGGTCGCGGAATAGTTTTCCAGTGCCATGATGGCAATGACATTGCGCACGGCAAACAGAAAATAGAACAGCGCCTGCTCATCATGGGGAAAAAGGTAGGCCTTGCGCAGGGTCGGACCGAAACCGAGCATATCTACTGTTGTCAGGATTAATACCGCCCAGAACGGATCGGCAGTCAGATACCAGAATGGTAAGGCACTCAGGGCAGAGATTAGAAACAGCCAGTCGGACCTGGTAATCGAGATATCTCCCTTATTTCGGTACGCCAGCCAGGCGACGATGATGGTAATAATTCCCGATACACCAATAGGCCACGCCCCGGCCCCACCTTTGTCACTGAGTTGTGCGAGAAATACCACAAAGGTGGTTATACTCCAGATAATCCAGGAAAAGACGTGCGGTTTCGTCTGACCTCGCAGGATGGAGAGAAGGTAGGGCATGAATGAGCCAATAGTGATGACTATCGCAATAGCACTTAGCGTCTCTTTCAGCATGGTTAACCTGTAGGTAAAAAAATGGGGCAACCGCTATGGTACAGCGGTGCCCCATTGTGTTCGAGTAAGTATAATTTGTCTTACATCTTCCTGACCAATTAAACCTTAAACTGAGTGACCATTGATTGCAGTTGTTCCGCCAGTCGTGCCAGTTCGGTGCTGGCAACAGAGGTTTGTTGAGCACCCGTAGCGGACTGTTCCGCAACCTCACTGATGTTGCTGATGTTACGGTTGATCTCCTCGGCCACGGCACTCTGTTCCTCGGCTGCACTGGCGATCTGGGTATTCATGTCGGAGATGTTATCTACCGCCAGTTTGATTGCATCGAGGCTGGTGCCCGCCTCAGCCGCCTGTGTCACTCCAGCGTGTGCTTGCTCCTGACTTTTTTCCATGGCGTTAACGGCTGTCGCGGTACCTTTTTGCAACCGCTCAATCATCTCCTGAATTTCCTGGGTCGATTTCTGGGTACGCTGTGCCAGGGTACGTACCTCATCGGCGACAACGGCAAAACCGCGGCCCTGTTCACCGGCCCGCGCTGCTTCGATTGCCGCGTTAAGTGCCAGTAGATTGGTTTGCTCGGCGATGCCGCGAATAACATCAAGGACGCTGCCGATGTTTTCACTGTCCTTTGCCAGATCGCGAATAGCATGGCCTGTGCTGTTCACTTCATCGGCGAGGCTTTCGATGACGTCCATGGTTTTTTCGACAACCTGTTTGCCTTTGCTTGCCTGCTCATCAGCGTTGTGTGCTGCATTTGCCGCACTGGCAGCATTCTGGGCCACTTCATGAACCGTTGCGTTCATTTCATTCATCGCTGTAGCCACCTGCTCCACTTCCTGTTGCTGGCGCAGGATGTTTTGGTTGGTATCACGGGTCACCGCCGAGGTCTCTTCCGCAGCGGAGGCTAGTTGGCTGGATGCGCCGGAGAGATCCTGAATGATTTTCCGGAAACTACTGCTGACATTATTGAGTCCGGCAGAAATCTCACCCAGCTCACCTTTACCCTGATAAGTTGTCAGGGCCGTAAGATCACCCTCTTCCAGGGCCGACATGGTGTCGTTGATATCATCGACTCTCCTACTAAGATCGCGAATGGTGAAGAAAGAGAGCAGTACATTAAATCCTATGGCAACACTAAGGAGGGTAATGGCAATGCCTTTGAGCATTACACCATGCTCATAAGATTTTTCGTGGTCGATCACTGCTTGAGGCAAGAAGTGTTCGTCGATAAGTGCATCGATATCACGCTTTGCCGGTGTAAGTGCAGGGTTGATCTGCTTGAGCAGGATATCCTGGGTTTTTTTGTAGTCACCAGCTCCAAGTGCGGCAAGTGCAGGCTCGATACCCTTATTTTTGTAAATTTTGTAGTGCTCGGTAAATCCTTTGAATAGCTTGGCTTCGTCCGCATCCATGCTTTCTGGATGAATCTGAGCAAGCATCTCCTCAATGTGTTTCCCGTCCTCGTGCGCCTGATTGATATGCATACTGACTGGATGATCGTGCATTGCGGCGATTTCAGGATTTGCCGGGTCGTGTTGCATGGCCAACATGATTTTGCTGCGCTCGGCGAGCATGTGTTCCAGTATTTGAGAAAGTTTGGCGGTCGGGAGCAGGCGATCATTGTAAAGGTGTGACAGATCTTTGACCGCATTATCAGCGGTGTAAATGCTCATGAGTCCAAGCACCAGCATCAGTGAACCGAAACTGACGGTCATAAAGATCAGGCGCGCTTTGAGGGTGATATGGTGAAGGATGTTCATGAGTATATTTCCTGTAGTCTTATGCGTTGTTCAGTCATGCTGCAATTCTGGACTGTGGTTCGGCCCCGCAAGGATGTGCCGATGCGATGGATTGCATGCTCACCACCATTCCTAGTTCATCAGGAATGCCTGAAAAGTCTAGGCGTTGTTTGCCCGTTGTAAACAAGTGTCAATCTCTATATCGGCAGGATGATGAACTGCTTAAGGGGGCTCTTATAAAAAGGCACATACATCCGAAATCTGAGGCCGTTCGGGATTTCCTGCTTGGAACGTTGCCGTTTTTACGGCAGTCTATACAGATTAACGGCTGTAAGTGGATGAAAACTTATGAAATTTCGCGCCTGGGGCCACTGTTTCGATTGCCATTTTGAGGGCATGCTCGAATATAGCCATATCGACGGCGAGGACTATGAGGACAGTGAAGCGCTGGGAGTGATGCTGCTGCTGCACTGCCCGGCATGTGACACGAGCGAACACGCTCTGATCCCCATCGAATACTATCGGGAGATGATGGAAGATCTCCAGTCCCTGCTGGCCGCCGAAGAGGAGCGCAAGTGAGCGACTCGGTGCGCCTCGACAAGTGGTTGTGGGCAGCCCGTTTCTACAAGACCCGTGCGCTGGCCACTGAGGCGATCAATGGTGGTCATGTCCACCTCAACGGTACACGACCCAAGCCCTCACGGGCGGTTCAGACGGGAGATGAACTGGTGATCCGCCGGGGACCAGAGACCTACCAGATCAGTGTTGAAGCGCTCTCCCGCCGCCGCGGGCCTGCCGCCGAGGCCCGCAAGCTCTATCATGAAGCCGAAGAGAGTTATCAGCGTCGTCAGGATGAGCGAGAACAGCGTCGTCTAGAGGCTGCAGCCCAGCCACAGGTAGCCCGGCGGCCGGATAAGCAGGGGCGTCGCAAGATTATTCGCTTTACTAATAAGTATGGATAAACCTGCCGGATGTGACTGAATTCGGGTAATCCGTGCCCTGTTTAGGTATTATTGAACGCTAATACAGGCTTTGACCTGCTTTTTTTGCCAATGTGCCGCCCGGGAGGGTGGCCTTCAGACCAACCAGGAGCTTTTTCATGGCAACCGTTGAACTGAACAAAGACAACTTCGATGAAATCGTTGGAAGCAGCAATTTCGTGATAGTGGATTTCTGGGCCCCCTGGTGCGGTCCATGCCAGTCCTTCGGTCCGGTCTACGAAGAGACCTCCACCAAGTACTCGGAGATCGTCTTCGCCAAGGTGAATACCGAAGAGGAGCAGGAGCTGGCAGGCCATTTCCAGATCCGCTCTATCCCCACCCTGATGATCCTGCGCGATCAGATCGTTATCTACTCCCAGCCCGGTGCCCTGATGGGTGGTCAGTTCGAACAGTTGATCGAACAGGCCCGTGCCCTGGACATGGACGAAGTACGCAAGCAGGTCGCCGAACAGCAGGCCAAGGCCGAAAGTCAGGAAGGCTGAAACTATGGCCCGGCCCGAGACGCCCTTGCTGGCCGCCGATATCATAATCGAACCGCTGGCGTCACCGGGCCGCATCATTCTCATCGAACGTCTCAATCCGCCACATGGCTACGCGCTGCCGGGCGGTTTTGTCGATGTCGGCGAAAGTCTGGAGCAGGCGGCGGTGCGTGAAGCACTGGAAGAGACCGCCATGCAGGTGACCCTCAAAACTCTGCTCGGTTGTTACTCCAACCCCACCCGCGACTCCCGCGGTCATACCGTCAGCGCGGTCTATATCGCCGAGGGCTGCGGTGAGCCAGAGGCTCGTGATGATGCCAAATCCCTGATGCTGATCGACCCCCGTAATCCCCCCGAACCCCTTGCCTTCGACCACGCGCTGATTCTGCGCGACTATCTACACTATTTGGAATCGGGCGAAATGGCCCCACTTCGATAAGAGATTCACCACGAAGTACACGCGTGTACTTCGTGCCCTTCGTGGTAAACAGCTTTTAGGCATCTCAAACAGATAGGAATCAACCATGCGTCCGGCGCAGATAGCGAATGTTCTCGAACGTGAATTTCTTAGTACCCGCGAGGGGCACCATACCCCAGTGATGTTGTGGGGGCCGCCCGGAGTCGGCAAGTCGCAGATGGTGCAGCAGGTAGGTGAGCACCACGGGGTCACGGTGATCGATATTCGTCTGTCACAGATGGAGCCTTCGGACCTGCGCGGTATTCCTTTTCGTAGTGGAGAGCGGGTGGAGTGGGCGGTGCCTGCGATGTTGCCGGATGCGCAAAGCCACGGTGCGGAGGGCATTCTGTTTCTTGATGAGATCACTTCGGCACCCCCCAGCGTCTCCGCCGCCGCCTATCAATTGATCCTCGATCGTCGTTTGGGTGAGTACCAGGTACCCGATGGTTGGGCAATCTTCGCCGCCGGTAACCGTCAGGGGGATCGTGGCGTCACCTACAGCATGCCCGCACCACTGGCCAATCGCTTTGCCCACTTTGAGGTGGAGACCAACCTCGACGACTGGGTGAGCTGGGCCTATGCCAACGGCATCGATGAACGGTTGATCGGCTTTCTACGTTTTCGTCCTGAGTTGTTGTTCGATTTTGATCCCGCACACAACCCGGTCGCCTTCCCCTCGCCGCGTTCCTGGGAGTTTGCCCACCGGGCGCTACAGAAGTTTGCCGATAGCGGCGCGTTGCTGGTTAGCACGCTGCAGGCCTGTGTCGGTCCCGCTGCGGGAATCGAGCTGGGTGCCTTTGTCGATAATCTCGATAAACTTCCCGATCTCGATGCGATCCTGCGTCGCGAGCCCGTCACCATTCCAAAAGAGATCGATCTGCAATATGCCGTTGCCTCGGCACTGGTGGGGCGTGCGTTGCGGGCGAAGAGTGAAACACCTGAACAGGCCAACGAGGTCTACGGTGCAATCCTGGAATTCGCTGGACGCTTCCGCGAACGAGAGATGGGCGTGATGCTGGTTTCCGATCTGCATCGTGCCATCGGTCAACCGATCTTTGCTGTGCCGGAGTTTTCTCCCTGGGCCCAGGCGGTGGCGGAAGTGATGTTGTACTAAGCATTGGTTATGTCGGACGTAGCAACAAAACTGAGCGCAGCCCGAACAAGGCTGATTCTCGACAAGCCTTTCCTCGGTGCGCTGGTGCTGCGTCTACCGATGATTGCGGCGGATGATGAGTGGTGTAAAACCGTTGCCACCGATGCTCGAGCCTTCTATTACAACCCGGAATATATCGACGCTCTTTCACTGGAACAGACCCAGTTTGTACTCTCTCATGAGGCGCTGCACTGTGCGCTCTCCCATTTCGCCCGGCGCCACCACCGGCAGAAACATCGTTGGGATCTGGCCTGTGATCTGGCGATCAATCCACTGCTTATTGCCGATGGTCTAACCCCCTGTCCCGACGCGCTCTATCTGCAGGAGTTTGCGGAGATGACAGCGGAGGAGATCTATCCTTGCCTGGATGAACATGAAAACCTCACTCCCCATGACGATCACGTTTACGACGAAGAGAACGAGGGTGGTGGCGGACGACAGGGTGCAGGCGGCCAGCATGAAAGTGACGAAAAGGGATCCCTGGGTGGTGATCAGCAGCAGCGCAAGAGCCCGGACAATACTGGTGGGCGCGGTGATGCAGAGAGACCAGAGCAGAGCCGGCAGGAGCAGGGTGAGGGAGAACCGCAGATAGAACAGCCACAGACAGAGAGTGGTGCAGGTGCGAAACAGCCGCCGCCCCTGAGTCGTGATGAAATGGAAAACCTTTCGGTGCAGTGGCAGCAACGTCTGGCTGGTGCTGCGCAGCAGGCGATGCAGGCGGGCAAGCTGAGTGGACCACTGCGTCGTATCATCGACCACCTGCTGCAACCACAACTACCGTGGCGGATGTTGCTGGCACGATATCTCAGCGTCACCGCACGTGAGGATTTTAACTATGCGCGACCGTCGCGACGTGATGGTGAGTTCATCATGCCGAGTCTAAGAAGCCACGAGCTGGATGTGGTGGTGGCACTGGATACCAGTGGTTCTATCGGTGATAAAGAGATGACCGAATTTGTCTCTGAGATAAATGCGCTCAAGGGACAGATTCGTGCGCGGGTGACGCTGCTGGCCTGCGACTCTGGTTTGATAGGCGAAGGTTGGAGCTACGAACCGTGGGAAGAGTTTGAGCTACCGCAGGCCTTTCATGGTGGTGGTAATACCGATTTCCGCCCGGTATTTGAATGGGTAGAGAACGAACAGCGCCGTCCCGATGTGCTGGTCTACTTTACCGATGCCCAGGGGAGTTTTCCTGAGCGCGAACCCTCATATCCGACTGTATGGTTGATCAAGGGTAAGGCACCAGTGCCATGGGGCCAACGAATTCAATTGAATTGAATGAACTCACCGCAAAGGCGCAAAGAGCGCAAAGTACAATTAGATGTGAGGCGGCATAAGGATTATGTGTTGTGTGACGCCTCGATATACATATGTTTGATTGGTAGATATGTTTTTATCTTTGCGTCCTCTGCGCCTTTGCGGTGAATGGTTTTGAGGTAAGTAATGGAATTAAGTCCTGAAGATGCACTGCGTTTGAATGTGTTGCTGGCCAACGCCGAGGCGGTACGCATTGACGAAAACAGCATGACGGTATTCGGTCTTGCCGCCGGGAATGAGATGAAGTTTCCACTCACGCCAACCGGTCGCAGCGATCAATATCTAAAATTGGTGCGTTCTACGTTATCCGAAGTGATTCTCGATTCGCCCGGAGGCTACCCGGTCTTTCTTCGTCGTTGGACCCGCATGGGACAGATTGATCACGAGCAGATGGATCGCCTGCTCAAATTGGGCGAGCCTGAGGCGGTGATGGCAGTGGTTTGCTCACGCAACCTCTCCGATGAATTGGCGCAACGTGCATGGTGGTGCGCTCCATGGTCGGAACATGCGCGGCGAATGCTGGAGAGTAACCAGGTGGTAGCGGGTGAGATGGGCAGGGTGCTTGCTGCACATCTGATCGAACACCTGCCGTTCGAGACTGAACCGCAAGATATGCTCGATACTGTACGGATGGTGTTACAACCGGGATTGATCGACGAAGAGCAGAAACAGCGGTTGTGGCAGAGTGGGGCACGTAATCGCAGTTATCGCATCGGTTTCCTCAAGGCTCTGCCCGATGACCTGCCTGAACAGCAATGTGCTAGAACCGATCTCAACAAGTATCGTGATCTATTGGAGCGCTTTTCCGCTGAAGATAATCCCTATGCGCAACAATTGTTACGTTTGCTGGATGCGCCGGGGCAAACGTTTCTGATCGTGGCCGAAGATGTGTTGTTACACCTGGCAGATCAGGAGGTAGCCATCGCCATGTTCAATACCCTTGGCAGTTATTTTTCCGGCCTTCCCCATGCGGAAGGGCTGTTTGATATTGACGCAATAGGTAAACAGGTCGAACAGCAGCTACAAGAGGATAACCAGCTCCACCTAATACTTAAGGCGATCCCTGCCCTGGATCAGGAGATACGCGCTATGCTTATGCTCAGTCACGTCAGTGAATATCTACTGAATCCGGTCTTCTCCCAGACCGATGCGGTGGGTACGGTGATGCAGGAGAGGATGGAACCGGTTACCATCCCGCTGCAACAGGCCATCTGCCACCTATGTGGTAAAGAGATAGCGAAAATGGTTAAGGCGCGTGGCCGCGGTCGTCGTGCGAAATGAGGTGATGTATGGAACATAACAGGGCTTCTTCCACTGAGGTGGTAACGGTTGCCGCCAGCCTGACTGTAACGGTGTCGCAGGAGGTGGTGGAACAGAATACCGGCTACCTGCCGTGGGTGCTGGGCGATAACCTTGCAGGTATGGTCGATACCTATGTCATGGAACAGCAGCTTGGTTACTATCCCGCGCTGGATTACTTTCGTGATCTACCCCAGGCGGTTGATCCTGCGCTACTGGCGTTGATAGATCAGATCGCTATTTTTACCACCGATTATGCACGTCGTGAACTGCGCCACCGACTGGTACGAGCATTTTCAGGGGTCGAGTTAGAGCAGGTTCATTGCACCGCCTATACCATGCCACGGGTGCGCCCTAATCGTAGTGGTGCTCCCGAAGAGCTGGCAGCGCACTACAGCCCCGATACGCTGAAGGTCGAGTTATTGCTGAAATTGGTCGGTGAGGAGGCTCATGAAGGTATTGAAACACTGACCCTGAATCGGCTTACCCAGTGGGGTAGAGAGCCGTTTTCACGCTTTATGACCAATGGGGCGCAGCAGCTGTAGCCCTGGATATCATAGCCGCATAAGCCCAGCAGATTGCCCCATTGATAGGCTTTTTTGTTCATCCCCGCCACGCCTCGGCATAATCCCCTGCGGAAGTTTAGTAATAACTACATACGAAAGGAGCAAACAATGCGCCTCATTCTTTTGGGTGCCCCAGGTGCGGGCAAGGGTACGCAGGCACAATTCATCTGCGAAAAATACGGTATTCCTCAAATCTCCACCGGCGATATGCTTCGTGCCGCGGTCAAGGCGGGAACACCTCTGGGCGTAGCAGCGAAGAAGATCATGGATGAAGGCGGTCTGGTATCCGACGAAATCATTCTTGGTCTGGTGAAAGAGCGAATCGCTGAGGATGACTGCAAGAACGGTTTCCTCTTCGATGGTTTCCCACGCACCATTCCCCAGGCACAGTCGCTGAAGGACGATGGTGTCGCGCTGGACTCTGTGGTTGAGATTGACGTAAACGACGACGAGATCATCAAGCGTATGAGCGGTCGTCGGGTTCACCCCGGTTCAGGTCGTACTTACCACGTGATCTTCAATCCGCCTAAGGTAGAGGGTAAGGATGATGAGACCGGTGAAGATCTGATCCAGCGTGACGATGATAATGAAGAGACCGTACGTAAGCGTCTCGACATCTATCACTCACAGACTAAACCGCTGGTCGACTTCTACTCTTCCTGGGCGAACAGTGGTGCTGCTGATGCACCGAAGTACGTCAAGGTGACCGGTACAGGTCGTACTGTAGAAGAGAACCGTGACGCGGTTTTTGCCGCACTGGGTTAAACAGCCCTGTAAACGGCAAGAGAACAGGCCCTTCGGGGCCTGTTTTGCGTTGGGCCGTAACGCTATACTCAGCCGATACTTTGAGTTCGACGGAAGCGTATGGAAAACAGCAAGAATAAAAAGATAGGTGTACTGCTAACCAACCTCGGTACTCCGGATGCCCCAACTCCTGCCGCACTGCGCCGCTATCTGGCTGAATTTCTATGGGACAGGCGGGTAGTCGATCTGCCGCGTCCGCTATGGTGGTTAATTCTTCACGGCATCATTTTGCGCACCCGTCCTGCACGCTCTGCCCGTGCCTATCGTGACATCTGGAGTGAGCAGGGGTCACCGCTGCTGTCGATTTCACGTACCCAGCAGTGCATGCTGCAACAGCGGCTGGATGACGTTGATGCGGGTCGTTATCAGGTGGCACTTGGTATGCGCTACGGCAATCCTTCTATTGAATCTGCACTGAACGAACTGCAGCAGCAGGGGATTGAATCGATCGTCGTCTTGCCGCTCTATCCACAAAATTCCTGTTCGACAACGGCCTCAACACTGGATGCTGTCAGCGATGCGTTAAAAAAACGACGTAATGTGCCTCATCTCGATTTTATTGCCGGCTACCATGCGCATCCTGCCTATATCCGTGCATTGGCCGATTCGGTACGTGAGCACCGTGATGGCCGTCAGGCGGTCGAGAAGTTAGTGATCTCGTTTCACGGTACGCCGTTGCGATATCAGCAGGAGGGCGATCCCTACTACGCCCAGTGTCAGGAGACGGCGCAGTTGCTAGCACAGGAGCTGCAGCTTGATGATGAGCAGTGGCTGCTCACTTTTCAGTCACGTTTTGGTCGAGAAGAGTGGCTGCAGCCCTATACCGACAAGACCTTGGAGCAGTTAGCGCAGCAGGGGGTGAAAAGTGTAGAGGTGATCTGCCCCGGTTTTTCTGCCGATTGTCTGGAAACTCTTGAAGAGATCGCCGGGGAGAATCGCGAGATATTTAGCAAGGCAGGGGGGGAGGTGTTTTTCTATATCCCGGCACTGAATGGACGTGATGACCACGTGGCGCTGATGAAAGAGTTGGTGTTAAAGGGTCGCGGTTAATAGCGCGAGTTAAAAAAGCCTTCCTGCCCGAACCAGATGCTCCTGCCAGTAAGGATTCTCCATTGAGGCATAACTCACCTTCTTGCCACTTGACGGTGCGTGCACGAATTTCCCTTTTCCGACATAAATGCCCACATGGGAGACTTTGCCCTTAATGCTGAAGAACAGCAGATCGCCCTGGCGCAATGCTCGGGGATCGACAGGGAAGGTGCTGTCGAAAAGGCCATCGGTGGTTCGCGGTACCTCTAGTCCAGCCTTTTGATAGGAGTAGTAGACCAGACCACTACAATCGAACCCGTGACTGGGTGAAGTGCCACCAAAGCGATAGGGGCTGCCAATTTGCTTTTTGGCAAAGTTTACGGCTGTATGGGTGGTTGGATCGCCACGGAAAGAGTCGTTCCCGTATTGCAAGGTTGCATCTCCGCCGCATCCGGTCAGTAGTATGACGAGCAGGATACCAATTTGTCTGTTCAGCATAGGCATGTTCTCTATATCTCTCGTATACAGAATATATATGGCAATTTACTCAAGTAAAGAGTAGTTCAGTATGCACTTTTCTCCAAAAGTGTCGGCACGACCTGAGCAGCACGAAGGACAATAGCCGCAAGTTTGATAAAAGTCAGATGCGAAAGTTCCTCCCCATGTCCCTTACCACGCTCACTCCAACATCGTGCAACGGACAGCCTTGCCAATTGTTCGGGATGTTAGTAAACGAGCGCCAATTTATTGCCATGATGAACCTTCGTAACACTCATTTCATCTCATAAAGCCGTTTTCCAGGAAAAATAGCTGTTCAGTGCACACCGACACCTTCTCGTGAATTTTTTAATGTGATTTATTACTTGGGAAGCGCTTATTCTCTTCGTAAATTAAAAAATAAATACGGCTTTACTACCTTAGTAGTAGAAAAAATTCGTGCTTCCTTAGTTTTTTTACAAGAAAGAGTAAAAAAAACCTTTTATTTCTGAAAAAACAGGCTATTTTTTACAAAAATCTTAAAAGTGTGTTTATAATTTATCGACGCACGATTTTGTTTCATCGTTAAACACTAGTAAGGAGCTGTATAATGGCACGAGTAAAGAAAGCTGCAACTAAGAAGAGAAGAGCTGTTAAGAAGACTGCTCGTCGTGGTCGTCCAGCTGCACGTAAAGCTGCAGTAAAACTGGATCCGACCAAAAACCGCACATTCAAGGCTGCTGCAACACGTAACGACAAAGCTGCTGCTGCTGTAGCCAAGGCTGAAGCTGCTGCCAAGAAGGCGGCAGATGCACTGAATGCTGCACGTAAGAAAGCCAAAACCACTAAAACGGCTGCTGCACGCAACGCTGTAGCGAAGAAGATGGAAGCCGTTAAGAAGGTAAAAGCAACACTGGCTGCTGCCAAGTATGAGGCAAAAATGGCTGCTGCACAGGCTGCTGCCCTGGCCAAGTTCGATGCTGCTCAGCAGAAAGTTTATGACCGTGCCCTGGCCAAAGCCATTTCAGCTGTGGAGAAGAAAGAAGCCAAAGCTGAGAAGAAGCGTGCTGCACCGAAGAAGAAGCGTCGCGTAAAGCGTCGTGTTAAGCGTGCATAATGAGTTGAGCGACTTCAACTTGTAGGAAAAGGCCGACATCTGTCGGCCTTTTCTTTTGTCGGTACCTTAATCGTTAGAACAACCCTTTAAATGGCTGTACCTCAACCAGTTCACCAGGCTCGACCACTCTGCATGCCTCATCCAGAACAATAAAGCAGTTAGCCCGACTCATAGAGCTGAGGATGTGTGAGCCCTGGTCACCAGTACTTTTAACTATCAGTTCACCTGAATCGTCGTATTCCAGTATCCCACGCTGAAAGTCCATCCGCGCCGGACTTTTAAGTCGATCCAGGCACTTCACCCGCAACTGTATTGGATTGGAGACTTTTTCACCTCGCATGAAGCGTAGTGAAGGCTGAACAACCTCATAGAAGGTGGCCATGACCGAGACCGGATTCCCCGGTAAGCCGAAGAATACAGCGCGCCCCAATTGACCAAAGGCCAATGGTTTGCCTGGTTTCATGCGAATTTTCCAGAAATCGACCTTGCCCAGTTTATCCAGAATATTTTTTACATAATCTGCATCACCCACCGAGACACCACCGCTACTAATTACCACATCCGAGGTAGTCGCTGCTTGATGAAAGGCTTCACTAATAGCCTTTGGGTCATCGCGTACTACGCCCATATCAATGTGCTCCACATTAAGCGCGCGCAGCATACCGGCCAGACTGTAGCGATTACTGTCGAATATCTGTCCTTCAGATGGGGTCTCGCCGATGGAGCAGAGTTCATCGCCAGTAGAGAAGGTTGCCACACGTAATTTTCGCTTCACATTCACATCACCTATACCCAGTGAAGCCAGCAGACCCATTTCGGCGGCATCGATGCATTCTCCGGCCGCTACGACGGTGCCTCCCTGACATATATCCTCACCGATATGCCGAACGTTCTCTCCTGCCCTATGTCCCGCCTGAATAGTGATGCTATCGCCATGACGTTCAACCTCTTCCTGCATGATGACGGTGTCTGTACCGGAAGGAATAACTGCGCCAGTCATTATGCGTACTGCCTGACCAGGTAGTACTTCTCCATTGAACGGATTTCCGGCAAAGGACTCACCGACGATTTGCAGTGTGGCGTTGCCACTATCGATCAGATCTTTTGCACCAAGTGCATAGCCATCCATTGCTGAATTCGCATAAGGCGGAACATTGACTGGTGAGATGACGTCATTGGCAACGATCCGTTGGTAGGCATCCCATAAGCTACAGGATTCACTTGCATCAATTGGATGGATCGCTTCACGTATTCGCAGTACTGCCTGCGCCACTGTGAGCATCTGTTCCTGCACTGGGTTTTTAGGGTTGTTGCCGGTTGAGTTACTCATATGTTTTCCCGTTTACTGATTTGTTTTGGCTGACTGCGAAAGATATGGCCTGTCTCTGACAAAACAAGCCGTACTCAGGCGGTATCCTCAGCCTGAAGTTGTTCAGGAGTGTTGATGTTGGCAAAGGCGTTAGGTTGATCGGAGAAGTCGGCGATGGTGTGGTTTTGCCTGTTATACCAGTCGAGTACCTTGCGTCCTCCTGACTGCAGGTATGTTTTCAGATCATTTTGTAGTGTGCAGGCGATCAGCATGAACACAGGGTGTAGTCGTTGACCATCGGTCACGGTACAGACCTCAGCCCCATTGTGTTGCAGACTTTCGAGCATCCGTGATAGCAGATCATCAGGCAGATAGGGGGTGTCGCAAGGGACGCTCAATACATATTTTGTGTCGGCATGCTCCATACCACTAAGTATGCCGGCCAAGGGGCCGAGTCCGCCTGGAAGCGTGTCAGAGATGACGGGATAGCCGAAGTCGCTGTATTGAGCACAATTTTCGTTGCAGCTTAACAGGAGCGTTGTTGCCTGTGGTGCTAGCTGTTCCATGACATGGACAATCATTGGCTTGCCACGCAGTGGTAGCAGCCCTTTGTCCTTACCTTGCATGCGTCGGCTACCACCACCGGCAAGCAGTACCACGGTTACGTCATGGTTGGTGTTTTCGCTGGGCTGCATTATTGTCATGTCATAGGCTGAGTAAAACGTGATGTGAATTATACCTGTAGTGGGAGTGCATGACAGTCCTGTTGTGGAGGAGGGGGAGTAATGGCAGAGCGACGTGGTCCGGCGCAGCCGGATGTGGAGATCGTTGAGAGGCAGGAGTGCTACGGAGGGTTCTTCCGCCTGGAAAAGTATCGCCTGCGTCACCGCCTTTATAGCGGTGAAATGAGCCCCACCATTAGTAGAGAGTTACTGGAGCGGGGTGATGCCGCAGCCCTGTTACCCTACGACCCGATACGTGATGAAGTGGTTCTGCTGGAGCAGTTTCGTATCGGTGCGTTGACGGATAAAGATGGACCCTGGCTACCAGAGATTGTTGCCGGGATGATTGCCCCTGGAGAGAGCCCGGAACAGGTGGTACGACGTGAAGCCATTGAAGAGGCAGGGTGTGTCGTGCATGAGTTGGAACCGATATGTGAGTATCTGGTGAGTCCTGGTAGCTCCTCTGAACGTATGAGTCTGTTTTGTGGGCGAGTGGATAGTAGTGGTGTTGGTGGAATCCATGGGCTGGACGAGGAGGGTGAGGACATTCTAGCCCGTGCAGTGTCCTTCGAGCAGTTCTGGCAGGATTGTCTCGGCGGCCGACTCAATACGGCGATACCGCTCATTGCGGGTTATTGGTTGTCTATGCATCGTGAAAGATTACGTGAGCAATGGGGTAGGGATTAGTGCGTTGAAGCTTTCTATCTAGCGGCTTCACGGCTATCATTGAAGGCATACATGGTTGGAGGCTAGCTGTGATGAAGGTCGACAATGCAATGGGTACAGCAGTAAACGGCATAAAGCGTGGTCTCGAGGGGCTGGAGCGAAATGCCGATGAAGTTGCGCGTGCCTCCAAGGGGGAGGGGAGCGATGTAACCACTCCGTTGGTTGAGAGCAAAATGAATCAGCGACAGGTAGAAACTAACGTCGCTATGGTCAAAACCATGGATGAGGTACTGGGCACCCTGTTGGACGAAAAGATTTAAATAATGGTGTTCCTGAGAGCTGAATGAGGTAAATGGTGCAAGCGATACACACCGCTTTAGAAACCCGTCTAGAAGTACAGAAGCTCGATTCGATACCCGCTATGTCGCTGGTGGTGCACCAATTTCTTGATGCCTGTGCAGATGGTAATGTTGCCACCGACCGTTTAGCAGAAATCATCCAGAAAGATCCTTCCCTGTTGGCGCGTATCATCGGTGTCGCCAACTCTGCCTTCTATTCCCCTCCCGAACCGATTGCCAGCGCCCATGACGCGATTTTTCAGGTGCTCGGTGTCGATATGGCAAAAAACCTTGCGCTAGGAATTGTGCTGAGTGGTCCTTTTAGTGCTGATAAGTGCCCACTGTTTCCGGTAGACAGGTTCTGGCTGGAGAGTGTGGTTACCGCTACTCTGGCGCACGACCTTGCACCTTTGGTGAGTGGCGATGAGAAAATCACCTCCGGTGATGCCTACCTGAGCGGATTGCTACACTCCTTTGGCTTGCTGGTTCTGGTTCACATCTACCCGGCTGAAATGAACGAAGTTATCTCCAAGAGTCACACCTGCTGCAGTTCTATGGAATTGATAAATGACGAACGCGAGGTGTTACAGGTAGACCATCTTGAAGTGGGGGGATGGTTGGGGCGTAAATGGCACTTACCGGAAAATATTGTGCTGGTGATGGAAAACTACCTTAACCGGGAGTATCAGGGAGCAGCCCACTCTCAGGTGAAGTTGATCAACTTCTCAACCCGTTGGGCCTCAGCGGTATTGTCTGAGAATGACGATGTGGCTCTTCCAGAGCTGACCGAATTGAGTGCGTTAAGTATGGACCAGGAGCGTGCCGAGTCCGTTCTTGAAAAGCTATTTGCTCAACTTGATGAATTACGTGCCATGGCACACGCATTCAGCAGGGGTTAGCAGATGGATACGAAACCCTTTGTTGAAGCATACCAGGGACTAAACGGTAGTTACCTCAAACTGGTTGATTCCCTTTCCGCTCTGCGTGCACTCTCCTCCATTGCAATTCAATCCAGCAATGATCAGGAACTGATGAGCCACGCTTTGGGTGTGCTGGTGGAAAATCAGGACATGGAGCGCTGTTCCATCTATCTGTTGCGCGAAGGTGTGTTAACAATCACTGCCGGGATGGACTGGGAGGAACTGATATCTGTCGCCAGAGGTGGAGAACGAAAAAACTACCCGCAAAATACAGAATTTAAGCTTGGCGAAGGGATTGTCGGACTTGCTGCGGAGAGTGGACAGTTATTGCACTGCAAGGATTGTGCGAAAGATCCTCGCTTTCTACCCCATACACAATTGAGTCAACATAGCGGTAATGGGGCTGTTGTTGGTTCGATTATCAGCGTACCGATTAATGGTTCCGAAGGGGTGTTGGGAGTGCTGAATGTCTCTCATCCACATCCAAACTACTTCGAAGAGGGGCATGAACGCACCTTGCGGATATTCTGCAACATTCTTGGTCAGCTTCTGGTTAACAATCGCCTGATCCACCAAATGGATGAGCTGGTGCAGGAACGTACCCGTCAGTTACAAATGGCATTGAGAGACTCGGATGAGCTGAAACAGCGCTTTGAGGCACTTTCAGTTATTGATGACCTGACACAGTTGCATAACCGTCGCTTTTTCTTCCCTGAGGTACGTGCCGCTCTGGCCAGGTCTGTTAGACAAAAAGAGCCGTTTGCACTGCTGTTGTTGGATGTGGATAAATTCAAGGACGTTAATGATAACTTTGGTCATGGGGTCGGTGACCAGGTGCTACGCCAGGTAGCGAATGAGCTTAATTCACGTATTCGTGAGGGCGATATTCTGGCACGTTTTGGGGGGGAAGAGTTTGTGCTTGCCCTGCCCAATACCTCTCGGGAAGGAGCGATGATCCTGGCGGAGCGGATCCGTGAGCGAATCAAACAGCACGTATGGGATAGCACCAATAACATCATGCATATCAGTGTCAGCATCGGTGTTGCGGATATTAGTGACTACGATAATTCAGACACTCAGCAGCTACTGGACACCATGCTGATGCAGGCCGATAAGGCACTCTATTACTGCAAAGATCATGGTCGAGATCAGGTGCATTACTACACAGAGATCGCAGACCAGTTATAGAAGTGTCGCTTCAGGCAGTACCAGACCTTCTACACCACACTTAATCCCCGCCAGTCGTGTTGCTGCCGTGAGCGCATTTTCAAGAGACTCTCCCTGTACCAGTTGCGCGATTATCCCGGCGTTAAACACATCACCGGCACCCAGTGTGTCGATCACTTTTGCTGGTTTGTGAGCAGGAGCGTGATGTAAATCTACATTGCGTTCCATGGCATAGGCGCCATTCCCCCCCCAGGTGCAGGTGAGCATCGCCTTCAATCCTTTTGCTGAAGTTTGTTGCAGAAACTCAGCGCCGTTTTGCGCTCCCCGTCCTTTTGCATAGTCGTGGGAGAAAAGCAGCAGATCAGCGAGTGGCAACAATGCCTCCATACCTTCACGCTCTTTTTCCACCTCAATAGATAGCGGCAGCTGCGGTGCAATCTCCTGAGCCCGTCTCAGCATCTTTTCCAGTTCTGCAACATTGCGCCCCTCGAAATGTAGCCAGTCAACCTCGGCGAGGTTAATGCTGAAGAATGTAGTAGCAGGGTATTCCGGTAGATCACGGTAGTGGACAATGGTACGGCTACCGCTCTTTCGACTGAGTACGATATAGGAGGTGGGTACATTACCTTTGTGCACGCTATGGACGTGATCAAGTTTTACGTTATGTCGTAACAGATCGGTACGGATTAGCTCACCGTTCGGCTCATCAGCCAGTGTGCCACCCCAGTGGCATTGGTGACCGAGTTGACTCAGTACCACCGCAGTATTGGCGGCATTCCCACCACGGCGTATCTCTTGCGCACTGGCGCGTACTTCCTGATCCTCGTGGGGATAGCTTTCCACCTGATTTACGATATCCAGGGTGGCGTTGCCGATGATAAGAATTCGCGCCATGACTTACCTTTTCTTTGTCTGTTGAGCGAGTGCCCACGCTACATGCTCACGCACCAGTGCCGAGTCTGTGTCGCGTTTCTGCAGGTTGCTGAGAATTGACTCGTCGTAGGGCGCATTGCCCAGTGCCACGGCACAGTTACGCAGCCAGCGCTCGTGACCGATTCGACGTATCGCCGAACCTTCGGTGTTACTCAGAAAGGTCTCTTCATCCCAGTTGAATAGTTCCAGCAGACGTGGTGAATCGAGTCCGTGACGTGGCATAAAGTCATGCTCGTTGCTGTACTGGGCAAAGCGGTTCCAGGGACAGACAAGCTGGCAGTCGTCGCAACCGTAGATGCGATTACCCAGTAGCGGACGCAGTTCTTCTGGGATACTGCCCTTGTGTTCGATGGTCAGATAGGAGATACAACGCCGGGCATCTACCACATAGGGTTCGACGATAGCGGCGGTAGGGCAGATGTCGATACAGGAAGTGCAGCTACCACAGTGGGCCGTTGCGGCTGCATCGGCAGGCAGTGGCAGGTCAGTGTAGATCTCACCAAGAAAAAACCAGGAGCCGTTTTGCTTCTGTATGAGATTGCTGTGTTTACCGATCCAGCCAAGACCGGCCTGGACAGCGAGCGGTTTTTCCAGCACCGGGGCACTATCAACGAAGACCCGGTAACCGAAGTGATTAATCTCTGCAGTAATGTGATCCGCCAGTTGTTGCAGCCGTTTACGCAGAAGTTTGTGGTAGTCACGACCAAGGGCGTAACGCGAGATGTAACCAAGTTGCGGATCATTTATTACCGACCAGGCCTCGGCACACTCGGGCAGATAATCCATACGCACACAGATCACACTCAAGGTACCCGGTTCCAGTTCGGCGGGGCGGCTACGTTTACTGCCATGTTCTGCCATGTAACTCATTTCGCCGTGGTGCCCGGCACGCAGCCACCTGTTTAGATGCCGCTCCGCTTCCACTAGCTCAATACCGCTAATACCGATCTGCTGAAAACCGAGCTCTTCTCCCCAGACACGTATCTGTTGCACCAGTTCGATAGATTTAAATTGTTTCTGTGTCTGCGACATAGCCGTTATGATACGCCTATGAAAGGACTTCCCCATAATCTCTATCGCGCGGAGCAGGTTCGCGAACTCGACCGGTTGGCCATCGAATACTACGGTATCGCCGGATACTCTCTCATGACCCGTGCAGGACAGGATTCTTTCGAACAGATCCGCAAACGTTGGCCTCGGGTACGCAGCATTGCGGTGCTTTGCGGCGGTGGCAATAACGGCGGTGACGGCTACGTGATTGCACGGCTGGCGAAGTTGGCCGGACTTGAGGTGGAATTACATCAACTGGTTGAGTCAGAAAAATTGCAGGGCGATGCCCGCCACGCTTTCGACGAGGCCGTGGCCGCTTCGGTGTCGATGATTAACTACGACGGTCAGCGAATCGATGGTTTTGATCTAATTGTCGATGCGATGCTCGGTACCGGCCTGCAAGGCGAGGTGCAGGGGATCTGGCGCGAGGCGATTGAGGCGGTAAATGAGATTGGCTCACCAGTGGTGGCGGTAGATATCCCCTCTGGGCTTTCTGCAGATACCGGTCAGGTAATGGGCGTGGCGGTTCGTGCCGACCTGACGGTGAGTTTTATCGGTCTCAAACGCGGTCTGTTTACCGCGGAAGGTCCCGACTATTGTGGTCAGCTGCTCTTTTCCAATCTAAATATTCCCGACGAGGTCTATGGCCATCTGATCCCTGCGGCACGGCGCATCGATTACCAGATGTTGCAGGGTGAGCTCCCTCGGCGACGGCGTAACAGCCACAAGGGCGATTATGGACATCTGCTAATTGTCGGTGGCGATCACGGCATGAGCGGGGCAGTACGTCTTGCTGGTGAAGCAGCTGCCCGCTGCGGTGCCGGCTTGGTCTCACTGGCTACGCGAGAGTCCCATGTGGCGGCTATCGCTGCGGCGCGTCCAGAGCTGATGTGTCATGGAGTAGAAAAAGCGACACAGCTGCGTGCACTCCTGGACCGCGCCAATGTGGTGGCGATCGGCCCCGGACTGGGGCAGGGCAAGTGGGGCAAGGCGATGCTGGCGGCCATTCTGGAGAGTCGACTGCCACTGGTACTGGATGCCGATGCCCTGAGTCTGCTGGCTACCGACCCGAAGCGCCACGACAAGTGGGTACTCACCCCCCATCCTGGTGAGGCTGCCCGCATGCTGGGCTGTAGCACAGCCGAAATTCAGCAGGATCGCTTTACTGCGGCGGTCTCGCTGGAGGCCAGCTATGGTGGGGTAGTGGTACTCAAGGGGTGCGGCACTCTGATCCTTGGTGGCGATGGTGAAATGGGGCTCTGCAATGAGGGTAATCCTGGTATGGCCTGTGGTGGAATGGGTGATCTGTTGACCGGGGTGATCGCCGCGCTTATTGCTCAAGGGCTCGGACTACGTCAGGCGGCACGCCTGGGCGTGGTGATCCATGCCGCTGCCGGGGATGCCGCTGCCCTTGAGGGAGAGCGAGGGTTGCTTGCCAGCGATCTGCTGCCTCATCTAAGAACTCTGCTCAATCCCTGAGTCCCATGTCCCAAACTGTCTCCTGTCATCTGGCCGATTCCGCCGCGACCGAGCAATTTGGTGCCGAGCTGGCCAGGTGCACGCCAGCCGGTGCGGTGATCTACCTGCACGGTGAACTGGGAGCGGGTAAGACCACCCTAGTGCGGGGCTTCCTCCAGGCCCTGGGCCATCGCGGCGCTGTAAAGAGCCCCACCTACACCCTGGTTGAACCCTATCAACTGATGGGTCGGGCCATCTACCATTTTGACCTCTACCGTCTCGGTAACCCGGAGGAGTTGGAGTATCTGGGTATCCGCGACTACTTCGACGGCGCTGCTATATCACTGCTGGAGTGGCCGCAATATGGTACTGGTATCCTTCCCCCCGCCTCTCTGGAGATCACTCTCGACTATCAGGATGATGGTCGATTGTTACATTTGACGCCCGCCGAAAGTGCTGATCCCGCTTTCCTCACCTGCCTTAGAAACCTCTGTAATAACCGATAAACGCTTGAAATATTTCTGAATTTGTTTAAAGTTACATCTGAAAGCTATAATTGACAGCAGATCAAGTGTGTAACTTGATGAATATAAACAAATAAGAAGTCATCGAAACATAGGGGGGAGAGCGGAAAATATGTCCATGGCCAGACATCTAGCAACCGTCATCCTGTTCTGTTTTGCCACGGCATCCTTTGCCCAGGGCGAGATTAACGGCGTACGTATGTGGCCCGCGCCGGACAACACCCGGGTAGTCTTCGATGCCGACAGCCAGGTGGAGCACAGCCTCTTTACCCTGAAAAATCCCGATCGACTCGTCATCGATATCAAAGACACTTCGCTCAAGGCCGACCTCACCAGCCTCGACTACGACAAAACTGTCCTCAGCGACATTCGTACCGGCAAGCACGGGAAGAATGGTTTGCGTGTGGTACTCGACCTGAAGCAGAAGGTACAACCGAAGAGCTTCGTCCTGCGTCCGAATGAGAAGTATGGACATCGACTTGTCATCGACCTTAATCACGCCGATGAAACAACTACCACAGAGAACAAGAGCAGCATTCGAACCATTGAGCAGGCGCGTTCCCGGGCACGGGAAGTGGTGATTGCCATCGACCCAGGCCACGGTGGAGAAGATCCTGGTGCCAGCGGCTGGAATCGCACCCATGAGAAGGATGTGGTGCTGGCCATCGGCCGCAAACTTGAGGCCCTGTTGAAGAAGGAACCCGGTTTTAAGCCGGTACTGATCCGCAAGGGTGATTACTTCATCAACTTGAAGAAAAGGGTGAAGCTGGCGCGTGAGGCCAATGCTGATCTGATGATCTCTATCCACGCCGACTCCTTTAAGGATCGGCGAGCCAAGGGCGCAACGGTCTATACCCTCTCTCTCTCCGATGCATCCAGTGAACAGGCCAAGATCGTGGCGGACAAGGAGAACTCCTCCGACCTCATCGGCGGTGTCTCGCTGGATGATAAAGACGATATGGTCGCCTCGGTGATTCTCGATCTGTCGCAGACCGCCAGTATGGAGATCAGCACCGATGTGGCAGGCCGGGTATTGAGCGGACTTAGAGGTGTCGGACCACTGCATCGTAAGAAGGTGGAACATGCCGGTTTCCGTGTGCTCAAGGCCCCGGATATCCCGTCCATACTGGTCGAGACAGCCTTTATCTCCAATCCGAAACAGGAGCGGCTACTGCGCAGCTCCGCTCACCAGAACAAAATGGCTAAGGCGATCCTCAGAGGGATTCGCGGCTATTTCGTCCAGTATCCGCCGCCGGGTACCATCCTTGCCCAGGCCAAACGCAAACATATTATCTCCCGTGGTGACACCCTCAGCGGCATCGCGCGGCAATACAGCGTCAGCCTAGACTTGCTGAAGAATGCCAACAATTTGAGCGATACGGCTCTGCGCGTTGGTCAGGTTTTGCGTATTCCCAGCGGCAGTTGATCCACCGCCGCACTTTTTACCCCGCGCTGTTTCCTTTAAGCTTGGTGAGCTGCTGAAGCTGCCCATCTGGTTATTCTGTGCATCGACCTATACAACTCCTGTCTCCACAACTGGCCAACCAGATCGCCGCTGGTGAGGTGGTCGAGCGTCCTGCTTCGGTGGTCAAGGAGTTACTGGAGAACAGTATTGATGCTGGTGCCACGCAGATCGAACTGGCAGTGGAGCAGGGTGGTCTGCGCCTGATCCGGGTGCTGGATGATGGCCACGGCATTCCCCACGGGCAGTTACCTCTGGCAATAGCACCTCACGCCACCAGCAAACTCTACAGTCAGCAGGAACTGGAACAGATCGCCAGTCTCGGTTTTCGTGGTGAGGCGCTAGCCAGTATCGCCTCGGTCAGTCGCTTCCGACTTTCCAGCCGCGTCGCTGGCGAAGAGCAGGGCTGGGAAATCACCTGTGACGGCGGCGACTGTGCAGCACCAACACCTAGTGCGTTACCCGGTGGAACGCAGATCGAGGTGCGGGAGCTGTTTCATAACATCCCGGCACGGCGCAAATTCATGCGCAGCGAGCGAACCGAGTTTATTCATCTTCAGGAGGTGGTGCGGCGGCTGGCCCTGAGCCGCTTCGATATCGCCTTTACCCTGCTGCATAACGGTCGTCAGGTGCTGCGACTACGTCGTGCCGATGAAGAGGCCCAGCAGGCGCGCCGCATTGGTGAGGTGCTGGGGCGTGGTTTTATCGATAGTGCACGTCGAGTAGAGTTTGAGGCTGCGGGTTTACGTCTACAGGGCTGGCTGGCGACGCCACAGGCATCGCGCAGTCAGGCCGACAGCCAGTATTTCTATCTCAATGGGCGGATGATTCGGGACCGTTTGATCCAGCATGCCCTGCGTCAGGCGCACCAGGGATTACTGGATGAGGGACGCCATCCTGCATTTGTCCTCTTTCTCGAAGTCGATCCGCGTCAGGTCGATGTCAATGTACACCCCACCAAACACGAGGTCCGTTTTCGTGAGCCCCGACTGGTACACGATTTCATCCAGCGCGCTCTGCGTGAAACAACAGACGGCTCAGGAGCAGCATCGTCCAATAGAACGGTGCTCCCCGTAAATGAGCACAATGCCTCTGCTTCAGGTGTCGCCGAACAGCAGGCCTTTTATCGCCAGACGCTCACGTCGAAAGAGGCCGCACCAGTTCTTGATGCACGCACCATTCTGTTCCGCCGCTATCTGCTGGCCGGCAGTGGCGATAAGCCGCAACTACTCGATATTGTGGCGGCACATCGCTACCTGCTGCAGCAGAACTTGCAACGAATAGTGGACGGGGAAGAGGTTCATAGTCAGCCACTATTGATCCCACAAAGTGCAGAGGTCGGTGCTACTGAAGCGGTGCGGCTATTGGCAGCGGCAGAAAGCTTTGCGGCGATGGGCTTTGAGCTGGATCGTCTGGGCGAAGCAACAGTGGTACTCAGACGTATCCCATCGCAGTTGCGCGGTGCGAATAGTGAAGAGTTACTACGGCTACTGCAGCGCTACGCAGGAGAGAGACTGGATGCCGCCTTCCTGGAGGCATTAGTAGAACTGGTGCCGTCACCAGAGAGCCTTGCCACGGTACAGACCCTGTTACGACAACTGGAAGCGCTGCCTGAAAAGGGTCGGCCTTTCTGGCGCCCCCTCGATGCTGAAATCCTGCAACGTCTGTTCAAGGATGGCAGTCGATGACGGGTGCCGATAACCGACCGCTGGCGATCTTTCTTATGGGGCCGACCGCTTCGGGCAAAACCGATCTGGCGGTTGAACTGGTGCGGAAACTACCGGTGGAGATCATCAGCGTCGATTCAGCGCTGGTCTATCGCGGTATGGATATCGGCACCGCCAAGCCCGATCAGAAGGTATTGGCTGAGGCGCCGCACCGGCTGATCGATATTCTCGATCCGGCGGAGGCCTATTCTGCATCGCGTTTTCGTGAGGATGCCCTGCGTCACATGGCAGAGATCACCGCGGCGGGGCGTATTCCACTGTTGGTGGGCGGCACCATGCTCTACTTCCGCGCCCTGCAGCAGGGAATGGCAACGCTGCCAGAGGCCGATCCAGAGCTGCGTGCCCGGCTTGAGGCCGAAGCGGCTGAGCTGGGTTGGCAGGTGATGCATGATCGGCTGGCCGAGGTCGACCCGGCCTCGGCGGAGCGGATCCATCCCAACGATCCGCAGCGGTTGCAGCGAGCACTCGAGGTCTATGAATTGAGCGGAGTTCCCATGAGCGAGTTGTGGGCGCAACAACAGGCTGATGACTTACCCTATCGGGTACTCAAACTGGCGGTCGCACCGGACGACCGGGCGGAATTGCATGAGCGCATCGCCCTGCGTTTTCGCCTGATGCTGGAACAGGGGTTGATTGAAGAGGTGGAGGCGCTCTATCGGCGTGGTGATCTACGACCCGAGATACCCTCGATCCGTTGTGTCGGTTATCGCCAGGTGTGGCAATACCTGGCTGGTGAGCTCACCTTTGAAGAGATGGTGGAGAAGGGGATAGCTGCGACCCGGCAACTGGCCAAGCGTCAGTTCACCTGGTTGCGTAGTGAGGAAAACTTGCACTGGTTTAATACTTTTGACCCACTATTGCGGGAAAAAGTGTTGAAATTTCTGGACGATAGCTCAAAATAGCGCGACGTGGTGGGCTCAGGGATTACTGTTGCTCAACCGTGAAGTTATAAATATATGTAACCCATTGATCGTGAATTAGTTATGAATTATTTGGCGGCGCGTCTTGTGCCACATAATAACAAAAGGAGTACTCCCATGAGTAAAGGGCAAGCACTGCAAGATCCATTTCTGAATGCCCTGAGGAAGGAAAGGATCCCGGTTTCAATCTATCTGGTAAATGGCATCAAGCTGCAGGGACAGGTCGAGTCTTTCGATCAATTTGTCGTGCTGCTGAAGAACTCTGTCAGCCAGATGGTTTACAAGCATGCTATCTCTACCGTTGTTCCAGCCCGTAATGTCAGGCTGAATTTCAGCAATGATCAGGTAAACGGTGAAGCAGCCGCCCCCAGTCACAATTTCTAAGTCAGATTCTGTAATCGCCACCGCGACCGGGGGTCATTTTGTTTGAACGCCCCCGGAGCGGTGAGCGCGCCGTTCTTGTCCATCTGGACCTACAGCAAGAGACTGATCGTGAGGATCTTGAGGAGTTCGAGATTCTGGCCCGTTCTGCCGGTGCCGAGACGGTGGCGACTGTCACCGGTGCGCGACGTCTTCCCGAACCTAAATATTTTGTCGGTAGTGGCAAGGCGGAAGAGATTCGTCAGGTCGTGGTCGACAACGAAGCTGAAGTGGTCCTGGTTAATCATCCGCTCTCCCCAGCGCAAGAACGTAATCTCGAACGGCTTCTCGAATGCCGAGTGCTGGACCGTACCGGTCTAATCCTCGATATCTTTGCTCAGCGGGCCCGCTCCCACGAAGGTAAACTACAGGTGGAACTGGCGCAGTTACGTCACCTATCCACTCGCCTGGTGCGTGGCTGGACCCACCTGGAGCGGCAGAAGGGTGGTATCGGCCTACGTGGTCCGGGTGAAACCCAGCTCGAATCGGACCGTCGTCTGATCGGTGATCGAATTAAAAATCTCAACAAACGCCTGGAGAAGGTGCGTCGCCAGCGTGAGCAGGGTCGCCGCGCGCGTAAACGGGCAGAACTCCCCACGGTCTCTCTGGTGGGCTACACCAACGCCGGTAAGTCGAGCCTGTTCAACCGTCTCACCGACGATACGGTCTATGCGGCGGATCAGCTCTTTGCCACCCTCGACCCGACCCTGCGACGTCTGGAACTGGGGGACAATGAGGCGCTAATTTTGGCCGATACGGTGGGTTTTATCCGCCACCTCCCCCATGATGTGGTAGAGGCGTTTCGTTCTACTTTGCAGGAGAGCCGCGAAGCGGAGCTACTGCTGCATGTTATTGATGCCGGTGACGAGGAGCGCGAGGCCAAGATCGAGCAGGTTGATGAAGTACTGCTGGAGATAGGCGCTGAAAAGGTGCCGCAGATCGCCATCTACAACAAAATCGATCTGTGCGACGGCGTTGAGCCCCATGTGGAGCGCAATGCGGATGGCGAGCCAACTCGAGTCTATCTCTCCGCTGCCACTGGTGAAGGGATAGAGCTGTTACGCCAGGTGTTGCTGGAGTGGGCCAGTGTTAAGAGGAATAGTTACCATCTGCACCTGCCACCCGCGGCAAGTCGCCTGCGAGCCAGACTTTATGAGCTGGGTGCGGTGGTGAGTGAGAGTATGGAAGAGGACGGGAGTTGGGAGCTGGATATTCGTATTGAACCCCAATACCTGGAGTCTCTGCGTAAACAGGGCGATTTCGGCGAGTTACTGCCAATAGCGTGAGCGATGGCCGATTGTGCCTTGCGGCGCCAGTGCAAGACCCCTAGAATCTGCCCAACAATCCGCGAATGCGGCGCAAGCCGTTTAAATCTGAGTTTTTGGAGAAATCAAATGGCCTGGAATGAACCTGGCGGCTCAGGGGATAAAGACCCCTGGGGCGGCCGCAACGACGAGCAGGGCCCACCTGATCTGGATGAGGTGGTGCGTAAACTGCAAAACAAACTTGGCGGCCTGTTCGGTGGCGGTGGCAATGGTAGCGGCAACGGTACCTCTGCACCCAGCGGTGGTTTTGGCTTCGGTAGTATCACCAGCATCGCCTTTATTGCCATCTTGGTGTGGGGCCTGTCCGGTATCTACATCATTGACGAGGGAACCCGTGGTGTCGTTACCCAGTTTGGTGCTTATAAAGATACCACCATGCCTGGTCCGCACTGGTTTCCCCGCTTTGTTCAGCGGGTAGAGAAGGTCAACGTCGAGAACGTGCGTAGCATCGAACTGGGTGTCCGCAGTGAAGAGTCGCAAATGCTGACTCAGGACGAAAACATCGTCGATGTGAAATTCGCCATTCAGTATCAGGTGGGCGACGCCCGAGATTACCTGTTCAATGTGGTTGATCCGGATGAAACCATGCGTCAGGCGATGGAGAGTGCGGTACGTGAGATCATCGGCAAGAGTGAAATGGATTTTGTCATTACCGGTGGTCGAAGCGAAGTTGTTACCCGCTCCCAGCAGTTGATTCAGGAGATCCTCGATCAGTACAAGACCGGTCTGGTAGTTAACCAGCTGACTATGCAGGATGCACAGGCACCGCAGCAGGTGCAGGATGCCTTCGCCGATGCGGTTAAGGCACGCGAGGATGAGCAACGCCTGAAGAACGAAGCTGAAGCTTATTCCAACGATGTTATTCCGAAGGCTCGCGGTAGCGCGGCGCGTATCCTTGAAGAGGCCAGTGCCTACAAGGAGCAGGTGATCGCCGAGGCCGAAGGTGAAACCAGTCGTTTCCTTAGTATCCTTAAGGAGTATCGCAAAGCACCAGAGGTGACCCGCAAGCGTCTCTACATCGACACGATGGAAGCGGTGTTACACAAGAGCAGCAAGGTGCTGGTTGATACCAAAGGCAATAACAATCTGCTTTATCTGCCGCTGGATAAGCTGATGCAGCGTAGTGGAGGAGCCTCAGATGGCGTACCTTCAAAGAACTATGAGGCACTGTTGCCCGGTGATGCAATGAACACAAACAACAGTACGCTTAATTCCCGCCTGCGCGATGAGCGCCGTATCCGGGAGGTGCGCTAATGAGTCCGGCTAAATCCATTTCATTAATTATTGTCGCTGCCATTGTCTGGCTCGGCTCCATGTCTTTCTTTGTGGTTGAGCAGCGCGAACTGGCGATTAAATTCCGTCTTGGTGAATTTGACCGTGCTGATTATCAGCCGGGGATCTACTTCAAGATTCCGTTCATCAATAACGTACGCAAGTTTGAGCGTCGTATTCTGACTCTGGATGCGCAGCCCGAGCGTTACCTGACTCTGGAGAAGAAGAACGTTATCGTCGACTCCTTCATCAAGTGGCGTATCGCTGATGTAAGCAGTTACTACAAGACCATGGCCGGTGACGAACGTCGCGCTGGTCAGCGTCTGGCTCAGGTAATCAAGAACGGTCTGCGTGACGAGTTTGGTAAACGCACCATTCAGGAGGCCATCTCCGGTGAGCGGGCGCAGATCATGAATGTGATTACCGCACAGATCGAAGAGCAGGCCACACAGTTCGGTATCGAGGTGGTGGATGTGCGGATCAAGCGCATCGAACTGCCGCCCGAGGTTTCCGGCTCGGTCTATCAGCGGATGCGCGCGGAGCGTGATCGGGTTGCCAAGGAGCTGCGTTCTCGTGGTGCTGAGGCAGCGGAGCGGATTCGTGCTGATGCGGATCGCCAGCGTACCGTTATTCTCGCCGAAGCCTACCGCGATTCAGAGCGTCTGCGCGGTGAGGGTGATGGTAAAGCCGCTGACATCTATGCCAAGGCATTCAATAAGGACGCCAAGTTCTATGCACTCTATCGTAGCCTGACTGCATACAAGAATGTCTTCAGTGCACCGAGCGACGTGTTGGTGCTTGATCCGAAGTCAGAGTTCTTCAAGTACTTCAATAGTGCTCAGGGATTGAAAAAGTAGGAATGTGATATCTGAGCCGGGTAGCGTTGACACGTTACCCGGCTCTTTTTTTGGGGTAATATCTATGACAGACCTGTGGTCTGCACTGGCGCTGGTCCTGGTAATTGAAGGACTGTTGCCGGCGCTTTCACCCGCCTCCTATCGCAAGGCGGCGGTGGCAATGATCGGCATGGATGAACGTTCCCTGCGTATTGCCGGACTGGCCAGCATGGTTGGTGGTGCGGTGATCCTCTACCTGGTAAAGAACTGAGCAAGATGGAAAACGATCGTTGGTTATTGCCGGAAGGCATCGAAGAGATCCTGCCGCCACGGGCGGAACAGCTGGAAGCGACCCTGCGTCGACAGTTCGATCTGTTTAGCAGCTGGGGCTACGAACTGGTGATGCCTCCTTTTATTGAATATCTGGAGTCGCTGCTCACCGGTACCGGGAACGATCTCGATCTACAAACTTTCAAATTGACCGATCAACTCACCGGACGTCTGATGGGGCTACGCTCCGACATGACGCCCCAGGTGGCGCGTATCGACGCCCACTGCCTCAAACGCGATGTCCCCACTCGACTCTGTTATATGGGTACCGTACTCAAAACCCTGCCTCAGGGACACGGCGGTAACCGTACCCCGATGCAGGTCGGTGCCGAGCTGTTTGGTCACGCCGGGGTGGAGAGCGATGCCGAGGTGCTGCGTCTGATGGTGCAGACCCTGCAGAGTGCTGGCGTCGACCAGCTATGGCTCGATCTTGGACACGTGGGCATTTTCCGTGGTCTAGCACATCAGGCTAATCTTGATGCTGAGAGTGAGGCAAAGCTGTTTGATGCCCTGCAGCGCAAGGCAAAGCCGGAGATAGAGGCGTTACTGGCGGCAAAATCATTGCCTCTACCCATGCACGACATGTTGATGAGTCTTGCGGATCTGCATGGTGATGCGTCGGTACTTGACCGTGCCGCCTCTCTGCTAGCTGATGCTGATGATGCGGTACACCAGGCACTGGACAACCTGCGCCAGATCGCCGAACTGGTCGCGGCACTACCCAATACCACTATTCATTTTGATCTGGCAGAACTACGTGGCTACCACTACCACACCGGCGTGGTCTTTGCTGCTTTTGTGCCCGGTCAGGGACAGGCGATCGCCCAGGGTGGTCGTTATGACGATATCGGTAAGGTGTTCGGCCGCTCCCGTCCGGCCACCGGTTTCAGTACCGATCTGAAGACGGTTCTTTCGCTGGTGGATACGAAAGCTGTCGAGCTTCATGGTATCTTTGCCCCCGCTTCGGATGAATCGGGTCTGGAACAGGCGATTGCGGCACTACGTGAAAGCGGTGAACGGGTAATCCAGGCGCTACCGGGTCAGCAGGGTGGTGCCGCCGAGATGGGTTGTGATCGGGAACTGGTACTGAAGGGTGGCAAGTGGCAACCCGTTGCACTGCGCAAGTAACTTTTATCCCTTACAAGGTTTTTTTTGGTTTTCATAGCGGCTATCAAGCAGCACAATGTGTCCCGCGTGAAACGTGGGTAGAGTGTGTCTAGGTCTGAACAGAGAGCATGAATATGGGTAAGAATGTTGTCGTAATCGGGACCCAATGGGGTGATGAGGGCAAGGGCAAGGTCGTCGACCTGCTCACAGAGAAGGCCCGTGCGGTGGTCCGATTTCAGGGTGGCCACAATGCCGGTCACACCCTGGTTATCGACGGCAAGAAGACGGTATTGCACCTGATTCCCTCCGGCGTACTGCGTGAAGGGGTCGAGTGCATGATCGGTAACGGCGTGGTGCTCTCGCCTGAGGCGTTACTCAAAGAGATGAAGATGCTGGAGGAGAGCGGCGTACCCGTTACCGAGCGTCTCAAAATCAGCGAGGCCTGCACCCTGATTCTGCCATATCACATCGCCCTCGATCAGGCGCGTGAACTGGCCCGTGGCAAAAAGGCTATCGGTACCACTGGTCGTGGCATTGGCCCGGCTTACGAAGACAAGATTTCCCGTCGCGGCCTCAAGGTGGGCGACATGATGCACCGCGAGCGTTTTGCCGCACGTCTTGGTGAGGTGCTCGACTACCATAACTTTGCGCTTAAACACTATTTCAAAACCGACACGGTTGATTTCCAGCAAGTCCTCGATGAGGGTCTGGAGATGGCCGAGCGGATCCGTCCGATGGTTGCCGATGTTACCGGTTTGCTGCATCAGTACCGCAGCGAGGGTAAGGACATTATGTTCGAGGGCGCGCAGGGAACCCTGCTCGATATTGATCACGGTACCTATCCGTATGTGACTTCCTCCAATGCCACCGCTGGTGGTGCCTGTACCGGTACCGGTGTCGGACCACGCGATATCGATTATGTCCTCGGTATCACCAAGGCATACACCACTCGTGTTGGCGCGGGTCCATTCCCTACTGAACTCTATGATGGTGTCGACCTGAATGACCCCGTGGGTAAGTACATGGCCGAACAAGGTAACGAATTTGGTTCCACCACGGGGCGTCCGCGCCGCTGCGGTTGGTTAGACGCGGTAAGCCTGCGTCGTTCGGTACAGCTCAACTCTCTCTCCGGTATCTGTCTTACCAAGATGGATGTACTGGATGGTATCGAAAGCCTACGTATTGCAACCGGCTATACCAGTGAAGGTATGAGTCTTACCTGTCCGCCCATCGGCGCCGATGCCTATGAACAGTGCAAGCCAGAGTACATTGAAGTAGCTGGTTGGAAGGAGAGCACCGTCGGTGTGCGCAAATACGATGATCTACCGGATAACGCCAAGGCCTACATCAAGAAAATTGAAGAGGTGGTTGGTATACCCGTAGATATCATCTCCACTGGTCCTGATCGGGCAGATACCATCGTCCTGCGCGATCCTTTTGCCTGAGATACATCTCAGTACTCACGAACTGTAGGCGAGTCAGCCTCCACTCCAGTGGAGGTGAGACAGAAAAAAGAAAACCCGCAGCAGATGAACAGTATGCGGGTTTTTTTGTGTTTGGTGCCGAGGAGAGGACTCGACCACGCGAAGCGGGGGACGCACGCAGTGCGCCCGTCAGGGCGAGCCGTAGGCGAGTCAGCCTCCACGCCAGTGGAGGTGAGAGACAGAAAAAAGAAAACCCGCAGCAGATGAACTGTATGCGGGTTTTTTGTGTTTGGTGCCGAGGAGAGGACTCGAACCTCCACTGGGTTTCCCCAAC
>JBNKQR010000032.1:0-33027 GCA_050295975.1 Thiohalomonadaceae bacterium
CGGGCGGTGCCGGCGTTACCGGGGGCAACGAAAACCTTCTCCACATCTGGCGACTGTGCCGCCTTCCATGCCAGGGCGTGCTCGCGGCCGCCGCTGCCGATAACCAGTACCTTCATTGTTCTGCCTTTACGGTTGTGTCGAATCCCGTCTCGGTTTGGGATTGTGATTAGTGATGTAGCGGGCCGCCTCGTAGAGGGCGCGGGTCAGTTCGCGCATCTTCTCTGTCTGTTGCGGCTGCTCGGCGCCCACGTCACGACGTGGCTCGTCGCTGTCGAGGCGGTGCAGCGTACCCTGTTTGGCGGTAACCGGCATGGTGTAATAGTAATCCTGGTTGACCACGCCGATGGTCGTCGTTGCCGCGGGGGAGATGATAAAGGCATTACGATCCTTGTCAAAGGCGGGATTAAACAGGTCGCGACCCAGCGTGGTGTTGACGTGTTCTTGGCCGGTGAGGCTGGCCAGTGAGGTCATCACGTCGGCCTCGCTGGCGACGGTATCCAGCACCTTCCCCTTGGGGATCAGTGCCGGCGAGTAGATGACGAACGGCACCCGGTTCTTGCCCAGTCCGAGCTGGGTGTCAGATTTGTAGGTGTGAATGCCGGCATTGCCGGCAATGCCGTGGTCGCCAAAGAAGGCAAATACGGTGTTGTCGAAGTAGCCTGCCTCTTTCACCTTCTGCATGAAGTAACCGATGCTGTGGTCCATGAAGCGGTAGGAGTTAAACTCCTCTTCTGACTCGAAACCGTATTTTTCCAGTTCTTCTTGCGGCACGTGTTTCAATTCAAAGCCGTTGCGCTCAGCCGGGATGGTGTAGGGGCGGTGGTTGCCCGATGTCTGGATTACAGCGATGAAAGGCTTTTTCTCGTGCTGCAAAACCTTGTGCGCCTCCTTGAATAGATCCAGATCGGAGACGCCCCAGACATCGATTCGAGGTGATTCGTAACTGCCTTCCTCGTGGATATGCAGGCCCGTGATGTTATTGCCGAGCAGGCCACGGATATTGCCCCAACTGGCGCTGCCGCCGAGGAAGTAATATTTCTCGTAGCCGTCGAAGTCGTTCATGATCATGTGTTGATCGACCACTTTCGGGTTGCGCGATGAGGTGGTATGGCCGAGTTGCACATCGGGGAGGCCGGTGAGGGCGCAGAAAACCGAGCGGGCGGTACCGGTGACCGGGGCGTAGTAGTTTTTGTAGTAGAGGCCGTTGCGCGCCACCTCGTCGAAGTAGGGGGTCGGCTTCAATGGATTGCCGGAGAGCCCCGATTTGTAGGAGGCGAACGACTCCAGAATCACCACCACGATGTTGTAGGGTTTGTTCGGGTTTCCGGCGGGTATTACCTTGCGGGTGAAGTTGAGTTTCTCCACATCGGGTTTATCGACACCCAGATAGTTGGCAAGCAGCGGATAGAACTTGCGGGTGGCCTGTGCGTCGTAGGCCATACCGCCGTTGTGGTAGGTGTAATAGAAGTAGACCGCCGGGTTGGCAGCGACCGAGGAGGCGAATGAGTGGGTGCTAAAAAAGGCATCGCTCCAACGCAGAGGGTAGTAGGAGAGTTTTCCATACATACCGAACAGCACCACAAAACCGATAAGGGTATTGAGCAGTGCCTTGCGCCAGCCGAAGTAGGCGATGTAGTGGACATGCAGGAAGTGATCGAGCAGCCGGTTCAGACCCCAGTTCACCACCAGCATGGCGAGGGTCACTAGCAGCGCACCCCAAACCACCGGATAGCTCTCCCACACCATATCCAGTGAGATCAGCGGGTCGGCAAAGAAACGCAGCACCGAGTTATCAACCCGGGTGTGCAGATAGGCGTAGTGGCCGAAGTCGAGCAGGTAGAAGAGGGTGAGGGACAAAGTGGCAACAAGCAGATAAGTACGCCACAGCTTCATTCCCAGGTCGGTATCGATGGGATGAATCGGGCGAATCCAGCCCAGCAGCAGTAACGGCAGCACCGTCAGCAGTGCCAGACGCAGGTCGAATTTCATGCCGATATAGAGCGCCTGCCACAGTTCAGCCCCGGCAAAGGGGTCACTTGCGTTATCGAAGCTGAGCCAGAAAATGACACGGGCGGCGGAAAAGAGCAGGGTGTAGATCAGCACGATGGTCGCTGTGAATCGGACCAGCGGTGGGATTCGGTAGATAAAGGTCATGGTTTGTCCTGTGGGGCAGACAGCTTTCTCGGCTGCCGGATTGTAACATAGAGCAGTAAAGCGGTATGTTTTGGCTCTGTCAGCGGCGACAAGTTCCACAGCCGTTCGATGATATTTTTTTTACAGGAATCAATTATGCGAGTTTCTAAACTCCTGCGTCGTGGTGGTCTGGCCCTGGCAGCGGTACTGCTTGCTGCGATCGCCTGGCAAGCATGGCTCTTTCTGCAAGAGTCAGAAAACAGCGGTGCACGTTCCCCCTATCTACAGATGTCTTCCGCTGACGGTATGACCATTCGCTGGAATACCGATAGCGATGAGCGTGGATTGGTGCGCTACGGTGAGCGACCGAACCAGTTGAATTTGATCGCCAAGGAGAGTGGAGAACGTACGGTGCATGAGCTGCGCCTGCTTGGTCTCAAGCCCGACACCCGCTATTGGTACGCGGTCGGCAACGAAAAGCAGAACCGCTACGGTGGCACCCCGGCGGACTGGTTCGTTACTTCACCAAAGCCGGGTACCGACCGACCGCTGCGCTTCTGGGTGCAGGGCGATCCTGGTTACGCGACCCAGTACGCCCTCGATGGTCGTGACGCAATGGTGGAGTGGATCACCGAACATCCGCGCCCCGGCCAGCCGTTTCTCGATCTCTGGCTGACCACCGGCGACAACGCCTACAGCCATGGTCGTAATAGCGAATTCCAGTTGAACCTGTTTGATGCCTATCCACGCTTGCTGGCCAACATTCCCTACTGGCCCGTGTTCGGAAACCACGACGCCAGGCGTTGGGCCTTTTTCGATATCTTCACTTTCCCCACTCAGGGAGAATCCGGTGGTGTGCCTTCAGGCAGCGAACACTACTACGCCATCGATTACGGCCAGGTGCACTTTGTGGTGCTCGACTCTCACGCCGAAGATCGCAGCCAGAACGGGGCAATGCTCACCTGGCTGAAAAAGGATCTGGCGGCGACCAAACAACCCTGGTTGATTGCTCTGTTCCACCATCCGCCCTACACCAAAGGCTCACACAATTCGGATAATCCTCTCGACAGCAGTAATCGGATGGGCGAGATGCGCGAGAATGCCCTGCCCATCCTTGAGGCAGCAGGGGTCGATCTGGTGCTCTCGGGCCACAGCCATAATTACGAGCGCTCCATGTTGCTCGATTGCCACTACGGTGATTCAAAGTCCCTGAAGCCAGAGATGATCCTCAGCAAGGAGTCCCCCTACACCAAACCTGCGGGCCTGACGCCCCACAGTGGAACGATTTACAGCGTGGTGGGATCAACCGCACGCGCCAATAACGGGCCGTTAGGGCATCCGGCAATGGCGGTGAGCCAGAATGTTCCTGGTTCACTGCTGGTCGATGTGGCGGGCGATACTCTTACTGCCCACTTCATCACTGCTGAGGGATTCGAGGTCGATTCCTATTCCATTGTGAAGAGCGATGCAGTGGTTGCAACGCGGCAATGCAAACAGTGAGACGGATTCCCACACTTAAACACTGATTTTTGGAAAAATTTAGGTCAAAATGGCAAAAGATCGCTGAAAAGCCGAAGCCTACTCATTTTCACAGAGTGTTTGTCAGAAATCGTGAATGGTCCGACGCATGTAAACGCAGCATTCCCCAGCAAGATTACGCCCCCGGAACCTGGGCGATTCTTTGATAGGCCCGTGTTGCTAGGAAAATTGGCTACAGTCGCCGCCGCGCCTAGAAAAATATGGATAAGCTCCCCAGGTGGGTCGGGAAAGACCAGTCTGGTTCGCGCATTTCTGGCTTCCGATCCCCGTCCTCTCATCTGGTATCAGGTTGATAGTGAAGATCAGGATCCGGCGAATCTCTTTTTCTACCTTTCGCACACCGTAGATGAGGGTGAAGTCGGGGAGCAGCCATTACCCACGTTCTCTCCAGAATATCTGCAAAACCTGATCGTTTTCTGCCGCAACTATTTTCGTGCCTATTTTTCCCGTTTTCCCCGGGGCTGTAATCTGGTGTTCGATGATTTTCAGGAAGGCCCTGGTGAGTCGTTTTTTGGTCCGGTGCTGCTGGCGCTTATGGCGGAACTACCAGAAAACTCGACGCTCTTTATCCTGAGCAGAGAAGAGCCCTATCCCTCCCTTGCTCGAGAACGTATGAATCGATCGCTGGCCTATTTTGGCTGGGACGAGTTGCGACTTTCTGCTGAAGAAACGCAGCACTTTCTCAACTGGTCGCGGGAAAAAAAGCCCCTGCAGCAAGAGACCAGTAAAGCCTATGATCTAACCCAGGGCTGGGTGGCAGGTCTGCTGCTTTTTATGGAAAATCCGGTAGACGTACCGCTGCCGCAGCAATTTTCTTCCGACCGAACCGGTCTGCTCTTCGACTATTTTACTGGTGAGATATTTGCTCGACTTCCTGTCGAAACACAGACCTTTCTCCTGGCTTGTGGTCTTCTGCCGACGATCAATGTAAGCATCGTTGCCGAGCTCACTGGCAGGCAGGACGCGGTTGAAATTCTGCGTGAACTAGTTCGGGGGAATCGCTTTACCTTTCGTATTTCTTCAAGCCCTGAGGTTTTTCGCTTCCACCCCCTGTTCCGACATTTTTTGCAGGTCCGTGCTGTTCAGGATCTCAGTGTGCAACAACTGAAGGAACTACAGGAACGGACAGCGCAGTTATTGATCGCCGATGGGCAGTTCGAACCCGCGGCGGAATTGCTAATCGCAGCAATGGCCTGGCCCGGCTTGAACGAACTGATCACGGTGCATGCCGAGACCCTGTTGCGACAGTTCCGCACACAAACACTGTTACATTGGTTGGATGCCTTGCCAGAAGAGCAGCGACGTGCCGAACCCTGTCTCTGTTACTGGCGCGGCTGCTGTCTTTTTGCAGAACAACCGGAAGTATCCAAACAAGAACTTGCTCAGGCCTATGAACTTTTCGAACAGCGCGGAGACGCGGCTGGAAGCATGAGGTCCTGGAGCATGGCGGTTAATGCCTTGATGGTCGGCTGGAATGATTTTGATGAACTCGATATCTGGATAGAGCGTTTTTATCAACTACGTGAACGTTATCCGGAATTTCCTTCGCCAGAGATCGAAGCGTTAATGGTGCAGAGCATCTGTAAATCGCTCACCTGGCAGCAACCTAGTCGTCCCGATCTCCCCGATTGGGCGGCTCGCCTGTATCAGTTGGTGATGGCCAGTAATGATAATACGTTCCGACTTTTCGCTGGCAGTAATCTGGTTTTCTATCACATGGTAGGTGGCAATCTGGCTACGGCTCGTTCGATGGTCGAGTTTCTCAATCAATATCTGCAGTCAACGGATGTGACACCGCTACATAAATTGATCTGGCTATCCGTGAGGGCGGTAGTTGAACTGACACTTGTTGAGCGGGAGCAGTGTCTGCAGTCGATAGCGGAGGGTCGCGCCATCATCGAAGAGAGTGGTGTCCATGTTTATGATTTGCGTCTTTATGGTCAGGCCATCACCCTGGGTTTGACGCTCAACGATGCCAAACTGGTGAATAGTCTGATGGCGGAGGTTTCCTCGATGCCAATTAGCGCCGCCCTGGATCGTTCTTTTCTGAGTTATTTGCAGGCCGATTTTAGTTTGTTGAATGGCAATGTGGCTGAATCAATAGCGTTGTCCGAACTGGCAGTTAGTGCTGCCAAGAAGGGTGGCAGCAAGATCACCATGGCATTCAGCCTGGCAGTTAAGGCCCTGGCACTTCATCAGGACGGGCAAGTGGAACGGACCTCAGAAGTATTGGAGCAGGGGTTGAAGTATTCTCGTGGAATGAACTACTTCAGCAGTCTGTTCTATCTTTTAGCGGCCTATGTCGCATTGGAAAATGCGAACAGGGAAGAGGGCCTTGATCTGTTACGCGAAGGTTTCGGGCGTGCCGCTCAGCAAGGTTATCTCAATTTTCATCCCTGGCGTGACGAGATCATGGTCCAGCTTTGTCGGGAAGCGATCGCTGCTGATATAGAGGTCAAATACGTCAAACACCTGGCGAACTATCGTCATCTTGATATCAGCCCGTCATTAACCCCAAGTCTTACCCCCAAGGAAATAGAAATCTTTACCTGGATTAGAGATGGAAAAACTAACGGGGAGATCGCTCAAATACTGAAAATCAGTGAACGCACGGTAAAATTTCATCTCAGTAATATCCTGAAGAAACTCGGCGCAAAGTCCCGTACTCAAGCCGTTTCCATCGGTTTGGAGCACGGCATATTCGACGAGTGACCTGTACTTTAGTACAGGTTACGGCGGAGGCGTGACAAAGCATACTGGCATCCAAATCAAGTGAGTTGGAGTGCCCCCCGTGTCCAGAGCCCTATTTCTACCAATCGTAGTTCTACCTTTGCTTCGTCTATTTCAGAAAGTACGTTTGTATACAAATGCCAAAGTGTTACTCCTGCTCCTTGCACTGGCACTGCCACAAATGGCGCAGGCGTTAAGTTGGGATCCATCCAATGGTCCGTATGGTGGTCCCGTCATAAAGCTCGTTATTGATCCTGTGACAACCTCCACACTATATGCAGGAACAGATGGCGGTGGAGTGTTTAAGAGTACCGACAGTGGGGCCACCTGGGTTGCCAGCAATTCGGGTTTGAGTAAGCTGTTTGTTACTAGCATGGTTATCGACCCAACCAACCGTAATCCGGCAACAACCTTGGCCACCCTCTACGTGGGAACCGTTGGCGGCGGAGTATATAAAAGCACAGATGGTGGTGCCACATGGGTTGCCAGTAATAGTGGCTTGACTAGTACGTCTATCAAATCACTGGCCATCGATCCTGTGACTCCCACCACCCTCTATGCGGGAACTACTTACGGTGGGGTATTTAAAAGCATAAACAGCGGCTCTAGTTGGACGCAGATTATTGCGGCTGGTTCGGTTGTTTACTACGACATGGTTATCGACCCGGTAACTCCAACTACCCTCTATACGGGGACATCTGGTAGTGGGGTATTAAAAAGTATCAATGGTGGGGCTACGTGGACTGCCAGCAATACAGGCCTGTCCAATCTGAGAATCAATACTATGGCCATAGATCCGGTGACTCCCACCACCCTCTATGCGGCGACCGATACCCATCTATTCAAAAGCATTGATGGTGGAGCCAATTGGGGCACCATCGATGTGAGTACGAATACGTCGATTCTTTACACTTCTCTGGCTATCGATCCTGCGAACACATCCACGCTCTATGTGGGTACTACTGGCCGTGCGGCAAGCAGCAATGGCGGGGTATATAAAAGCACGGATGGTGGTACCAGCTGGGCCGCTAGTACAACGGACCTGACTGATTTGCGTGTTTATGCTCTGGCCATTGACCCTGGCACTTCCGCTACGCTCTATATGGGAAGCAGAGGTGACGGTGTATACAAAAGCCTCGATGGTGGCGTCAATTGGGCTGCTAGTAGCACTGGCATGAGCAACATGAAAGTCAATTCACTGGCTATCGATCCGGTGACCCCCACCACCCTCTACGCAGGAATTTATGGCGGAGGTATATACAAAAGCACAGATGGTGGGACTAGCTGGGTCTTAAGTAGCACAGGTATATCCAAGTTAATTATTGTCTCTACCCTGCTTGTCGACCCACTCACCCCTTCTACTCTTTACGCGGGTACCTCACTTAATGGTGTATTTAAAAGCACTGATGGTGGCAGTAGCTGGGTTGCCAGCAATACGGGTTTGAGCTCGGGTAATATTTATGACCTTGCGATCGACCCAGTAACCCCTTCCACCCTTTACGCGGCAACCCAAAGTTACGGAGTGTTTAAAAGCGTTAATGGTGGGGCCAGCTGGGTTGCCATCAATACAGGCCTGGTCAACAAATGGACATATGCTGTGGCAGTCGATCCAGTCACACCCTCTACACTCTACTTACGAAACCTCGACGGGATATTTATAAGTACCGACAGCGGTGCAAGTTGGGTGAGTCTGTCTAATAGCGTATTTCCCTTCATCATAGTCATCGACCCGGTGACCCACTCCACTCTCTATGGAGGAGGAAGCAATGGGATATACAAAAGTACTGACGGTGGAGTTAGTTGGAGCACAAAAAACTCGGGTTTAAGCAGCGGGAATATCAATGCACTGGTCCTTGATCCCGCCAACCCAACCACCCTTTATACGGGAACCGCTGGTGGTGTGTTTAAAAGTATTGATGGAGGAGACAGCTGGGTCGCCGTGAATGCGGGCCTGAATGACATGAATATCTTAGACTTGGCTATCGACCCGATACATCCCTCCAATCTTTATGCGGGTTCGTTTGGTGGCAGCATACAAAAAACCGCGGATGAAACCGCACCAGTGATTACACTCCTCGGTAATAATCCTATGCAGGTGATACCGGGCAGCACCTTCACCGACCCCGGTGCGACGGCGAGCGATAACATCGATAGTGGTTTAATGGCGACGGTAACCGGCAGCGTGGATACGAATACCGTTGGCAGTTATACCCTGACCTACAGCGCCATTGATAACGCAGGCAATGCTGCCACACCAGTGACTCGCACTGTATACGTCACCAACGACCACACAGCCCCAGTAATTACCTTGAACGGCTCGGCCTCACTAACTGTGGAGCAAAACTCGGTCTATGCGGATTTGGGTGCGACGGTAACGGATAATGTTGATACCGGATTGACTGCGATAGTGACGGGAACTGTCGACACCACCACCCTCGGAACCTACACCCTGACCTACACTGCGATCGATACGGTAGGTAATGTTGCGACTCCGGTAACTCGTACAGTGAACGTTGTCTACGACAATACTGCCCCGTTGATCAGCCTGCTCGGCAGTAACCCGATGAGCGTAAACAAGGACAGCACCTTCACCGACCCCGGCGCGACGGTGAGCGATGACATCGATACCGGCCTGAGTGCCAGTGTAAGCGGAAGTGTGGATACCTCCACAGTTGGCAGTTACACCCTGACCTATAACGCCACCGACAACGCGGGTAATAGTGCCACGCCGGTCACCCGCACCGTGAACGTAGTTGAACCTCCCAGCGGTGGCGGTGGCGGCGGTGCCCCCGGCATTCCGCTGCTGGTATATCTGGCAGCGCTGTTGTTCGGTCGGCGTAAATCCTTTCCTCAGCCCCAATAGGATGTGGTCAGAGAGAATAGTTATACCTGATCGGATGACTGAACGCTCATCGATAACATCCGTATCACACGAATGGTTCGGGAGTATTGAGGCGATGTGTCGCATACGCTAAATAGGCGAACCTGTACTTTCGTACAGGTTACGGCGGAGGTGTGACCAAGCATACTGTCGGCACTAGAAACTGGAATGCCGGAGTGCCGTAATGTTTAGTCGCCTGTCTTGTTGGTCCGTTCTTCTTGTTAGCCTGTTTGCCCTGTCTGCATGTGGTGGAGGCGGCGGTGGTGGAACAACGCCGCCATCGGTTACCACCTACACCATCAGCGGCACAGTCAGCGGCCTTGCAGGAAGCGGACTGGTGTTGCAAAACAATGGCGGCGACGACCTGAGTATCAGTGCTGATGGCACCTTCAGTTTTGCATCTCAGATGACTGATGGCGCAAATTATTCCGTGTCTGTGCTGACGCAGCCGACGACACCGGCACAGGTCTGTACTGTCAGTAACGGTAGCGGTACGCTCGCGGCTTCGAATATCTCCAACATCAGTGTCACCTGCGTGACCACCTACACCATTAACGTCACGGTCAGTGGTCTGACTGGCAGTGGGTTGCTACTGCAAAACAATGGTGGGGATGACCTGAGCATTAGTGCTGACGGCGGTTTCAGCTTCACGACGCAGATTGCCGATAGTTCAGGTTACTCTGTCACAGTGCTGTCTCAACCGATCAGCCCATGGCAGAACTGTGTCGTGACCAACGGCAGTGGTACGGTTGCTGGTGCAGATGTCACCGATGTCAGTATCGCTTGTACTACCAACACTTACACTATCAGTGTCACAGCCAGTGGTCTAAAAGGCACCGGACTGGTACTGCGAAACAATGGCGCTGACGACTTGAGTATTAGCGCAGATGGTAGTTTCAGTTTCACTACGCAGGTAGCTAGTGGCGCTACTTACGCCGTCAGTATTCTTACTCAGCCCTCTACACCTGCGCAAAATTGTGTGGTGTCGTATGGAAGTGGGACAGTGAGTGGAAGCGATGTAACCGATGTCGAAGTACTTTGCAGCAACTACTGGATCTGGATCTCAGGAAGTGATCTCGGTTATACAGTCGGCGTTTATGGTACTAAAGGCGTGGCGGATGCAGCCAATATTCCCGGGGCGCGAAAGGAGGCTGTCTCCTGGTGCGACAGCGCCGGTACTCTGTGGCTGTTCGGTGGTGATGGGTATGATGGTGTTGGTGGTTTAGGCTCTTTTAACGATCTGTGGAAGTTCGACGGCAGCAACTGGACCTGGGTCTCGGGTAGCAACGTCGTTAATCAAAGTGGTGTTTATGGTACCCAGGGTTTGGCGGTAGCCACAAATGTGCCAGGAGCGCGAGTTGGCGCTACCACCTGGATTGATAGCGGTGGTGTCCTGTGGTTATTTGGTGGCTATGGCATGGGTAAGAGTTCTATTGGGGGAGCAGGGCGCCTGAATGATTTGTGGAAGTTTGATGGTACTAACTGGATCTGGGTCTCGGGTAGTAACACAGTCAATCCATCTGCTGTTTATGGTGCCAAAGGTGTGGCGAATGCCAGCAATGTTCCTGGAGGGCGAGCATATCCATATTCCTGGATTGATAGTAGTAATACTCTGTGGCTGTTCGGTGGTTATGGTCACGATGGCGCCGGAGCACAGGGGCGGTTGAACGATCTATGGAAGTTCGATGGCACTAATTGGACATGGGTTTCCGGTAGTAACACTGGTAATCAAATTGGTGTTTATGGTACTCAGGGTATAGCGGATGTTACCAACATACCTGGAGGAAGGAATTCCGGGAGTTCCTGGATCGATAGTAGCAATACCCTGTGGTTGTTCGGTGGTTATAGCTACGATAGCGCTGGAACACAGGGGGAAATAAACGATCTATGGAAGTTTGATGGCAGTAACTGGATTTGGGTTTCTGGTAGTGACCTGATTTCTCAAGTTGGTGTCTATGGCACCAGGGGTGTAGCAGCTTCCAGTAATGTACCGGGTGCACGATATGGCAGTATTTCCTGGGTAGACAGTAGCGATACTCTGTGGTTGTTTGGCGGCCGTGGTTATACTTTTTTCAATGACCTATGGAAGTTTGACGGGGTTGATTGGACCTGGGTTTCTGGTAGTGATCTCACTAATCGAGCGGGTATCTATGGAGATCAGGGCATACCGAGTGCTGCCACCATACCGGGAGCACGATACTACTCGACTTCATGGGTCGATAGTAATAACAATCTGTGGGTATTTGGTGGGCGTATTTCAGTAACGAATGAAAACTTCAACGACCTGTGGCGCTATACGCCATGAGCCTGGAGCGAAACGGCATCCCAGATCTAAAAATTGATCGTATGTACTAGCGACAAATTAGAAATACAAAGGGCGCACATGCGCCCTTTGCTATTTCCGTTGGTGGCGTTTCCTTGCCTGGCCTGGTGTTGTGCCTGCTAGAATGGCCCAACATCTTAAGAGGGCCATCTCCTTGAACGACGACCAATTACTCCGCTACAGCCGCCAGATCATGTTGCCGCAGTTCGATGTGGCCGGGCAGCAGCGGCTGCTCGATAGTCATGCGCTGATCATTGGTATGGGTGGGCTCGGCTCGCCGGTGGCGATTTACCTCGCCGCTGCCGGTGTGGGGCGACTCACCCTGGTCGATTTCGACAAGGTAGACCTCAGCAACCTGCAACGGCAGATCCTTCACACCACGGCCGACATCGGCCGACTCAAAGTCGACTCAGCCAAAGCGAGTCTGCTGGCACTGAATCCTGAAATCACCGTTGAGACCATCGACCACAAGCTGGAAGGCGGTGAGTTGCTGGCGGCGGTAACTGCCGCCGATGTGGTGGTTGATGCCAGTGACAACTTCGCCACCCGTTTTCTGATCAACGATGCCTGTGTCGCGGCGCGCACACCGCTGGTCTCCGGTGCGGCGATCCGCATGGAGGGGCAGGTAGGGGTGTTCCACAACGAGCAGGACGATAGCCCCTGCTATCGCTGCCTCTATCGCGATGAAGGTGAGCTGGCGCAGACCTGTAGTGAAAACGGGGTGCTGGCACCGGTGGTCGGGGTGATCGGTTCTATCCAGGCAACCGAAACCATAAAGCTGCTCTCAGGTATGGGCGAAACCCTGGGCGGCCGTCTGCTGGTCTGGGATGCCATGACCATGGAGTGGCGCACCCTCAAACTGAAAAAAGATCCGGCCTGCCCGGTCTGCAGTCGGAGCTAAGAATGGAAGAGTATTTGCCAAGGGAAGTGGTCAATCGCCTGTTGGCCCAGGCGCAGCATTCGCCTGAGTCAGAGGTCTGCGGCCTCATCGGCCAGGGCGAAGCGGGCAGTTACTCCCTCTACCCGGTAGCCAACGTGGCGACCGAGCAGGATCACCTCTTCGCTATGGAGCCAAAGGGGCAGATCGATGCCATGCGTCATATGCGCGAGGGCGGCGAGAGCCTCTACGCCATCTACCACTCCCATCCCCATGCCCCGGCGGAGCCTTCGCCCCGCGACCGCAAGGAGGCGGCCTATCCTGAGGCGCTCTATATGATTATCTCCCTCGATACCAAAGGGGTGTTACAGTTGCGCGGCTTCCGCCTACAGGGTGAAGATTTCGTGCCGGTGGCGCTGCACCTCGCCTAACCGCTAGAATCCACCAGAGACAGCAAGACCGAATAACCGATTGGAGACCGCAAGTGGCTGAAACTATTGATGAACTGACAATTGAATACGTCGAAGACGGCATTACCACCACCAAGGAGCTGGATAAGGTCGTTCTGACCCGTGGTGCCTGGTCTACCATCCTCTTCCGTTATCAGGACTGGGACCGAAGCAAAGAGGAGTACGGCCCGGATAAGTACTCCATCCGCCGCTACCAGAAGCGTAATGGCGAATTCCGCCAGAAATCCAAGTTCAACATCTCCAACAAAGAACAGGCGCAGAAGATCATCGACGCGCTGGAGACCTGGATTAAGTAGTAGCTGTCCCAAACTGGCTTTCGCCCCCCAGGGCATTCCCTCCGGGGCAGCGTGTTTCCGGACGCGAGCTCTCAGTTTGGGACGGTTTCGACACTCTGGTCACGGTAAATTCCCGACCAATTGTCTATGCTATTACACAGGCAGTAGCGGTAAGGTGATGGTTATGGGACAACAAGTGGGTGTATCCAAGGCGGCAAGTACCCTTGGAATAAGTCGGCATGAACTACAGCGATTGATTCACGATGGCGACCTGCACACCTTTGAGGGGCAGGTGGACCTGGACGAGTTGCGCCAACGTTTTCCGACCATGGCGCTGAAGGATGATCTGGTTAAGGAACGGATTGACCTGATCCGCAACACCTCCTTCTCCCGCCGGGTGACATCGACGGTAGTGCCGGATACCGACACCCTGGAGAACCAGCTTCGCCGCCGTACCACCGAACTCAACGTCGCCGAAGAGAAGATGAAGCACTTCCGCGGCTGCATTCAGGAACTGGCACAGGTGCTGGGTGACCTCAACCGAGATGCCTCCCCAGAACAGAAGCAAGTCCTCGCGGTAATCAACAGCTGGTTGCTGGACAGATTAGAACATTGAGATAGCTGACAGGTTCGGTTGTAACCCAATCTGCCGTCAGGCTCCATTCTTTAGTAAACTTCCCTCACCGCAAATCGCGGTTATTTACCTTCATAGCCAAGAAAGGAAAACCCGTGTTTAAGAGCAACGAATACTTTGATGGCAAGGTTAAATCCATTGCTTTCAGCAGCAACGGCGAAGATGCCACCATCGGCGTGATGGCGCCGGGTGAATATGAGTTTGGTACCAGCCAGCAGGAGATCATGCAGGTGATCAGTGGCGAACTGACTGTGCTTTTGCCGGATGAGAGTGAGTGGAAAAGCTACGGCCCGGGTGAACAGTTTATCGTTGAGGCTAATCAGAAATTTGGTGTGAAGGTGGCAGAGGATACCGCTTATCTCTGCATTTATCGGTAACAAATATCACCGCAAAGGCGCAAAGAGCGCAAAGGAAAAACAGGGGTTGTCGCTCAGATTAAAACAAGTGGCACAGACGTTTTTGTAAGGAAATGCTTTGCGAACTCTGCGTCTTTGCGGTGAATTATTTTTTTATCTTCGCTATGGCCTCAACGCGTAGCCGCTGCACCTCATCTCCCACCGCCTTGCCGCTGAATCCCCGTTCCACGACTGCTTTTTGATCGACCTCAGCTGCCGCATGGTAAGCAGCGCGGATCAGATCAGGCTGGACGAAGTGTTGTTCTTCAAAACCGGTGCGCCCTCGCGAGTCGGCCTCGCAGGCGAGCAGGAACAGCTCCAGCCGCTCCGGGCGGCGGAAGGCGTCGAGCTTCTCCAGTAACTTAAGCATGGTTGAAGGTCGCAACTCCTCGGCACGGTGGTAGCGGCCGTGGTGCTGTGTTACCAGCAGTGCAATTTCGCGATAGTCACGGGGTACGCGTAGCCGCTCGCAAAGCTGTTCCACCAGTTGCACACCGCGGTGTTCGTGGGCGATATGTCGCGGCCACTCTTCTTTAGGGGTGGTGCCCTTGCCCAGGTCATGCACCAGCGCAGCGAAGCGCACCCGGATATCGGGCGTGAGTTTCGCCGCCTGCTCCAGCACCATCAGGGTGTGAAGGCCGGTGTCCTCTTCCGGGTGGTGGTGTTTCGGTTGTGGTACACCGAAGAGCTGTTCGAGTTCGGGGAAGATGCGCGCCAGGGCACCGCAGTTGCGTAGCACCTCGAAGAAGCGCGACGGGCTCTCTTCAGCCAGGGCGTTCTCTGTCTCCTGCCACACCCGCTCCGCTACCAGGGCATCTACCTCACCTGCGCTCACCATCTTCTTCATCAGGGCATGGGTGGCGTGTGCCACGCGAAATCCCCACCGGTTGAAACGGGCGGCGTAGCGAGCGATGCGCAGGGTGCGCACCGGATCTTCGGCAAAGGCATCGGAGACGTGGCGCAGTTTGCCCTGCTGCAAATCCTCACGACCATTGAAGGGATCGATGAGATTGCCATCACCATCCTCGGCCATGGCGTTGATGGTCAGGTCGCGCCGTTGCAGATCCTCTTCCAGAGTCACCGTCGGATCGGCGTGGAAGCTGAAGCCGTGATAGCCCGGTGCCACCTTGCGTTCGGTGCGTGCCAGGGCGTACTCCTCTTTGGTTTCCGGATGAAGGAAGACCGGAAAATCTTTACCTACCGGTTTGTATCCGAGATCGAGCATCTGCTGCGGGGTGGCGCCGACCACCACCCAGTCTCGATCCCGTGGTTCCAGACCGAGCAGTTTGTCGCGGACAGCACCGCCCACCAGATAAATTTGCAACGGGCTAATCCCTCCGCGCCTGTGAGCGGTAGAGTGGATAACGGCTGCGCATGTTGTCGCCGCTCAGGTAGGCGGGTACTTCGTTTTCGATGCTGCGCGGGGTGATGCCGAAGACTGTGGGGAAGTCGCCGCTGCAGACGCTGTCGATGCGCAGGGAGTTGAGGTTGTCGCGGGAGAAGGGTTTGCCCGGGACGAACTCCAGGATCGTCGCCTGCAAGCTGGAGACCCAGCCTGGCAGGGTGAGGATGTAACGACGCAGACCGAGCTGGCTGGCGGTGTAGTGCACCAGTTGCTTCAGGGTGTAGCTGCGCGGACCGCATAGGTCATAGTGCTTGCCCCAGGTGGCGCGATTATCGATGGCGCGCACAAAGCACTCGGCCACATCGCCGACATAGACGGGGGCGAAGCGTGCGTTGCCACAGGCCAGGGGAAGCAGCAGCGGAATACGCTTCAGCAGGCCAGCAAAACGATTGAAGAAACTGTCTTCAGGGCCAAAGATCACCGAGGGGCGGAAGCTGGTGGTGGTTAGCTTTTTCGCCATGTGGACCATCTCTTCGGCTTCTCCTTTGCTGCGCAGGTAATGGCTAGGCCCGGTGTCCGCATTGGCGCCGAGGGCACTCATGTGTAGCAGTCGCTTGATACCGTTGTCCTGGCAGGCAACCACCACCTTGTGCGCCAGCTCCACATGAGCTCGACAGAAACCGCGTCCCTTATGACCTTTCTCATTAAGAATGCCGACGAGGTTGATCACCACATCGCACCCTGAGAGGGCCTTGTGCAGGGCGTCCTCATCGTGAACGTTGCATTCCATCAGTTCCAGTGTCGGTAGTACCAGCATGTCGCGGTGGGGCGCTATGCGATGGGTCAGCACTCTTACCCTATGTCCGTTACGTACCAGTCGCGCTGCCAGGTGGCGGCCAACGAATCCTGTGCCGCCAAGGATGCAAATATGGTGCTGCATGAAAGGTAAACTCCTTCTTTTCCGTTCCTGGTGTCATTGCCTTGAAAGGGCTGGCACACTGTCCAACTATAATACGAGAACGTAGTTGAAAATACGCCCATAACAATGACATGGAGAATGCCATGACGTTCACTTCTCTTAACCCTGCCAGCGGAGAGTTACAGCGCGAGTATCCAGACTGGACGCCGCAGGAGCTCGAAACGGCTCTGACCGCGGTAGATATGGCAGCCCCCGCCTGGCAGGCGACCCCGCTGGATGAACGTTGTGCCCTGATGCGCCGTGCAGCCGAGGTGCTGCGCCAGCGACGTGACGAGCTGGCCGCCATTATTACGCTGGAGATGGGTAAGCTGCAGAAGGAGGCTCGGGCCGAGGTGGATAAGTGCGCCCTGGTTTGCGACTACTACGCCGACAACGGTCCTGCCTTTCTCGCCGATGAGATGATCGAGACCGATGCTGGGCGCAGTCTGGTTACCTTCCAGCCGATAGGTATTGTACTGGCGGTGATGCCGTGGAATTTCCCCTTCTGGCAGGTATTCCGCTTTGCGGCTCCAGCACTGGTGGCGGGTAACTGTGGCGTGCTCAAGCACGCCTCCAATGTGCCGCAATGCGCACTGGCCATCGAGTCGGTGTTCCGTGATGCAGGATTTCCTGAGAATGTTTTTCGCACCCTGATGATCAGCGCCGGGCAGGTGGAGGGGGTGGTTAATGATCCACGGATCAAGGCGGTCACCCTCACCGGTTCGGAACCGGCTGGGCGCAAGGTGGCGGCCACCGCAGGGGCCGCATTGAAAAAGTCGGTGCTGGAGCTGGGCGGTTCCGATCCCTTTATCGTGCTGGAGGATGCGGATCTCGACTGGACCGTGCAGCAGGCGGTCGCGTCCCGTTATCTCAACAGCGGCCAGAGTTGTATCGCTGCCAAGCGCTTTATTGTGGTGGAGGCGATTGCCGAGGAGTTTTTGCGTCGCTTCAAGGTTGCAGTGGAGGCGCTGCAAGCGGGTGACCCCGCCGATGCGACCACAACCCTGGCACCGATGGCGCGTGCGGATCTACGCGATGAGCTGCACCAACAGGTGGAAGAGAGTGTGGCCGCGGGCTCGGTACTGGTTACTGGCGGCAAGCCGCTGGATCGCCCCGGTGCCTTTTATGCAGCGACGATTCTCGATCAGGTTAAACCGGGTCAGCGCGCCTATCGCGAGGAGTTGTTTGGTCCAGTGGCGATTGTTATTCGTGCCGCCGACGAAGAGGAGGCGTTGCGTATCGCCAACGATTCGCCATTTGGACTCGGCGCCAGTGTCTGGACCGGCGACACTGCCCGTGGCGAAAGGCTGGCCCGACGCATCGAGAGTGGTTGTGTGTTCATTAACGGGCTGGTGAAAAGCGATCCTCGTCTACCCTTCGGCGGTACCAAACATTCCGGTTTTGGGCGGGAGCTCTCCCATCAGGGGATGCACGAATTCCTTAATGCCAAGACGCTCTGGATTAAATAGGGGGCCATTCCATGCGCCACATACTATTTACCTTATTCGCACTACTACTGCTGAATGTTGCCTGGGCAGCATCCAGTGACAAACTGGACGAAGGGCTGGTTAATCCCGGTTATGTGGTGAAGCCGGAGTGGTTCAAAAATTCCTTCCTCGATCTGCGTGAGGATCTCGACGAGGCAAGTGCGGAGGGCAAACGCCTGCTGTTCTATTTCTATCAGGATGGTTGTCCCTACTGCGAAAAATTGATCAACACCAACTTTGCCCAACGAGATATCGTGGAGAAGACACGCAGCAACTTCGATGTTATCGCCATCAACATGTGGGGCGATCGGATGGTGCTGGATCAACAGGGTGACGAGTTGAGTGAAAAGGCCTTTGCCGTGCGTAACCGTATCCAGTTCACCCCCACCATGTTGTTCCTCGATGAGAAGGGTGGCGAGGTATTACGCATTAATGGTTACTATCCGCCGCACCGTTTTCTTGCCGCGCTGGAGTATGCGGCGAGCAAGCAGACAAAACGACTCTCTTTTCGCGAATGGTTGGCACAGCGACAGCCGGTTGCGGCCAGTGGCAAACTGCATCGGGAGAAGCGTTTTCTTCCCACCCCTTACAACCTGCAAAAAAGGTCTAACGATAAACCGTTACTGGTGCTGTTCGAACAGAAGGAGTGCGCCCCCTGCGATGAACTGCACGGTGAAGCATTGCGTCGGTTTGAGACACAACCGTTACTGAAACAGCTGGATGTGGCGGTACTTGATATCTGGTCGAAGGAGAAGGTGACAACACCTGCAGGTGTCCCGCTAGGGCAGAAGGCCTGGGCCAAACAGCTCGGCATCCAGTATGCTCCCAGCCTGGTTTTCTTCGACGCACAGGGGCGTGAGGTGTTCCGTACCGAGGCCTACCTGCGGCCATTTCACGTGCAATCGGCAATGGAGTATGTCACCAGTGGCGCCTATAAAACCCAGCCGGAATTTCAACGTTACGTGCAGGACCGCGCCGATCATCTGCGAGAGCAGGGAGTTGAAGTGGATATCTGGAAATAACTCACATCAGAACGGTTCTCTTCTCTTATGAATGAATGGTTGGCGTACGGCGGGTTAGGTGCCTTTGCCGGGGTATTGGCAGGTCTGTTTGGCGTGGGTGGTGGGCTGGTGATCGTGCCGGTACTGGCCTGGCTATTCCTTGGTGCGGGGATGAACCCGGCGGTGATTATGCACCTGGCCATTGGCACCTCGCTGGCAACCATCGTCTTCACCTCTATCTCTTCGATCTATGCACACCATCGTCGTGGAGCGGTGCAGTGGCACGCTTTTGCCCAGTTATCACCGGGTATTGTGCTTGGCGCATGGTTGGGAGCAGTGATCGCCGATACTCTGCCCAGCACCAACCTACGACTCATCTTTGGTCTGTTCGAACTGCTGGTGGCGACACAGATGGGATTCGGACTAAAGGTTTCCCCCCATCGAACGCTGCCGAGCAAGGCAGGTATGGCGGTGGCAGGTGGAGTGATCGGTACGATCTCGGCCATTGTGGGCATTGGTGGCGGCACCATGACCGTGCCGTTCCTGCAGTGGTGTAACGTGGAGATGCGCAAGGCGGTTGCAACCTCTGCTGCCTGCGGTTTACCGATTGCAGTGGCGGGAGCGTTGGGTTTCGTCGTCAGTGGATGGAATGAGGTGGGGTTGCCGCCGATGAGTAGTGGTTATCTTTACTGGCCAGCTCTGGGCGGTATCGTGGTTGCCAGTATGCTGTTCGCTCCACTGGGCGCACGTTTGGCGCATGCCCTGCCTGCGGCACAACTTAAACGCTTCTTCGCCCTGTTTCTGGCGTTTCTCGGGATACGGATGTTGTTCTTTTCTTGAGGGGTGTGCGACGTCCCTGTCGCAAAGTGTTCTTCTTTGTCCCGCTATCAGAACTTCCAGTTAAGCTGGGCGATAAAGTAGGTCACCGATGAGGTGTATTCACCCTTAATGTTATGGAGCTGGCTGTCCGTGGTATTGATGTTGTACTTGTTGTCCGGGGCGTAGGCCAGGGCCAGGTCCAGATCCAGGTTGGAATCGATCTTTGCTCGTGTACCTAGATTCAGCCAGGTACGATCCCCGTCAGGAATACGGGCAGAGCGGTGCTTGGCGTCAGGGACCGGACTTTGGTCGTAGGACATGCCACCGCGCAGTAGCCAGGTATCATCCATTTGATAGTTTGCACCTACGGAGAGGCGCCAGACATCGTTCCAGTTTTGCTCGGTGCGTGAGGTGGGAAGACTGTTAGAGAAATCAACCACCAGCTCGTCGTAGCGACTCCAGCGGGTCCAGGTGGCGTCGACCATTACCTGCAACTGGGGGGAGACGATACGGCGGTAGCCCATGCTGAGAGTCTCAGGCAGGATCAGGGTCAGTTTTCCGTCGGTATCTGTGAAAACGGTAGACAACAAACTCGGTTGACCACTGAAGTCCGCTTTACCATTAACGTCATGGCGGGTGGCTGAGTGGAAGGTAGCGCCAAAGCGGCTCGCCTCGTCGATGTCGTGGGTCAGGCCAAGGGTGTAACCGATTGCCCAGCTAGTGCCTGTCAGTTTCTGGCTACCATCGTTCCCTTGTGGTGTCAGACCTGCTCCTGCACAGGTTCCTGGTGGGAAGGGATAGGGCGGCACTGGTCCCTCAAGGCCGAGACAGATGGTGCCGTAATCCACTGCATTTTGCAGAGTGGCATTGAGATACTGCATGTCCAAACCGAAGGCGAGACTGGTTTGCGGACTTGTCTTGAACGAGATGGCCGGGCTGAAGTTGATGATCTTCAGGTCGGAGCCCGTGGTGGTATAGCGACCGGCCCAGTCATCTTTGTAGTCGAGGCCCAGGCCGAAGGGGGCGTAGATGCCGAAGCCAAAACGGATATCACTACTCAATGTATTCACGTAGTAGAGATTAGGGATGTAGTGTGGGTCGGTAACGCTGGTGTTCGCGGTACCAGTGACGGTATTCGAAGCGGTGTCCTTGAAACGTAAATTCGGTACTACGGTGCTCAGCACCACACTGAACTGATTACCCTCAATATCCTGCATCGCTGCCGGATTGCTGGCTACGACGCTGGCGTCTTCAGCCAGGGTAGCCGTGCCGGAAAAGGCGTTGCCGACGGTGCTGGCGCTCTTTCCGCTCAGGGCAAAGCCCGAAGCCATCGCACCGCTACTCAGGCTGCAAAGCGCTGCAGCCAGAATCATCTGTCTAGAATTCATGATGGTTCCCCATTGATTGTTGTTGACACTCTCCAACCACGAAGAGTACCCGAAGTTTCGGTATGTGGCTAACCGGCTGTTTCTAAACGACCATTGTGTTTTTTTATATGGGGTATAAATAATACGTATAGTGAGCTGTGAGCCAATGCCTTAGTCAGGTAGGAGTTCACTGCCGCGATAACTGAAGGCGCGGGCGAAGCCACCCACATAGCGAATATTTTCCACACGTAGGCGGAACAGGGCGAAATCTCCAAAATCGAAGCGGGGGGCGGCCTCGGGTAGGCGTCCCAGATAAAGCTCTCTCGCTTCCCCATACTCCGGGTCGTTGGTATTGATGGGGCTGAGACTGCCGTTGAGACCGGCTCGCGCCAGCTCCTGTGGATCAGCACGGCCATCATCGGATTCGCTGATCACCAGCGAGGCCTGCGGATGTTCGAGCAGATTGCGAGTATGTTCTGCCAGGGTGCTGAGGTGCAGGTAGAGTTCGCCTGTTTTTTCATTGAAGGCGTAGGCCACCATTGAAGCCTGGGGTTTGCCTTTACGATCAACCGTGGAGAGAGCGGCCCAGCGTTGCTGCCGGATCAGTGCACGGAGGTGCGGGAGCTGTTCGTTTTTGTCGGGCATGTTTTGCATCCGTTCACGATAGGCGGTGCGTGATAGTGAATCAAGCGGTACTCTTTTGGACCTGAGCGGAAAGGAGTTGCAATGTGATTAGCCGGAAATGTCGTGAGGAGTTGCGTGCCGAGCGTGACAATGCCCTCAAACGTTATGAAAAACATCGTCGCAGGAATCTGCTGGCCGAGCCGGGGTTGCGGGATTTTGTGGTGGTGCTGGACCATCTCAAGGCGGGTTTTAATGTGCCCAAGATCTTTCGCAGTGCCGAGGCCTTCGGCGCCCGTGAGGTGCATCTAATCGGCATCGGCCCATTTGATCCGGCCCCGGCCAAGGGGGCATTCAAGAATGTTCCGGCGCGTTTTCATGAGGATTTCGATAGCTGCTATCACACTCTGCGGGAACAGGGGTATCAGTTCTATGCCCTGGAACCTGATTGCGCTAATGTGCTGCACGATACCCCGTTACCGCAGAAGGCCGCCTTTATTCTGGGGCACGAGGAGAGGGGGATTAGCTTCGAACGGGTAGACTTTCCTGAGGTGGCCTGCCTGAACATTCCTCAACTGGGCAAGGTGCAGAGCCTCAATGTGAGTGTGGCGGCGTCGATTGTGATGTATGAGTATGCGCGCCAGCATGGCGCTAAAGATAAGCTATCAGGCGCTGAGCAGGCTGAGTGATATCTCCAGCCTTTGTTCCAGTTTTGTTTCCCAGGTTTCATCATTTTCACTGGTGTGGCACTTCACCAGTGCCGGGATCGATTTTCCCGCGAGGTGGGCATAGCGCCCAGATTCTGTACCGTAGTGGAGCAGGTTGGCGGCGATAACCAGATCCGCATAGTCCGCCTTTTCCGCCGGGTCGCGCTCCATATGCTCATGCTCTTCGGCGGCCTGCACCAGTTCATCCGGAAACTTCCAGTGACGTAACAGCAGGCCACCCACCGCCGGGTGGAGCGCAAGTTCCAGCTGTTGGCAGAGGGGTTGATCCTGGCTTAACTCTGGATCTGCTTCGAGGTAGCGTCGCAGCAGCAGCTTGCCGATATCATGTACCAGCCCAGCCAGTGCCGCCTGTTCGTTGTCGATATGTGGCTGCTTTACCGCAAGGGTGTGGCAGATGGCGCTAATGCGCAGGCCGCTGGCGGCAAAGCCACGAAGCCGATCATCGTTGTGGTCGCCCTGCATGGTTTGCAGAATCGAGAGCTGGGTCACCAGCGAGCGAACCAGATTAAGGCCCAGGCGGGTGATCGCCTGGCTCAGTGAGGTGAGGGGACGGGCACTGTAGAGGGCGGAACTGTTGGCGACCTTAAAGAGGCGGGCGCTGATCGCCGCGTCTTTGCTGATCTCTTTTTCCAGTTGGGTGTGGCTGACGTCGTCCTGACCACACATCTCGCGTACCCGAAAGGCAACTTCTGGCAGGGAGGGGAGGATGATGCGGTTGCTGGCGATGGCTTCTTCGATAGCCTGGAAGATGGCCTCTTCCTGTCCACTCATACTCTCACTCGCCATATTAACCGCCAGTCATCGACATAAAGCGGACAGTCTGTTCCGGCTTGTCGCTGAACTCGTGCCGTTCAGGTTTGCGCGCAATCGCCTCGACAATGGCGCGCTCCAAATCTTCGTCGCTGATACCGTCACGTAACAGGGGGCGAAGTGCCAGGCTGTGTTCCTGACCAAGACAGAGCAGCAGGTTACCGTCCACCGTCAGGCGCACCCGGTTGCAGGTCTCACAGAAGTGCTGCGACATCGGGGTAATGAAGCCGATTTTGAGATCGGTACCGGCCACCTGCATATAGCGGGCCGGGCCACCGCCAGGCATCACGCCGGGCACCAGCTCGAAGGTTTGTTGTAGACGCTGCTTGACCTCATCGAGGGGGAGGTAGTGATCGGCAGCGTTGCGGCCGGTATCCCCCATCGGCATGGTTTCGATGAAGCGCAGGGTGAAACCGTGTTCCAGGCAGAAGCGCACCATCTCCTCCACCTCGTCATCGTTGACCCCTTTCATCACCACCATGTTGATCTTGATCGGGGCGAAACCTGCGTCCTTGGCAGCCATCAGTCCGTCCAGCACCTTCTCCAGTTTGCCCTGGGTGATGGCGCTGAAGCGCTCCGGGCGTAGGGTATCAAGGCTGATGTTGAGTCGCCGTACCCCGCCCTGATAGAGGTCTGTCGCGTGTTTGCCCAGCTGTACCGCATTGCTGCTGAGGGAGAGGTCGTCGATCCCCGGCAGGGCGGAGAGTCTCTGCGCCAGTTGCGGTAATCCCTTGCGCACCAGCGGTTCACCGCCGGTAATGCGTAGCCGGTGAACACCTAGGCGCCCAAAGGCGGCGACCACCCGCTCGATCTCGTCGAAGGTGAGCCACTGCTCTGGGGTCTCAAAGTCACTGAAGCCCTGCGGCATGCAGTAGTGACAACGCAGATCGCAGCGGTCGGTGACCGACAGGCGCAGGTAGGTGATCTCTCTGTTGAAGCTGTCTTGAAGGTTCATATCAGCTAGATAGGGGTGAGTTGCGGCAATTATGGCAGAGAAATACCTGTTTTGTCGCCAAAGACCCTGCTTGAGAGAGGTGAATGGGATTTGTGTAGGGTGTGCATGGACCTATCATCATCTCAGGAGGAGGTATACTCAAAGGGTGGATTCAGCAGCAGATAGAAGCCGATGCAAAACGGCACCCTTGTCAGGAGCCGATACCTGACTATATGTGAAGTGTTACTCGCGAGTAACGTGGCGATTTCATCGCCTGATTGAATACAAAATACGACTAGGGGGGACTGCATGAGAGCAGTAGTAGAAAAGGGTCGGGGATTTTCCTATGACGACTGAGAGCATTGCTGCCAGTGCACAGGAGTACAAGTTCAGCGACCTGGTGAATGTTGGCGCCTTTGCCCAGCTATTAGAATCGTTTTACAAAGCGACCGGCCTTCCCAATGGTCTTGTGGCAACGGATGGCGAGGTTCTTTCCCAGGCCGGCTGGGTCACTGCCTGCGCCCAGTTTCACCGGGTTCATCCTCAAGCGAGTCGGGATTGTCAGGAGAGCAATCTGAGACTCATGCGGGATTTACATGATGGCGAAGTGGCCAATGCACAGTGCATGAATGGCCTGATCGACTATGCCACGCCCGTGATCATCGAAGGACATCAACTGGCAACCCTGTTTGTAGGGCAGGTTCTGAATGAACCGCCTGATATGGATTTTTTTCGTCAGCGTGCCTCAAGCTTAGGCTATGACGAAGAGGAGTATCTGGAAGCGATCCGTGCTGTTCCCATTGTTAGTAAAGAGAAGATGGAAGCAAATATGCAGTGCATGGTGCACATGGCACAGATGCTTGCAGAAAGTGGTCTTGCCCGGATACGTCAGGTGCAACTGGAACTCGATCTAAATCGCAGTACCGAACAGAGAATTCAACTGGAAGACATTCTGAACTCATCCCCGGTCGGTGTTGGCTGGTCCGATGGGAATGGCAGGATTGAATATATCAATCGCCAGTTTACTCAGCTGTTTGGTTACACCTGCGAGGATCTGCCCGACCTCGATACCTGGTATCGCAAGGCTTATCCTGATCCGCAATACCGAAGAACCGTTATCGACCCATGGCATCTTGAGGTCGATCTTGCACGCCAGGCGGATACCCCGCCTCCTGAACTGGAGGTGAGCGTCACATGTAAGGATGGCAGTGAACGTCGAGTACTCGTTCGCGTTTCGTGGGTTGGTGAAAAGCGTCTGGTCAATTTCAGTGATATGACCGCACACTGGCAGAGCGAGCTGAGGAACCGGGCACACGACGCCATGTTGGAGATGGTGGCAAAGGGCTTGCCGTTGCCTGAAATTCTACACGCCATCGTACAGACCATCGAATCCGAAGATCCAACGGCTATGTGTAGCGTACTTTTACTGGATGAAGAGGGGAAGCATCTGTTGAATGCTGCTTCGCCCAGCCTGCCCGATTTCTATAACAAAGCGATTAATGGCATTGAGATAGGGATGGGTGTCGGTTCATGTGGTACGGCTGCCTACCTTGGTGAACGCGTTGTGGTCGAAGAGATCATGGCCCACGAGTACTGGAAACCCTACAGGGATTTGGCGAAGAGTGCCTCTCTGGCGGCCTGCTGGTCGGAACCGATACTCTCTTCAAGTGGTGATGTGTTGGGTACCTTCGCCATCTACCATACAAAACCGACCAAACCGCAGGAAGAAGATCTTGAGCGTATCGGTTTTGCAGCAAACATTGCAGCGATCGCCATTGAGAGCAGGAATGTCCGTGCAGAACTGGAGCGGCGCGCTTACTCCGACTACCTGACCGGTTTGGCCAATCGTCGCTACTTTATTGAACAGGCAGAGGCTGCACTGGCCCGGCGTAAGCGTTACGACGGTGAACTTGCACTGATCATGTTCGACATCGATCATTTCAAGCAGGTTAACGATGCACATGGACACAGCATTGGTGATCAGGTGCTGCAACGGATTGCCGCTGTCTGTCTTGAGATACTGCGCGATGTCGACATTGTCGGTCGGATCGGTGGTGAAGAATTTGCCGTGCTGTTGCCGCAGGCTGGACAAAAACAGGCAGCAGTCGTTGCAGAACGTTTGCGTAGGGCGATGGAGTCATCATCATTGCCGCTGCAGGACGATGACTTATTAAGCTTCACCGTTTCGTTTGGTGTGGCGGAGGTGGATGAGAAAATCGATAATCTCGACGACTTGATGATCCAGGCTGACGCCGCGCTCTATCTTGCAAAAGCGTCAGGACGAAATCGAACCTGCGTCGCCGATGAGGTGGATGCATCGTGCTATCCCGACTAGGAGTTGTATCCTGAAAGTATTCCGAATGGGCCGATGAACCTCATGCACGTTTGCTGCACATAGCGAATATTTCTTAATCTTTTTATCTCGCACAAAGCTTTTGTACTCCTTGCTTCTCCACAGCGTGTCCTGCTTACAGCACTTTGGCAGGAGCCGAAAAATTTTGCTTGCCAACAAAAGTGAACGACGTATATATTTAGTCGTCGTTTACTTAATTGGGGCGGATAGGATGAGCAAACCGGCAGGCCGTCGCGAGCGCAAGCGGCAACAGACCATGGATCACCTGGCTGATACTGCCTGGGAGCTGTTTGAGACTCAGGGCTATGAGGCAGTAACCATGGAGGCGATCGCCGAGGTGGCGGACGTGGCCAAGGGAACGCTCTACAAATACTTCCCGGTGAAGGAGACGCTACTGCGGCACCATTTCCATCGCGAGCTGGCCGAAGGATTTCCGGAGGTCCTGGCCGAATTGTCATCGCTACCTACCGCTACGGCACAACTGCGCGGCTTTCTTGAAATGAGCGCCGACTGGTCGATCAGAAATCGCCAGCACCTGGGGCCATATCTCCATTTGCGCATGAGCGAAACGAGCGTGCCGTACGACCTCAACTCACCAAATCGCAGCGGAATGGAGCAGGTTTTTCTCGGCTTTATCCGCAACGGTCAGGAGAGCGGAGAATTCCGCAGAGATATCGAGTCCGCTGTCGCCACCCACTATCTGGAATTCCTCTACCTGGGCGCCCTGATGCGCTGGCTCAACGGCATGGCAACGGATCTTCACGAGGAGTTCGACACCATGCTCGATTTTGGCCTGCGTGGGCTGTGGGCATGATTTTGCACGACTGGGAAGCGATACGGCAGGCCGGGCCGCAGCAGGTTGGCGGCAAGGCGTGGAATCTGGCGCGGTTGGCGCGCTACGGAATGAATGTCCCTTCCGGGCAGGCGATTGGCGTAAGCGCGTACAGGCAGTGGCTTGACAGTTCCGGAATGGAAACGGAGTTGCTGGTGGCGGCGCATGAAGAGGAGGAGGAGCGTTCCACCGTGCTGGCAGAGGTTGTGGCTCGGTTGGCGTATATTCCCACTGGTCTCGAGCTCGCCGGGTTGGCGGAGGTGCCATGGGCGGTACGTTCCTCGGCGCCACAGGAGGACTCTTCCTCTGCATCTTTCGCCGGTATCCACACCTCCTTTCTCAATGTTCAGGGTGATGATGCACTGGAGCAGGCGGTGCGTGGTGTCTGGCTGTCGCTCTGGTCGCCAGCCGCGGTGGCCTATCGGGAACGCATCGGCCTGGCCCACGCAGAGGCATCGATGGCGGTGTTGCTGATGCCGTTGATCCCGGCTAAGGCGAGCGGTATCGCCTTTAGTCGTGATCCGCTCAGCGGGCGTGACGATCGCATGGTGATCCACGCCGCTCATGGCCTGGGGGAGAGCCTGGTCGGGGGCCTGACAACGGGCGATGAAATCATTCTCGCCGAAGACCTGCTCGATGACAGCCTTTCCGTATTGCATGTTACGCCCGGCGATAAATCGGTGCGTGTCGATGCCGCATCCGGTGGTGGCACCGAAGTCAGCCATCTGGCTGCCGATCCCGAACCGGTACTAAACGAGATCGAGACACGACAACTGGGCGAACAACTTCGCCTCGCCGCCGTGGCACTCGACTACAGTCGTCCCGATTTCGATCTGGAGTGGGCCTGGGACGGTGAGCAGTTCTGGTTGTTGCAGGCACGGCCGATCACCGCCAGCAACCGCTGTACCTACCCGGAACTGGCTGCGCAGCCGGACATCTGGACCCGCGGCAACACCCGTGACGTGGTGCCCGATCCGCTCTCACCCATCGACTGGGGCATTTCACGCCGTATGGTCAACGCCCTGTTACGTCAGGGCTTCTCACTGGCCGGGCTCAAGCTCCATCCGGGCGTACAGCGGGCCGGGCTGTTCCGTGGCCGGCTCTACCTCAACCTTTCTCTGATGCAATGGGAGGCATACGCCTCGGTGGGGTTGCTACCAAAGGCGATGAATCGTCTGATCGGTGGCCATCAGCCGGAGATCGAAATCCCGCCACCGACGGTGAAGAGCCGTATGCGGCAGGCGTTGAACACGTTACGTTACCTGCTCAAGGCGCCAGCTCGACGGAAGGCAGGGCGGCGTTTAGTCGATGAGGTGATGGCGACTGCGGCAACCTGGATGCATGAACCGTTGCCGCAAAGCGACGCGGAATTTGACGCCACACTACGCGAATTTTCCCGTTACAGCCGTAGTGCCAGTGACCTCCACTTTCTCCAGGGGTCGGCCAGTGGTGCCCTCAGTTTTCTGGTAGACAATATCGAAGCCTGCCTGCCGGGAGAGGGGCACGCGCTTGCTGCGGCGCTGATGGCAGTTGGACCGTCCAGCGTCACGGCGCAACAGGGATATGACTTGATCGCCATCGCCAAACAGGCGATGGGGGACCCACTCACCAGGAAATGGCTAGAGCAGCGTACGCCGGGAAGCGATAGTGATTGGCTTGAGTTGCCCGAATCGAACGCATTTCGCCGGGCCTTTGCGAAGTTTCTTGAGCGCTATGGGCATCGCGGTGTCTACGAAACCTACACGCGCAATCCGAGCTGGCGTGAACAGCCAGGCTATCTCCTGGACAGTTTGTTGGAGCTTGCGGAAACCGATCTGGCAGCACTCGAATCATTGAGGAGTAAGTCTGCGAGCGACGCGCGCATGCGTGTAGTGAAGGCATTCCCCTGGTGGAAACGGTTTTTCCTGGACAGCCTTATTCGCGAAGCCAAGGCGGGCAGCAATGAGCGCGAAGCAGCACGTAGCGCGATCATCGCCCTGTTGGAAGCGGCGCGCCGGGTGTTGCTGGCCCTGGGCGAGCGTTGGGTCGAGGCGGGTTGGCTGGCGGAAGCGGACGAAATATTTTTCCTGATGCAGGCAGAGATCTATGCGGTCCTTAATGGGGTATTGCCGGGTTCTGCTCTGGCACCGCGTGTCAATGATCGCCGGGAGCAGTTCGAAGTCTGGTTGGCGGAGGAGGCACCCGATGTGATCCTGGAACAGGCGGATGGTGTGATAGCGGAGCAGATTGACGATGAAAAGCCACTTATGGAGGATGGTGACAGCTTCATCGGCATCCCTGTCGGTGCCGGGCGCATTACCGGCACCGCGCGGCTGTTACACAGCCCGGAGCAGGGCGGTCAGTTGGCCAGAGGTGAAATTCTTGTTGTTCCCTCGACCGATCCTGCCTGGACCCCGCTGTTCCTCAAGGCGGGCGGACTGGTCATGGAAACCGGTGGTTATCTCTCCCATGGCGCCATCGTCGCCCGTGAGTTCGGCATCCCTGCGGTGGTCAACCTGCCGGGGATCCTGCAACAGTTGCAGGATGGCGACAGGCTGGAGGTGGATGGTGGCAAAGGAGTTGTGCGGCGCCTTACCACTTAGGAGAAAGCGACGCTAAACATTGTTGTCAGCCAGAACGCCAGCAAAACGAAGTAGCTGGCAAAAAAGGCATTCCGTCGTTTGAGAAGATATTTGTCGGCAAGGTGCTGGCGACTATGTACTAGGCGGGTGACCACATAGGCCCAGGCCAGTGCCAGTAGAACGATACTGTTCACTTCGGCGGTGTAGATGGTGATCACTGCGGCATAGAAAAGCAGCGGCATCTCGAACAGGTTGCTGAAGTGCTGGCTAGCCGAGAGCAAATAGCCCGGTGGTTCGTAGCCAAGCTTGTGGCGGAAGTAGTTGGGGTGAAGGCCTTCAAGCACGGCACGTTTGGTGTATCTCGCCTGTATTGCTCCAACGGCAAAGGTCCAGAGTACCAGAGCAAACATCGGGTAGAGGATCAGCGTCTTTTCCATTGTGTTTTCCTGTTGTGATTTGCCTTCGATGGTAAGTTGGTACTAAATATGTTCAAGAACATATTTAAATTCTGCTGCAAAATGGGTCCGAACATTTAATCCGGATTGTGATCCACGAGGGAGCTCATGCCATATACAAAAGAACACAAGGAGCGCAGCCGTGAGCAAATTTTGCAAAGTGCTGCACGGCTGTTTCCACGCCTCGGTTACGATGCGGTTTCCATCGATATGCTGATGCAGGAGGCGGGGCTGACCCGCGGCGGCTTCTACGCCCACTTTGGCAACAAGGCGGAGGTCTATGCCGAGGCCATCGTCTATACCGCAAGTAATAGTGCGCTTGCCGGTGACGGGCAGGATGAAGGGTGGTTATCCAGTGCCATTGATGCCTATCTATGCCGGGAGCATATTGATGATAGAACCTACCCCTGTCCTCTCTCCTTCCTGGTAACCGATGTCAATCGTCGCGACAGCACTGTACGCAGCACCTACACTAGGGTTTACAAAAGTCTTAATCGTCGGTTGGGTAAAGTGTCAAAGGCCGATAATGCTGAAACCGTCATGGCGGCCACGGCAATGATGATTGGTGGTGTGGCAGTGGCCCGTGCGCTGGATGACCGGCGTACGGCCGACAGGCTTCTGGCGACTTGCAGGGAGACGGTCAAGGGGCTATTTAATATTGTCTGACACACAGCAAAAAAGCTGTCATGGTGAATAGCAAGCAGCGATACAGGTGTGCCTGTGTTTTCAAACATATTTCTTAGTATTAACGTACTGTCGCAGGAGTAATGTTGATGAATGCACCATTCACGATTGAACACATCAAGGATGGTAATTATCTTCGAGTTCATGTTCTGGCTCCGATTACCCGCGATTTGGCGGATGAATTCACGTTACGAGCAGATGAAGAGGTCGAGCGGTTTGGCGCTGATGGAGTGCTGGTCGATGCGCGCGGTGTTCAAAACATAAGCACAGTGCACGACAATGTTGAGTATTCTGCCTGGGACCTGAAGGAGATGGTAAAAGCACAATTAGAAATGAAGCGTGCGGTGTTAACCGATGTTGATGACGATACCCACGATCTGCCGATATTGGCGATGCGCGAAATGGGTTTTAACGCAGAAAAATTTACCGATGAGCAGGAAGCTATAGCCTGGTTAACCGGGGCAAGCTAAGTCGAACTGTCTAGTCTAGTGATAACAGCACGAAAAGGGGCACCGTTGGTGCCCCTTTTCATTTTCAGGAGTAACCAGCAATTCTGGCCAGCACCCACCAGAAAGCAAATGCCTTACGGTTGGCGGTGATGTGTTGAGTATTGTGTGCGCCGACTGTAGCGACCCCGCCGGGAACGTCTTTGTTTTCGTACCAGTGTGTTCCCAAGGTATGACTGCTCTCCCACTCTTCATAGAAGTTGCCGCCATAGGCGACTGAATCACCGTTGTCGCCGGTGTCTTCATAGTAGGTATCGTCCATCGCATGGGTGTCGATGGAGTAGTAGTCGATACAGAAGTAATGATGCGCATTACAGTAGTCTGTTATCAGGGCGGCCTGCTCACGCGGATTGCCCGCACCGGTATTACTGTTGGCAACCGCATGACCGGTCATGAAGATGAAGGTCACCGGGTTGGTGCGCTGACCGACACCTGTACCGATCTTGCTGCCTCCCGGGCCGTACTCGTTGATCAGTGTCTGCATCGAACTCAGATAGTTCGCAACCGAGTGGCCAGTGATGTCACACCAGGACCACATCATGACGTTGATGGCACTGTTTGCAGGATCGTCGAGATAGGAACGCACCTGATTACGCCAGATGGACCAGTCGGCGTCGGCAGTGGATAGATCCGGGTAGGCGCCGCCGATCTCCTGGTCGTGGAAATCCAGTTTGGTCGCATCAGCGGTGCTGTTCCTGGTGATGGCGAATTTGGTGTCGTCGCCGGCCTTGTAGTCAGGCAGGCCGAAGGCGCCGTAGCTGACGTGGGTACCGTGAGATGTGTGGTTGTAAGCCACGTGCAGGGATGTCCGGGCGGTGTTGATGTAGTTATCGGGAATCGCCCGCAGGGTGGCTTCGGTCGCCTTGCTGTAGTCGGCGACATAATTCGAAGTGGAAGGTACACCGCTGCCGGAGCCCGAGCCACCGCACGCGGTGATAAGCAGGGTGAGTAGCAGGGGCAGGAAAGTTGATTTCAGAATTGGGCACGACATGATGAACCTCCGCAGACGTACAGACATAATAACCATTTATTAAGTATGGTTATACGCAAAAAATGTACTACAGAGTGTGATTTTCATCGATATAACGTAAAAAAGGGCGCCAATGGCGCCCTTTATATCTGCAACTACATAAGGTCCTGGTTTAGAGGCTCTGATAGTAGTCGATCAGGATTTGAGCCACTTCCGGACGGGAGAACTCCTTGGGTGGAGCGATGCCGTTACCGAGCATCTCACGTACCTTGGTACCGGAGAGCAGGACGAAGTCTTCCTTGGTGTGGTCTTCGGCTTCGCACATCATCACCACCTTGT
>JBNKQR010000033.1:0-31976 GCA_050295975.1 Thiohalomonadaceae bacterium
GGTGTCGCCACCGCCCAGCACCACCACGCGCTGACCCTTCATGGAAACGAAGTCGGCCGTGTCCTTCTCGAAGCCGAGGCGATGATTGATGTTGGAAACGAGGAAGTCCAGGGCCGGATAGACGCCCGGCAGATCTTCGCCGGGGAAGCCGCCCTGCATGTAGTTGTAGGTGCCCATGCCGAGGAACACGGCATCGTATTGATCGGTTAGTTCCTGAAACTGGATATCCTTACCAACTTCAACACCCAGTTTGAATTCGATACCCATGCCTTCGAAGATGGCGCGACGACGTTTGACGACGCTCTTCTCTAGCTTGAACTCGGGGATACCGAAGGTGAGCAGTCCACCGATCTCCGGATGACGATCATAGACGGTTACCTTGACCCCGTTGCGAGTCAGTACGTCGGCAGCGGAGAGACCCGCCGGACCGGCACCGATCACCGCGACCCTCTTGCCACTGTCAGCGACATCAGAAAGATCCGGTGTCCAGCCGTTAGCAAAAGCGGTGTCGGAGATGTAACGCTCGACAGTACCGATGGTGACTGCGCCGAGCCCATCGTTAAGGGTACAGGCACCTTCGCAGAGGCGATCCTGTGGGCAGACCCGACCGGTCATCTCCGGCAGGGAGTTGGTGCGGTGGGAGAGCTCTACCGCTTCCTGCCAGTTGCCTTCGTTAACCAGCTGCAACCAGTTGGGAATGTAGTTGTGCACCGGGCACTTCCACTCACAATAGGGATTGCCGCAGTGCAGGCAACGACCAGCCTGATGCGCCGCGATCTCACCATCGAAATCACCGTAGATCTCCGCGTACTCGCAGATGCGTGCCTCAACCCCTTTCTTTTCCGGGTCCTGACGCGGGATGTCGAGAAACTGTAGTGCGTTGGTCTTACTCACAGATTTTCACCACCATTTATAAACTTTTTTATCAGGCCGCTCGCTCGAGCATCACTTCGAGCAGGGTCTCCAGCTCAGCCGCCTTCGGCGTTACCAGCCAGAACTTGCCGATGAAATCATCGAAGTTGTCGAGGATGTTTTTGCCATAGCTCGAACCGGTCTCCGCCACATACTCTTCCAACGTATCGCGCAGGAAGTTGCGGTGCGCTTCAGTCGCCTCAGTGCTGATGCGGTGGATGTCGACGTCGCCGTTATAGCGATCGCTAAAGCGGTTCTCTTCATCAAGAACGAAGGCGAAGCCGCCGGTCATGCCCGCACCGAAGTTAACCCCGGTGGAGCCGAGCACAGTGATCACGCCACCGGTCATATATTCCGCACAGTGGTCACCGGCACCTTCGATCACCGCATGGGCGCCCGAGTTACGCACACCAAAACGCTCACCCGCCAGGCCTGCGGCGAACAGCTTGCCACCGGTAGCGCCGTAAAGGCAGGTGTTACCCATGATGGCGTTTTCGTTGGTGCTGTAACGGCTACCCTGGGGCGGACGAATCACCAGCTTGCCACCGGCCATACCCTTGCCCACGTAGTCGTTGGCGTCGCCGTCGAGAATCATGTGCAGGCCACCGGCATTCCACACGCCGAAGGACTGTCCGGCAGTACCGGTCAGGCGCAGGGTGATCGGGGCCTCTTCCATACCCAGAGTATCCCAGCGTTTGGCGATCTCACCGGAGAGACGGGCACCGACCGAGCGATTGATGTTCTTCAGTTCGTAGTGGAACTCACCGCCGGCCCTCTTTTCGATGGCCGCTTTGGTATCGGCCACCATCTGCTCCGCCAGTTTGGCCTCGTCGAACGGCACATTGCGCGGCTCGATGCAGAACTGCGGTGCGTCGGCCGGGGCCAGGGAACCGTCGATGATCGGTTTGAGATCCAGTTTCTGTTGCTTGGCGGTTTCGCCCGGCAGGATCTCCAGCAGATCGGTACGACCGATGAGATCTTCCAGCTTGCGCACGCCGAGGGCAGCCATCAGCTCGCGCACTTCACGCGCAACGAAACGGAAGTAGGTCTCCACCAGTTCCGGCTTGCCCTTGTAGTGTTTGGCACGCAGCACATCGTGCTGGGTTGCCACACCGGTGGCGCAGTTGTTGAGGTGACAGATACGCAGGTATTTGCAGCCCAGCACTACCATCGGCATGGTGCCGAAGCCGAAGGATTCCGCACCGAGGATCGCGGCCTTAATGACATCCAGACCGGTCTTAAGGCCACCGTCGGCCTGCACCCGCACCTTGCCGCGCAGGTCGTTCATACGCAGCACCTGGTGGGTCTCGGAGAGGCCCAGCTCCCATGGGGAACCGGCGTACTTCACCGATGCGATAGGCGACGCGGCGGTACCGCCGTCGTAGCCGGAGATAGTGATCAGATCCGCATAGGCCTTGGCTACACCCGCGGCGATAGTACCAACACCCGGCTCTGCCACCAGTTTCACGGAAACCAGTGCTTCAGGATTGATCTGCTTGAGGTCGAAGATCAGCTGCGCCAGGTCCTCGATAGAGTAGATATCGTGGTGCGGCGGTGGCGAGATCAGCGGCACGCCGGGACGGGTGAAACGCAGTCGGGCGATGGTGTCGTTCACCTTATGACCCGGCAACTGACCACCCTCACCGGGCTTGGCACCCTGCGCCACCTTGATCTGCAACACCTCGGCGTTAACCAGATAGCCGGGGGTGACGCCGAAGCGCCCCGAGGCGATCTGCTTGATCTTGGAGAAGCGGCTCTTGTCGATATAGCGCTTCGGATCTTCACCGCCTTCACCGGAGTTTGAGCGACCGCCGAGACGGTTCATGGCAATCGCCAGCGCCTCGTGGGCTTCAGGTGAGAGCGCACCGAGTGACATCGCTGCGGTGTCGAAGCGTTTGAACAGTTCGGTGTCCGGCTCGACCTCATCAATAGAAATTGGTTTGAGATCGGAACGGACCTTGAGCAGGTCACGCAGCACCATCGGTGGGCGCTCGTTCACCAGCGCCGCATAGGCCTGGTAGTCGCTCCACTCACCGCTGTTAACCGCCTGATGGATGGTCTTAATCACATCCGGGTTGTAGGCGTGCTGTTCGCCGCCGTGGATATATTTGAGCAGGCCGCCCTGATCCACCGGCTTGCGGTTGTTCCAGGCTGTGGCGACGAGTTGTTTAACGTCGCTTTCCAGATCAGCAAAGTCGGCGCCCTGCACGCGGGAGGTCGTCGCGGGGAAGCAGAGTTCCACCACTTCGTCATGCAGACCGACGATCTCGAACAGTTGTGATCCGCGATAAGAGGCCACTGAAGAGATGCCCATTTTGGACATCACCTTGTAGAGGCCCTTGTTGATCCCGGCGCGGTATTTTTCGCCGAGCTTGTTCAGCTCTTTCGATTCCAGCTCGCCGCTGCGCACCATGTCGTTAATGGTTTCGTAGGCGAGGTAGGGGTAGATCGCGGTGGCACCGTAACCGAGCAGCACAGCAAAGTGGTGCGGGTCACGGGCGGTGGCGGTCTGTACCACGATGTTGGCGTTGCAGCGCAACCCTTCGGCGATTAGGCGATGGTGCACCGCACCTGTGGCCAGTGCCGCATGTACCGGCATCTTGCCTTCACCGATGTTGCGGTCGGAGAGGATCAGGATCACCTTGCCGGACTTCACCGCAGCTACGGCCTTGTCGGCGATGTCGCTAATGGCTTTCTGCAGACCGAAGTCGGTAGCGTAGTTGAGGTCGATCACCTGGTGGGCAAAATCGCCTTCGTCATGGGCCAGCAACTGCTGGAACTTGCCCTCGGAGAGCACCGGTGAATCGGCGATCAGACGTTTGGCGTGATCGGCGGTCTCTTCGAACAGGTTCTTTTCACTGCCGAGCAGGGTCTCCAGCGACATCACGATCTGTTCGCGGATCGGATCGATCGGTGGATTGGTCACCTGGGCAAACTGCTGGCGGAAGTTGTCGAACACCGAGCGCACACGGCGTGACATTACCGGGAACGGCGCATCATCACCCATGGAGCCGATCGCCTCCTGGCCCGCTTCGGCCAGCACGCGCAGTACCTGGTCACGCTCTTCAAAGCTGACCTGGAACAGTTTCTGGTAGACGTCGAGTTCGCACTTCTCCATCGGTGTGGCGCTGAGCGGATCACCCGCCAGTACCGATTCGAGGTGAACAGCGTTCTTCATCCACTCTTTGTAAGGCTGGGCCTTTTTCAGTCGCTCATCGATATCCTGCGGCAGAATCAGCTCACCAGTCTGGGTATCGGCGGCGATCATCTGGCCCGGCTTGAGGCGGCCCTTCTTGATCACATGGGCATTGTCGTAGTCGTAAACACCGATCTCGGAGGCGAGGGTGATCACGCAACCGCTGTAGTCGCCCTCTTTGGCGTCACCGCCATCGGGCTTGGTGATCACATAGCGCGCCGGACGCAGACCGTTACGGTCCAGGGTGCAGGCGGCATAGCGACCATCGGTCAAAACGATACCGGCTGGCCCGTCCCACGGCTCCATGTGCATGGAGTTGTATTCGTAGAAGGCACGCAGCTCCGCATCCATCTCGCTGACGTTCTGCCATGCGGGTGGAATCAGCAGGCGCATGGCGCGGAAGATGTCGATACCACCGGCGAGCATCGCCTCGAGCATGTTATCCAGGCTGGAGGAGTCAGACCCTTCCATCGACACCCACGGACGCACGTCATCCATGTTGGGGATGTTGTCGGTGGCGAAGGTGTAGGAGCGAGCACGCGCCCAGTTGCGATTGCCACGTACGGTGTTGATCTCACCGTTGTGTGCCAGGTAGCGGAATGGCTGGGCCAGACGCCACTCAGGCATGGTGTTGGTCGCGAAGCGCTGGTGGAACACAGCGATGCCGGACTCCATGCGCTCGTCACCCAGGTCCGGATAGAACACCGGCAGGAACTCAGGCATCACCATCCCCTTGTAGGAGATCACCTGAGCGGAGAGGGTGGGAAGATAGAACATGCTATCGCCGGCAGCGGCGCGGGCCTTTTCGGCACGGCGGCGGGCGATGAACAGATGACGGTCAAAATCGCCCTCATCCATACCCTGCGGACGGTTGACGAAGACCTGTTCGATCTGGGGCTGGGTTGCCTTGGCCGCTTCACCACAGGCGGAGACATCGGTGGGCACGACACGCCAACCGGCAACGTTGAGGCCTTCGGCACTCAACTCACTATTCAGGGCTTCGCGTGCCTTGGCAGCGGTGGCCTCGTCACGGGCGAGGAACACACTACCCACGGCATAGCCATCTTCCAGCGCAATACCGGTCTCACCGGCCACCGCACGCAGGAAGCTATCGGGCTTCTTCAGCAACAGGCCACAGCCGTCGCCGGTCTTGCCGTCGGCGGCAATAGCGCCGCGGTGGGTCATGCGACCCAGCGCCTCAATGGCGGTGCTGACCAGCCAATGGCTGGTGCCGCCATCCATATGGGCGATCAGACCAAAACCACAGTTATCCCGCTCGAAGTCGGGACGGTACATACCTTTATATATTTTCTTTTCGCTCACAGCCGATAACCGATTGGTTGCGTTGATGTTCGAAAACTACGACAAAGCGCAGTGCTGCCCCATTTGCCGGGGCAAAACGGCCAAGCAGTATACTGCTGCGCGGCGGCATGTTCAATTGCTGCGCCCAACAGGGGGTATCGGGTAGGGAACTGCTTTTATCGTGGGGGTATTGCGTGGATGAGTAGCCGCCTCTTACTGCGGCGGTGTTGAGCGACTCAATTCATCCTGCAAACTGGAGAAGCTACGCGCCCAGGGACCGGACTCCCTTAGCTTCGAGGGCAGGCGACTGATGGTGTCGCGTGCCGACTCCTTACTGGGGAAACTGCCGTAAACCAGCACGAACCAGGGCTTGCCGTTACGCAGCGCCTTGGCCACCGCCAACTCATCGGGCAAAGAGACCTGTTGCTTGACTGCCAGCACGGCCGCCTCATTTCCCGCAGCGGCGAGCTGGATGGTGTAACGGCCAGGGTCCTGACTCCATACCCATGCAGTATCTGGGCTAGCATCACCGACACCGGCGCTTTTATTCGCAGTTACCGTCTTCTCCTGCTCCTGCAACATCACCTGCTTGATATCGTCGATGGGACGTGCCCAGGACTTCACTCCCCCAGGTAGATTTGCCGCGGCCTTGAGTGCAGTTGGCTTGTCGACAAAACTGCCGTAGGTCAGGACGTAGAGGGTGCGGCCATTGCTCTGCATGCTGAAGCGGGCCAGAGGCTCCGGCAATCTGTTCTGCTTAATATAGGTGTTGATGTTGGTGCGACTTTGGCTCGCCATTATTTGCAGGGTGTAGTGACCAGCTGGCTGTGAGCGGTACCACTCGACACCATTGGCACTGGTGGCAACTTTGTTTGCGGCTTTTGGCGTCACTACCGGTTTGGGTTTTGCTGGCGGCAGCGCTTTCACCGGCTGCGGTTTGGTTTCGATAACGGCTGGAGCAGCTTCTGCCTCCTGAGGTACTTCCTCGTTTTTCTTTAGAGAGGATGCGACAACCGCAAAGTGAAGAACATTGGAGCGACGATTATCAGGCGTACTTACCTGTACAGCCCAGTCACTCTCTTTTGAACCTGGGGTTACGGTGATCGCGAGTTTGCTGGCATTGATGAATTCCACCAAATCCTGTTGCAAAACCTCCACCTTACCATCACGGCTCAGGGCCACCTTGCTCCCGGGACGAAAACCACTACCACGAAGTACTAGCTCTACAGACCCACTATTGGTGATCACTTTTTCTGGATCAGTGCCAAGCAATTTCAATTCGGTAGAAGTATCAACGGGCGCAGCTTTCTCAGTGGCAACGTCATTAGCTGCCATCTGGATCGGTTCGACTGGCACTGTTTCTTTTTTCTCCACCAGTATCGGTGCTTCGCCACTATCCACCTCGTGCTTCACCACCAGTTGTGACTCCGTTGGTGTAGCAATTTTCTCGACGGATGGTTCAAGGGGCGCTTCCGGTTCCGTAACATCAGGCTCCTGCAGCGGTTTTGGTGTGGACTCACTGGCCGGTTCAACAGCAGCCAGTTGTGCGACGGCTGGAAGCACTTCATCCTCCCCCATCAATCCACCGATGCGGTCCTGTAGCCCCAACACGGTACCGATAAGAGCCATGACGGCCAGTCCACCCTGTAACATGCGACGTACTCCTACACTCATGGGGCGCTTACCGTATTTGGCATTAAGCAGTTTATTAGCTGCGAGATTGAGCTGCCCCGGTATACCTATGGTCTCTTTATGCAGTTGCTTCAGCTCGGCAACACTAAAGGGTGAATCCCCCTCATGACCTGCCGCCTGCAAACGACGCATCAGGTAGGCGGCACTGTGCGCCTCACCCAACCCATCCAGTTCAAGCCGATGTGGTGGTGGCAATGCGGAAAAGCGTTTGTCTCCAAGACGTTCATTCAGCACTCTATCTCCGGCCATCACCAGATGCAGCAGCTTGCCGTTGGCACCATCCAGTCCTGCCAGGTGCAGTGCCATTTCCAGTGCATCATCACTAAGATTTTGTGCATCGTCGATAAGTAATACAGGAAAGTGGTGTTGCTGAAGTTCATTGAGCTGAGTGCAGAGTGCATCCAGCATGCCGGCCGCATCGCCTTCTGCCTGCAGATTTAGACAGGCTGCGATCTGTGCGAAGAGACTATCGCCACCAGTCGGTTCACTACAAACAATATGACAGACCAGCCACTGTTCGTCGGCACGGGCAGCAAGCTTTTCCAGTAACAGACTTTTGCCAGTACCGACATCGCCACTGAGAACCAGGATCTCCTCGCTGTACTGCAGCAGGTGCTGCAGCATATCGAGATATTTAGTGCGTTCGGGATCGGCGTAAAAGAATGCCTCATCACTGGTATCGGCAAAGGGGGCTTTCTGCAGGCCGAGTTGTTCCAGATAGTCCGCGCTTTGATTATCTTTCATTGCGGCGCTCCGTCTCCCTGGAAGAACATCACCTTGTAACCCCGCTTAATCTGCTGATCGCGGCTACGCATCATCGCCTGTAACGCCTCTTCGTGGCTGGCGAAGTGTTCCCGCTGCATGGTGCCAGAGGCACCCTGAAAACCCCACTGTTTCACCAGACTCCAGCCACCCAGCAGATCTTCCTGCAGCATGAGCTGATAGTAGCGTGGCGGGTGTTCCTCGCTAAACGGGGTTTGCAGATAGATACGCATGTGTGGCTCTTTTTGTTCAACCATCCACCCTGGTGTTCGCCGGGTTCGCCTTAAGGCGGTACGGGCGTGATACGACAATAGTATGACAGTAGGGTCATTCCGCCAAGTTGCGGATTTTATTCAGGTTAACATACTGGCATGGAACAGCTTCTGGTGTTCCAGGATGGCGAAGCGATCCGTCATCCCGGCGATGTAGTCAGCAACGGCTCTTGCCTTACCCGTCTCACCTGCGGCCTGTTCCAGCGACCTCACCTTTTGTTGATGATTGGGTGGTAGTAGTGCCGGATCGGCAAAATGTGCATCAAACAGCTCCTGCAGCATCCGCTGCGCCTTAGCGCTCATACGATGCACCCGATAGTGACGGTAGAGCTTTTCGCGTAGGAAACGCTTGAGTGATTGATGCTCTTTTTGCATGGCCTCACTGAACTGGATCAGCGGCGCTGTTTGGGAACGGACTTCTTCGATGCTTTGTGGCTTGTACTTCTTCAAATTCTCTTCACTGGTCTGCAGCAGATCTACTACCTGTTTGTTGATCATGCGGCGGATGATTTCGTGGATCTGACGACGCCCATCCAGATCAGGATGCAGTGCTTGCACTGCTTCAAACTGCTCCTCAAACAGGGCGACCTCACGCAACTGATCAATCTCTATCAAACCAGCACGTAAGCCATCGTCCACATCGTGATTGTTATAGGCAATAGCATCGGCAACGTTAGCGATCTGCGCCTCAAGACCCGGTTGGGTTCCCTTGAGAAAGCGCTCACCCACATCACCCAACTTTTCCGCATTGGCCCGTGAACAGTGTTTGAGAATTCCCTCGCGTGTTTCAAAGGTAAGGTTCAGGCCATTGAATTCAGCGTAACGCTCTTCCAGTTCATCAACCACGCGCAACGATTGCAGATTGTGTTCAAATCCACCGTAAGCCTGCATACAGCGATTAAGTGCATCCTGTCCCGCATGTCCGAAGGGTGTATGCCCCAGGTCATGGGCGAGGCTAACAGCCTCTGTAAGATCTTCATTTAGATTCAATGCCCGTGCAGCCGCGCGACCTATCTGCGCGACTTCGATGGAGTGGGTAAGACGGGTGCGAAACATATCGCCTTCGTGATTAACGAAGACCTGAGTTTTGTACTCCAGGCGACGGAAGGCTGAGGAGTGAACGATACGATCACGGTCGCGTTGAAACTCACTTCGATAGTGGGGCGCCTCTTCCGTAACACATCGTCCCTTAGACAGGGTCTCTTTGGCAGCATAGGGAGCGAGGCGATTATTCATCTCATGCCTCGCTCAGATGTCTATCCAGCATCGAGATGATTTGATCACCACGAGCCTCACTGGTGATCACCGATTCACCCAGGGAACGCATTAGCACCAGGCGTAATTGACCATCCATCACCTTTTTGTCCACAGCCATTAGCGCCATGAACTGCTCACTGTTCATCTGCTTCGGAGCCTGTATCGGCAGACGCGCTTTTTGCAGCAGGGCAGAAACACGCTGCACAGCAGTGTCATCTATCCAGCCCATATCCCGAGATAGCTCTGCAGCCAGTAGCATACCGGTGGCGATAGCCTCACCATGTAGCCACTCGCCGTAACCCATACCAGTTTCGATAGCATGGCCAAAGGTGTGACCAAGATTAAGCAAGGCCCGTTTACCCCCCTCACGCTCATCAGCAGCAACAATATCGGCCTTGTCTCTACACGAGACCTCGATGGCATAGGCCAACGCTGTCTTATCACGTGCCAGCAGTGCATCCATGTTGGCTTCCAGCCATTCAAAGAAGGCCAGGTCATTGATCAAACCATATTTGATGATCTCGGCCAATCCTGCGCTCAACTGGCGGTCATCCAGCGTATCAAGGGTATCGGTATCGGCCAGTACCAGCTGAGGCTGATGGAAAGCACCAATCATGTTCTTACCCTGCGGATGGTTTACCCCGGTCTTGCCTCCCACAGAGGAGTCGACCTGAGCCAACAGGGTGGTTGGAATTTGTATGAAATCGACTCCGCGTTGGTAGGTGGCAGCTGCAAAGCCGGTCATGTCGCCGACGACCCCGCCACCCAATGCAACCAGGGTACAACGGCGGTCAAAACGCTTCTCCAGCAGGGCAGAGAAGATTTGATTAAGAACATCCAGGGTCTTGTACTGCTCACCATCGGGGAGGATCACGGCCTCGGTACGAAAGTCGGCAAACGCCTGCTGTACCTTATCCAGATAGATAGGTGCCACAGTTTCGTTGCTGACAATCATCACCTGACTGCCACGGACATAGGGGGTAATCAACTCGGCATGGCCTAGCAGATCGCCGCCGATCAGAATTGGGTAACTACGTTCGCCGAGGTCTACCTGGAGTGTTTGCATAGGATGGGCTGGCTTGTTTGTCGCATCACAGTTTGATGCACTAAATATAACTGAAATAGAGGGGTGACGTCATTCCTGAACGAATTTGTTTTCACGTTGAAGACGAAGCACGATCTCTTTAATGACACTTTTAACCGAACGGTCATCGGTATGTACCACAATGTCCGCCACCTCACGGTAAAGTGGGTCGCGTACAGACATCATCTCTTCCAGGCGGGCGCGCGGATCCTCGGTCTGCAACAGGGGACGATTCTTGTCTCTACGGGTGCGTTCAAATAGCTGATCCAGCGTAGCGTAGAGGTAGATCACAATCCCACGCTCCATTAGATGCTTTCGGTTCTCCTCGCGCAGCACCGCACCACCACCAGTAGCGAGGATAATCCCGTCGTGCTGGCTTAACTCATCGATCATCGCTGCCTCGCGTTGACGAAATCCCTCCTCACCCTCGATCTCAAAAATAAGCGGTATACTCGCGCCGGTACGTGCGACGATCTCGTGATCGCTATCCTTGAATTCCTGATGGAGAACCGTCGAGAGCTGACGGCCTATGGTGCTCTTGCCGGCCCCCATGGGGCCGACAAGGAAGATCTTGCTATTCACAGGGATTATACATCTAGCATATTACTTTATGTAAAACACAACCGTTCAATCTCACATAGTGACATCAAGTGTATCACTTAGGATTTTTGGAGTAACAAAGATCAACAATTCTGACTTTGTTTCTGTTTTCGTTTTTGAACTAAATAGCCAACCTAGTATCGGGATATCTCCAAGCAGAGGAACCTTAGATTTACTATTCACAGATGCAGTTTCATATATGCCACCCAAAACAACTGTGTCGCCGTTATTTACCAGAACCTGTGTTGTGACAGATCTTGTGTCAATGGAAGGTACGTCTTTATAAATTGTACCAACACTATTTTTATCAACGACTAAATCCATAACGACACGATCATCGGGAGTAATTTGAGGTGTCACCTTAAGGCTTAAAACTGCCTTTTTGAAAGCGATTGCAGTGGCACCACTTGAAGTAGTCGTTTCATAAGGTATATCGACACCTTGTTCTATCTTGGCTTCAGATTGATTTGAAGTAACAACTCGTGGATTTGATACGACCTCGCCTCGTCCCTCAGTCTGCAGTGCAGATAATTCTAAATCTACTAAATAATCCCCAGTAAGGATTGCTAAGCCGATGGAACCAACATTACCAGCTGCAGGAAGATTATAGTTATAACGCTCATTCTGATCAGCCCAACTCCATGTAGTTCTTGTTCCATTCATCACATCCAGGATGCTTGCCATAGTGTTATTGGCGCCTACAGCAGTACCAGTTACAGTAGTAACGTCACGACCGTCAACGTTATATCCAGAAACACCAGTACGCATTCCAATGCTTCTACTAAAATCATCGGATGCAATAACAATTCGACTCTCAATCATTACCTGCCTGATTGGGACATCAAGCTTTGCAATAAGCCTTGCTACTTCCTCGTGTTTTTCAGCGGTCTCAAGAACCATTAACGTATTTGTTCTAGTATCAACTGTTACATTTCCACGATTACTTAAAATGGAGTTTCCCTTTGCTTTCAAGATAGCTGATATATCACTAGCTTTGGCATAACTAACGGTATAAAACTCCGTATGCAATGGGGAAAGATCAACTCTTTGCTTTAATGCGTCCAACTCCTCTTTTTCACGAGCAGCCAACTCGCTATTTGGAGCAACAAGAACAACATTCCCAGACTTTCTCATACCAAGACCCTGGGTTTTTAAGATAATATCTAATGCCTGGTCCCATGGTACATTCTTAAGTCGTAAGGTTATATTTCCTTTCACTGCGTCACTAGCAACAATGTTCAGGCCTGTAAAATCTGCAATTAGTTGCAATACTGCTCGCACTTCGATGTTTTGAAAGTTGAGTGAGAGTTTTTCTCCAGAATATCCCAGCTCATCTCGCTTCGCTGCTTCAGCCTCATCCTTACTCAATGGTTTCAATTCGATCGTATATTTATTCCCTGTTTGATACGCGAGATGCTCATATAGACCACTGGCTGTAATTGCTAAGCGCGCCCCTGAGCTTGTACTAAAAAAATCCAGGTATTGCGCTGGTGTTGCAAAATCAGTTACATCAAGTCTACGACTCAACTTCTCAGGTAGAGTAAATTTATAGAAATCCGTGACAATTTTGTCACCTTTTTCATTGACACTAACAGCAGCATTTTCGTTGCTCATAGTTACAGTCACTACTGCACTACCATCCGTTCTGCGCTTAAAATCAACATCACGAATTTCTGTAATTGCAGATACGCCATTTTCACCACCGGACACTTTTCCAGCAGTATTTTCTTGGCTAACGCCACCACTTAGACCAGAGCCTGAAAGAGTGATATATACCTGATTGTTTTCAGCCCTTATTTCATATGGAACGACTTCGAGCAAACTAACTACGAGTCTTGTCCTACCACCAGATTCAACGGCTCTGATACTCTTTATCAAGCCCGAATCGACAGTTATATTCTTTTTCTCTAGATTTAAGTTTACCCCTGGCAAGTCGACCGCGAGTCGCGCAGGATTATCAATAGTGAAGCTGTACGGTTGTTCTGTAGACGGCGAAGAAAGTGTCACAATTATTTGTGCACTATTTGCAGACTGTATTGTGTAGTCGATGCCATCAACAGTTACTGAGGCTCGCGATATGTTAGCGAACATCAATACACATAGTGTCAAGAGCACAGAAAATAGTTTCTGATTTCGTCTATTAATTTGCGGCATCACACTTCCCACCATTCCAATTTTGAATATGTCATATTAATGACTCCCGCGCTTGTAGCACTTACTCCGTCAGACTCAGTGCAGCTTCGCGTTCAATCCAGCCACCAAGACCATCTTCGATTATCTCTTTTATATTAATCGTTGTTTCACTTATACTGATGATCTCACCGTAGTTAGAGCCAAGATGGTTTCCAACTTTCACACGGTAGACCAAATTATCGGGCGAGGTGATAATTGCCCAACGTTGTTGATCCCTCTCAAGATGACCCACAAAATGCAATGTATCCAAAGGATACTCTTCTAGCGCTTCTCTGTTTCTATTCAGATCAGGCCTGAGGGACAGATCTGAACTTATTGAGTCTTCATTGTCGCCGGAAATAACACTAAATGGATCACGCAAATTTTCATCTGAATACACAAATGACTCATACGGTTTAAATTCCGGCATAGGCGCTATTCTTCCTGCCGGCATTGCCTTTACAGATCTGATATATGACTGTAAATCAGCGTTGCTATTACCACTGCAGGCAGAAAGTATAGGCAACAGCAATGCAACACATAACCAATGTTTTATGTATTGAATATTTAGTATCAATCGACTTGATTTGAATTTATCCATTACCACTTAATCCGTATCTAATTATCTGATGACGTTACTTTCTTCGCCTACGAGATTTCACAGCTTTCTTTTTCCCGGCTGCAATTTCTTCATCATCAAGGTAACGATATGTTTTTCCTGTAGCACTCATGCTTAAAGCGCCAGTCTTGTTAGAAGTAATCATAATGTCGTGCAATGTCACAATTCTTGGAAGTGCGGCCATGCCACTTACAAATTTACCCAGGTTGTGATAACTACCGTTCACATTTATTGAGATTGGCAACTCAGCATAAAATTCGTGATGCACTTCAGCCAACGGCTTAAACAGTTCAAATTCCAAACCACTTGCTAATCCGGTTTGCGTAATATCTACTAACATATCTGCAACTTCGGTCTTGCTTGGCAATTGTCTTAACATAGTGCCAAAAGACTCTTCCATCTCAACCATCTGCACCTTGTATGCATCCAGATTGGCAGCTTTGGCCTGTTTCGTTTCAAAATCCTTTTTCAGCGTCACTTCCGCCTTCTGAACCCGCTCCAGTTTTGTACGCTGATCCTGCGTGTCAAGGTAATAACCCGCCACCAACACTGCAATAAATCCTGAAAGGATAATCACAGCTCTGATCGGAACAGGCCAGTTACCGATATTATTCGGATCGAGGCCCTGAACCTGTTCAGCAAATTCGTTTATGTTCACTTCGACGCCTCTTTTCCACCTGCTTGTGCTACCAGTAGCGTAAACTCTCTCGAACTTTCTACTGTTTCCTTTCCTTTAACATTTGCAGAAATCACGTCCAGTTTCGGCTCACTAAACCAGGGGGATGCTTCTAAACTACGCATGAACGCAGATACCCGCGCGTTGGACTGAGCCAACCCTTTAATCGTTACAGTCCGCCCCTTTTGATTTAGCGAAACGATATAGAGTCCTTCAGGAACAGTCCTGGCTATCTCATCAAATAGATGCACAACTTCTGGTCGATTACTCTGCAACTGTTCAATAACGCGCATCCTTGCAACCAGTTGTTCTTTTTTCTTTTCTAATTCACTGATTTCTTTAATTCGGTCTTCAACAAGCTTAATTTCTTGCTTGAGAATACTATTCCGTCCTTCTTGTGCATCGATGAGCATCCCAACATAAATGTGTGCAACAAGAACCAAACCCGCTGCAACGATACCCACGCCGCCAATAACGGTAAAAAACTCTTTCTTGCGCTCTTGACGTAACTCTTCACGCCAGGGGAGTAAGTTAATGTGCGCCATTAGTCAAAACTCCTCAGCGCAAGGCCACATGCGATCATCAATGCCGGCGCGTCATTACTCAGAACCTGCGCTTTAATCTTCGGCGAAATAATCATATTGGAAAACGGATTTGCGATAGTGGTAGATACGCCCTGATTTTGCTCAATCAGATCATCAATTCCAACTATGGATGAACTACCTCCTGCCAATACAATGTGGTCCACACTGTTGTACTGGCTGGAGGAGAAGAAGAATTGCAGTGAGCGACTAACCTGCTGGGCCATTGCCTCTTTAAACGGCTCCAACACTTCGGGGCCATAGTTATCGGGGAGTCCACCCTGGCGCTTGGCCATGCCTGCTTCTTCGTACGAAAGACCGTAACGACGTTGAATCTCCTCGGTAAGCTGCTTGCCACCGAACACCTGCTCACGGGTATAGATGGTTTTCAAATCATGTAGTACGTTCAGGGTTGTCATGGTGGCGCCGATATCAACCACTGCGATGGTCTTATCCAGACCGTTATCCGGCATATGCTCCTTCAGCATGGTGAAGGCATTTTCCATCGCATAGGCCTCAACATCGATGACCTTTGCATGTAACCCGGCTAGCTCAATCGCATCCACCCGCACATCGACATTCTCACTTCGAGAGGCCGCTAGCAGCACATCTACTCGATCCGGGTCATGCTCGGTTGGACCAATCACCTCAAAGTCGAGACTTACCTCTTCCAGGGGGTAGGGAATGTACTGGTCAGCCTCGAGCTGAATCTGGCCTTCCATATCGTCATCCGAGAGGGCTGCCGGCATGGAAATAACCTTGGTAATGACCGAAGAACCGGCAACCGCCGCCGCCGCGTCCTTCAGCTTGGTGCCTGAACGCTTGACTGCACGCTTGATCGCCTCACCCACCGCGTCCACATCTGAGATATTTTTCTCGATGACGGAATTGGGCGGCAACGGCTCAACCGCGTAGCTCTCCACGCGATAGCGGTTGCCACTCTTACTCAGTTCCAGCAGCTTGACCGCTGTGGTACTGATGTCGAGCCCCAGAATGGCCGGTTTGTTCCCTCCGAAGAGCGTGAGCATCTAGGCGTTTTTCCTTTATATATCCACGGTTACATGATTTACCTGTTTAACAACATTAAATACCAGAGTCAAGTGTGGGTCAACCAATTATTTGCCCTCTATCCGTTAGAGAACACCATGAAAAAGCTTTATACTCGTGCGCTTATTCTTGTACGAACGACCTGGAATCAGCCATATAACAATGAAATTCAGCCTCCCTGACAGGCGCCAGATGCTACGCGCCGCCCTAGTGGTCTTCCTGACCGGCTTTGTAGGTCTTACTGCGACCTACCTCTATTTGGCCCCCAAATTGCCCGATATTGAGGCATTGAAGGACGTCCGCCTCCAGGTCCCTCTACGGATTTTTAGCCGTGATGGTCTACTGATCGCCGAATATGGCGAGATGAAGCGGGTTCCGCTGCACTACGACCAATTCCCACCACAGCTCATCCAGGCGATACTTGCTGCCGAGGATAATCGCTTCTTTGAGCATCCAGGCGTTGATTACCAAGGCCTTCTCCGCGCCTTTATCCATCTGGTGCAGACCGGTGAACGAGGTCAGGGCGGCAGCACCATCACCATGCAGGTGGCACGCAACTTCTTCCTTAGCCGAGAAAAGACCTATTCGCGCAAGATCAATGAAATTCTTCTCTCTCTGAAAATCGAGCGAGAATTGAGCAAAGAAGAGATCCTCGAGCTCTACCTCAACAAAATCTATCTCGGTAAGCGGGCCTACGGTTTCGCCGCTGCGGCCCAGATCTATTACGGCAAGGAGCTGATGGATCTGAATCTGCCACAACTGGCGATGATCGCCGGCCTGCCGAAGGCACCGTCTACCTATAATCCCATCGTCAACCCGGATCGTGCTGTATTGCGACGCAACTATGTACTTCGTCGTATGAAGGAGCTGGATTACATCACCGAAGGGCAATATCAGGAAGGACTGTCCGCACTCGTCACCGCCTCGGAACACACCTTTGGTACCGAACTGGACGCCCCCTATCTGGCCGAGATGGTCCGTGCCGAGATGCTGGAGCGCTATGGTAAGGAGGCCTACAGCTACGGCTACAACGTTTTCACTACCATCGGCAGCAATCTACAGCGGGCAGCCAACAAAGCGATCCACAAAAATCTGATCGCATACGAACATCGCCACGGCTTCCGTGGTCCTGAAAAGCATATGGAACTGAGTGAGAATGCCGGTTCTGCAGAATGGCTACAGGCCCTGAAGGGGATCTCCACCGTCGGTGGCCTGCAACCTGCTGTTGTGGTTGCACTGGCTGAGACCGAGGCTGTGGTCGCCCTGTCCGATGCCAGCCTGCACGTCCTCCCTTGGGATGGTATGGTTTGGGCCAAGCGTTATATCGACGACAACACCGTAGGTGATGAGCCAACCATGGCCGCCGATATCCTGAACAAGGGCGACGTGGTACGAGTCGAGCAGAACGCCAAGGGTGAGTGGCAACTGGCCCAGATCCCTGAAGTAGCTGGTGCACTGGTCTCCCTCGATCCCAATAATGGTGCCGTCCAGGCCCTGACTGGCGGCTTCGACTTCTTCTCAAGCAAATTCAATCGGGTCACCCAGGCGGAGCGTCAGCCCGGTTCCAACTTCAAACCCTTTATCTACTCCGCAGCACTGGATAACGGCTTTACTCCAGCCAGCATCATCAACGATGCCCCTGTGGTATTTGAAGATAGCGCCCTGGAGAGCGAGTGGCGCCCGGAAAATTACAGCGGCAAGTTCTATGGCCCGACCCGCCTGCGCGAGGCACTGGTTAACTCACGCAATCTGGTCTCCATCCGCCTGCTAAACAACATCGGTATCAGCACTGCCATCCGCTATGTGGGCAAATTTGGCTTCAGCCCGGAACGACTCCCGCGTGACCTGTCGCTCTCCCTAGGTAGCGCCACTCTAACCCCCTACGAAATCGTCCGTGGCTACGCCACCTTCGCTAACGGTGGTTTCCTCATTGATCCCTTCTTTATCCAGCGCATCGAAGACAGTGACGGCAAAATCCTGTTTGAAGCGAAGCCTGCCATCGCCTGTGACGATGAGTGCCATAAAAAGCTGGAGCGTGAGCGCGAACTCGCTGCACAAATGACCGCCGCACTGGAAATGGCGGGACCGGGTCTTAATAGCACACCACAGGAAAGCGGACTTGAGCAGACTACCCCTACGCCAATACCAGAGAATAGTGATGGTATAGAGGCCAATGAAACTGCGGACAATCCGATTCTGGAGACGCTGGAAGGTGCTGAGCAGACAGGTGATGCCACAGCGGAAGATGAGAACGGCGAGCGGTTTGCACCACGCACCGTCGACCCCCGCAACATCTACCTGATCCGCTCGATCATGCAGGATGTGATCAAGCGTGGTACCGGACGTCGTGCGCTGCAGCTACGCCGCCATGATCTGGCAGGCAAAACCGGCACCACCAATGACCAGCGTGATGCCTGGTTCTCCGGCTACAACAACGATGTGGTTACCACCGTCTGGGTTGGCTTCGACAACCCGCGCCCGTTGGGTAACCGGGAAACCGGCGCCGGTGCTGCCCTGCCCATGTGGATCGACTACATGCGCGAAGCACTGCGCGACAAACAGGAACACACCATGGCGCAGCCGGAAGGGATGGTTTCAGTACGTATTGATGCACAAACAGGTCAGTACACCTCCGCCGAAAACCCCAACGCGATTTTCGAACTGTTCCGAGTAGAGAATGCACCGCAGCCCGGTAGCGCCATGCAGTCCATACCGGAAGGTGGCGGTGGTGAAGGCAGCGACAACGGCAGTGGCGGATCGGCAATCACCGAACAACTGTTCTGAGGTAATGGTAAAGCGGCACCATTCAGCGCAGGCCGATCCACGCCTGCGCCGCCTGATTGCACAGAGTGCGGCCGCTATTCTGGCGGAGAGTGGTCAACATGACTTCGCTTCAGCACTGCGCAAAGCCGCAGAGCGACACAAGGTCAGCGATCAACGTAACCTGCCGGATAACAGCGAAATTGAAGCGGCACTACAGGAACACCAGCGCCTGTTCCGCAATAGCCAGCAGCCACACTTTCTGCGTCAGCTGCAACAGCGTGCTTTGCAGGCAATGGATCTGCTGTCCGACTTTCGTCCCTGCCTGGTCGGTCAGGTACTCAACGGCACCGCCGATCAACACACCCCCATCTACCTGCACCTCTTCGCGGACACCGCGGAAGAGGTACTGATCTTTCTACTGAATCAGCACATTCCCTTCGAACAGGGGGAGCGGCGGATGCGTTACGGGAATGGTACGACTGAGCTGCGTCCAAAATTCAGCTTCATTGCCGGCGAGCATGAGATTCAGCTGACGATTTTCCCCGTACAGGAGAGACGCCGCGCCCCACTCAGCCCGGTAGATGGTAAACCGATGCAACGGGCAGAGCGTTCACAACTGGAAAAAATTCTGCAAGAGAATCAAACCGCCGGGTAATGCGCTGGCCAGGCCGCCCTCGCAACACCACTATCAATGGCTGCCCGAGCCACCACCGGTGGCAGGCGCTCCAGCAATCGAGGGTCAAAGGGCTTGGGAATGATGTAATCGGGTCCAAATTCCAGCGCATTCACACCGTACGCCTGTAACACCACCGCAGGGACCGGCTCCTGGGTCAGCTCTCGCAACGCATGCACCATGGCGACCTTCATCGCTTCATTGATACAGCTTGCCCGGACATCGAGCGCGCCGCGAAAGATGAAAGGGAAGCCCAGTACATTATTCACCTGGTTCGGATAGTCGGTACGCCCGGTGGCCATGATCAGATCGTCACGCACCGTGTGTGCCACCTCCGGCCGGATCTCCGGGTTGGGGTTGGCCAGGGCAAACAGCACAGGCTTTGGCGCCATTGAGGCCAGCATCTCCTCGCTCACCAGATTGGCACCAGAAACCCCGATAAAGACATCGGCCCCCTCCATCGCATCGGCGAGGGTGCGCCGCTCTGTCTCCACAGCGAAGGGCGCCTTGTACTGATTCACCCCTTCTCGTCCGACATGCACCACGCCGTGGCGGTCCACCAGCAACATCTTCTCCTGCTTCGCGCCGAGGGAGAGCAGCAGGTGCATCGCAGCGAGTCCCGCCGCCCCGGCGCCGAGACAGACAATACGTGCCTGCTCCAGACTCTTTCCCTGCAACTCCAGTGCATTGAGTAGGCCGGCGGCGATGATGATCGCTGTACCGTGTTGGTCGTCATGGAATACCGGGATATCCAGCCGCTGCTGCAACTGCTTCTCCACCTCAAAGCAGTGGGGCGCAGCGATATCCTCCAGATTGATGCCACCGAAGGTGGGGGCAATGGCAGCGACCGCTTCGATGAAGCCCTCGGGACTTCCCGCCTCGACCTCAATATCGAAAACATCGATGTTGGCAAAGCGCTTGAACAACACCGCCTTACCCTCCATCACCGGCTTGCCTGCTAGAGCTCCGACATTGCCCAGCCCCAGCACCGCGGTGCCATCGCTGATCACACCGACCAGATTACCCTTGCCGGTGTAGAGATAGGCATTAGCCGGGTCCTCATGGATCGCCTGCACCGGTACCGCCACCCCAGGGGTATAGGCCATCGCCAATTGCGACTGGGTTTCACAGGCCTTGGTGATCGCGGTGGCAATTTTTCCCGGCACCGGATTGGCGTGGTACTCAAGGGAGGCCAGTTCGTGGGGACCCAGTGTCGGTTTGTCGCTCATCGTTTCGATCCGTTAGTTGTTATTCACTAGCTGTAGTGCGCCTGGATGACTGAGATTCATGTGCCACTTATTCTTATGGTATGTCAGCCAGCCGCGGGCCTCTACCTCACGACCAACCAGCGCCTGCAAATCCTGGCCACGAAAGTTATGCAGATCGTTGTGTTTGATTCGTAGTGCGGCATCACCTTCAAGCTCTAACCAGAGGCTATATCGACTCTCAGCCACCTTTTCAATCTTGCCGTGTAACAGGGCAAATCCCTGATCCCCATCGCGTAGCGCACGACTTTGCTTGAACAAACTATCGCCGGACCAGATCCCACGTCGCGCCAGGCGAGCCTTCTGTTCATGCTCAAAGTAACAGTCGTTGTGCCAAAGATTGGGGGCCACGGCGATCGCGACGGCCAGCCCTTCATCCAGTAGCACCTGACTCATATTGCGTCCGTCGGGCAGGTAGGGGTGGGCCAGCAGGCGGCCGTAGCGATCCTTGCGCTCCGAGGCATAGCGTAGTTGCACCGTGCCACTACCAATCAGCGCCTGAACACGCTTCCTGGCCTCGAGTGCATAGGGCTGCGAATGACCACCCTTGTGGTCGATTTCCGTGGCATTGATACCGACGAAGCGAACCTTGCGTCCGTCCCTGAGCCGGAACGTATCGCCATCATAGACATGGGCGACGGTAGCCGTCTCATCGGCCTGATCCAGCTGACACGCCCAGAGCGGGGAAATTGCCAGCACCAACGCAAAAAGGGCGCCCCATCGGGACGCCCTTTTGCTGTGCCGCGGCACGGCCATGGAATTACTTGCGGCCGTACTTCTGGCGGAATTTATCAACGCGACCACCGGTATCAACCATCTTCTGCTTACCAGTGAAGAAGGGGTGGCAGGCGGAGCAAACCTCAAGACTTACGTCGTGGCCCGCAGTAGAACGGGTCTTGAAAGAGTTACCGCAGCTACAAGTTACGGTGATCTCATTGTAATCGGGATGGATATCCGCTTTCATGTTAAACCTCATCGAGTGGTTATGCGCCGCTACCAGTCTCCACGACAGGCACCGCGCTAGCCTTAAAGAGCAGGGGATCTTACGGATATGATCGGGAATTGGCAAGCATTAAGGCGCTACTAATAGCCTTGAGCCATCATCCCGAATGACTTCTACTATGATCAGACGATGACTCAACCAGGTAAGACAATGAATCCCAAACAGCAGACGGCCAACCTAAAGTACGACTACGAGGGACTCGACGAGGCATCAATCAAGCACTCCCTCGCCAATCGTATGACCTATACGGTGGGTAAGGACAACCTCACCGCCACCGACCGTGACTGGTTCCATGCAGTGGCCTACATGGTGCGAGATCGTCTCACCGAGCGCTGGATGGAGACCATGCGCAGCTACTATAAGAGCGACACCAAACGGGTCTACTACCTGTCGATGGAGTTCCTGCTAGGTCGCTCACTGCTCAACAGTGTCCTCAACCTGGGCTTCTACGAGGAGGCCAAGGCGGTGCTACAGGAGCTGGAGCTGGACATCGAAGAGGTGGCCGACCTGGAATTCGATGCTGCGCTGGGCAACGGTGGTTTGGGGCGTCTCGCTGCCTGCTTCCTCGACTCCCTCGCCACCCTGCGTATGCCAGGTTATGGCTACGGCATCCGCTATGAATACGGCATGTTCCGTCAGGCTATCGAGCATGGTGCGCAGGTGGAACACCCGGATAACTGGCTGCGTTACGGTAACCCCTGGGAGTTCGCCCGTCCTGAAGTGCTGTTCCCAGTGAAGTTCAGTGGCAAGGTGGTGGACTATCGCGACGACGAGGGTTGCCTGCGCCACCACTGGGTGGAGACCGATGATGTCATGGCCATGGCCTACGATATTCCCATCCCCGGCTATGGTGTCGACACGGTTAACAACAGCCGCTTCTGGGCAGCCAAAGCGTCCCGTGATTTCAATCTGAAATATTTTAATGAGGGCAACTACCCCAAGGCGGTAGAAGACAAGAACTCCTCGGAAAACCTCTCCAAGGTACTTTATCCCAACGACGTTACCGAGATGGGCAAAGAGCTGCGACTGCAGCAGCAGTTCTTTTTTGTCAGCGCCTCACTACAGGACATTCTCTACCGCTTTAGTAAACAGTACGATGATTACGACCTGTTACCTGAAAAGGTAGCGATACAGCTTAACGATACCCACCCGGCCATTGCCGTGGCAGAGCTGATGCGCTTGCTGGTAGATATTCACCACATTGAATGGAACAAAGCGTGGGACATTACCACTCACACCTTTGCCTACACCAACCACACCCTGTTACCCGAGGCACTTGAAAAGTGGCCACTGCCGCTGTTTGAGCGGATGTTGCCGCGCCACATGCAGATCATCTACAACATCAACCATTTCCTGCTCAAGGAGGTGAACCACCGTTATCCTGGTGATACGGAACGGATGGCACGGATGTCACTTATTGATGAACATGGTGAACGCTATGTGCGTATGGCCCACCTGGCGATCGTCGGAAGCCATAAGGTCAACGGTGTAGCGGAACTGCATACCGAACTACTGAAAAACCAGATGTTCCAGGACTTTAATGAATTCTATCCAGACAAGTTCATAAACATCACTAATGGCATTACCCCACGACTCTGGCTAAACCAGTCCAACCCGGCGCTGACCGAACTGATCAGCAAACAGATCGGACACGGCTGGTTAACCCATCTGGATCGATTGCGTGAGCTGGTGCCTCTGGCAGATGATAAAAACTTTCGCAAAGAATTTCGCCAGGTTAAACAGCTCAACAAACAATTTCTGGCAGACAAGATTCAGCAGCGCCTTGATCTAAAAATTGATCCTGAGAGTATGTTCGACGTACAGATCAAGCGAATTCACGAGTACAAGCGACAACTGCTTAACGTGCTGCATATCATCGCCCGCTATAACAGACTGCGTGATGGAAGTGACATACCTATGGTGGATCGCACCGTCATCTTCGGCGGCAAAGCTGCACCGGGTTACTGGATGGCGAAACAGATCATCCACCTGATTGTCGACGTTGCCGGTATCGTTAATTACGACCCACACATCAATGATCGTCTCAAGGTAGTGTTCATTCCCAACTACGATGTCACCACCGCCACCGACATCATTCCTGCCGCGGATCTTTCACAGCAGATTTCTACCGCAGGTACCGAGGCCTCTGGCACTGGCAATATGAAACTCGCATTGAATGGGGCATTAACCATCGGCACCATGGATGGCGCCAATGTTGAAATTCACCAGGAGGTCGGTGCTGAAAACATTTTCATTTTCGGCAACGATGTGGAACAGGTAGAGGAACTTCGTCATAGTGGCTACCGACCACGCGACTACTATGAAAGCAACGAAGAGTTGAAGCGGGTGATCGACATGATCGATACAGGCTTCTTCTCACCCGACGATCCAGACCGCTACAAACCCCTGGTGGAAAATCTGCTCAACCACGATCCCTATCTGCTGCTTGCCGACTACGCAGACTACATCTCTACCCAGGAAGAGGTCGACCTCCTCTACCAAAATCAGGAGGAGTGGGACCGCAAAGCGATCCTCAATTTCTGTCAGGTTGGTAAGTTTTCCTCGGATAGAACCATCCGTGAATACGCTAGCCAGATTTGGAACATCCAGCCGGTGAATCACAACCATCAAAAGTGATTCTTCACAACAAACAAAAAAGGGCGCCAAAGGCGCCCTTTTTATTTCACATAAAGCTAGCGATCAACGCTTCATCAAATCGAAGAATTCCGTATTGGTCTTGGTCTGCTTGATCCGATCCTGCAGGAATTCCATCGCCGCTACTTCGTCCATCTCGTGAACCAGTTTACGCAGGATCCACATCTTCTGTAGTTCCTCGGCATTGGTCAGCAACTCTTCGCGACGAGTACCGGAGCGGTTGATATTGATTGAAGGATAGATACGCTTCTCGGCAATACGACGCTCCAGATGGATCTCCATGTTACCGGTACCCTTAAACTCTTCGTAGATCACATCATCCATACGCGACCCGGTTTCAACCAGTGCGGTGGCGATGATGGTCAGTGAGCCACCCTCTTCGATATTACGTGCGGCACCGAAGAAGCGTTTCGGACGGTGCAGCGCGTTGGCATCGACACCACCGGTGAGTACCTTGCCCGATGACGGGATGACGGTGTTATAGGCGCGGGCCAGACGGGTGATGGAGTCGAGCAGGATCACCACGTCGTGTTTGTGTTCTACCAGACGCTTGGCCTTCTCGATAACCATCTCGGCAACCTGCACGTGACGGCTGGCTGGTTCGTCAAAAGTGGAGGAGACCACTTCGCCGCGTACTGAGCGGGCCATCTCCGTTACCTCTTCCGGACGCTCATCGATGAGCAGCACAATCAGATAACATTCAGGATGTTTGCTGGTAATCGACTGGGCAATGTTCTGCAGCATCATCGTCTTACCCGTCTTCGGCGGCGCAACGATGAGACCACGCTGTCCTTTACCGATGGGTGCAGCCAGGTCGATGATGCGTGCGGTGACGTCTTCGGTACTACCGTTACCCATCTCCAGGGTCATGCGTTCATTGGCATGCAGTGGAGTCAGATTTTCGAACAGCACCTTGTTCTTGGCATTCTCGGGTTGCTCATAGTTGATCTGATCAACCTTGAGCAGGGCGAAGTAGCGCTCGCCCTCTTTGGGTGGTCGTATCTTGCCGGAAACAGTATCACCGGTATGCAGGTTAAAGCGTCGGATCTGGCTGGGAGAGACATAAATGTCATCCGGTCCGGCCAGGTATGAGCTGTCTGCTGAACGGAGGAAACCAAATCCGTCTTGTAGAATTTCCAGCACCCCATCGCCGTAGATGTCTTCGCCATTTTTAGCGTGGGCCTTGAGCAGGGAGAAGATAACGGCCTCTTTACGTGAACGGGCAACGTTTTCGATGCCTAGCTCTTCGGCCATTTTTAGTATTTCAGACGCGGGTTTACTTTTGAGTTCTGTTAGATTCATATTGCTATTGCCGTCTACGGAAGGTTATCAGGATGGAGTTCTGCCAGGTTTTGGATTGGTCTTGCCCGAAAGGATTGCGGGAATCCTCAGGCGGGAATAATTTTGGGGAACGAATGAAGTGGTTTGTTAAACTTTATTCTTGAAGCAGGTAGGAGTCTAACACCAGTCTCCGGTATCGTCCAGCCCCCCGAAGGGAGCGGACAAACGGTACAACAATTTACAGATTGCTGTCGATGAAAGCGGTGAGTTGTGACTTGGAAACAGCACCCACCTTGGTAGCTTCAACATTGCCACCCTTGAACAGCATCAGGGTAGGAATACCACGAATGCCAAACTTCGGCGGGGTATTCGGGTTGTCGTCGATGTTTAGTTTGACCACCTTCAGCTTGTCAGCGTAATCCTCAGCAATCTCATCCAGGATCGGGGCGATCATCTTGCACGGGCCACACCAGTCAGCCCAGTAATCAACCAGCACGGTCCCTTCAGCTTTAATTACTTCGGCTTCGAAGGTGTCGTCGGTTACGTATACGATTTTGTCGCTCAAGGTAATGCCTCCAGATAATCGATGGATTCCATGGGTAGATAGCTGAACCATGGGCCTGTAAATCTCATGCCAAACATTTGAGCCCAATCCGCCTGCTATTTCAAGCCCAAAACTTCTCGCATTTTGCTATTCTAGCTGCCCATGAGTGAAAAACATTTAAGCAGCACCCGCTTCCAGGACTTCAAACTGCCCCCTGAATTATTGCAAGGCATTGAAGAAACAGGCTTTTCTTACTGCACTCCGATTCAGGCAGAGACCCTGCCCATTGCACTTAAGGGGCATGATGTCGCCGGGCAGGCACAGACCGGCACCGGCAAAACCGCCGCTTTCCTGGTTGCCATGTTCCATACCCTGCTAACCCAGCCCGCCGACGCGCAGCGTAAACCTAACCAGGTACGTGCCCTGATCCTCGCCCCCACCCGCGAACTGGCTATTCAGATCCACAAGGATGCTGAGGTTCTTGGCCGCCATACCGGATTGAAGCTGGGGCTGGCCTACGGTGGCACCGGCTATGAACAACAACGCAACACATTGACCGAAGGGGTTGATGTGTTGATTGGTACACCAGGGCGAATTATCGACTACTTCAAGCAGCACGTCTTCGATCTACGTGCCCTGCAGGTGATGGTGCTAGACGAGGCGGACCGGATGTTTGATCTCGGTTTTATCAAAGACATCCGCTTCCTGCTGCGCCGCATGCCAAAACCAGAGCATCGCCTCAGCATGCTCTTCTCCGCCACCCTCTCCTTCCGCGTTACCGAACTCGCCTACGAGCACATGAATAACCCGGTCAAGATCGAGATCGAGGCAGACACCGTCACCGCCGACAAGGTTAATCAGCAGGTCTTCTACCCGTCGATGGAGGAGAAGATCCCGCTGCTACTCGGTCTGATCAAACATGAACAGCCACAACGAGCCATCGTCTTCGTCAATACCAAGCGCGCCGGTGAACGGGTCTGGAGTTTTCTGGAGGGTAACGGCATCAAGTGTGGCGTCCTTTCCGGTGACGTACCACAGACTAAACGCCAGCGGCTGCTAAAGGAGTTCGAGCAGGGCGAGTTCTCAATCCTGGTCGCCACCGATGTTGCCGCCCGTGGTCTGCACATCCCCGATGTCAGCCATGTCTTTAATTACGACCTGCCACAGGATGCGGAGGACTACGTTCACCGCATCGGCCGAACCGCCCGGGCCGGTGCCAGCGGCAGGGCACTCAGCTTTGCCTGCGAAGAGTACGCCTTCTCCCTCTCTGAGGTGGAGGAGTATATCGAACAGAAGATCCCGATGGAGTCGATCACCGCTGATCTACTTGTCGAGCCACAGCCACCAGTTCGCATCGAACGAAAGCCGCGCCCGCAACATGATCGCAAGGGTGGTGGCGGTAATAGAGGTGGACGCAGAAGTGGCGGACGTCGTTAAATAGACTTACTCAACAACAACCCTGAACAGACATTGCAATGGCAAAGAAGAAGAAGATAAAAATCTCGGCCGAGGAAAAATGTAGCCTCTGCCACAACTCCAAGTGTTGTACCTATTTCACCCAGCAGATCGATACCCCACGCTCCATGGCAGAGTTCGACACGCTGTTGTGGCAACTGGCGCATCGGGATGTGCAGGCGTACAAAGACGAAGATGGCTGGTTTCTGCTGGTCAACAATCCTTGCACCAAGCTGCAGGAAGACGGTGGTTGCGGCATCTACGAAACCCGCCCACAGATCTGCCGAGACCACAGCAACGACTACTGCGAATACGACACCACCGCTGAGAGTGGATTTGATCTCTTCTTTGCTGATTACGACAGTCTGCTGACCTACTGCAAGAAGCGTTTTAAAAAGTGGGATAAGCGGTTTAAGAAAAAGAAGAAATAATTCACCGCAAAGGCGTAGGGAACATAAAAAAGGTTTCGCTGTGTTACAGCGATATCTGTTCCATTTAATTTGCGTATAAGTCCTTTTACTCTTCTGGTCTTTCCCGATGTCCCGATCCCGGTTTACCCTTCATCTTATAGGGTGGCGGTGAGCCATCGGGGCGGCTCTGGAAGAGTCGCATCGACCACATGTACTGTGTCGGTGCGAGGGCGATCATCTTCTCCAGTTCTCGGTTCATTCGTGCCGCATCGGCAGTCTCATCCTCGCTAGGAAAATCCTGTAACGGCGGCAGTATCTGTGCCTTGTAGTGGCCGGTTTGCGGATTGTAGACCGTGGCAAAGGGCAGTACCGTAGCACCGCTCATGCGACTCAGTTTCGACAATGCCGTAAGAGTGGCGGTCTGCACACCGAAGAAGGGGACAAACACCGAATACTCCGGCCCCAGATCTTCATCTGGTAGATAGTAAAAGGCGTGGCCGTTCTTAATCGCCTTTACTATCGGGCGCATCCCTCTATCACGCAGAAACAAAATCCCCTTAAAGCGCGTTCGGCCACGCCCCATCAGCCAATCGACAACAGGATTGCGTGCCGGCTTGATCAGGCCCACCGACGGATAGAAACGGGTTAGTGCAGCAGCGCCGAAGTCGAGGGCCACATTGTGGCTGGTCAACAGGATCACCTTGCCGCCACTCTCTAATACCTTTTGCAGATGTGCTTCACCTTCAAGGGTCAGGATTTGATCCAGACGACGGCGTGAACCCCACCACAACAGACCGTAATCGAGAAAGGTCTGGCTCATGCTACGAAAGTAGTCACGCGCCATCTGTTGCCGCTGCTGTTCCGTTGCCTCGGGAAAGCACCAACTGAGATTGGTATGGATGATGGCCCGCCTTTTGGGTTGACGTTGATAGGCAACATCACCCAGCCAACGCCCCATGGCACGACGCCAGCTTCCCGGTAACAACGAGATAAGTCGGAACAACAGCATCCCTAACCACACCAGCCAATAGCGCGGACCAAGCCAGCTGAAGTCGAACGACCCTGGATAAGTAGAAGCTTCTTTTTTCATCGCAACTCGGACAGTAGACGCTCGATCATACTCTCCGCCTGCGATGCATATCCGCCGCCGAAGAGATTGAAGTGGTTAATAATGTGGTAGAGATTGTACAGGGTCTTACGGCTTGCATAACCTTTATCCAGCGGCCAGGCCTCATTGTAGGCCGCATAGAAATCACCCCCGAAACCGCCAAACAGTTCGGTCATGGCGATGTCCGCCTCGCGATCACCGTAATAGACCGCCGGGTCAAAGATCACCGGGGCCCCGTCGCGACGAAAGGCGTAGTTGCCGGACCAGAGATCACCGTGCAGTAGAGAAGGTGTTGGTGAGTAGTCGCTGAAGAAGCCATGGAATCGTTCCATCAACTCGGCACCCTTGCGCTGCAAGCTGCCAGCCGCCCCTTTGCGCGCCGCCATCTCCAACTGTGCACCCAGTCGCTGCTCACGCCAGAAGGTGACCCAGTCACGGTGTTCGCTGTTGTACTGTGGCGTTGAACCGATGGTGTTGTCGCGAAACCAGCCGAAACGTTCCTGGGTTGTACGATGCAGTTGCGCCAGCTCACGGCCAAGCTGCGCTCCGATACCACTTCCCCCCAGCTCAAGATCCTCCATCACGATATAGGCCTGACCTTCGGCGGTTCCAGTGACCAGCGGCTCCGGCACGGCAATGGCACCGGGCTTGCGCAGTTCACGCAGACCATCCGCCTCTGCCTCAAACATCTCCAGGGAGTTGGCGCTATTGAGCTTGACGAAGTAACTGCGTGAGCCATCGCTGATCTTCTCAGCGCTATTGATGCAACCACCGCCAACACCCTGCTGCCGCTCGACAGTGAACGGTTCACCGGTAGCTCGGGTAATCTCGTCAGCGATCTTTTGCCAAAGCTCCATATCAACGCCATCTGTTATTCGTGGTTCAATCTTAAACCAGCGTGACCGCTAGTGTCTTGTAGGGCTAGACTCTGTCCATGGACTACCAACCTCTCAGTCAGCAACTCACCTATCAGCAGGCCGCGCAGGTCACCCATCGCTTCTACGAGGCTGTACTGGCTGATCCACAGCTTATTCCCCACTTCACCCATATCACCGATTGGCCGGAGCATGAACGCTACATCACCGACTTCTGGTGGGGCATGCTCGGTGGTCAGGTGGATAACCCGCGACCCAACGCAATGGAAGCGGGTCATCGCGATCTGGATCTCGATCAGGCGGATCTGCAACGCTGGCTGGAGCTGTTCGAACAGACGCTCTATCTGGAACTAGATAGCACTATCGCTGCTCGATGGGCGGCGCAGGCGAAACACATTGGTACGATGATGGTAATGAAGGGCTTGGTAAAAGATTGAAGCCACTCAAAATAGTCTTCGCGCTCTGATCCTGTGTTGCAGTGCCTTCTCCGGTGCTCATTTACTACCTGGTAAACTGCGCTCCTCGAAGACCCTGCGCCTTGTCTCAGAACGCGAATCCAAATTTTGAGCAGGCTTCTAAATATCTTAATTATTTCTGTCCAAAATTAAATTCCCGTGCCCATCGACACGGCAGACCCAGCCCGCTGCCAGCCAGGTGGTGGCAACCGTTTCGGTAATCAACGCGGGACCTTTTATTTCATATCCCTGACTCAGCCCGGCTCGATTCCACACCTCCACTTCACCCTCCACCCCATAGACCAGGGCCAGACCTGCGAAGGCTTCGACTTCCGCATCCTGTTCGGCACGGATGGGCAGTGAGGGTGTCGGCCCCACAATTTGCTGTCGCAAATTAACCAGCTCCACCGGCAGCTCGAGCCGGTGACCGTAACGTTCAAGGTGCAGCTGATGGAAGGCCTCTGCACTGGCCTCACGCTTCCCATGCCACGGCAGATTGAGGGTATAGGACTGCCCCCGATAACGTAGATCGAGCGAAGGACGCACCGTGATCTTGCCTTCGGCTAACTCCTGCCGCAGTGATCGTTCACCCTCCCGTTGCAGCTCAGCAAGCAATGCGCTGATCTCAGCTTCGTCGGTGTCGCTCAGCAGTTGCCGATGGGTGCGCGACAGTTGTCGACCCCGCGGCGCGGTGAGCATCCCCAGGGCAGAAAGGACGCCGCCATGGATCGGCACCATCGCCTGATGCATACCCAATGCTTCGGCCAGAGCGCAGACATGCAGACCGCCCGCACCACCGAAGGAGACCAGGGTCATTGGCCGTGGGTCGATACCACGCTGCACCGAGATCACCCGCAGGGCACGGGCCATGTGTTCATTGGCGATACGGATTATCCCCGCCGCTGCCTCGTGCAGACTGATCTCCAGCCGCTCGCCGATAGCACCCACCGCCTGCTCCGCCGCTGCCACATCCAGGCCCATACCACCACCGAGGAAGGCGTCGGGGCGCAACCGTCCCAGGATCAGATTGGCGTCGGAGACAGTCGCCTCGCTACCCCCCTTGCTGTAACAGGCAGGGCCCGGTGCTGCGCCGGCCGATTCAGGCCCGACTTGCAGCAGACCACCCGCATCGACCCGGGCGATGGAGCCACCACCCGCACCGATGGTATGCATGTCGACCATCGGCACCGAGACCGGGTAGCGTCCAATATGTCCTTCGCTGGTCAGTTGCAGCTCACCATCGATCAACGCCACGTCGGTGGAGGTACCACCCATATCGAAAGTGAGCAGCTGCTCGCGCCCGGCCAGCTCGCCTAC
>JBNKQR010000034.1:0-31788 GCA_050295975.1 Thiohalomonadaceae bacterium
CAGATGTGGCGTCAGGTGACCCGACTGCTGATCTCCTTCGGTGCGATGACTTTGCTGGCCCAGATAACCCCAGACACACTGTTGCGTTGGACCCACTGGATATTCGGTCTCGGCCTGATCATGCTGCTTGCGGTACTGCTGCTTGGAGACGTCGGTAAGGGAGCGCAACGCTGGCTTGGGATCGGCAGCATCCGCTTTCAGCCTTCGGAATTAATGAAACTGGCGGTACCGATGATGGTGGCCTGGTATTTCGCCGAAAAGAGTCTGCCACCACGCTTCCGCCAGATCATGCTGGCACTGACCATCTTTATGGTTCCGGCGTTGTTGATTGCCAAACAACCCGACCTGGGCACCGCACTGCTGATCGCCAGTTCTGGCTTTTTCGTCCTGCTCTTTGCCGGACTGAGCTGGCGCTTCCTGACCACAGCCTCGATTCTTGCCATCCCCCTGGCGTGGGCTCTGTGGCAATTTGGCATGCATGACTACCAGCGCCGCCGGGTTCTCACCTTCTTCAATCCAGAGAGCGATCCGCTTGGTGCCGGTTACCACATCATTCAATCGAAGATCGCCATCGGCTCTGGTGGTATCTACGGCAAAGGCTGGCTCAACGGCACCCAATCGCACCTGGAGTTTCTGCCGGAACGCCACACCGACTTTATCTTTGCTGTATTCAGTGAGGAGTTTGGCCTGATGGGGGCGCTGTTCCTGCTGGCCATCTACCTGTTCATCGTGCTGCGCTGCCTGTTTATTGCCAGTCAGGCGCAGGATACCTTCTCGCGCCTGCTCGCCGGGGGTCTGACCATGACCTTCATGGTTTATGTCTTCGTCAACATCGGTATGGTCAGTGGCCTGCTGCCGGTGGTCGGCGTTCCCCTGCCCCTGATCAGTTTCGGCGGCAGTTCCATGGTGACCTTGATGGCCTCTTTCGGTATCCTCATGTCCATCCACACCCACCGAAAATTATTGAAGAACTAATTGCTGTGAAACAACTTTTTCTCCTTTTTCTGCTCCTCCTCGGCTCCGCTGCCCAGGCCCGTGACTTTGTCAGCCGCTTCCCTGATAGCCAGGACTTCATCTACGAGATGAGCAAGAAGCACAAATTCCAGGCGAAGGCTCTAAAAAAGCTCTTTTCCAAAATCGAGCACCAGCCGGGAATCATTGAGGCGATCAGCCGTCCGGCAGAGAGCAAGCCCTGGTATCAGTACCGACCGATTTTCGTCACTGCTGATCGCATCCGTGAAGGGGTAAAGTTCTGGGATAGCCATGAAAAATTGCTGCGGCGTGCGGAAAAGAAATACGGTGTACCGCCACAGATTATCGTCGCCATTATTGGCGTGGAGACCCGTTTCGGCCGCCACAGCGGTAACTATCGGGTCATCGATGCCCTTAGCACCCTGGCCTTTGATTACCCGCCGCGGGCGACTTTCTTCCGCAAAGAGCTGGAGAACTTCCTGCTGATGAGTCGAGAGGAGAAGCGCGACCCACTACAGTTCACAGGCTCCTATGCCGGTGCCATGGGCATGCCACAATTCATGCCGAGCAGCTTTCTCAGCTACGCGGTTGATTTCGACAAGGATGGTACACGCGATCTTTGGGACAACACCGACGATGTGATCGGTAGCGTCGCCAACTACTTCAAACGCCATCACTGGCGCAAAGGCGAGCCTGTCGCCAGCCGTGCCGAACTGAGTGGCAAAGCGCCACAGGTTCTGCTTGATAAGGGTTACGAGCCCTCAATATCCTTCGGTAAATTAAAAGCCATGGGGGTCAAATCCCTGACAAGGTATAAGGATGACAATGAAGTCGCGCTAATCAAGCTGGAAAGCGGTCCCGGCCAGGAGCAATACTGGGTAACCCGACACAACTTCTACGTCATCACACGGTATAATCACAGTCCATTGTACGCCATGGCGGTGTATCAACTGGGCGAGGCGATCCGCACCACCCGCGCCGCAGCAAAACGCACTACGGGGGCGATGCCGAATAGTGATGCCAATAGCTAAACACATAACAATAATTCGTCTTCTTTGCCTAAGCACAACACTGCTCTGCTCGCTTACTGCATGCAGCTTTAGCGGTCGTGACAGTGGCCCTAGCCAGCCAGTCGATGTCTCCCACATTCCCAATGCCGTGCCCAAGCACGAAAAGCGCACCCGCGCAGGCAACCCAAGCACCTATGTGGTACTGGGCAAGCGCTACCATGTACTGAAGAGCAGTACCGGTTTCAGCCAACGCGGTATCGCCTCCTGGTATGGCAACAAGTTCCACGGCAAAAAAACCTCCAATGGCGAGACCTATGACATGTACGCCATGACCGCGGCGCACAAGACCCTGCCGATCCCCTGCTATGTGCAGGTGACCAATCTGAAGAACGGCAAGCAGGTCACCGTAAGAGTTAATGACCGTGGTCCGTTCCACGAAAACCGCATCATCGACCTCTCCTACGCCGCAGCGAAAAAGCTGGGCATTACAGGTAACGGCACCGGGCTAGTGGAGATACGCACCGTTGAACCGGGACAGCCCGCACTCCCCGTTACGCGCGTCGCAGACAAAAACGCACCGAAAATCCACACACCCGCCGCAAAACCCGTACTCTACCTGCAACTCGGTTCGTTTATTGAACGTAACAACGCCGAATCTCTGCGGGCCCAGTTGGTATTGAATAACGTCCGCGCCGCCGCCATTCAGCAGTCCACGGTGGATCGACATAACATCTACCGGGTGCGCATCGGCCCGCTCTCTACGGTAGAGGAGGCTGATCGTATCGCCTCTCAGATCGGCAGCCTGGGGATCGGTGTACCGACTATCGTCATCGACTGACAGGCGGGGTACATTTCGCCGCTACAAAACGTTAAAATACAGCTGTTTTCCAACGACTTTTCTTAGCCACAGAACCCATATCATGCGCCTATTAAGCACTATCACAGCTCTGCTTCTACTTGCCGTCTCTAGCGTGCAGGCCGCCCCATCACTGATTCCATCACCGCCACGACTCGCTGCCAGCGGTTTTGTGCTAATGGATTTCGATAGTGGACAGGTACTCGCCTCCAACAACCCGGCACAACGCCTGGAACCGGCCAGCCTGACCAAACTGATGACCGCCTATGTGGTGTTCCATGAGATAGAGACCGGTCACATCGGCCTTGACGACATGGTCAAGATCAGTGAAAAGGCGTGGCGCATGCCCGGCTCGCGGATGTTTATTGAGGTCGGTAAGGAGGTCAGTGTTGAAAAGCTGTTGCAGGGTATGATCATCCAGTCCGGCAATGATGCCAGCGTGGCACTGGCTGAATTCGTCGCCGGCAGTGAAGAGAGCTTTGTCCCTTTGATGAATGCCCATGCGGAAAACCTCGGTCTTCAGGGCACCCACTTCGTCAATGCCACTGGTCTACCCGATCCGGATCACTACACCACCGCCATCGATATGGCGCACCTGGCTGCTGCTCTGATCCGCGACTATCCCCAGTACTACAAGTGGTACTCAGTAAAGAAATACACCTTCAACAACATCACCCAGCGCAACCGTAACCTGCTACTGGAGCGCGACGAGAGTGTCGACGGCCTTAAGACCGGTCATACCGAATCGGCGGGATACTGTCTGGTCTCCTCGGCAAAGCGTGAAGAGATGCGTCTAATCTCCGTGGTAATGGGCACAAGCAGTGAAAAGGCCCGCGCCCAGGAGAGTCAGAAGCTGCTCAACTACGGTTTCCGCTTCTACGAGACCCACCGTCTCTACGCCGCCAACACCCCACTAAAAGAGATGCGCATCTACAAGGGTGACAGCGAGAACCTGCCGCTGGGTCTGACCACCGATCTTTACGTCACCGTACCGCGTGGCCAGTACAAACGCCTCAATGCATCACTCAGTGTGGGCAAGACCCTTATCGCACCGGTAAGCACCGGTCAGCGCCTGGGTAATGTCAGTGTCACTCTGGGTGAAGAGGCCATCGTTGAACGTCCGTTGGTTGCACTGCAACAGATCGCCGAAGGTGGCATCTGGCAGAGCATCAAGGACAGCACCATTCTGCTGTTCCAGTAACATGGCCGAACAGGAAACCCTGCTGGAGTTCCCCTGCCGCTTTCCAATCAAGGCGATGGGAGAGCATCACGAGAACTTCGAGATATTGGTGGTGGAGCTGGTACGTAAGCACGCGCCGGACCTTACCGAAGAAGCCGTGGCGAGCCGCGCCAGTCAGGGGGGCAAATACCTCTCCGTGACCGTGACCGTCACCGCGACCAGCCGTGAACAGCTCGACAACATCTACCGCGAACTGACCGCCTGTGAACAGGTCTTGATGGCCCTTTAAAAGAAGGTCGCAGGTGACAGGAAAACCTTGTACCTGCCACCTGATACCTATTCAATGATCCACATCCGCAATCTCGGCACCGTCGATTACCAGCAAACCCTGGACGCCATGCGCCGCTTCACCGCTGAGCGCAATGCCGACACGCCCGATGAAATCTGGCTACTGCAACACCCACCGGTCTTTACCCAGGGGATGAACGGCAAGCCGGAGCACCTGCTCGATCCGGGCGACATTCCACTGCTACAGACTGATCGCGGCGGGCAGGTGACCTATCACGGCCCCGGCCAACTGATTGTTTATTTGTTGCTCGATCTGCGTCGTCGCCATCTGGGAGTAAAGCAGCTGGTAGCACTGCTAGAGCAGTCGGTAATCGAGCTGCTAAAGGGTTACGGCATTCAAGCCGAGCGCCGCAGTGATGCACCGGGGGTCTATGTCAGTGGCGACAAGGTCGCGGCGCTGGGACTGCGGGTAAGACGCAGCGGCAGCTATCATGGCCTCAGTCTCAATATCGATATGGATCTGGAGCCGTTTAGCCGCATCAATCCCTGTGGCTACCAGGGGCTGGGGGTCACCCGTCTTACGGATCTTGGTGTTGGCGACTCAGTCGAAGTGATTGGGACAAAGTTAAGCGGGTTGCTACTTGATGCCCTGAACGAGCAGAAGTGATCAGTAATTATCTAGCGCCTTCATAAAGTACCTTCCAACGCCCGTCCTCCTTGGCCAGATAGAGGGTCTTCTCCATCTCGCTGCGGTAGTTGTTGGAGTCATACAGCTGGTGGAAGTTGGCCACCACCATCTGCCGCTCTCGACTCGCCTTCTGTGGATAGGCGAAGAACGACAGACCGGAGATTTCTACCTTCTGCCACTTCTTGCCTGTCGCTACCCGGCGTTTGTGCGCCTTCCAGGCAGAGAGGTTCTCACTACCGCTCCAGAAATCGTCGGCGTAGTGCTGCAGATACTGCTCCACATCGGCCGTTACCCAGTCACGGCGCCACTGCTCAATGGCCTGCGCTACTTCATTACGCAACGCAACCCACTCATCCAGCCCCAGCCACTGTACCCGATCGGCAACGATAATCGGTGTCACACCCGGACGCAGATACTGTCCGACGTTTTTCAGATCCAGATTGGGCAGCACCACACAACCTTCGCTATCCAGCGGCGGACGACTATAGAAGGCGGTTTCGGTACCGTGCAGCCAGATGCCATAGCCGGTCTTGCCCTGGTGGCGATCCCATTTGTTGGGATAGTTCATCGGGTAGGCGCCAATACCGTAGAGGTCCGGTAGCTTCTCATCGGGAATATGGCTGGTGATGAAGTAGACCCCTTCCGGTGTACGCAGGTCGCCACTGCTACTTTTGTTACCGTCGAGCTTGCCGGTGCTGACGTAGTAGTCATGTAGCAGTTGCAGTTCACCGTCCGCACCACGTTGGTAGACGTAGAGCCGGTGCCCTGCCTTATCCACCACCAGTGCGGTCTCGATACTTTCATCCAGCGACAAAAGGGCACGCGGCAGACGCCCCTGGGGCAGGGTATCGAGATAGGCACGTAGCCGCGCCTCTGCCTCATCGCGTAGATGAGAGATCTCGTCACTTTCCGCCCCGCTATCACCCAGTACCGGTGCCGAACCGATGTCGCTCATCACCTGCGCCTGGGCCAGCAGCATATCGCCCTCGATCAGATGTGCCAGATGGAATTTAGGTTCTCGAGTGGTCAGCTCTCTCAACCCGGTCAATGCACCGTTCAGGTCACCGGACTTGAAGCGCAGCAGGGCGATCAGCAGACTTGCCTCGTAGTCGGAGGGATAGGTTTGTACCCGCTGCTCCAGCCGCTGCAGCGCCTGAGCAAAGAGTTGCTGACGTGACCCCAGCTCCTGCAACGCATCAGAAGGCTGAGCAACACTGCTCTCGTCACCACCCTGCTGTACCGCGTAGATCGCCAACGGCAGCGCCAGAAGCGCCGCCGTCAGGAGTCGAATAGTGATCTTCCGCTGTTGCAACTAGAGTACCTCGATGGTCTTTTCCGTCACTATCTTCCAACCATCCGCTTCACGCAGAAGCTGAAAGCGCTTGCGCACGGTATCGGTGTAGCGATCCGAGCGGTAAAACTGCACCGCGGTCACGCTGGCCCGATCCTCAGCTCTAAATTGTACTTCAAAATCAGCAAGATGTACTTCAATACTCTCAGGGCTGGCGAGACGTTTGCGCCGCTGCTGCTGCCACTGCTCAAGGCTGAACCCTCTACCCGGCTGAAATGTTTTGGCATAGGCGCCCAGATAGGCATCAACCCTCTGCCCCATCCAGTCAGCGGCCCAGCGATTGAGCATGGCGATGACCTCCTCCGACTGTGGCACCACCTCTTCCGGTGCAGGCAGTGGTGGTGTCACCACCCCTTCTACTGCCACCAGAGCAGCATTCACCGCCTCGGGCGGCTGGGCCGGTTCCGCTTCCGCCGTGGCTGGTGCTACAACAGGTTCAGGCTGGGATTCGACCTCAGCCACCACCACGGGAGGCTCATCTTTGCTCGGCCCGGTTTGGGGTGCATTGGCTGCCAGTAAAATTGGACGTAGCGCGGGCCCAACCTTGCGCTGCTCCATCTGTAGCGCTTTGGCGTAGGCGCTGCGAGACAGTTCGTAGTAGATACTGCGCAGGTTGGCGTAGACTGTGGCGTAGCTCTCGTTGGTCTTCATCGCCTGTTCCAGCAGCGCCATCGCTTCGTCCAGCTTGCCCTGACTGGCGTAGAGGGCCGCCAGGTTGTTATAGGCCTCTGGCTGTTGTGGCAGCCGTTTGATCAGCGCTTGATAGCGCTTCTCTGCCTCAGCGGTCTTGCCACTGCCTGCCTCGGCAGCGGCCTGTAGTAGCTGCCACTGCGGAGCATCGCGTTCTGCTTCCGGTGTTTTTTCAAGGCGTTGCAGTGCAGCGGCGAATTCTTGAGACTGCAGGGCCTCAGCGGCGTCATCAAATACCGCTGAACAGTTCCCGGAGAGTAAAAGTAACACTACCGCATATGCGGGTATATTGAATCGCTGATTCATCATCTAGACTTTTAAATACCTTGCTAAATCGCCTGGTCGATTATATAGAGTGTCTCTAGTCGCATAAACCGATAGTCACCTGCTTTTTTTGTGATGCGGTTTCATACACATCCTGGACACCAGGTGGCATAGTGAGTCACTTACGCAATATTCGGAGAAATAAATGTCTGGCGGTAAAGACCTGCTAACCCGGATTGAGAAGCTGACAGAGATAGGTATCGCCCTGTCGGCGGAGCAGGATACCCAAAGCCTGCTGGAGATGATCCTGCTAGGCGCCAAGACATTGACCAATGCCGATGGGGGTACCCTCTATTCGGTGCTGGAAGACAATACGGTTAAGATGGAGATCGTACGCACAGACTCCCTCGACTTTGCCATGGGAGGTACGACCGGTGTCGAGATTCCCTTCGCTCCGATCCCCCTTTACGACAGGAAGGGAAAACCCAACCTGAAAATGGTGGTGACCAACGCGGTGATTAACGGTGTCACCATCAATATCCCAGATGCCTACAATGCCAGAGGCTTCGATTTCTCCGGCACCAAGGAGTTCGACGCCAGCACTGGCTATCGCTCCACCTCCTTCCTCGCGGTACCGCTGAAAAATCACGAAGGCGACACCATCGCCGTACTGCAACTGCTTAATGCAATGGATGAGGAGAGTGGCGAGATCATCCCCTTTGATGTCGAGGCGCAGCACCTGGCAGAATCCCTCGCCTCGCAGGCTGCCATCGCCCTCACCAACCGCCGCCTGATCGACGACCTGAAAACCCTGCTGGAATCTCTGGTGCAACTGGTGGCTACCGCGATCGACGAAAAGTCGCCCTACACCGGCGGCCACTGCAAGCGAGTACCCGTGCTCACCATGCTGCTGGCAGAAGCGGCCAACCGTTCTAATGACACTGCGTTCAGTGATTTTAGGATGAATGACAACGACCGCTACGAACTGGAAATCGCGGCATGGTTGCACGACTGCGGCAAGATCACGACGCCGGAGTATGTGATCGACAAGGCCACCAAATTACAAACGATTTATGATCGCATCGCCACCATCGACGCACGCTTTGAATCACTCAAACGCGATGCTGAGATCACAATACTGAAGAAAAAGATTGCGGCACTGGAGAAGGGTGAAAGCGTCGACGAAAGTGCTCTGCAACGTGAATACCAAGATGCTGTGGCGAAAATTGAAGATGACTTCGCCTTCCTTCAGCATAGTAATACCGGCAGTGAGCAGATGTCCGAGGAAGATCGCCAGCGCATCATCAATATCGGCAAGCAGTCGTGGCAATACCATGGTGAGAGCGTTCAGCTGCTGTGTGAAGATGAGATCTACAACCTGATCGTGGAAAAGGGCACCCTTACCCCGGAAGAGCGCGACGTTATCAATAATCACATCGTCGCAACAGTAAAGATGCTGGAAGCACTACCCTTCCCTAAACACCTTAAACATGTCCCTGAGTATGCCGGTGGTCATCATGAAAAGATCGATGGCACTGGGTACCCCCGCGGCCTGACTCGCGATGAGATGTCGGTACAGGCAAGGATCATGGCTATCGCCGACATTTTTGAAGCGTTGACTGCCAAAGATCGCCCCTATAAAGAGGGGATGAAACTCTCCCAGGCACTACGTATCCTGCGCAAGATGAAAGAGCAGAACCACATCGATCCAGATCTATACGACCTGTTCATCAAAGAACGCCTCTACGATCACTACGCCGAACAGTTCCTCGATGACAGCCAGATCGATGAAGTGAACCCAGCAGAACTAGTGGGTTAACCCCGGTGCAGATATGGGTCGATGCAGATGCCTGTCCGGTGGTAGTTAAGGAGATCCTCTACCGTGCTGCAGAGCGTACACAAATTCCGTTGATTCTGGTCGCCAACCAGCCTCTCAATACACCTCGCTCCCCTTACATCTCCAGCCGCCGTGTCGAATCGGGCTTTGATGTGGCCGACAACTACATCGTCGCCAATATCGAGGCAGGCGACATCATCATCACCTCAGATATTCCACTCGCTGCCGAAGTGATGGAGAAAGGTGGCCATGCGATCAATCCCCGCGGTGAGCACTATAGCCACGACACCATCAAGCAGAAGCTGATAATGCGCGACTTCATGGACACCATGCGCAGCAGTGGCGTTCAGAGCGGTGGACCACCACCACTCAATCAAACCGACCGACGCAATTTCGCCAACGCCCTGGACAAACTGCTGGCCCAGTCCGAAAAATAGTTTTCAGGAAGGTACGGAGGCGGAAGAGCTCCGCCTCCGTTCAGGTACTAGCGGAAACGTCGGCGTAGACCAAAGAATCCCAACACCACTGCGAAGAGCCAACCGAATGAACCCGCTTCAGCGCCACCGCCGCTTGAGCCGGTTGTAGTAACGGTTTTAGATGTCGAGTTATTCGCGGAGTTAGTATCACCAGGGGTAGTGACCGACGCGCTGTTGGTCAGCGACGTGCTACTGGCACCGGTGGCATCCACCTTAATTGCTACAGTGCTATTTGTCCCGGCACCGACACTGGCCAGATTACAGGTCACCTTTCCGACAGAGGGAGTGTTATTGCTGCAACTCCAGCCACTGCCTGATCCTGAGACGTAGCTGGTACTGCCTGGCAGAGTGTCGACCAGAGTGACCGCCCCTGAGGCAGTATCACCGTAATTGGTCACTTTGACATTGTAGGTCACGCTATTGCCTGAGTTACTAGATGTCATGCTCAAACCCAGATCGATACCCGCGGTCAACGCGGCCGCTGGTAGCAATCCTTTGGCAGAAACGACACCTGCTGCTGCAACAGTCGTCTCATTCCCCACGGCAATCCCGTTGGGGTCAAAGCGTTGCATCCGCACCACACCCTTCGCATCAAACCAGGAAACCGCAAAGGCCCCGTTTGCTGCCATCGCTACAGAAGGATTCAACTGATCGCCTGCACCGGTACCATTCACCGCAACGGCATCGGCTAATGCCGTACCATCAGCAAGGTAGGCACGTGCTGTAATGCCAAAGCCACTACCGTCACCCAGCGCATCCTCCCAGGCAACGACAAAGTCGCCATTGGCATTCATCGCCACCGCGGGATTACGTTGCTCACCACTGGTAATGGCATTCACCCTGAACTCACCACCTGCCACTGTGCCATCGGCAGCGTAACGCTGGGCATAAATACCACTGTCACCGCCCTCATCGATCCCTTGCCAAACAACCACAAAGGCACCGCTCGCTGCCATCGCCGATGCTGGTGAATGTTGTGCACCCGGCGTACTGGTGTTGACCTGAAAAGCGGCACTGCCAAGGGGCACACCATTGGCGTCATAACGTTGGGCAAAGATGCCACCCACATCGCCATCAATGCCACTGTTGTCCTGCCATGCAACAACGCTATTTCCCGCCGCATCCATGGCAACTGACGAGGTGTTACCCGCGGCGGCAATACCGCTGCTTCCTGCCAGCACCAACATAATCGCGGTACCTAATGGTTTACGAATGGGTGAGTTCTGCATATTCCCTCCTGATGGATAGTGGTGTAGTTATTCTTTTCTTCGTCGCAGGGAAAATTCCGATGCGTTTTTATACTTTTTTTATTAATTAATACAATAAGTTAGATGCAACGTAAGAGTGCGTCTGTAAGGTTAAATCAGGCTTAAAGAAAGGCCCGTGGATAACATTTTTTTGCATGGCTTGTGGTCACCACCACGCTGGTCAACAATAGAGCACAATGAAAAAAACAAACGCCGTCGCTGTTGTTCCCCTTCGTGGTCCGCTGTTTCGCGGTGAGCGACGCCTGCGCATCGCCCTGGTGGGTATGCCCAACAGCGGTAAAAGCACCCTGTTTCAGGCAGTCTCCAGTACCTCCATTCGTACCGGTGCGATTGCTGGAACCGTTCGCTCCTATCAGGAGTGCGTGGTACAGATCGGTCTCGACGAAGCGAGTCTGGTTGATCTACCCAGCCTGCATTCGTTGCACCATCTACAGCGGGAAGATCTCGGTGCACTGAAATATCTGCTGTGGGGCGATCAACGCCCACCGGTTTCTGAACATGAAACAACGGGGCCTGCCGCCCCCTTCTCTCCACCCGATGTGATCATTCAGGTCGCCGACGCCACCGCACTGGAACACCATCTGGAACTGACCATGGAGTTATGCCAGTTGGGCAGACCTGTGGTGCTGGCGCTGAACATGATGGACGCTGCGCGGGCCAAGGGACTCCACATCGGCATCAACGCCCTGAGTAAACAACTCGGTATACCTGTGGTCCCGACCATTGCGATGATGGGACACGGTGTCTCCAAACTCTTTAGTACCGCTGTGGAGACGGTGCGTGGACAGAGCTGCCCACTGCCGCAACCATCAAGCAAACATATTCTGGATGCACTGCACTCACTCAGCGAGGAGTTACACTGCCCAGCCATTCAGGATGCCTTTAATGTGCCGCATCCTTTTCTGCTGTCGCAGATCGCTGAAGGGAACCAGTACTTTCTGCAAGAGATCGAACAGCACTTTCCGGAACTGTTACCCAAACTGCTGCGATTGCGTGAAGAGGCAGAAGAGAGACTGCCACGTCCGCTGGCAGAAGAGATCCATGCGGATCGCCACCACCGTGCCGCAACGCTGTTTGAAGAGGTCACGCGCATCGGCGGGCCTTATCAGGGTAAACGCTGGCGATACTGGCTGGACGAACTGTTCCTCCATCCACAATGGGGATTGATCGGCAGCCTGGCCGTTTTTGCCCTGGTGTTGTTAATGGTCTTCGAGGTGAGTGCATGGCTCGACAGCATTACCTCGGCACGTCTAGTAGAGTGGATCGCGGCCTGGAAGCCAGAATCACTATCTGGGGTAATTGGACGTGCGGTCGCTGATGGTCTGATCGGACTGATCGGTATCGTCGTCCCCTACATGATCCCGTTGGTGATGTTACTGGTGGCGCTGGAAGAGGCCGGTGTAATGCAGCGTATCGCATTTGTTGTCGATCGCGGATTTCACCACATCGGACTGCATGGCGGTGTTGCCGTGTCGTTCCTGCTTGGGCTTGGCTGCAACGTTCCGGCGATCTCCGCCGCCGCCGATGCCAGCAGCGGACGAGATCGTGTGGTCTCTGCGCTGTTAATCACCTTTGTTCCCTGTTCTGCCCGCTCGGCGATCATTCTCGCTCTGGCAGGGAAGTATCTCGGCGGATTTGGCGTCTTCGCCATCTTTCTCACCACCGCGCTGGTGATCGCGCTGGTAGGCAAGCTCCTAACCCGTCGCTATCCGGAAACAGCACCGGGTCAGGTACAGGAGATCCCACCCTACGCCATGCCAGCTTGGCGTCCCTTGCTGAGCAGTACTGCGGACCGCACGAGTGACATCATCACCATCGTTACTCCGCTACTGGTCGTAGGTAGTGTATTGCTGGCGATGCTCTCCCACTTCGGTGCTGACGATGCCATCAACACCATGCTGACACCGATCACCTCATGGTGGCTTGGGCTGCCGCTGGTTCTCGGCGTGCCGATCCTGTTCGGCATTCTGCGCAAAGAGCTGTCGCTGCTGATGATCTACCAGGCCCTCGGTAGCTTCGAGATCGATCAGTATATGGATTGGGTGCAGATCACCACCTTCCTTATCTTCCTCACCTTCTACATTCCCTGCGTCTCCACCTTTGCCGTGATGTTAAAAAAAATCGGCGCCAGGGAAGCCTTCTACTCAATCTTTTTGTCTGTATCGGTGGCACTGCTGGTAAGTGGTGTTATCCGCTTTTGCCTTGAAGCGGGAAAAGCACTCTTCGGTTAAAAATAAAAAGGCCCCTCATGGAGGGGCCTCGTTGATCACTACTATTTCGTGCAACGTTACTTCATCGGTACCGCACGTGTTTCCTTCAGATAGGCCTCTTCCGCCTCGGTCAGATCCACTTCATCGTACCCTGTCACCATCGGCTTAACATGGTCGACAAATGAGTGTCCGGTAGTCAGTAGATAGATGTGCACGATAACGAATGAAAGGATCGCATAGGCTGCACCAACATGGATAAACACAATCGGCTCTAGCAGCGCGCGGCCGGTAGTTTCGTGCCACAACCCATATAGCAGGTAGGGAATACCGGTAATCCAGATGGCAGGAAACAGCACCACCTTCAGTAACATATAGGCAATCGCCTGCAGCGGATTATGTTTACGCCAGAAAAGCTTGCGATAAGGATGCTCCTCACCACGGAAGATTCCCCAAGCGTAGTAACGCGCCACCCCTTGCAGCCCTTCTTTCGTTGGCAGGTAGTGTCGCCAGTCGCCGGTGGTGAAGAGCCAGAAGGTGGCGAACAACCACAACACCATCAGGAGGATTGCCGCCACCGTGTGCACAAAGACCGCACTACGAAAATCGATCACCTGGTGAATACCACGCACCGCGAAGCCACTGAAGAGCAGGGTCATAATTAATAACATTTGAGACCAGTGCCAGACACGCTCGAAGCGCTTATAAACCATTACTGTCCGGGTAACCATCAGGCTTGCCCTCCTTTCTTCTTGCGACAACAGAAGCGAATGAATGCGTGTCCAAATACGCCGATCAAGGAACCGAACACCATCAACATACCCAGGATATCGAGCCAGTTGTGGCTGTTATATCCCGGTAGATAAATGCCCTTGATACCCGCAAGACGGCTATCGGCGGCATGGCATTCGGAACAGTGCAATGCTTCACGCTTGGGGGCAACCATGTGATTAATCGGCCAGTAGGAGTAGGTTTCGATAAAACCGTATTCTCCACTGTAGGGCAGCTTGAACTCATCCATCGCATGTTTAATGGCCTTACCGAAATCGTAATTCCCCCAGTAGGCCTCTTTGTCATCACCCCATAGGTAGGTATAGACAAGGGTGTTATTCACCTTGTCGTAGGGTTGAACGGTGTGCATGCGTTTGAACGGCCAGATGCGGGAGTTGGGATCATCCGCTGAACCACCAAGGGCATTGACCTCGATCGGTGCGTTGGCCGGATCGAATTTTGTGTCGATGGTGGTGTATTTCATCACCCCGTCGAACCACGCATAGTAGGGTTCGACGTTCTCTCCCCACTTGAAGTTACCCTTGATCGAGCGATAGGTGTGGCGGTGTTCGCCATTGCCCTGCACGTAACCCTCTTCTGAATAACCTGCACCGTCACGGGTCTTACCCGCAGTACGCCAGTCCCAGTCGACCTTGGTAGCGACACCGCCACGGGCAAAGGCAGGAATGTGGCAGGTTTCACAGGCAACCTTGGCTACATGGTCGTTGAGTTTGATACCCAACAGTTCGTCGCTCTCGTGCGGTGAATTGTCATGGCATACCTCACAACTGGCTGCATGACGTTGCTCACCCGGCTTGCCGATACCTTTGGTATCACGCGCCAGCATGTCGTAGTGACTGCCTGCGATCTCGTGTGCCTTGGTACGGTGACATTCAGTACAGGTGAAATCGAGTCCCTTTTCGTTCATATGCACATCGAGCTGCTTACCCGGATGTAACAGAGAAGAGTCGAGATCACCGTGCTTAACCCCATCACCACCACCGCCGAAGAAGTGGCAGGCACCGCAGTTCTGACGACTCGTTGCATCGACATTCTTTGCAACCTTGGAAAAATCGATAGGCTTAAGACCCTCGAACATCACGCCACAGGCCTTGTTACCGGTTGTTGGTGGGAGTTTGTAATAACCTCCGGTGCCGTCGTGACAGACCAGACAATCGACGTTGTCCTGATTGGAGAAATCGAAGCTCTCATCCTTCCAGCCATACCCAGCATGACACTGAGCACACATCCCCTCGTTACCGCGGGCATTGGTGCAGAATGTATTAACCAGATGTTTCTTGCCGAGCTTCTGACCGGTGTTGGGGCTTTTATACTCCCAGGTCCAGTGGATCGTATCCATCACCTGTTTACCCGCCTCTGTATGGCAGGAGAGACAGGCCTTGGTCACAGCCGGGCCATCAGCAAAGGGGCCTTTCAGCTCCTTGAATTTGGTATGGTCGGCGGTTGAATCAGAGTTGGCTTTGACAGCAACGCTTTGACCGGTTGCCGTAGGATGTTCGCCTCCGGTGGAGGCATGGGAGGCCGCTGCAAACGCCAGAAATCCGGCGGCTAGCAGCCAGCGCCAAGGACGGCGCTCAGGATAAAGGGACATCTAATATCACTCCTGCCACGATCAATCACCTGAACTACTTTGCAGTTCTGGCATGGTCGTGTGCTGGTTGAGACTTGGTAAATTCGAGGCGCAAAAAAAGGGACAAACACTTGCCCCCTCCTTACGTTCTCGTCCATTCCCCCCTATCCCTGTGCAACTTTTTACCAGCAATCGTGACAAATGGCAATTACCTTAATCTCGGACACGCCCACTCTCATACTGGAAAGATCATAGATATCTTGCTGTTATGCGATGTAAAAAGATTATTTAAATGCAGGATTGCGGGACCGGATCCTGTACAAAGGTACGACATCGATCCCGCAATAGTTGCTGGATGGCTACATCTCAGGCGGTGCAACAGGATCGAGATTGAGGATAAAGTCTGCCAGTTCAGCGCGCTGCTCCTCTGTGGTTTGCACCTTCATCGGCGGCATAATGATACCTCCGGTGTACATGGTCCAGCGCCCCTTACCGCCGTTCGCGATCTGATCCATGATCTCCTTTTTACCTGCCTCTTTATCGTCCTTGTACTTGTGGGCGATCCAGACAAAGGCTGGGCCGATCAGTTTTCGATCTACCATGTGGCAAGTAACACAGGCAGCCTTGCGGGCCACCTCAGGCATTTGTGGCGCAGCAAATGCGCTCCTGATACTACCCAGAACAATACTCAACAAGCTAAACCACACGATTTTGTTCATTTTCATATCACCCTCCTTGTTGCAATCCTTTTGCACACAAAACATTCATCATGTGGACGGGCTAGACACAAAAATCAAACAGATTTTGTAATGGTCATAAAACTCCGCCTCAATCCATCAAACTCTAGCTGGAATCTAGCCGATAACCATATATTTAATGTTTAAACTAATTCGACCTCTGTAGCGGCTTTGTTATGTGTTTGGATCTTTTTCTTCCGGATTATTAATTTCTTTACCTAAGCCAACAAGCAACAGCCCAGAAAACAATGACAGCATGGCTGCTATAGGTGTTGTGTAGTACATGGGGTTTTCTTCGCCAACATATTCTCTTCCGCAATAACGATACTGAGCAAACATCTCTGTTGTGTAATAGCAATCAGGATCTCCTGCACCAACCCAACCAATTAATACTAATAATGAAACGACCACTAGGACGTAGCCAACTATTGCTTGTTTCTTTGTCGTTCTTACCAGTTTCATTACTCTTTTATACATAACGCCAAGGTCAGTGGTTGCCGGAACGGAACACTGCTGACATGCGCAATAAAATGCGCGGAGCACTTTGCGCAAGAGAGCGCGGAATGCAAGGCATCCATCGTACCGTCTTGTTATGCATTTGCGTGTTCACAAGAATCATTCTCATAGTTGAATTTGCCGCCCCGATCTAAACATGAATCAATGTCGAGCTGATGAGCCACGTACTCAGCCCCAAAGTAAAGGCCGTAAACTATCAAAATCCAAGCGACCACCCCTACCAAGAGAACCACCAAACCATCAGGATTGATTTGTTTTGCGAAAGGACGACAAATTAAATATCCAAGACCTTTTAGCAACACCTCGAGTGTAATTTCGACGAACATATTACCAAGGATACGAAAAAGACCGCTTAGAAGCTCTCCGGCAACTTCACCTATTGGCATGTTCTCTCCCCAAATGCATAGCGCCTACAAAAAACAATCAAGGTCAGAGTAAATTTTCTCTAATATTAGAAACAACTGCTCTCTGACTCGGCGTTTCCTCTTAAGTGTCACTATTTTGAAACGACCTTTCCTTGTTCTGATATTCACGTTGATACAATATAATTGAATCGGCGAGTTCATTTTCGCCTTGCTCCATTCGTGAGATGTGATACCACCAGAAGTCTTCCGTATTGAAGAGATCATTAACTTTCTGATCCTTCATACCGTAGAATTTGTCTTCGTTGGCTGACCTTTTGGTGTGCTCGTTTTTGTACTTATTTTCAGCAGTTTTAGCATAACAATGTCTAGCTAATCGAATACAGTCTCTTGCCGCAATTTCTCGAACCACGTCTTTCGGTCGATAAAGCTTGCCATCCAAAAGGTTTATGTCGGTATACATTGAGGGTTCACGTCCACGCTTAAGAGAGATCATTAGATCTATAATTCCCTCAAGTTCGTCCCTTAAATTACTATGAAAAATCACCGAAGCATTGAAAGCAGCTGTAATTTTTCTTGAGTGACTTTCGAGAGAACTTTTAAGTTTCGCAGTTACAGCTGAATCATTGAGATTACGTCCAAGTGCATCATAAGCGAGAAATGATTTTCCTATCTCTTCGATAGCGGCTATTGCCAAATAATACGAGCGCGCCCAGTACCCATGCTGAAATAGTAAGTCAGCCTCTTCTATAAGCTGACTTGAATTATCCAGAGCACCGTTACTGTACTGAGTAAGTATCTCCGCAGAGTAGCGAAATTGACATGGAATCTTCGAAATACCCATTTTGACACCTAATATTGCGCATCGGAATGACGGAATGCTATGACTTTTCCCGCTCCGCCATCACCCGCTCTACAGTATCAACGATAGCCTGGGTTTGCGGGTCGATTTCGATGTTAATGCGATCACCGATCTGGCGTGTACCGATGTTAGTGCGCTGCAGGGTTTCGGGAATGAGGTTGACGTTGAATTCATCGCCTTCCACATCGCCGATGGTGAGGCTGATACCGTCGATGCCGATATAGCCTTTGGTGAAGACGTAGCGCATCCATTCCGTTGGCACGCGGAACCAGACTTGATGATTGTTCTCTGAGGGAATTACACGGCTGACGGTAGCGGTGCCAAGGATATGGCCTGACATGGCGTGGCCACCGATGTCGTCACCAAAGCGAGCAGCACGTTCGACGTTCACCTGGCTGCCGACCTTGAGTTCGCCGAGGTTGGTGACCTTAAGAGTCTCCTGCATCAGGTCGAAGGAGATCTTGTCGCCATCAATTGAAGTAACGGTGAGACAGCAGCCGTTGTGCGCGACTGAAGCGCCCGGCGCAAGGCCGGGCAACAGTGTTTCAGGAAGACGAAGCACGTGGGTACGGAAGTTGGTTTTCTCGGTGATGGCAACGACTTCAGCGGTGCCCTGTACGATTCCGGTAAACATCTTCGCGCCCCTCGTGTTTAAAATTCCGTACCGAATTCCTTTTTGTATCGGGATTTGAACTCGTCGATGGTGAAGTGGTGGTTCTGGGTACCGGCGTGGGCGATCTTGATCGCGCCAAGCAGTGAAGCGATACGCCCTGTAGTCTCCCACTCCAGTTTGTTCATCAGGCCATACAGCAGTCCCGCACGATAGGCATCGCCGCAGCCTGTCGGGTCGGCCAGTACGTCCACCTTGGCAGTAGGAATATCCAGCTGCTTACCACCGGTGTAGATGGTGGAACCTTTTCCGCCGCGGGTAACAATTAGTGCCTCAACCATCGCGGCGATCTCTTCTGCCGATTTACCGGTACGTTGGGCCAGCATCTCCGACTCGTAGTCATTCACTGCAACCCAGGTGGCCTGTTCAATAAATTTCAGCAGGTCGTTGCCATCAAACATCGGCAGGCCCTGACCCGGATCGAAGATAAACGGAATACCCGCTTCGACAAACTGCGCGGCGTGTTCGATCATGCCTTCACGACCGTCAGGCGCGACGATACCCACGCTGACGCCTTTTGCATCACTGATTTTGTTTTCATGGGCCAGACTCATGGCACCGGGATGGAAGGCAGTGATCTGGTTGTCGTCTTGATCCGTGGTAATAAATGCCTGTGCGGTGTAGGTGTCGGCGATCACCCGTACGTGCTGCATGTCGATGTCGCACTTTTTCAGCCAATCCGCATAGGGGGCGAAGTCCTGACCGACAGTAGCCATGATCTGCGGCTGACCACCAAGCAGTTTTAGGTTGTATGCGATATTACCGGCACAGCCACCTGTTTCACGGCGCATCTCGGGTACCAGGAAGGAGACATTCAGCATGTGCACCTTGTCGGGCAAGATATGGTTTTTGAAGTGGTCGTTAAACACCATGATGGTGTCGTAGGCCATGGAACCACAGATAAGTGCGCTCAAAGTTCTCTCCTGTTTTTCTATTTATCCGCAGAGGCGGTCGTAAAGAATAAATCCCCAGATCACGGCAGCATTGATCAGGGTAAGCATTACCGCTGCTGAACCGATGTCTTTGGCACGGCCAGAGAGTTCATGATGCTCGACACCAATGCGATCAACCACGGCCTCCAGGGCGGAGTTGATGAGTTCTATGATCAGAACCAGCAGTAAACTCCCGATCAACATCGCATACTCCACTGCACTGCTACCCAACCAGATCGCCAGCGGCAGCATAATCACTACAGCGAGCAGTTCCAGACGGAATGCCTCTTCGTGAGTTATCGCCGCCTTCAATCCCTTCAGGGAATAACCGAAGGCGTCAAAGATGTGTTTGATGCCACGGGTGCCGGGTTTGTTGATCTCTGCTGTCATAATGACTCTGCTTTTTTCCAGACCAAATCGAGTTCACGCGCCGCCTTCACATCGTCCAGCCGTTTTACTGGTAGGGTGTGAGGTGCACCCTTGACCATCTCTGGACTCTGCTCCGCCTCCTGGCGAATCGCAACCATCGCAGCGACAAAGGCGTCCAGTGTATCGCGATCTTCGGTCTCTGTCGGCTCGATCAAGAAACACTCAGGTACTAGCAAAGGGAAGTAGGTAGTCGGCGCATGCATCCCGTAATCGAGCAGGCGCTTGGCGAAATCCATGGCGTTGGTGCCGTGGGTCTTGGCCTCTTTGCGCAAGGTGAGAATAAATTCGTGCGTGGCACGACGCTCAGGGAAGGCAAGTTCGAAGCCTGCCTTCTTTAGCTCCGCCAGCATGTAGTTAGCATTCAGGGTGGCGTAGTCGGCGACCCGCTCCATCCCTTCGGCCCCGAGCATTCGCGCATAGATGTAGGCGCGCAACAGAATACCGGCATTACCCATACTCGCTGAGAGACGACCGATGGATTGAGGCAGGTCTGCCTCATCCAGCCAGCGATAGACACCGTTCTCCTCGCCCACGACAGGTATCGGCAGGAAGGGAAGCAAGCGCTCACCCACCACCACCGGACCGGCACCGGGGCCACCGCCACCGTGCGGGGTAGAGAAGGTTTTGTGCAGGTTGAGGTGCACCACGTCGAAACCCATGTCGCCCGGTTTGACCTTGCCGAGGATCGCGTTGAGGTTAGCGCCGTCGTAATAGAGCAGACCACCCGCCTTGTGTACCACTTCGGCGATCTCCTTGATACGCCGCTCGAACACACCGAGGGTAGACGGATTGGTGAGCATGATCCCTGCAGTGTGCGGACCGACTGCAAGCTTGAGCTTCTCCAGATCCACGTCGCCGTTTTCGTCGGTCGGGATCTCTTTGACCTTGTAGCCGCACATCACGGCGGTGGCCGGGTTGGTGCCGTGGGCCGCATCGGGCACCAGGATTTCGCTGCGTTCGTTATCGTTACGCGCATCGTGGTAGGCGCGGATCATTGCCACCCCGGCGAACTCCCCCTGCGCACCTGCCATCGGTGTCAACGAGCAGCCCTTCATGCCGGTGACCTCTTTCAGGATCTCCTGCAAATCGTAAAAGCAGGCGAGTATGCCCTGACCATGGGTTGCGCTGGGTGCCAACGGATGACGTCCGAGAAAACCGGGTAACATCGCCAACGCATTTGAACCGCGCGGGTTGTACTTCATGGTGCAGGAGCCGAGCGGATAGAAATGGGTATCGATGGAGAAGTTTTTCTGCGACAGGCGAGTGTAGTGACGCACCACCTGCATCTCCGATACCTCGGGCAGACCGCTCGACGATTTACGACGGAACTGCGCTGGAATGTCGGAGACATCCGCCGCCGCTGGAGATTGCGCCTTGTTGAGGCGGCCCGGTTTGGAGTGTTCGAAGATCAGCATTTTGCAGAGACCTTTACTGTGTATGTACGCATGTCGGTTACGTTCTCAAGCCTGTTTGCCACTGAGGATGCGTGCCAGTTGTGACGCATAGCTTTCGATGTCTTCATCGCTGCGGGTTTCCGTGGCGCAGACCAGCACGCAGTTCTCCAGCTCTGGATAATCACGCATCACCGCGTATCCACCGAGGAGATCCTGCGCTGCAAGTGCTTTCAATACATCATCGGCGTCACTCGGTAGACGCAACACTGCTTCGTGGAATACCGGGCGGTCGAAGACCTGCTCGACACCATCAATGGCAGTCAGTTTTTCCACCAGCTTGCGGGTATTGGCGTGGCAGGCAGCGGCAACCCGCTCCAGTCCACCGGCGCCGACGGTCGCCATGTAGACGGTGGCGGCAGTCGCCATCAAACCCTGGTTGGAGCAGATGTTGGAGGTCGCCTTGGCACGGCGAATGTGCTGCTCACGCGCCTGTAAGGTAAGGGTGAAACCGGGTTTACCGTCGAGGTCGACGGTGCGACCGACGATCCGCCCTGGCATCTGCCGCACATGTTCCTGTTTGCAGGCCATGAAACCGAAGTAGGGGCCGCCGGATGAGAGCGGTGAACCGAGCGGCTGGCCATCACCACAGGCGATGTCGGCGCCCTTCTCACCCCACTCGCCCGGCGCGGAGAGCAGCGCCATCGCGGTCGGATTGACCAGACCGATCGCCAGCATGCCGTTGGCGTGAGCCCAGTCGGTCAGTGCATCGACCTCTTCGAGTACACCGAAGAAGTTGGGTTGCGGGATCACCAGCGCGGCGAAGTCTTCTCCTGCGTATTGCGCCAGCGATTCGGGATCGATGTTACCTCCTGCGGAATGGGGCAGTTCCACCAGTTCGATACCCTGATTGCGCACGATGGTGTGGACCACCTTGCGGTAGACTGGGTTGACCGTGATGGGCATGAGGATACGTTTCGACTTCGACTTACGATTGGCGCGCACAGCCATCAGTACCGCTTCGGCCAGACCGGAGGCACCGTCATAGAGTGAGGCGTTGCCCACGTCCATAGCGGTCAGTCCGGCGATCATGCTCTGGTATTCATAGATCACCTGCAGCGTGCCCTGGCTCGCCTCAGCCTGATAGGGCGTGTAGGCGCTGTAGAACTCACCGCGGGTGACAATCTCCCATACCGCAGCCGGGATGTGATGCTCATAGGCACCGGCGCCGATGAAACAGAGTGGCTGGCCGTCGGTCGAGGCACGCTGCTGCATCAGGCGACCTACTGCCGCCTCGTTCAATGCAGGCGGTACCTGCTGCAAACCTGTGGCACGTAGTTCAGCCGGGATCTCATCGAACAGCGCCTCGATACTCTCGGCGCCGATGGAATCCAGCATTGCCTGAATATCGTCTTCGGTATGGGGGATAAATGGCATGGCTCTTAAACTCAGTGTTCTTCGGCGGCAACAGCCTGATAGGCCGCAGCATCCATCAAACTATCGATCTCGCTGTCGTCAGCAGGTTTCATTTTGAACAGCCAGCCGTCGCCGTAGGGGTCCTTGTTAACGATCTCCGGGCTATCTTCCAGGGCACTGTTGGCCTCGGTCACTTCACCGTCGATGGGGGCGTAAACATCAGAGGCAGCCTTGACCGATTCGACCACGGCGCAATCCTCTTCCGCGGTCACGGCACGACCCGCTTCCGGCAGTTCGACAAAAACCATATCGCCGAGCAGCTCCTGGGCGTGCTCGGTGATACCGATGGTGACGCTACCGTCCGCTTCGCGACGAACCCACTCGTGGGATTTGGTGTATTTCAGTTCAGCTGGGATGTTGCTCATTTCAATCTCTCCTGATTCTGTTTATTCGATGACTGCTTTACCGTTGCGTACAAAAGGCGGCTTGACGATGCGCGCCTTCAGAATTTTATTGCGGATCTCGACACCCACATCGTCGGCCTCACCGACGGGTATCCGCGCCAGAGCAATCGCCTTGCCCATGGTCGGGGAGAAGCTGCCGCTGGTGGTCTCACCATCGCCGAGCCCGGCCAGTACCACCTTCTGATGGGAGCGCAGCACGCCCTTATCATCCAGTATCAGACCAACCAGTCTTTGCGCTGGGCCGCTGTTCTGTTCCGGCTCGATCACCTCGCGGCCGATGAAGTTTCGATCTCGCGGTTCCCATGCGATGGTCCAGCCGAGGCCTGAGATCAGCGGCGAGGTATCTTCGTTCATGTCCTGGCCGTATAGGTTCATACCCGCCTCCAGGCGCAGGGTATCGCGCGCGCCAAGACCACAGGGGAGGACACCTTCATCCAGCAGCGAGTGCCACATATCCTCGGCATCCTCGGTGGGCACCATGATCTCATAACCGTCTTCGCCAGTGTATCCGGTGCGGGCAACAAACAGACCAGCTGTCTCGGCGGCGGCGAAGCGCCCCAGCCCGGTTACATCGGCGGCATGGTCGCCCAATACCTTATGCACCGCATCACGCGCCTCCGGCCCCTGTACCGCAATCATCGCCAGGTCATCACGGACAACCACATCGACATCGAAGGATGGCGCGTGGCGCTGCATCCAGGCGATATCCTTGTCACGGGTACCGGCATTAACCACCACGCGATACCAGACGCTGCTCATGTGGTAGATGATCAAATCATCGATCACCCCGCCACGCGTATTAAGCATGCAGCTATAGAGCGCCTTTCCCGGCTGGCCGTCGAGCTTGGCCACATCATTAGCCATCAGGTAACGCAGGAAATCGCGGGTCTTGGCACCCTGCAGGTCCACCACGCACATATGGGAGACGTCAAACATCCCGGCGGCGCGACGCACCTGATGATGCTCCTCGATCTGTGAGCCGTAGTGGATCGGCATCTCCCAACCGGCGAAGTCGACGATCTTGGCACCATGGGCGACATGGGCATCGTAAAGCGGTGTTCTCTTTCCCAAGTTCTATTCTCCTGAACAAAATCAAAAAAATCTTTCACCGCTAAGGACGCCAAGGAACACGAAGGCCATTATGTAATAGCTTTTTACCTTTGCGTTCCTCTGCGACCTTTGCGGTTAAATTTTTCACGCTTCAGCGTGGTAGGAACTGCGTACCATCGGCCCGGCCATCACCTTCGAAAAACCCAGTTCATAGGCCAGCTGTTCATACTCGGCAAAAAGCGCCGGTGTGATGTAGGCCTTCACCGGCAGGTGATACCGGCTGGGACGCAGGTACTGGCCGAGCACCAGCCGTTCGGTACCGACCGCGCGCAGGTCGCGCAGTACTTCAGCCACTTCGTCGAAGGTTTCACCCAGGCCCAGCATTAGTGACGATTTGGCCTCCATGTTCGGCTCATTGGCGGCCAGCTCCAGCAGGCGTAGGGAGCGTTCGTATTTGGCCCCCTTGCGCACGCTTTTGTAGAGCGAGGGCACCGTCTCCAGATTGTGGCCGAAGACCAGTCTGCCCTCAGCCCCAATCGCCTCACCCAGGGTGCTGATCGCCTGCTCCTGGCAGTTGCGAAAGTCGGGGGTCAGTACCTCCAGGCCAAGGTTCGGCATCCGCTGGCGCAGGCCACGCAGGGTGGCGGCGAAGATCCCGGCCCCGCCGTCGGGCAGTTCGTCGCGGTTGACCGAGGTGAGCACCACATAGTCGAGTCCCATTTGCGTGATCGCTTCGACCACCCGGCGCGGCTCATCTTCATCCAGTGAATCGGGTTGACCGGTCTTTACCGCACAGAAACCGCAGGCGCGGGTACAGGTGTCCCCCAGCAGCATGAAGGTGGCGGTGCCGCGGCCCCAGCACTCACTGCGGTTGGGGCAACGCGCCTCCTCACAGACAGTGGTCAGCTGGTTGCCATGCACGACACCTGCGGTGGCGGCGAAACCGTCACCGCCTAGCGGCTGACGGATCCAGGCTGGCATGCGCGTGGCATTGGGCTCTGCCGAGTGGTCGAAGACCGGGATGTCGATTGTTTTTGCCATGCTTTCTCACGGTTGTGTGGAGCGGCCTTGACCAGCCCAAAACGCAAAAGGGGCGACGAAAAGTCGCTAAACCTTTCGTCGCCCCTCTGTCCTGGCACCTGAGAGCTTAGCCCCTTCGGTGGGCTGTCGCGCAGCCTCTCTCCAGAGTCAACCGGTGGTAGTGGTCCTTTTGCCTGAGCGTTTCCGGGCGGGTTGCGCCTTCGGCGGCGGCCTCCGGGTTACGGTGCCGCTCTCTCCCACTACAGCCATGGTCGAGGGGCAACTATACCCCCTGGCCAGGACCTTGTCACCGCCCTTAGAAGCGACTTCAGAATAGGGGCTCGTGCCCGGAGGCAAGACGCAAAGCCTGCGAGGAGCGCAGTTTACCTGTAGTAAATGAGCACCGTAGCTGGCTTTGCAACGCTGTATCAGGGCGCGAGAACCATTTTGAGTTGGCTTCTATTCAAACAACTGGAACAGCGGGATAGGCTTCTCCACACCGAAGCCCTGCACGTAGTCGAGGCCGATGTCGTGCAGCAACTGGAAGGCAAACTCGTCCTCTACCCCTTCAGCGACGGTCTGCATACCCATCACATGACCGATTTCGTTAATCGACTTCACCACCGCATAGTCGTTGGTGTTATTGGCGATATCCTTGACGAAGGCACCATCAATTTTGACGTAGTCGATGGGCAGCGAGCGCAGGTAGGCATAGGAGGAGGTACCGCTACCGAAGTCATCCAGAGCGAACTTGCATCCGGTCTCCTTAAGCTTTTTCATAAAGCGCGCTGCCATATCGAGGTTGTCCATCGCCGCAGTCTCGGTCACCTCAAAGCAGATTTTGTTAGCCGGGAAGTCAGGCTTGGCAAGGCGCTGGTAGACCTGGTCCATGAAATGCGGATTACCAAACGAGCTACCGGAGAGGTTGACCGAAAGATTGCTGATCTTATCCAGCCTCGACTTGCGCTCTTCCACCCAGTCACAGATGTAATTCATTACCCAGGTATCGATGTCGAGGATGCGGTTATAGAGTTCGGCAGCAACAATGAACTCATCCAGCGGTACCTTGTTGCCCTCCTCATCCTGTACATCAAGCAGAACCTCGTAGTGCGGCATCGAGTTGATGGTGCGATGCACCGGGGCGATCTTCTGACAACGGAACTGAATCAGATTTTTCTCGAACAACACATTGATCCGGCCGACCCAGTCGAGGATATGGCGACGGCTGGAGATGCGTTCGTTCTCAACGTTGTGGATCTGAATATTGTCACGTCCATTATCCTTAGCCGTAAAGGTGGCGGAATCCACAGCGCTGAGCAGGTGACCGTAACTTTCGCTGGTCTCATTCACCTCGGTCACACCCATACTGCAGGTCACCTTGAACTCATTATTACCGCAGGCAAAACGGATCCCACGGATATTGTCATGCACTTCGGTGAGCATCTTCAGGCCGCGGGTACGACTGGAGTTGGTTACCAGGATGCCGAATTCATCACCGCCGAGACGGGAGATAATCGCCTTATCCTTAAGCGTATCGCGCAACACCTCGGATACCTTAACCAGCAGCTTGTCACCGTCGGCATGGCCGCAGGTGGTGTTGATAATGTTGAAACGGTCGAGGTCAAAATAGCCCAGCACATGGGTAACCTTGCCACTGCGTGCATCGGCGACCAACTTATCCAGCTCGGTTTCGAAAGACTTGCGGTTAAGCAGACCGGTAAGTTCATCGTGGTTAGCCTGGAAGGCAATCTGCTTGTGCATACTCTGCAGGAAGCTGTAGATCGCACGTTCGGTGACAGTCAGATCCTTCTCGTTAAGGCGTACCAGCGTTTTGCTGTAGATGTGATTCGCCACCTCACCAAGCTCGATATCCAGTGCACGGTTAGCCAGGTTGTCGGCAAAAACATAACGCTTGTTACCATCACGCCAGATTAAATTCACACCAACCGACTTGCCACCTTTCGGCTTGTACTGGAACGACTCACGGTCATCCATATAGCGGGCATCTTCCAGCATAAGTTGCCAGATATCATCGGAGACGCCTTCCGGTTTGACGACATCATGCTTGTCCTTGGTCTTTGCGATCAGCGTCTGTACAAATTTGGTCTCCGGCAGGGTGGTCGACTTGCCAGTGAGGTCCTTGGCCAGTTCACGCAGAATCAGATTGTTCTTCTTCTCATTGTTAGAGACCATGCCAAGCATGCGCGATGACCACTCGACCAGATTTTCGTCGCTCATTTTTGCATCGTCTTTGTATGGCTTGCTGCTGGTGAGACGAGAAGTAAGCATGTCCACCACATTGAGGTAGGTCTTGAACGCGGCACTATCGGCACCGCTCTTCATCAGGGTACGCAGCAGCAGGTTTTTCCAGCCAGAGTCGAGCAGGTGCAGCACCACTACCGGCACATCGCGTTGGCCAAGGCGTTTATTCAGTTCATCAAGAATGGTTTCGCGAGCATCATCGATCTCTTTTTCCTGCTCGCACTGTTCAATCAGTTTCGTGATCTTCTCTTCGTAGTTCTCCTCTACCTTTTCCTGAACCTCTTCCAGTTCAGTCAGTGCTTCGGCGAAAACTTCAGGGTCTTTTTCTACCCTTTTGTCGATCTTTTTCAGCACCCCTTCGACCTGCTTTTTTGCTTCCTTTGCCAAGGGTGATTCATCGTTCTGCAACAGATCGCCAATATCTTCCAGGCGATTGAGCAGTTCGCGCGCCGGGTGACTATCGTCATCGAGCAGTGAAGAATCGAGGATACCTGCCTTAAGCAAAGGTACCTCAAGGCGCGAGAACCAGGGCCGCGCATGCTCGGCCACCAGATGATCCTGACTGATGGAACCGAACAGACCACCGACGTAGGTCACCGCCTCCTGATCTGTGGCACTCATCGCCTTACCCGCTTCGCCTACCGTCTCTGATACCGCATTGGCAAGGTAATTGATGTGTTCCATGCTATCCATGCTGCGGCCATCAAGACTACCTATAGCCTGGGAGAGCTTATCCAGTGCCTGTACTACCTGCCCACTACTGAAATATCCCCGTGGCGGTGCCTCAATCCCACCCTCCTGCTCATTGGCCGGATACTGCATGCGCATCAGTTCCTGCACAGCATGGCTGTAGCCCCCTGATGAGGGCATCGCACCGCCAGTCGGGGCGACAGGCATGGGTGCGGAAGCAGCACTCGCCATTCCCTTTGGACGGGAATAACTAATTGGATTAACGCCAGTAGGTGCGGCGCGCGGGGCGCGCGCCTGGGCCGGCATTGGATGTCCGCCAGGCATTGGTTGCCCACCCGGTGGTGGTGGCTGGTATCCCTGCGCTGGTGGCTGGTAGTCTCCACCCTGTGGTGGAGGTTGATACCCCTGTGGTGGAGGTTGATACCCCTGTGGTGGAGGTTGATACCCCTGTGGTGGAGGTTGATACCCCTGTGATGGCGGCTGATAACCATCGCCCTGCTGCTGTGGTGGTGGCTGGAAACCGCCGCCTGGGACTCGCCCTGAGGGGGGTGGGGCACTGCGGGGAGCACCCGAAAGCGGCACAGCGGTTCGATTCCCACGGCGCTGTCCACTCGTGGATGGCGGCAGCTCATCCTCGACGTCATCTTCTTCACCGTAATCGCCCTCAGTACGAACTACCGACATCTCCTTTTGCAGGATCGGCAGAATGTTGTGGGCGATCATCAGTTCATTCAGGGTGTCGTAAAGATCTCTCAATTTGCCACTCAGTACCTTCTCCATCACACCAAAGAGGAACTTGCGTGGCTCTTCCTCCAAAACAATGCGGCTGAGCATTTCACGGAAGATAGAGGAAATGACAAAAGGACCGGCAGGATTGTTTTCCAGAGTAATGGGATTGGCAGAAACCTCCTCGAAGCGGGTCTCCAGAGCCTCCAGGCTTTCACCCATGTGCTCTTCCAGCTTGGAGGACATGGCGCGTACCGCCAGCCAGTTATCCAGTTCATCGCTCTCCATGATGGAGAGACCACCCTGAGCCTCAGCCTCCTGGGCGAAACGGTTGCGGTAGCCGGGAGTGGTCAGGATCTCAAACTGCTCATTTAGACTGTTGAGAAACTCCTGACTCAGATTATCCCGCCCCTTGCGCAACTCATTCATTGCACCAAAGTAGCCTGACTGTTTTGTATTGCTACCTGACTGACCGGCCGCATCGAACAGTTCATTCTTGGCACGTTCAAAGAAGAGTCGCAGCATCTCCGCCATGGCGTCCCAGCTCTTGGTGCTGATCGACTTGATGATCTGCTCGACGGTATCCTGACCATAGGTCTCGGCCGCCACCACAGAACCGCCAACCCCATCACCTGCAGCCGACTGACTGGCAGCCAGTTTGGAGAGCGCGATAATCGCCTTGGCGTTAGCCTGGGTAAATGAGATCCCCATGCCGTTGGTATCAAAACGGGTGATCTTACCTTCCAGATGGTGAACCCCGTTCTGAGAATTGAGTGGATCGGCAAATTCCACCACCAGAGCACCACCTACTTTGGCAGAAGCAGCCTGTACCTTGCTACGATCACACAGCAGATAGATGCCACCAGAACAGTAGTCCCTCACCTGGCAGGGCTGTGCAGGCTGTCCAGAATAGCTGGCCATCACCTCAAGATTCACTGGAAAACGCGGTGCGGAACGCTTGTTCACATCAATACTCCATCATTGTTCGGTATTATTCTTCATGATGATCTCGGGGAACGGTCGCTCCATATTTAGCCGATCATTCACAGGCGAGCAGCGAATAGGTGTGGCTGTCAGAATCCCCATAGCGTGTTTTCACGCTCAATACATTTTTTTGGTCTCACTCTCATCTACCTAGTGGCTAATTTTTTAACCACAAGTCCCCACGCCATACTAACGACGGCGCAACGAGACGCCCTATACCACTTTGGTATATATAGTTGGATTTCAGCAGGAAAAACAGGTGGGGGCGTCTCTTACTAACAATCCCCTCTCACTTGTATGGGCTATTTGTTACAGACCCTGATCAGGTGTCCAACACTCAACCCCTGAACGATAATGGAGAAAACCACCACCACATAGGTGACCGCGACGATGAGATCTCGCTCAGCACCCGAAGGCAGTGACAACGCCAGAGCAACAGAGATCCCGCCACGCAGACCACCCCATGTGATGATTTTGATAGCGTGTGGCGAAAACCGACGCACAGGACGCATAAGGCTAATCGGCAGAGCGACGCTAATGAAACGTGCGAACAGCACCAGTGGAATCATCAGCGCACCAACACTAAGCCAGGCGTTCTGAAATTCAAGCGCCAGCACCTCAAGCCCGATCAAAACAAACAGCACCGCGTTGAGGATCTCGTCCACCAGTTCCCAGAAGGTATCCAGATGCTCACGGGTTCGGTTCGACATGGCGAACATCCGCCCATGGTTGCCGATGAATAGACCGGCAACAACGATGGCGATAGGTCCGGAGACATGCAACGCACCGGCAACGGTGTAACCGCCCATTACCAGTGCCAAGGTGATCAAAATCTCTACCTGATAGTTATCGACACTGGCCAGCATACGGTAGGCCAGCCAACCGACGAACAGACCAAACACCAGGCCCCCTATCGCCTCCTCAGCAAACAGCAGGGCCACCTCACCGACTGTCGCATCACCACTGGTGGCGATGCCAAGCAACACCAGAAAGATCACCACCCCAACACCGTCGTTGAACAGGGACTCACCGGTGATCTTGGTCTCCAGGCTCTTGCTGACATTGGCGGACTTGAGTATACCGAGCACCGCAATGGGGTCCGTGGGAGAGATCAGTGCGCCAAACAGCAGGCAATAGATAAACGGGATAGGTGTACCCAGTAGCCCCAGCAGCCACCAGCCAAGACCACCAATGATAAAGGTGGAACCTAACACTCCCACGCTGGCAAGAATGGCAATCACCCACTTCTGCTGTGCAAGATCGTCAAGATTGACATGCAGCGCACCGGCGAAGAGCAGGAAACTCAGCATGCCGTGCAACAGGGTGAGATTAAAATCGATATCATCGATCAAGCCACGCGCCCACTCTGCGGGGAAGGCGATACCGAGCTTAGAAAGGGCGAGGATGCCCAGCGATGTCAGCAACGCAATCAGCATCAAGCCGATGGTGGTGGGCAGACGCACGAAGCGGTGGTTGATGTAACTGAAGCCTGCTGCCAGGGTTAGTAGCAGGGCAATAATGTCCAACAATTCCATCGTAACTCCAGGTTAAAGTTTCTGGCCGCGAGAGAGTCGCGGCAAATCGCCACTCAACCCCATGGCGCGACGGATCATGTGATTCTTGGCCGGGCCGGAACGATCCGCGAGGCTCATACCGACATTCCGCAGCAGACTCAGTACTGGGTTGTCATTGCTGAAGATCCGCTTGAAACCATCCATTGCCCCCATCACTGCCACGTTATCTGCCTTGCGCCAGCGCTCGTAGCGGCGCAACAAGCTCATTTCGCCAATGTCCTGTTTCTCGGTCTGGGCCTGCAGCAGGATTTCAG
>JBNKQR010000035.1:0-31755 GCA_050295975.1 Thiohalomonadaceae bacterium
CGCGCCGTAGTCGGCAGTGACGAAGGGCGCGACGTAACTGAATCCGGCGACGACACCATTCAAGGTACCGGAACCCGGTACGTAGGTCAGTTGCCCGGCCACCGGCAGGTTGAGGTTGTCAGAGATCTGCACATCCGTGGCGGGCAGACTACCGATGTTGGTCACTACGATCACGTACTCCAGATCGGCGCCCGGCAGTGCCGCGCCACCGCCGACCACGGTAACACTCTTACTGATCGCCAGTTGTTGTGCGCTGCCAACCACGATTTGTGTCGGCTGATCGCCGTTGGCATCGTTGCCGTCGGCGTCGGTCGGCTCCGGTGCCTGCTCGGTGCTGTTTACTGTTCCCTGATTGCTGATCACAGTGCCTGCCGGAGTCAGGGCATCCACGGTGACATCAAAGACGACGACTGCATTCTGTCCCGCGGTCAGCACACCCGCGCCTGCACCCGGCAGAGGTGGTGTGAGATCGGAGGAGCTAACATCGATGCCACCGATCAGTGGCGAAACACCGACACCCGCATCAGCCACCGCAATACCGTTGAGCGAAGTGCTGTTGGCCACGTAGGTGGTATTGAGTGGAACCAGGTCTGTGAAGCTAACACCAGTAGCGTTGGTCGCACCGAAGTTGTTAATGGTGATGGTGTAACGCAGGGTGTCACCTGGATCGACGATACCTAAGGTGCCGCCATCCACCGCAATGGTTACCGTCTTGGTCGCATCCACCAGCGGCAGTGAGCCGACCACGTCGCGGGTCGGATCATTGATAGTAACGGTAGCGGGATCATCTGATGGTTCCTCAGGGAAGGCTCCACTATTCGTGCCGTCGCCGTTCACAAAGCCCTGATTGGAAATCACCGTACCGTTCACCGCGCTGCTACTGACCACCACGTCGAAGGTGACGGTGGCGATGTTACTGGTCACCGCCGGGTTGGTATCGGCACGCATCGCACCCGGTGTTGGATCTTCCGGTGCGTTGATCAACATCCCCGCCTCCAGCGGCGAAATACCCACACCTGGATCTGCCACCGCGGCACCGTTGAGGGTGGTGCTGTTAGCAACATAGGTGGTGTTGGCCGGAATCAGGTCGCGCAGGGTGGCATTAACCGCGTTCTCGGTACCGATGTTCTTAGCCGTGATGGTGTAACGCAGGGTATCGCCCGGATCGAGCACTGCCGGATCACCGGTGAGGTCGGTGGAACTCTTCCACACGTCAAAGGCTGGTGCCGAGGTGATCACGATGCGAGTCGGATCCTCATCGCCCATGACCGCAGGATTGTCGAAGCCGTTGATGTTGGGGTCGTCGCTGTAGCCGATGGTGGCGCCGTTATCCACAAGATGGGTCTGGGTCAGTACGGCAGTGCCATTGTCGAACACGGCTCCCAATTGCACCTCGAATTCCAGCGTCAGGGTGTCGTTGGCACCACCCGCTGGGTCGAGGTTGAGCGCACGCACATCAAGCAGGCCGGTACCATTGGCACCACCAGTGCCAGTGGTGTTGGTCACGTTGGCACCACCTGGCACGGTGACCAGCGTCAGGGTGCCCGGTGCAAAACTGGCTGCGCCGTTCAATGCATCAAGATCGCTTAACAGAGTGAAATCGGTGATTGGTAGGCCACCGCCGTTTTGCACGGTGATGGTGTAGCGCAGTAGGTCACCTGGCGTAGCGGTCGCTGCCGGGTTGGTAGCGGTGGTCAGGTTCTGCACCGTCTCGCGGAAGATCAGGGTCGCTGCTTCACTGTTCAGCGTCCAGGCATCCTCGTAATCGAGCACTCCGGGCGTGCCGTCAGTGAGAGTGCGCGTGTAGGTCCGCTGCCCGGGCAAGGCGCCTGCCCCTGCGGTGTCGCCACTGAACCATTGCGTGGCACCGGCGATGTTGGTCAGTGGCGTGGCGTAGGCGGTGTTGGCGTCAAGTTGGGCGGTGTAGGTGACTATCAGCCGTTGGTCGACGTCGATTGAAGCCGCAGCCGTCTGCATGGTGATAGTGAAAGTACAAGCCGGTGCCGGTGCAAAGGAAGTGACGTAATCCACACCCGCAACGAGCGGTGCGGAAACCGGGGTAACAGCATCGGCCTGGAAGATGCGCGCCGAGGTTATGATCGGCGCGGCACTGCACATACCGCCATTGGCGGTGTTGGGTAGCAGGTCGGTGATGGTCAGGTCCCACGCGGTGCCGGTGCCGGTATTTTGCGCGTTGAGGGTAAAGGTGCCGGGCGTTGCCACAGCCAGGGTGGCCGGGCCGCTCTTTTGCAGCGTGATCGTATCGGGACCAAGGAAGTTCACGGTGCTGGTGGCCGGACCGACACAGTAATCGTTGGGCGCGGTGGTGGTCGGGCAACCAGCACCGGTGCGCTCATAACCGCTCACATTATTCTGCGAGGTCCAGTCTGCCCATATCTGGTTGGTAAAGCTGCCGCCAGGCAGGGCGGTCAATACCTGCACATGGTAGGTGAGCTCCATGGTGCCGCCCACCGGGATGTCGAGGCTGTTGTCGCCATTGCTGCGGCCCCATTGCAGCGGTCCGACCGGCGCACCCAACGGAGCAGGTACGAAACCGGCTACCGGAGTACCATTGATGGTCGCGGTCGGGGTGAAGGCGCTGTCGTAGTTAACCTCGGCGGGCAGATTATCGACCAGGTTGATATCGTAGGCGGTGGCGTTGCCGGTGTTCACCACGGTAACGGTGTACGTAATAATGTCTCCGACAACCGGCGGCGAGGTTGTCAGTGTGGCCACCTTGCTGATCGCCAGGTTTGGTTCGGTTACCGTAATCAGCGGCGTATTGGCGGTAACCGCCTCGGTCGCCCCGCTCTCACCGTTGGTGTAGTTGACGGTGACGCCGTTCTGCAGCGTGCCACCGACATTGGTCACCAAGTCGTTGTTGATGCGCGCGTAGTAGTCGATGGTGATGGTCGGGGTGATCGCCGGGGTGCCAGTAGTGTCATCCTCACTCGGCGTTACGACCGTTCCGATATCCCAGACAATCGTGCCCGAGGCGTTGTTCACCGGCACTGCGTTAAAGGCACCCTCTGCAGGTGCCACGCCGTTAATACTGGTTATGTTGCTGAAGCTGTAACTAACATCGAAGTTGGCGTCGCGGGTCAGCAGGTAACTGAGGCCGGTGCTCGCCAGGTTGTCATTTACCACGACCCCGTTACTCACCCCTTCCGGGAAGGTCAGTACCAGTTGGAAATGTTTGTGCGCACCGATTGTCGGAGCCAGTGCCGGATTGAGATCGGTTTTAGTCACCGCGATGGGCGGTACGGTGGCTGCGGCATAGGCTGTCGATTCATAGTCGTTGATCGGATCACCCGCATTGGGCAGTGCACCGATGCGCATACCGTCCGCAGCACCGTTAATACCAATGGTTCCGCTACTGTTGAGGGCAGTGGTTTGACTGGGCAGCGAGGTCCAGTCTGCCTGGATGGTGTTATCCAATACCTCCAGTGGTTGCACCGGTGTGTCGACCTGGATATCGAAGGTGAAGCTAATGCTCGCGCCAGGGGCAATGGCAAATGACGGGTTCGTGTTATTCCAGCTAAACAACGGACGGTTGGGACCAAAGGTGGCGGTATCAACAACGTCCGGTGGATCAACACCGCCCACGTTACCCAGATAGGTCAGATTGGCGACGGCAGCTAAATCATCAAAGACACGTAGATTGTAGGCGGTGGCGGTACCGGTGTTTGTGGCGGTAACAGTAACGGTGAGAATATCACTGGCATCGGCATTGGCCGCTTCCATGGTTTTTGTCAGCGCGATCACCGGTTCGCGTACCACCAGATCATTTTGCGCGAAGTTGAGAACTTGAAGCGCCAGCGCATTATCGAGATAGCTGACGGTGGCAACGGTTGCCGGGCTACCGTTGCTGATCAATCCCGCCTCATTGTTGCCGGCGATGTTGTTGACCCGTGCAATGAAACTGACCGGGAATTCGAACAGGGCACCGGGTGCGGCGTTAACCGTCAGTTCCTGGTTGCCGAAATTCCAGGTCACGCTGTTTGCGGTACATGTAGGCGTGAACTGGCCACCTGGCGAGAAACCGGCGGCACTGTATGGCGGCACATCAAGATCGATCACCGGTGCTTCGATGCAACTGATCCCGGGCGGCAGGTTGTCCTGGATGGTAAAGGAGCGCAAGTTTGCCACCGGCAGGTAGGCACGCAACTGATACTCCACCTCTTCACCAATCGACACCGGCTGCGGTGCGCCACCGAGTGCCGTGTTTGAGGTGGCGATGACATCTTTCGGTTGAGTGTTCAACGGTCTGATCTGTACCGTAGCGGTTCCCGGTGCGGAGGTGTAGATCCGTGCACCGCCCAGATCACCGGTGGCGCTCAGCACCACGGTCTGATTACTGGACTCGTTGGCTCCGCCTTCGAGACTGTCGTAACTGGCGGTGACGTTGTTCACCAGGGTCTGCAACGGTGCGATACGTTGATCTGGATCGACACGGTAGTAGAAGGTGACACTGGCACCCGGATCAAGACGCAACAGTGCAGTGCTGTGTGTCCATGAGTTATCGATCTGCGCCGGGACCGCGTTGTTCACCACGTTATCGGTGATGCTACTTTCTCCATCGAGGTCGGCGCCATCGATCAGACCATCGCCGTCGTTGTCGAGACCGTCCGTAGCGAACGGCATGACGTAGACCAGATCGCTGGCATCCAGAATATCGGTGGTGCTGATATCGTAGGCTGGGGCGCGGGCCACACCGCCGCTGCTTGCACCGTTGGTCAGGGTGACCTGGTAGATGTAACTGTCAAAGGTGTCGCCATCGTTGGCGGTAGCAACGAAATTGGTACAGCCGGTACCTGCACCGTAAAGAGTTTCGTTACAGACCCGTTTTTGCACCGTGATGTTCGGCTCGGTGACGGTGAGGTCAACCCGGCGTACCGACTGCTGTGGATAGCCGACGGTATTGGGGCCGAGGTTAAACACCTGCTCCACTCCAGCGTTATCGAACACCGCCTGGAAGTATGAGTTCAGGATGTTGGAGCTGAGCGCTGCGTGCACATTGGGTGCAGCGCTGCTGTTCTGCGGGTTATTCATCAGGCGCGTGGTGACGTCGGCCTGGAACCACTGATCCCTGACCGTGATCCGCTCAGCAGGCACCACGGTGTTAAAGGTCCAGTCGAAAAAGCCTTCGTCCAGTGGCGCTGGAGGCGGATTGAGAGTGATACCGAGGATAGTTGGATCGCTTGTGAGTATCGGGTCGGTAGAGGAGATGTAACCCTGCCCTGCGGGTAGCTCGTCCACCACCTGCACACTCTGCACCGCGATGTAGGTAAAGCCTGGAGTCTGGAAACCGAACCAGCCACTGGTACGGATTCGGACACTACACTCCTCGCCAATCTGAATCTGATCGTCGGGTGTCGCTGGCGGCGGGTTGTTCTCGGTGCAGTTCCCCTGTTGTGCCTTGGTCAGGTTAAATCCGACCACCCTGGCACGGACGCCATCGAGAGAGTAGTTGTTGGCGGCGTTGGCGATTACCGTGGTATCCGGGGTCGGGAACCAGAGCGGCGTACCGTCGCTGAGGGTAATCTGTCCCACCGTATCGGCACGGAAGGTGAGATCGTCAGCGGCGAGGTCTGCCGGGACCGTGCTTTTGATTACACCGAAGTTCAAGGTGCGGGTGGTACCCGGGGCGATAACAGGGCCGGTACAGGCGTAAATGGTGGCGGGAAGACCTGGGGGCGGAGGTGTAACGCCATCCGGGATCGGCGAGGGTTGATCCCATACCGCCAAGGGTGGCGGGTTGCTGGTTACAACACAATTATCCGCGCCAGTCGGCCAGGTGATCACATCCATGGTGGCACCGAAACTGACGTAGGTGACGTAGTCGGCCGCATCGTGGCCACCGTTATTGGTGACCGAGACCTGTAACGGCAGGGTCTGGGCTGGATCGTTGGTGAGGATAAAGACCAGCTCAGTGCCGGTGATGTCTACATCCAGATCTTCCGGGTTAGAGGCGAAGGTATCGTTGTAGGGGCTACCGGTCGGTTGCTGGATCACACCCGGATTACAGAACTGTTCGAACTCCACGGTAAGTTGGTTGTTCAAGGTCACCGCATTAGTCGGGTCGGTACCATCACCGGTGTTCTCGGTACGTACGTCGAGGTCAGCAACAAGGTCGTAATAGGTTGGCTCGATCATCACCACGCGGAACTGCACTTCGGCTACGTCACCCTGGCGCAGCAGATTGAACTGGTCCGCATGGAGCGGATGCGTGGTGGTACTGGTTAAGGTAAACACCGGCGCAGTGTTCCCCAGCGGATCCGCCGGGGTGGTGCTGGTCAACGGGAAGGTTCCCGCAACCGGGTTAGTCCAGTTGACCGTGTCGACCATTCCGGAATAGGTACCGTACATGGGCGTTACGGTAATTATCGGGGTAAAGGTGGGATCGACAACGTACTGGGCTGGCAACAGATCGGTCAGTTTGATGTTCTTTACCGTACCCCCCGTATTGTTGGTGATGGTGACGGTCATAGTGCCTTTGCTGCCAATCGGCTGGGCCAGATTGGTACCGGTCAGGTCACGGGTCACGGTGAGACCGCTATTGGTCACTAGTGAACTAAGTGTGCTGGTTGCGCTGCCCGGTGAAGCGCCGGTAGAAGTGGTCGTGGTGTTGACCGTTGGGTCCCCTTCACACCCCCAGGTAATGTTGGAGACGGTGTTAGTGGTATTGGCGTTACAGGAGCTGGTGATCTTGCCCACCAGGTAGATGTAAGCAGTGCCGCCGTTGACCACATCGACAAAGGTGGTTGGTTCATCGTTGGCCGGATTGCCGAAGGGATCATCCACGTCGAAACTGGCAATGTTGTTGCTGGAGGCAACACAGGTTGAGCCCCCCGGCAACACACCGTCATTGTTCGCCAAATTGGTGGCCTGCGTTTCCGAGGGGCAGGCGTAGCTGATGGTAAAATTACCGGCGGTCATCAAGTCGTCAAAATGGAGATCCTGTAATCCAGCACTGCCGATGTTCTGAACCTGGATTCGCCAGATCACATCATCGTTGGTGTTGCCGTAGACGGTGGCCGAGTAGTTGCCGGCTCCCTGTGCCGCATCGACGTTGCGACCTAGCTTGCCGATCACAGGATTAGGTTCGCGTAGTGGCAGGGTGTTGTTGCCCGTGGTGTCGCTAAAAGGACCAGTGGTAACACAGCTGTTGAGGTTGTAGTCGACAGTAGCGCTGATCAGGCGGCTTGCGGTGAGCAAGCCCTCCTCATTAAACGCTGCATCACGCTGCACCTGAAAACGGATCTCGATGGTCGGCTGTGGATTGATGTCGTTAATCCAGGCATTCATGCTGGCCAGTGCAGGAATCTCTGCTGAGGTCCAGGTAAGAATCTGGTTGCTGCCACCGCTGATCAGCGGATCGCCGGTGGCGGCAAAACCACCACCGTTGATAGAGACCGTGGTGGAACCGGGGACATGAGTCAGACCGGATGCACCGAGGTTTTCGGTGACCGTCATGTTGTCGAGGGTGATGTTGGAGGGGTTGGTCAGCAGGATGCTGACCTGACCGATACCACACAGTTCGCAGTAGCTGAAGGTAAGGTTGTGACTGATGATGTTGTTGAAGGGTGCGTTGTTACAACTGGTGGTTACCGGTGCTGCTGCAGCTGGTGAAGTAAACAGCAGGGGTAAAAGAGCCAACAGTGCAATTCTTGTATATCGCACGGCGCCTCCAACGAAACCCGAAGCCATCTTGAAAAAAACCATCATTCGCAAAGACCAATAAATCCAATTAAGGGCGCACCCTTTACAAGTCAGACATTAAGCGCATAGAGCTATAAATAATGTGAACAAAAACGCATATGGCATAAGGGGTTGGGGGTTAGTGGACCATAACGTGATCTACGGCAATATTTATTGCCAACCCGGTCGATTTTCCCCTGTATTTTATGAGGTTGTTACCGGTAAATTACTGACATATCTCATGTTATTTTTACGGAATTAACTGGCTGGCAGGAAATCGATCGGATAGAGAATGGTGATAGTGGGCACCCCAGCTTTGGCACCGAAGTTAAAGCGCTTTACTCGAGCGATAACCTGCTTGACCAGATCCGGCGAATCCATGTCGGTAGACTCCATTTTGCACGCGGAGACAGAACCATTCGGCTTGATGGTAATGCGTAACATCATCTTGCCCTTAAGTACCGGGTTCTTGCGCAGCTCGCGGTTGTAGATACGGTAGAGAGTGGCCTTATAGCGGTCAAAGACGATCTGTATCTCTTCGTCAGTACGCGATGGTCCAGGTCCATCACTGAGCAGCCGCTCATCTGCACCGGTACCATCACCGATATCGCTGGTCACACGAGAGAAGCTGACACCACCAATTTTACTCCCGCCACCACCGCCTACCTGACGGCTAAGACCTGCAGTATTGATACCGCTACTGCTGCTGGTAGCCTGAGCCATGACCAGATTGCGGTTAGAGTTTCCTGCAGCCTTTGATCCTTTGTTGTTGATACGAGCCGCACTACCCAGTTTAGCAGTGGCATCATCACCCAGCAGGTCTTTGAAACTGTCTTTAAACGCCAGGACACCACTACTCTCTGCCTTTTTACGTGCCTTGGCCTTTTCCGATGGCTTTGGTTTGCTTTCGGATGGCTTTTCATCGGCCGCTTCACGCGGTTTTTCCTCACGGGTCTCTGGAGGCTTGGGGATCGGCTGCTCCTTTTTCACCAGCTTGACCAGATTTTCCGGAATTTCCACCACCTCATTTTCATCCGGTTCCGGAAGCACCCAGAAATTTATCAGGCTGGTAAAGGCCAGCATAAAGAGTAATACCGCGGCGAGACTTTTACGGAAACGCCACTCATCTTCACCGCTCCGCGACCATGGCATAAGCATTGGTCGGTACGGGATCTGTTGTTCTTTACGAGTGACCGGATACTCAAATTTGGCCGCCTCTTCCCGGTCACGAAGATCAGCAAGGTCCTCGTTGAGATCGGCGATGGCATTATTCTGCTCACGGATCTGGCGATAGAGCGGCTCTTTAAGCTTTTCAATATCGTCGATCTTGCCCTGGAAAATGGTAACCGATTCGCGTATCCGCTCCAGATGCTGGGTTCGTTGAGTCTCATCAATCTTGCTACCCCAGAAGAGTTCTGCACTGCCCAACTCCTCCAATTCGGTTAGCGCGGTCTCTATCCCCTCCAGTAGTTGGTACTGACGCCGTTTATCCGACAGATTGTTTGCCTGTTTATCAATGGCGTCGAGCTTGCCATGCAGTGCCTCTAGCGCCTTTTTTGCCTCGGCGATTTCGGCAAGCAGTACCTGCTGCTCTGGTGAGGTGGGATTATTCACGGGATCACGTTAGTTCTGTGAAGCTTTCTGGTTTACCGCCAGTGAGATGGTGGTGTAGCCCGCGCTGGTACAGGAAGACATCAATGTTTTCAACACCTTAAATGGCACTGTACGGTGAGCCATGATGGTGACCTCGTTGCTTTTGGCAACGGTTTCGGTATTGACACCGATAACGTTCTCCTTCAATCGCTTCAAGGTTGTACGCACAGAATCCACCACACCATTTTTGTTATTCAATACCTCCTCATAAGTTGCCACTGGAGTACCCTGGATCATGATCTGCTGTTCACTGACCAGCATCACCACGGTTTGCTTTGGTTTGGCCTCGACCACCGAATCCGGCAATTTGATATCTTTGGGCGGCTCAACCACTTCCACAGCTGACTGGTTTACCAGCAGATAGAGCACCAGGATAGTGAACACATCCATCAATGAGGTGAGGTTGAGCGCGCCCATACGATTGCGTTTGGCACGTGCCATGCGTTTCAGGCGCCGGGTATTCTTCATGGCGCATCTCCCAGGGATATCTGCGGAAAGAGGATGACGCGCTCAATCTCCTCGCTATCTTTCCTTTTCACCTCAGCCACTTTGACTGCATCCATCACATGGATCAGATCTTCGTATTCGATATCCGGTTCAATTAGTAATGTCGCTTCTTTAATTTCCTGATGTTTACTCTTAAGAGTGAGCAGCTGTTTAGAAAGCTTCTTGATATCGTACTTTCCATCGGCCACATTCTTAATGGTCGCAGTAATCTTGTTGCCATCACTGATCTGCATCTTCCCTTTACGCACAATCACCTCAACAGCGATCTGAGGACGATCCTGCTTGGCACCACCTGCCGCTTCAGTTGGAAGATTTAGCTCTTGTATGGTGATGCGCGAAAAGACCGCGGTAACCAACAAAAATGGAATCAACACCACCATAAGATTCAAAAAGGTGGTGATATCCAGTTCTGCCTGCTGGTCTTCCCTGCGATAATGGTGTCGAGAATTTCTGGCCATAACGGCTCCTGCCTACAGCTGCTGTGCCGCCTTCCGCGCCGCCGCGGAAATGATATTCAAGGTCTTCACCGAAGCCATTTCCAGACTGTCAACAATGGCGCCTGCCTTGGAATTGAGATAGGAGTGGATAATCAGCAGCGGAATCGCCGAGATGAGACCGAAGGCTGTGGTATTCATCGCTACAGAGATACTGGCGGAGAGCAGATCAGCCTTTTCTGCCGGGTTGGCATTGGCCACCGCGTTAAACGCCGCGATCAAACCGATGATGGTACCGAGTAGTCCAAGCAGGGTGGAGAGGTTTGCGTAAAGCGCGATGTAATTAATGCGCTTCTCCAGTTGTGGGATGATCTCCATCATCCCCTCCTCCATCGCAATCTCGATATCGTCACGGCGGCGTACAGTGCCCTGGCGCTCCAAACCGACTTCCAACAGTTTGCTCACCGTAGAGTCATTGCTGGCGGTCATCTCACGTGCCGTATCGAAGTCACCTTCAACCAGCACTGGGTGAAGTTGATCCCACATCTTGCGGTTGGCACGCTCCACTATATAGAGCTTGATGAAGCGCTCAATGCCGATAGCGACGCCGATAGAACCGGCCAACAGGATCGGATACATCCAGAAACCGCCTTCAACGAAGAAGCTGACTATTTTATCGATGATCCCCATTATTCAGTCCTCACTTTTGTATACCTATTTTCCACTGCGAATTTGATAAAAATCGATCTCACGCATAAATACTTCTCGGTCAACCGGCTTCATCGAGTCGTCCATCAAACCAGACTGCAAACCCGAATCAGAACCGATCTCTGAACTCTTCCATGGAACAATGAAAAGAGACTTTGGTGCCTCATTATTACCCACGATAGATATCCCGGAAAGGGTCTTTGCCTTACCGTTATTGGCAGCATTTTTTTCTGCCGCAATCGCTTGTACAGAGAAAAACGCCAACGCCAGAAGCAAGACTCCGGCCATCGCCGCAATCACCCGCCAGGTTTTTGTTTCACTCCTACTATCCATAACTTGACCTCTTCGTCGTCAGGGAATGCACTACTGTATGCTTCGTATTGTTGAATGGCACATGGGTAGTCATTAAGATAGAGCTCGCAGAGAACACCGAGGTTCTTGCGCGCAGGCATAAAGGAGGGGAATTTATCCAACAGAGTATCATACAGCTTCTTTGCCTCAGCAAAACGACCAGTTCGCCTGTAGAGTAGCGCATACTCATTCATAGCAACCGGGTGATTTGGATTGATAGCCATGGCCTTCTTAAGGTTATCCTCAGCCAGCCCCATTTCACCCGTTTTTTCGTAGGCTAAGGCGATATTAATGTACGGCGCCGAATTGTTCTGTGATTCTTGTATGACTTTCTGCAATAGCTTAATCGCGTCCTCATACTTTTCCTCATGTAGAAGCGCTATAGCCTTGTCAAAGTCATCTCGTACTGCCACATCAACGCTGCGATTTTCATAGAAGGAGATGGTCTCATCGCTTACACCACCCATTCGTACGCCACTACCACCACCGCACCCCGCCAACAAGGCAATCAAAGTTAACGATGCGACAGTTTTCTGATGCAGTATATTCATGGCATCGCCGCCACTGTTCTATCATCCACTATCAATTTACTCGCTCCTTGCCCTACCACATAGCGGAAGCCATCAATGCTTTCAATATAACCAGTACTCTCTTCGTTCCTGGCATAGGCAGCAGGAACCAGCTTGCCTAGCTTACCAATACTCTTATCGATCCAGTTACTAAAAACGCCTAACTGTATTAGTTCAAGATTCTTTTTATGCGTCGCAATGGCCTTTTCCTCAAAGGGGAAAATCTGATCTTCCAGTGCCAACTCATATTGCTCCAGCTCTTCGGCATTAAGGTTTTTCGGACGTTCCGACTTAGCAAGGGCTCGACTAAATTCGTAGTAGATCTCAGCAATATAGTAGGTGGCAGCCGCTGTCACATCCGCCACCTGAAAATCGACCAGTTTGGTATAGGTTTTAATCGCCTCCTTCATGTATCGTTTCTTTTTCTTCAGGTTCTTTTTGAAAGGCTTGACCAGTTTAACGTTTACTACCTTGTCGTAGGCATCGCCAGCAAACACCAGTGACGCTTGAGCGGCCAGGTATTTAGTACGCTCGTTTCGTGCACGCCCGGCACTGGCATCCATTCTGACAAGCTGTTTCATGGTGTCCCTGTATGTCGACTGTTTACCCAGCTTCTTGTAGACACCTGCCATGCGGTAATAGATATCCATCGCTTGATCCAGCGGTCTGGGGAAAAGTTTCACATAGTGCTTATAGAGTGCCAGCTCTTTATCCGTAGCACCTGTCTGGCGATAGAGTTCAGCGGCAATGTCGAGTGAGCCGCGACGTATCTTCTCCTCTTTTGCTTCACGGGCTATACGTTCGTACTCTGATGCTGCCTCATTCAATCTACCATCCGAACGGTAGACAAAGGCGATTTTCTTGGTGACGTCAAATTGCAACTTGCTGCGTGGGAAGTTCTTACGATAATTCTCAAGCACGGTCGCTGCACGACGCCACGCCTCCAGCTTGATTAACGCGGCAGAGGCATCGTACTCCGCAGTAGAACGGATGGATGAAGATGGCGCCCGCTCTCCTACCCGTAGAAAGTGATCAGCTGCAGTTTTGTAGTCTCCAGCCTTATTCGCCAGCTCACCCTGCTTGTAGATGGCAGCTGCGAGGTTTTCCAGCACTTTAGGCCTGAGCTTGTCACCAGGTTTACTCAACTCAAGCACCTTGCTATAGCCTTTTTCCGCTTCGGCATACTGCTGCTGATCCAGTGCGGCATGTCCCACAACCAACCAGGCAGAGCGAATCAGCTCCTTCTCAGCCTTGGGGAAGTTGTCAATTAACTTGTGTGCTGTCTTGCTAGCCAGCTCATAGTTACGCATTTCATAGAGTTCATCCGAGGTAGCACTGAGTACTGCGGGCACCTTTTCATGATGAGGGAAGGTGTCAGCAAATTTGAGTGAGCTCTGGATAGAGCGTTGAGTCACTTCACCACGCTTACCTTCTTTGGTCACCTTTAACAGTTCACGCCATGTATAAACCGCCGCATATGCTGCAGCGGAAGATTTTTCATGGGCAGGATAATCATAGGCAGTATGCTCATACGCCTCAGCAGCATCCCGAAAGTCTTTATTCTCCAGCATCAGTTCTGCCATCTGGAAATTAAGCTTGGCCGATTCTGGCTCAGTCGGAAAAGAGGTAAGAAAATTACGATACCAGAGCAATGCCTCCTGGTAATAACCACGCTTCTCATCATCACGCCAGCTCTTCTGGTAATTAGCATGATAAAAGTTGGCTAGATCCTTGAGATTCTCCTTAAGGAATCCGACTACGTCAGCACGCTGCTTGATATCAAAGTATCGCCAGTACTCAGCCTTGAGCGCATAGTGTTTGGCAAACTCCTTCTTCTGCTCAACCACCAACTTGCCGAAACCGCCTTTTTTGTAGATTTCGATCATGCGCATGTGAAAATGTGGCGCGACTTTATGAAAAGGATACAGGCCGATAAAAGTCTTATAGGTTGTTGCAGCATCGCTATAGCGTCGCTTATCCAGATAAAACTCTGCCAGATGACTATAGACCCTCTGTTCGTAAACGCGCTTGCCGTAGCGCTTGAAGAAATCGACCACCGAGTTAGCACCACCCATATTGGAGAAACTGAGGCTGATAACCCGAAAGGTATCATCTACACGCTTGCTTTCGTTCTGGTCATGTTTTTGATCGAAGTCATAACCGATGGAGACTTTATAATCGAGCAAGGCAAAGAATCTGTTTGCCCCCTCTTCGTAAAGCTCCTGTTTGTAGAAGGCCCATCCCAGTTTGTAGAGCGCTAGCTCGTAATAGGATGAACTCTTACCCATGGCGACAATTGACTTATAGGCATCTTCTGCATCGAGAAATTTTTTGCGCACAAAATAGTATTCGGCACGACGGAACTGCACCTCATCCATGTAGCGCGAGTTGGGATAGGTCTTGATAAACCGATTTAGGATACCCATCGCTTTGTCCACATCACCCAGTTCTTCATAGGCGCGTGACAACTGATAAAGCACCTGATCATTACGCTCGTAGAGTGGATACTTAGCCAACAACTTTTTGTACAGTTTCACCGCCTCACGAGCATTGGCATTTTCAAGATCTGCCGCTGCCTCTGCGGTCGGTGCAGCAATCGCCTTGGGCTCGCTAGATAACTTCTCCCCTTGAGTAATGCGCTTTTCAAAATCCTTTTCCGACTCACTACCGCTAGCAGCGATAACACCGGTTTCCGTTACGCTCTTACCATCCCCCCCAATCTCGATTGGGGATCCACCAAGCTGCGGCTTGTCCAGTGAGGGTTTCGGTGCTCTGGCAACTGGGGCACTAGCTGGGGGCGTCGTACCCTCCTGCACGTAACCGTATTCCTGTTCGATCTTGAGGTCCGCCAAACGGCGAAGTGCCTCCGGGGTCATCGCTGATTCTGGGGTCTCTTCCAGAAAACGGCGGTAACTCTGCATTGCCTTCTCCAGACCATCATCGATCTCCACGTCTTTGAGTTCCGGCTCCTCATTTTTCAGATCGGCCAGGGTGGCACGACCACCGATGCATGCAGTGAGAATTAGTGGCAGCAATAGCAGGAGAGCCAGGCGAATCACTGTTTCACCTCCCCGGCTGCAGGTAGATTTTCTTTTGTGGTGGGCTCAGGCGTGACCGGTGCCGTATCATCCTGCTGCAACTGCTCCGCGTTGCGTCGCTCCGCTTCAAGGCGAGCCGCCTCTTCCTGGGCCTTGCCCTTGGCTTTGGTAGCGCGGTCATAGTTTTCCGCCATAGCGAATCGAGCCTGCACCTGATAGGTCTCCAGCTTTTCACGCCGTTTGACCAGCTCGTCGACCGCCATCACTTCTAGAAGGTATCCCTGACGTGACATCAAAGTCTTCACGGTCATCAATGCGTTATCGGTTTTGATCCCGAGACGGCGGATCTGTTCTCCATACCCCTGATAACTCTGGGTTGCCGCCTGTCGCGTGCGCACAAAGGAGGCGTAGCGCTCTTGCAGGGTAGCGATATCCTTATCCAGATCTGACAGATGCGCAAAGGCGTCAGTCAGGCGTTGTTGATAGTTACTTTTGATATTCCATTCGATAGCGCCTTTAAGGCGTTCGATACGGTGGCCTGTTCTGGCATCGACGCGTCTACCTTTCAGCCTCCGCTCCATCCTCCTGATTCGTTCAAGCGCGATCCGCTCCTGCACAGTTGCCAGAAACTCCGGTTGCGGAGCCACCAGCATTTTCTTCAGTTTCTTATCCAGACGCCCACGCTGTTCCATACGCAGACGTATCACCGAGTCGAGTTTGCGAAACTGGGCGTCGATGGAAGGTAGCAGGGGTTCATAATAACGGCGACGCAGTTCGATAATGTCGCTGTAGGCAGCGTAGTTATTGCTCCAGGATTCGAGGCGTTTACGCAACGCTTCGAGATCAAGGTAGTTTTGCAGCATCGACTGGAAATCGTTAGAGGCCATCATCTGCATCAGATAGAAAGTTTCCGGTGCATCCTGAAGCTCACGCAGACGGACTACCCAGCCCTTATCCTTACGCCCCTCCTCTCGCACCAGCGCTTTAAGAAAGCGCCCCTCTTTGATACTGATTATGGAAGCATCAAGACGCTCTAACTCGTTACTTATCTTATTCAGTGCATTGCCATAAAGAAGTGCTGATCGACCGTAGATACCAAGCTGTGCATAGGCGTGCGGAACACCAAGCAGCGCCTCCTGTACAGAAGGGTCGGTTACATTACGCTTGGATAGAATGGTCCAGGGAACCAACGCGTGCTTATAGTCTTCGCGCTTGATATCGGCCCAGCCTGCGCCAAGCAGGGCACGGTTGGAAAAGGGACCATCAAGGCGTACCCGTTCCAGATATTTCCCTGCCAGTTGTGCATCACCCTTCTCAAGCAATCGGCTACCGAGTACCAAATTGGCCTTATCACGAATCGCTTCGGTCTGTCGTGCACTACCCGATACACTGCCTGCACGATCCATCGCACTGATGCCATCGGCATCCGCACCTTGAATAAATAGAGAGACACCTCGGTTGTAGGCAGCAAAACCTTCGTATCCCTCCTTCCCCTCTAATCCGGCGAATATCTGCTCCGCATCACTTATGCGACCATTGGCCAGATAGATCTGCCCCTTTAGGAAGGCAATGTCGTTTTCCATTCCATCTGGCAACTCACCCTCAATACGTTCGATAGCATGCAGTGCGTTCACATAATCCTGGGTTTGAAACTGCAGCCGTGCTAGACGATAAATCGCCTCGTTACGTACCGCTGCAGGAACGTTGCCTTCGATCACCGCGCTAATCGCCCTGCCCGCTCGCTGATACATGCGGTAGCCCAGCTCGAAATCACCGACCGAGAACTCTGCCTGATTAATATGGAAATTGAGTGAGTCGAGCACCGGTTCATCGACACCATAGAACTGGGTCAGTTCGGTATCGAGTCGGGAGATAGCATCGAAGTGTTGCTGCTGGAAGGCGTAATAGAGCGCCTCACCGAAGAAGGGATCTTTTAGTTCTGTGGATGGTGTGATGCCTGCCAGTGTTAAACCAGGAACAAGCAACAACGCAGCCAGGCTAAGGGTTTTACTGGTCATGTCACCAGTCTTTAAAATCGATACCATTTCCATTGAGGCTGATCTCAACCAGCCCCGGTCCTATCCCTTTTTTGAAACGGTAATCGGCGGTCTGTTTGATCTCCTTGCCACCTGATTCCTTGCCTAACATACCAATCTTGAGTTGGTGTTCACCGGTCTTGACGTTGCCAGTGTAGATTCGCTGCATTCCGCCAGCCTGTAGTGCTTCTAATTCCTTGAAGGAGTAGATGTGGCTGGCGACAACCTTGCCATCGACCATCACCTCGACCGAATCGAGACGAAAACCATCCTTACCGGTGAGGGAGACGAACAGGGAAACCTGGGTATTGGAGGGATAGAGCAGCTTCTCTTCGAGCAGCTTGAGTTCACTAGAAATCGAAAGAACATCTTTCTTGATCTCCTGAACCTGCTCGTCGATACCCTTAATCTGCTCTCGGGACACTTCCGCCGACTCCGCAGAGACGGTAAATAGAAGTGCAATCACTAATAAGCCATTCAACAAACGTGACATAGTTAAGACCTTGCACTTACTCACAACTGGCTCCATCAGAACATAATTACCTACCTGAAAACTTCGATTTCGGCACACTTCCTGTGCAATCTGTGCCTCATACAGTCATTTTCAAGGCTAAAAGCCGCTATTTCCCAACAAAGTGTGCCGTAGTTCGCAGATGAGTATCGGCTGGTTACTGCTCTGAGAGGAATTTTAGCAATTGGTCTTCATCCCAGATGGTAACCCCCAACTTCTCGGCTTTGGTCAGCTTGGAACCCGCGGCCTCCCCGGCCACTACGACACTGGTCTTTTTAGACACGCTACCTGCCACCTTGGCACCAAGGGCAATCAACTTCCCCTTGGCCTCGTCACGGCTCATGCCAGAGAGGGTACCGGTAAGGACAAAGGTCTGTCCCGCCAGCGGCTGTTCGCCCTTCTCCACCACCTTGATGTCGGGCCAATTCACACCGGCAGCCTGTAGCTTTGTGATCACCTCGATGTTGTGAGGCTGGCGGAAGAAGGTGTGGATGTGGTGCGCCACAATCGGGCCGACATCTGCCACCTCAAGCAGTTGCGCCTCATCCGCCTGCTCCACCTTATCCAGCGTACCGAAGTGGTTGGCCAGGGTGCGGGCGGTACTCTCCCCCACCTCGCGGATGCCAAGGGCGTAAAGAAAACGCTCGAGTGTGGTCCTCTTGCTCTTCTCCAGCGCCGCTACCAGATTGGCAGCGGACTTATCCCCCATCCGCTCCATACCAGCCAGTTGTTCCGCACGGAGGGAGAAGAGATCGGCCACATCATGGATCAACCCTTCGTCCACCAGTTGCTCCACCAGCTTGTCACCCAGCCCATCGATGTCCAGGGCCCGGCGTGAGGCGAAGTGTTTGATCGCATTCTTGCGCTGGGCCGAACAGTAGAGACCGCCGGTGCAGCGCGGAACCGCCTCGCCCTCGTCCTGTAACACCTCAGAGTCGCAGACCGGGCAATGGGTGGGGGTGATAACCGCTTTGGCATTGGCCGGACGCTTCGCCATGACCACACCGACCACCTCGGGGATCACATCCCCGGCGCGACGTACGATCACCGTATCGCCGATGTGTACCGCCTTGCGTTTGATCTCTTCCGGGTTGTGCAGGGTGGCATTGCTCACTATCACCCCACCCACATGCACCGGCTTCAGCCGTGCCACTGGGGTTAGCGCCCCGGTACGACCCACCTGCCACTCCACATTTTCCAGGATCGTCATCTCCTCCTGGGCCGGGAATTTGTGCGCCGTGGCCCAGCGCGGGGCACGTGAGACAAAACCCAACTCCTGCTGCTGCGCCAGGCTATCCACCTTATAGACCACACCATCGATGTCGTAGGGCAGACTATCGCGGCGCTCACCTATCTGCTTGTAGTAATTGAGGCAGCCCTGCATCCCTTTCACTACTTTAATCTCGGGACTGACCCGCAGCCCCCAGTCCTTTAGTCTTTCTAAAATGGCGCTGTGGGTATCGGGCAATGTTGCCCCCTCCACCACACCGATGCCGTAGCAGTACATGGTCAGGGGGCGTTCGGCGGTAATGCGAGAGTCGAGCTGGCGTAGCGATCCGGCGGCGGCGTTGCGCGGATTGGCGAAGCTCTTGTCGCCCCTCTCACGCTGCCGTTCGTTAAGCTGGGCGAAACCGTCACGAGGCATGTAGACCTCACCGCGCACCTCCAGCACCTTCGGGTAGTCATCGCCGTAGAGCTTGAGTGGTACCGCATCGATGGTGCGCACGTTCTGGGTGACATCCTCGCCGGTCGCACCATCGCCACGGGTGGCGGCACGTACCAGCACACCCTCTTCATAGCGAATGGAGATCGCCAGACCATCCAGCTTCGGCTCGGCGGCATAGACCACCTCATCGATACCCAGCCCTTCACGTACCCGGCGATCAAAGTCTGCCAACTCCTCCTCGGAAAAGACGTTGCCCAAAGAGAGCATCGGGATCGCGTGGCGCACCTCATCGAAACCTTTGAGGGGTTCGCCGCCAACCCGCTGGGTCGGGGAATCGGGAGTAACCAGTTCGGGATGTTCGGCTTCAAGTTGCTGTAACTCGCGGAACAGGCGGTCGTACTCGATATCGGGGATCTCCGGATTATCGAGGACGTAATACTGATAGTTGTGGTGGGCAAGCTGCTGGCGCAGTTCGGTGGTGCGCTGGATGGCAGCTTTGGGAGATAAACTGGAGCTGTTACTCATTTATTACGCTCTGATTGTTATGAATTTTTTGTATAAATTTTGTTCCACCAGCATCCATGCAACGCTAACGTCAGCTCGGTGAAAACATAAAAAAATGAAGCTACTGCCACTACCCACATATCTTTAGGAGCCAACAATCAATCCATAGAAAGAAACGCACTGAAGAAAAAAATAATAAATAATTTTCAGATACTACTGTCTTAGCATGCTCCCAATCACCTATTTACGTGAACAAGCTAAACTAGCAAAGGTCATTTTTCTATGCTCTGCCGTGCTTGATATTGTTGACGCGTTCGTATCAAATTTACTTTGATCTCCCCACTAACAATGCCAGCACATCACGAAGATAACCAATTAAAGAAAACATATTCTGCTTTTATGAAGGAAGCGCAAACCAAAATATAGAAAATAGTTCCATAGAATCGCCGTGGAGACCAATTTTCAGCATCCGCATTCCCAGACTGAACATCACCATCTGAAGCAAGTGTTAGCAAAGCATCCTTCACATCATCAGCTAATTCGTCAGGATCACTATAAACAGTTTGTGCAAACCGAATGAATATAGGTATATTTGCAAGCAGCAAAAACCCTAATAATCGCGGCGATTCAATATCTGAAATAAATTCCATTTACCGTTCCCTCCACTTTATATGTAACACAACTAGGCATTACTACATTCACTTTCTATGCTCTACTTTCGCACTAGAAATTATTCTTTTCACCCACTCTTTTGGCCTTCATTTCCAACCACGCCAACATCTCATCGCTGAGCGGCTGGCGCTGTCCGTCACAGAGGGTGGCATTGAGTTGTGCATCCAGCTGGCGCGCCTTGCTCAGCATAATGCGTAACGCCTCACCGCCGGGAAGTGATGTTGGTAGACTCATGAATAGTGCTATGCCGGGTGTACTGAATTCGGCCATTTCACTGATGACGAAACGACCCGGCTCGAGGATGTTGGCGACGCTGAACAGTGGTTCGTCCCCTTCCCTCTCCACGTAGTGAAAGATGTCCATGTCGCCGTAGTAGAGTCCGGCATCTTTAAGTGCACGTAGCAGTAGTGGTCCGCGAATCGGTTTTCCCTTCGGTGCGATCAGGGTAAGAACGATGACGGAGCCCGGATCGGCTTGCTGTGCCGGTTTCGATTCCGACTCAGATTCCGTTTCGCTGTGTGGTCGTGTGGATGGTTCGACTGGCTCTGGAACGGGTTCGTCACCAATCCCTTTTAAACCGCGCAGATGATCGTCGTCGAGAAGTTCCTGCCGTCGGGCAGTGAAGGTCATACCCAACCATGCCTCGGGTGGGATGTCGTCTTCAGTAACCTCGAAGTTACCCAACTCATCGGCAATAGGTGGTTCTTCGATGATGGGTTTTGGTGCGCGCGCCTTGCGCGAACGCAGCACATCAACCAGATAGATCCCCGCAACCAGCAGGATGCCGAAGAGAATGAGGATGATGCGCAGCGTATCCATTCTGCTGGATATTAGGCTTAGACCGCCGCCAGTTCCACCGCCTCGTCCACATCTACAGCGACGATACGGGAAACGCCGGCCTCATGCATGGTTACACCGGTCAGGGTAGTGGCCAGCTCCATGGTGGTCTTGTTGTGGGTAATGAAGATGAACTGCACCTGCTTCGACATTTCATTTACCAGTTTGCAGAAGCGGCCCACGTTGGCCTCATCCAATGGTGCATCCACCTCGTCGAGCATGCAGAACGGCGAGGGATTGAGCTCGAAGATGGAGAAGACCAGCGCCACCGCGGTAAGCGCCTTCTCTCCGCCAGAGAGCAGGTGAATGGTGGAGTTACGCTTTCCAGGCGGACGAGCCATAACGGTGACGCCGGTGTCGAGCAGATCATCACCGGTCAGCTCCAGATATGCGTGGCCACCGCCGAAGAGTAGCGGGAATTTCTCCTGCAGACCCTTGTTGACCAGATCGAAGGTCTCCTTGAAGCGGGTACGGGTCTCGCGGTCTATCTTACGGATCGCATTCTCCAGAGTCTCCAGCGATTCTGTCAGGTCGGCATTCTGTGCATCGAGGTATCGCTTGCGCTCGGACTGCTGCTCAAACTCATCGATAGCCGCGAGATTGATCGGGCCAAGCCGCGAGATACGCTGGCTGATGGTGTCGAGCTGGCTCTCCCATTGAGTCGGGTCGGCCTCTTCTGGCATCTCCTGCAACAGGGTCTCGATCTCGAAGCCCGCTTCAGCTACACGCTCCTGCAGGGTTTGACGACGCACCTTGTGCTCCTGCCAGATCATGCGTTGCTGTTCCATGCCGCTGCGAATGTTCTGTGATTCCTGCTCCGCCTTGTGGCGCTCGTTTTCCAGTTCGCGCATGGCGTGTTCAATCTCTCCGACCAGTTGCCGTGCTTCGGCAAGACGCTTTTCCACGCCCATGCGTTTTTCCAGCATCTCTTCCAGCTCGGCTTCCTTGAGCTTGATCGGAGCATCGCCCTCGGACTGGACCTGCAGCAGCTCTTCGCGCCGCTCCGCCAATTGGCCCAGCTGCTGGTTCATCCGCTCCAGACCTTGGCGGGTGCTATCCAGTTCGGTCTTAAAGGTTTGCAATTTGACCGTCAGCTCCTGTGCCGCAGCCTGACCTTCGCGGGCCTGCTGGCGTGCCTGTTCCAGAGTGGCTCGCAGGGCATCACGACGACCACTCAACACCTCGCGCTCTTGTGCCAGGGTCTCCATGCGGTCCAGCGCCTCATGCAGGGTTTTACGTGCACTCTGCATCTGCTGGTCTGTGTCGTCCAACTGCTGGCGGATTTCGCTGGCCTCGCTCTGAAGGCGTTCACGGCGGGTGGCAATCTGCTCCTGACGCGCCTGTTTGGCACTGAGCTGGGACTGCTTCTCGGCGTGACGACGATTGATTTCGTTCAGCTCGGACTGCAGGTTTTCCCGCTCCTGCTCACGCTCACGCAGCTGCTGCTGCCCCTGCTCCAGTTGCTGTTTCAGTGCTTCGCTCTGCTGCTCCAGTGTAGCGATCGATTCACCCAGCTCTTTCAGTTCCTGTTCACGATGCAGGACACCGGCGTGTTCATCGGCATCGCGGGCGACCCGCAGCCAGCCCTTGCCGAGCCAGACCCCATCACGGGTGATGACCGATTCATGCAGTGCCAGATTGTTGTGCAGGGCGATGGCCGCGTTCAGGTCGTCGGCTACGTAGATCCCGGCCAGCATGGCATCCAGGGGCCAGGTTGAACTCACCTTGGAGAGCAGTGTTTCACCCGAGCTCCCTGCAGCACCACTGGTCTGGACGCTGGTATCAAAGAGGGAGAGGGTGCCGTGTTGCAGGCTACCGAGAGCACCGAGTACCGGGTCCATGCCGTCGACGCAGACCGCTTCCAGATTGGCGCCAAGGACACATTCGAGGGCTTGCTCCCACCCTTCAGCGGCGGTGATCCCTTCGGCCAGACGCTTGGAGTCACCAAGATTCTGGCTGTCGAGCCATTCGGTGATCGCTCCTTCGCGTTTACCCAGTGCCGCCTGTTGCAGAGCTTCCAAAGATGCGTGTCGGCCTCGGGCGTTTTGCAACTGGGTACGCTGTTGATCCAGCTGCTGTGCGTCGTCGTGATTTTTTTCACGCTGCTGACCGATCTGCTCCATACAGCTTCGCAGCCGCTCTGAGAATTCGGCCTCCTGTATCTCGCCCTCGGCCAGTTGCTCGCGCAGCAGCGCCAGCTCTTCATCGGAACCGGAGCTGGCAAGATTGGCCTGCTCCTCATCAATACGCTTGAGTCGGTTGTTCAGCTGGTCCGCCTGCTGCTCCAGATGTTGCAGGCGAGCGCGCTCAACCTGAGCAGTCTCGGAGGGTTCGCCAGCGGTTTCATTAAAACTATCCCACTCCGCCTGCCAGGCCTGCATCGCCTCTTCTGCCTCAGCCAGCGCCGCAGTGGAGAGTTGATCGGCGGAGCTTGCCTCCTGCTGCTGTGGCTCCAGCTCGAGGATGGATGATTGCAGCTCTTCGATACGACGTTTGTCGTGTTCCTGGTGGGCCTGGGCCTCGTTCCAACTGCGCTCCAGTTGCTCCAGGTCCTGGCGCTGCTGCTGATAGCGCTCACGTTCGTGCTGAATGGTCTGCTCCAGACGGGCAATATCGGCACCGACGCCGTAGTACTCGCTCTGGATGGTATTAAATTGGTCGCTGGCCTCGACATGGGCCTCGCGGCGGGTCTCTATCGTGGTCTCGGCGTTACGCTGGCGCGCAATCTGGGCCTCCAGGGTGATCTCCTGCTCCTGAATCTGCTGTTCACGGCTACGCACCTCTCCGTCCAGCTCTCGCCAGTGCAGGGCCTGCAACTGGCCCTTGTAGATGCGCTCCTCTTTCTTCAGCTCCTTGTACTTCTCTGCGGTGGCGGCCTGACGCTGCAGGTGGCCTAACTGCTTATCCAGTTCATCGCGCAGGTCGTTAAGGCGATCCATGTTGTCACGGGTGTGACGAATACGGTTCTCGGTCTCGCGGCGACGCTCTTTGTACTTGGAGATTCCGGCAGCCTCTTCGAGGAATACCCGCAGATCCTCCGGACGTGCCTCGATGATCCGGGAAATGGTGCCCTGCTCAATAATGGCGTAGCTGCGGGGGCCGAGGCCGGTGCCGAGGAAGATATCGGTGATGTCGCGACGGCGGCAGCGGGTGCCGTTGAGATGGAAGATCGACTGGCCGTCGCGGGTCACAGTGCGCTTGATGGAGACTTCGTTGAAGCCCGCGTACTGACCGCCCAGAGTACCGTCGCTATTGTCGAACACCAGTTCGATAGAGGCCTGGCCGACAGGTTTACGCGCATTGGAGCCGTTAAAGATGACGTCAGTCATCGAGTCGCCACGCAAATTCTTGGCGGAACTCTCACCCATAACCCAGCGCACCGCGTCGATAGTATTCGACTTGCCGCAACCGTTAGGGCCGACGATGCCGGTCAGATTGGTAGGCAGAGGGATGGTTGTCGGGTCAACAAAGGACTTAAAACCGGCGAGTTTGATCTTGCTCAGTCGCATCGTGTCTGGGTTTCACTCTTTCTGTATGCATGTCAGTCGAAGGGATTGCCGGGGCGAGTCCTTTATAAATCAGCATGTTGGCCGCGCCAAACGTGCTAAAACCGGTACCGGCGCCGTGACGGTGGCATCCCTGTGTCACCCGGAATTGTACGTATCAGGTCTATTTTCCGCTACAATTCCGGGCCGACAAAACTACCATGAAAGACTGCATTATGCCTAGCCAACCGAACAGAGATCTGGAAACCTTCGACAACCCGATGCCAGAGCGGGATTACACCATCCACATCGACATCCCGGAGTTCACCTGTCTCTGCCCCAAGACCGGCCAGCCCGACTTCGCTGTGATCGCCATCGACTACGTACCTGATCAGAAGTGCCTGGAGCTGAAGTCGCTGAAAATGTACATGTGGTCCTACCGTGACGAGGGGGCCTTCCACGAGAAGGTGACCAACACCATGCTGGAGCACTTTGTGGCCGCCTGCCAGCCGCGCTTCATGCGCGTCACCGGCAAGTTCAACGTCCGTGGAGGGATCTACACCACCGTGGTAGCGGAACACCGCGCGGATGGCTGGACACCACCGCTGCCAGTAACTCTCCCCTGAAGGGAGGCAGATAGAAAAAGGCAAAAAGTACAAAGGCGGCGACCCACCTTTGACTTTTGGCCTTGTGCTTTCTCCAGCCTTCACATCTCAACTACATCGGCCACACTCTTACGCCTGATGCAGTTCACTAACATCGCTAACGAGCGTAGCAAACTGATCCCGTTCTGTTTGATAGGCGTTAACCTGATAGTAGCGGTCCTGTGGTTCGAGGTGGCGGACAAATAGAGCCGACTCACCACTTTGAGCAACCTTGAGATATTCCTTAATCCATTCATCTTTGGTCTCAGGCGATACTTCACGGACGCTATGACCAATTAGCTGCTCCGCAGTCAGCCCCATCAACCGCTCAAAGGCTGGATTCACCTCCAGGAAACGATAATCCACCGCCTTACCCTCTGCGTCGTAGATCAGTTCATGAACGGCCAGACCGCTATCCATCTTCTCGATCAGCGCGCGGAGATGTTGCTCACTGGTGAGGAGTTTGTCTTCTGCCGCTTTACGCAGTGTAATGTCGCTGATAAAGCCTTCGATAAAGTGGCCTTCTCCCTCTTCACTCTCAATTCCCATTCCTCTTTCCCATACCCAGCGAATTGAACCATCCTTATGTAGGATACGGTAAACAAAACTAAACTGGCGATCCGCATCAAGTGCCTCTTGTATCTTGCTCCATACCATCGCCTGATCCTGCGGGTGAATCAGATCTACATAACTGACGACTTTGCCATCCTCCAACTCATCCCGGACGTATCCAGTCAATAATTCAGCACCATCGCTCACAAATTCCATGTCCCAGGCACGACGATTCTCACGCCGATAGGCCATACCCGGCAAATTACTTAAAAGGGTATTGAGACGATGTTCGTTCTGTCTTATAAGCACCTCATTCTCAAAGCGCTCAGTGACATCGGTTAGTGCACCGAACAATTCCATGGTCTCACCGGTAGTGCCGCGTAGCGGTGATACTCGCCCTTCAATCCAGCGTATACCACCCTCTTTGTGTCGCATCCGGCAGGTAAAGACAAGGTCTTCTCCCTTATCCACTGCCTGCAGAATTTCCTGCTCCACCCGTTCCAGATCGAAATCATCAACGAGTGGCTGCCAGTGACTCTTATCTCCCATTAATTCCTCACCAGGGTAACCAAGCAGACGCTCGGCCTTGGGTGCGATATAACTGATCTCCAGTTCTGGAACACGTAACACGAATACGACATCGGGAATAGTCGTAACGACGTGATTAAGGAATTGACGGCTCGCGCGCAAGGCACGCTTCTCCACTTCCAGCTCGGTAATCTTTTTAAGCAGCTTACTGGCAAGGGCTTTGCGCGTTAAACGATTCTCGAAATCATGGTGTTCAGGATTTCTATCATAAGGTGGTGGCTTATGATTTTTCTCCGATTCGATGACATCGTGAAGTTTTTGCTGAAAAGTCCCAGCATCACCTTCTTTTAGAATGAACCCAGAAGCTCCAACCAGACGCGCCAGTGCCTCATCTTTTGGCTCAAGGAAAGTAGCAGAGTAAAAAACCACAGGAACGTCATGTAAATCATCATCTGCGCGCACTGCCTGACAGAGACTAAAGCCATCCATATTTGGCATCAGCACATCGGAGATAATTAGATCCGGATGAACAGCATGAGCGAGTGAAAACGCCTGTTCTCCATCCTCGGCCTCTTCCACCTCATAACCATCCGCAACCAGCCCAGCTAAAACTGCCTTGCGCACAATGGCATTGTCTTCCGCTAATAGAATTTTCATCGCACACCCCCAAAACACCGCAGTGTTTTATCCACAAAAACTACTTGTCCTTTTCAGCATCCCTGCAAAACAAGCCTTTCTAACTAAAGGGTAGTAAACGAATAGGGCGAGAAAGGTTACGAATAGTTAGCAATGGTAAATTCAGATAAACGGCAAGATCGCTCATACTCCTGTTGCAAAAATCCTGCTGCGGCAAAGAAAATAAAAGGCACATCGTGTGCCTTTCACCTTGTACAATTCGCTCATGTATCTCGGTATCGATATTGGCACTTCTGGTTGTCGTGGCATGGTCATTGACGACGACGCTCACATCCTGGCCACGGCAACAGTGCCATTGCCTCCAAGTCAGCGTGATGGCCACGAAGTGGAACAGTCACCTAAGGATTGGTGGCAGGCGCTGGAGCACCTGATGCCTGCCCTGTTGCAGGGTATTAATCCCGCGACCATCAAGGCCATCGCCCTCGACGGCACCTCCGGCACCGTGCTGCTCACCAACCCGACGGGGGAACCGCTCACCCCGGCGCTAATGTACAACGACAACCGTGCTCTGGAACAGGCGGCGCACATCGCTGCGCTCGCCCCGCGTCACAGTGCCGCCCACGGCACCGGCTCTGGACTGGCCAAGGCGCTGTGGCTCCTGCAACAACACCCCTCTGCCCAGATTCACACCCAGGCCGACTGGCTCACGGGCAAACTCTGTGGCGTCTTTTCCAACTGCGACACCAACAATGGGCTCAAGCTGGGCTATGACCCGGTAGCCCGTGAGTGGCCTGCGTGGTTAGGGAAATTGGGGATCACCGGAGCGATGCTGCCGCAGGTGGTCGACCCGGGCAGACCCGTCGGTACCCTCCGTCCGGAATTGGCAGAGAAATGGGGATTGAGTGGGTCAGTGACGATCTGTGCCGGCACTACCGACAGCACTGCTGCCTTTATTGCCTCCGGTGCTCAATTGCCCGGTGAGGCGGTCACCACCCTCGGCTCCACCCTGGTGCTCAAGGTGCTCTCGCCTGAGCCGGTCTTCGCCCCAGAATATGGGATCTACAGCCAACCACTGGGCAAACTGTGGCTGGTGGGCGGCGGCTCCAACAGCGGCGGGGCAGTGCTACGCCACTTCTTCAGTGATGAACGTATGGCAGAGCTATCCGCTCAGATCGATCCCAGGCAATCCAGTGGTCTCGACTACTACCCACTCAACCAACCCGGTGAACGGTTCCCCGTCAATGACCCACAGTTGGCACCACGAATGGAACCGCGACCCGGCGACGACGCCCGCTTCTTCCACGGGATGCTGGAAGGAATTGCCCGCATTGAAAAACAGGGCTACGAACGACTGGCGCAACTGGGCGCACCCTGGCCACATTCATTACGTACCAGTGGCGGCGGGACTAACAACGAAGTGTGGACACAAATTCGCAGCCAGTTGATAGGGCTACCAATGCTCAAGGCGGAACAGCATGAGGCTAGTTACGGCGCCGCGCTCATCGCAATGCGGGGAACCGATTCGCCGCAGGCCTGATGCTTTTGGTAGGATGGGCAGCAACACCTATTCATCTTAAGGAGCAAAAATGCTGGGACAACCTTTTATCGGCGCCAACGGATTGCTCAGGGGATTTGCCCTGCTCACCACATCGGGACTGCGTCGCTTTGTCATCCTGCCTCTGCTGATCAACATCGCGGTGTTCAGCGTCTCCATCTGGGTATTGGCGCAGCAGTTTTCACAAATGATGGATAAGATGCTTGGCTACCTGCCAGACTGGATCGCTTCCTGGCTGGAGTGGCTACTTTGGCCGATCTTTGCCCTCGTTGCTGTGCTACTGGTCTTCTATACCTTCGCTATTCTAGCCAACGTTATCGCTGCACCATTCAATGGTCTGCTGGCTGAAGCCGTGGAGAAACACCTCACCGGACAACCTCTACCTCCCGGAAGTAGTTTGATCACGGTATTCAAGGAGTTCCCTGCTGCCATTCTGGATGAGGCGGGAAAACTCTTCTATTTTCTGCTGTGGGCCATTCCGCTGCTAATTCTTTTTGTCATCCCACTGGTCAATTTTGCTGCACCCTTCATCTGGTTGATGTTCAGTGCCTGGATGTTAACGCTTGAGTACTGCGATTATCCGATGGGTAATCACAACATGCGTTTTAAGGCACAGCGGACACTTATAGGCCGAAAAAAGCTGCTTGGCCTGGGCTTCGGCGGAGCTACCCTGCTCGGCACCATGATCCCGCTGGTTAACTTCTTTGTAATGCCCGCTGCGGTAGCCGGTGCTACTGCACTATGGGTCAGCCATTTGAAACAAAATCAAGTCTAATCGGATATAAGCAATATGGATAATCACGACCTGGAAGTTCTGTTCAAGACCCAACACCCGATCATCGTGATTGAGAGTCATGAAGAGAAAAGACTACTGCAATTGATAAGTCGCATCGGTATCCAGCAGTACAAGCCGGTGTATCAGTGGACTATTACCGATGGTTTAAAACGACTGGATATCGACATTACCTCATCGTTACAGAAAGCAGACGAGGAGCAGGTGCTGCGGCAGATACGAGAAGAGAAAAACGCCGGTATCTATATCCTCTGCGACTATCACGCCTATCTGGAAAACCCGGTACATGTACGGCTGCTGAAGGATATTGCCCAGGAGTACGAACGCAATCAAATTACCCTTGTCCTGCTCAGCCATCAGATCGAGATTCCACCAGAGCTGTTGCGCCTCAGTGCCAGTGCTGTGTTGGCCTTGCCAACGCCAAAAGAGCTGGAGAAGATCGTGCTGGAAACCGCTAACGAGTGGCGCAAGAAAACCGGCACATCAGTGCAGAGCGATCCTGAGAGCTTCAAACTACTTCTACAAAATCTCAGCGGTCTCACCGTGGAAGATGCACGACGCCTGGCACGCGTCGCTATTTTCGACGACGGCGCTATCAAAGCCAACGACCTGCCGCAGGTAATGAAGGCCAAACATCGACTTTTACGTGGCGATGACGTACTGAGCATAGAATTCGATACTGCACGATTTGCGGAGGTAGGTGGACTCCAAAGCCTCAAGCAATGGTTGGAGCAACGGAAACCTGCATTCCTGGGTGAGAGCAAAAATGGATCTCTGGAACCACCGCGAGGAGTGTTGCTGCTTGGTGTCCAGGGTGGAGGCAAAAGCATGGCCGCGAAGGCCACTGCTGCCATGTACAACGTGCCCTTACTGCGGCTCGATTTCGCCGCGATCTACAACAAGTATCACGGAGAGACCGAACGCAATCTGCGTGAATCACTCAAAACAGCAGAGTCCATGTCACCCTGCGTGTTATGGATCGATGAGATCGAAAAAGGGATCAGCAGCAGTGACACCGATGGTGGCACCTCGTTACGGGTTCTGGGTACTCTGCTCACATGGATGGCTGAGAAAAAAGATCCAGTATTCCTTGTCGCTACTGCTAACGATATTGAACGACTCCCGGCAGAATTGATCCGTAAGGGTCGTTTCGACGAAATATTCTTTATCGATCTTCCTGACAGTAAGGTAAGGCAGGAAATTTTCGCCATCCATCTGAACAAAAGAGAGCTTGAACCTACCCGCTTTGATACCAGGGTGCTGGCCGAGCAAAGTGAGGGTTTCTCCGGTGCGGAGATCGAGCAGGTGATCGTTTCGGCACTCTACACCAATCATGCGCAGGGAGGAGATCTGGAAACGTCGCAACTGCTTGATGAAATCCTGAGAACAAAGCCGCTATCAGTCGTTATGAGTGAGAAGGTAGCGCGACTTAGACACTGGGCAGCGGAACGTACCGTCCCAGCAGCCTAAGAAAAATTCCCTACTGACGTCTCATCCCAGGTAAAATTCTTCTCCCTGAACAGATGCAGGCAGACGTCTACCACCTCCTCGGAATAAAGAGTTCCCCGTCCTTTTTCCAACTCTTCTAGGGCAACATCAAGACCAAGAGCAGGGCGATATGGTCGGTGTGATGTAATCGCTTCAACCACATCTGCTACAGCCAAAATCCGTGCTTCAGGAACGATCTGTTTGCAGGTCAAGCCATTGGGATAGCCACTACCATCACAGCGTTCATGATGCTGCAACACAATATCGGCAATGGGCCAGTCAAACTCGACCCCTTTTAGAATGTCGTAACCAACTTCAGGATGCGATTTGATAATCCCATATTCACTTTCTGTCAGCCGACCAGGTCTGTTTAGTATCTCAGCTGGGACATTTATCTTGCCCACGTCATGCACAAGCGCTGCCAGGCGCAACCCTTGAATACGCTGTTTATTAAAACCCATCGCCTCTGCAATAGTGGTCGCTAATTGAACAACCCGGTGCTGATGGCCCGCGGTGTAAGGATCACGTTTTTCCAGCGTTATTGAAACCGCCTCAATGGTTTGCAGCATGGTAGTCTGAATTCTCTTTGCACCCTTTTCATGAGCGACATAGGTACGCTGCGATTCAATTCCGTAGGAAACATCCCCTGCCATCTCCTGTAACAGAGACAATTCTGATTCATCAAACACCTCATGATTAACGGAAAAGATTCCAATAACACCAAAAAGGTTTTGTCGATACCTAAGCGGCAAAAGCAGTAAAGTCGAAATACCGATTTCTCTTGCAATATCAATTTGCCGCCCGGTCCAGCTCCCTTGTGTAAGATCGGTCATCAAGAAGGAAGTACTACTTGTAAACAATCCATTAAATGTTTCGCTATGCAAGTC
>JBNKQR010000036.1:0-30425 GCA_050295975.1 Thiohalomonadaceae bacterium
CCTCACCCTTCTCGATGTGCCCCTTCGGAAAGGCGAGCTCGTAACGATCCATCCCCGCCGCGTATTCGCGGATCAGCAGCACGGTGTTGTCGTCCAGCATGGGAACGATCAGCACCGAGCCCTGGGGTGAGCCGACCAGACGCTCATACTGGGTCTCAACCCCATTGGCGAAGCGCAGCTCAAGCTGCTCTACCTGGAATATGCGTGTTTTGGCAATGGTTTGCCGGTTCAGGATGGTCGGTTTTTGTCGCATCGCTCTCTTTCCGCACCGGACGAACAAGCATCATAACCCGAAGCTGTGATGTTGGCACAACTCCCCAGCAGGGCGGTAGAATGCCCGGCATTGATGATGAGGAGCGGTGGCATGGTGGATTGGCAGCAGATCGACACGGTACTTCTGGATATGGATGGCACCCTGCTCGATCTCCATTTCGACACCTACTTCTGGCTGGAGCACGTGCCGCAGCGCTATAGCGAAAAGCACGGCCTGGAACTGGAAGCGGTGAAAAAAGACCTGCACGCCCGTTACAGAGCCATGATGGGCACCATCGACTGGTACAGCATCGACTACTGGACCAATGAACTGGGGCTCGACATTGCCCTGCTCAAGGAGGAGGTCGATCACCTGATCGCCGTCCACCCATACGTCACCGATTTCCTCGATGCGGTACGTGCCTCAGGTAAGCGGATGCTGCTGGTGACCAACGCCCATATGAGGAGCCTGGAGCTGAAGCTGCAGAAGACCCAGCTGGGCGGTCACTTCGACCATCTGGTGGTCTCCCACGACTTCGGCCTGCCGAAGGAGGAGCTGGCGTTCTGGGACAGGCTACAGGAGGTGGAAAAGTTCGATCCCCAGCGTACCCTGCTGGTGGATGACAGCCTGCCGGTGCTGCGCTCGGCGAGGAAGTACGGTATGCGCTGGTTACTGGCGGTCTACGAACCAGACAGTAAACAACCGCGCAGAGATGTAGAAGAGTTTGAAGCGATAGAGACCTTCCGCGACATCATGCCGCGGTAAATCATTTAGTAAATCGACCCTTCCCCCTCAGGCCGGGTACGGAAGCGCTTGTAACTCCACTGATACTGGGCGGGAAAACGGCGCACAGCCTCTTCCAGGGCACGGTTAATTGCCTCCACCTGACCCTCCAGGCTTTCGTTATCAATCTCAATCGGAAAATAGTGCATACGGAAGCCGCGGCCCCAGCTCAGGCGTTCGGTGACACCCAGCACCGGAGTCGCACCACTCTTTTGTGCCAGTCGTGAGATCAGGGTCATGGTGTTGGCCTGGATGCCGAAGAAGGGAACAAACACCCCACCGGCATCTCGTGGGTCCTGATCCGGTGGAATCACCACAAGCTCATTGGCGGCCAGTGCCTGGAATAGAGCGCGCACCCCCTTGGTGTCGGTGGGTACCAGGTTGGCGCCAAAACGGGTGCGCGCCTTATGGATTAATGGCTCAAGCGAAGGGCGGCGCAGCGGACGGTAGAGCGAAGTGCTGGGGCTAAAGGTGGAGCAGTAAAGGCTTACTAACTCCCAGGAGCCCAGATGCGGCGCAGCAATAATCCCTCCCTTGCCGCGGCTCAACGCCTGATCCAGCACCTCCTGACCCTCCACTTCACGTATCAGCGACAAAGTTCGCCTGCGGCTGGAGAGCCACATAATCGGTGACTCCATCGCGGTCTTGCCGGTCTCAATTAAAACGCGGCGGAGCAGATGCCTACGCTCCTTCGGCGATAATTCCGGCAGACAGAGCGCGATATTACGCCGCGCTATTTCCCGGTGCGGGTTCTGTACCAGATAAAACAGCCAGCCGAAGAGATAACCGATGGCGTGGGCCACAGGCAGCGGCAACAGCGCGGTTAAACGGAGTAACAGATTCATTTTTCCTCATTCCCAATGAGTGTGGCTACATCGCTACCCACAGCCATTAATGGTTTGAGGGTATGTAGCAGGTTGCGAAACAGGTGCTTGTAGCGCTGTTCCTCATCGGCCAGCAGCTGTTTGTAATGTTGCCGCTCGGTCGGTTTACTGAAGCAGGCGGGGCAGTTATCCGGCACCACCGGCAAGCGAGCGTTTTCGGCGAAGGCGGCTGTCTGCCGTTCGCGTACATAGACCAGTGGACGGATGATGCGCAGGTCACCGGCGTCGTTAACATAGTGGGCTTTCATTGTGCCAAGCTGACCACGGTGAAAGGCGGACATCATAAAGCTCTCCGCCAGGTCGTCCAGATGCTGCGCCAGGGCGATTACGTTGTAGCCATTCTCCCGTGCCCGTGCATAGATCGAACCGCGCTTGAGTCGTGAGCAGAAGGCGCAGAAGGAGAAGGAGGGATCCTCCTGATACTTCATCGCCTCATCGGCGATTGGTTCTTCATCGTAAATGTAGGGCACACCCAGCTCAGCGAGATAGGGTTTCAGCACCGAAGGATCGAAACCGGGGATCATCGGATCAATAGTGATCGCACCCAGTTCAAAACTCACCGGCGCAGCGCGTTGTAGATGACGCAGCACATGCAACAATGCCAGGGAGTCCTTGCCACCGGAGAGGCCAAGTAGGATTTTATCCCCTTCGCGGATCATGCCGAAGTCGCCGATGGCGCGGCCGACCGGACGTAACAACAGCTTGGGTGGTTTAATGTGTGGTGTGCTCATGCACGCAGATTGTAACCCGATAACAACAATGTCGCATCGCTGGTGTATGCTTTGGGATGCCAAAACAAAAAGGAGGATGGCAATGGAAAATTTTGTCCTGTTTCTGCTCGGTCTTGCGGTGGTACTGGTATTCCTCGGCGTTAAATCGGTTCCTCAGGGAATGGAGTACACCGTCGAGCGTTTTGGCCGCTACACCCAGACCCTGCGTCCCGGCCTCAACTTTATCATCCCGGTGATCGATCGTATCGGCAATAAGCTCAACATGATGGAGCAGGTGCAGGATGTGCCGTCGCAGGAGGTGATCACCAAAGACAACGCCATGGTCAGGGTGGACGGCGTGGTCTTTTATCAGATCATTGATGCAGCCAAGGCCGCCTATGAGGTGAGTGGGCTCGACTATGCAATCCTCAATCTCACCATGACCAACATCCGTACCGTAATGGGCTCCATGGACCTGGACGAACTACTCTCCCGCCGCGACGAGATTAACTCGCGTCTGCTCAGCGTGGTGGACGATGCGACCACCCCGTGGGGTGTAAAGGTTACCCGTATCGAGATTAAGGATATCTCCCCGCCAAACGATCTGGTCGACGCGATGGCGCGGCAGATGAAGGCGGAGCGTCTCAAACGCGCCTCGATCCTCGAAGCCGAGGGTGAGCGCCAGTCGGCGATCCTCAAGGCGGAAGGAGAGAAGCAGTCGGCTATCCTTGAAGCCGAAGGTCAGAAAGAGGCGGCCTTCCGTGAGGCGGAGGCCAGAGAGCGTCAGGCCGAGGCGGAGGCCAAGGCGACCATGATGGTCTCCGAGGCGATCAGTAAAGGCGACATCAATGCGGTGAACTACTTCGTTGCTACCAAATATATCGCCGCGTTGCGCGATATCTCCATGTCGCCCAATGGGAAACTGGTGTTCATGCCGCTCGAGGCCTCATCGGTTATCGGTGCCATTGGCGGCATCGGTGAACTGGCGAAAGAGGCCCTTGGTAAGCGCGGAGGTGGCGCATGATGGCGGAGCTGTTCCAGCATGTAGACCACTGGAGCTGGTGGATCCTGGCAGTGGTGCTGCTGGTGCTGGAGGCGTTCGTTCCCGGTACCTTCTTTATGTGGATGGGGATCGCTGCCGGGGTAGTTGGTTTTCTATTGCTGCTGATTCCCTCAATGGGCTGGGACTACCAGATCGCCATCTTCGCCGTGCTCTCGGTGAGCGCCGTGATCGTCTGGCGCAAGTACCAGAGCAAGCATCCGGTGGAGAGCGATCAGCCGAAGCTCAACCGTCGTGGTGAGCAGTATGTGGGACGCACCTTCACCCTGGAAGAACCGGTCGTTAACGGTCATGGCAAGATCCGTGTTGATGACTCTACCTGGCGAATTGTGGGAGAGGATTGTGATATGGGAAGCCGGGTAAAGGTCACGGGGGTTGACGGCGTACTGCTGAAAGTGGAACTATTACCCTAGCGATAAGCTAGGTTGATAAGCATATAAATATATTTTGGAGGAGTAAGGCATGGGCGAGAAAGGGGTCAAAGGCATCACACCGACCGAAGCCTGGCAAATGATTCAGGACGACCCGCGGGCCGTTCTGGTAGACGTACGCTCCAACATGGAGTTCCTGTTCGTCGGTCATCCCAAGGGTGCGGTCCACATTCCATGGATTGACGAACCCGATTGGGAAATCAATCCGAACTTCGTACGCCAGGTGCGTGAGCTAATGCTGGGCGGCGTGATCTGCGACGATATGGATGGCTGCGCACCGATACTGCTTATCTGCCGCAGTGGCAAGCGTTCACAGGAAGCGGGTGAGCTCCTGGTCGAGGCTGGTGTGAAGGGTGTCCACAATGTTCTCGATGGTTTTGAGGGCGAGCTCGACGACAACCACCACCGCAGCTCACTTGGTGGCTGGCGCTTTGATAACCTCCCCTGGGAGCAGTGCTGAGCCAGTCATTCAACATGGGGCGGGATAACCCGCCCCATGGTCTACGCTTAAAGACCCGAACGTCAGCATGGAGTGAGGACGATGAGCAAGACCAACGTGCAGAGTGTTGATCACACCCTGCCGCTGTTGACCAGAGAGGAGGCCCTGGAGGCCTATCATGCCGTACGGCTTGCCAGCGAGCACCTCTGTGTTCCGTTGGAGACCGACGACTACATGCTGCAAAGCATCGTTCAGACCAGCCCGCCCAAGTGGCATCTTGCCCACGTAAGCTGGTTCTTCGACACCTTCCTGCTTAGCGAATACCAGCCCGATTACGAGCCCTTCGATCCTGCCTTCCGTTATCTGTTTAACTCCTACTACGAACAGGTCGGCGAATTTCATCCGCGTCCGAGTCGCGGTATGTTATCCCGTCCCACTGTGTCAGAGGTCTACCGTTACCGCACCTGGGTTAACGAGCGTATGACCGAACTGATCGACGAGGTGGATGGCTCGTTTTGGACCGATATCGCGCTGCGTATCACCATCGGCCTTAACCACGAACAGCAGCACCAGGAGCTGTTGCTCACCGACATCAAGCACAACTTCTCTGTTAATTCACTCTACCCCGCCTACCGTGATGACCTGCCCACGCCAGAAGGCACAACAGCGCCGTTACAGTGGCTCGAATTTGAAGAGGGCCTATGCTGTATCGGTGCCGATCCACTCGGTTTTGCCTACGACAATGAACGGCCGCGCCACAACGTCTACCTCGAACCGTTCCGACTGGCGAGTCGTCTGGTTACCAACGAAGAGTATCTCGCCTTTATTGAGGACCAGGGATACACCCGTCCCGAGCTGTGGCTCTCCGATGGTTGGGCCACGATCAAACAGCAGCAGTGGCAGGCACCGCTCTACTGGATCAAACAGGATGATGACTGGCAGCACTTCACACTTGGTGGCGTGCGCCCACTCAACCCGCACGAACCGGTCTGCCATCTCAGTTTCTACGAGGCCGACGCCTACGCCCGCTGGGCCGGCCATCGTCTACCCACCGAACAGGAGTGGGAGATCGCCGCAGCCCATCAACCCATTGAAGGCAACCTGCGCGACAGCGGTCTGCTCCACCCAGCCCCAGCCAGTGGGGAGGGGCTACAGCAACTCTTCGGTGATGTCTGGGAGTGGACCGCCAGCCCCTATGTCGGCTATCCCGGCTATCGAGCCCCGGCCGGTGCGCTGGGCGAATACAACGGCAAGTTCATGTCCAACCAGATGGTGCTGCGCGGCGGCTCCTGCGTGACACCAGCCAACCACATTCGTGCTACCTACCGTAACTTCTTCTACCCCAATGAACGCTGGCAGTTCAGCGGCCTGAGGCTGGCGGAGGATCGACGATGACCTATCCCGCGGTCCGCTTTTACGATTTCCATCCGCCACAGACCGACATGCTGCAAGAGGTGCTTGAGGGACTTCGCCGTACGCCGCCGATGATCTCACCCAAGTTCTTTTACGATCAAAAAGGCTCGGAATTGTTCGAGGCGATCACCGAAACGCCAGAGTACTATCCCTTCCGTACCGAACTCGGCCTGCTGGAAACACATGGCAAAGAGATGGCGACCCTACTCGGTAGCGATGGTCTGTTAATCGAACTCGGCTCCGGCTCCAGTCGTAAGATCCGCCTGCTGCTGGATGCACTGAATCCGGCGGCCTACATGCCGGTCGATATCTCACGTGATTTTCTTTTGCGCGCAGCAGGTGATCTGGCGCGTGAATATCCGGAGTTGGAGGTGCACGCCACCTGTGCCGATTATTCAAGTGGACTCAAGTTGCCCTGGTCACCAGAGGAGTTGCCGCGAGCTGCCTTCTTCCCCGGTTCCAGTATCGGAAACTTCGAACCGGCCCAGGCGCAGCGACTGTTGCATCACGTGGCACAGGCACTGGGCAAAGATGGCCACCTGTTGATCGGTGTTGATCTGCAAAAGGATCACGAAGTTCTGCGGCGTGCCTACAACGATGCGGCAGGTGTTACTGCGGCCTTCAATTTTAATCTGCTCGAGCGTTTTAATCGTGAGCTAAACGCCGATTTTGATCTGGAAAAATTTAGGCACGTTGCTGACTATAACGCCGAAGCCGGTCGGGTCGAGATGCACCTGAAAAGCACAATGGAGCAGCAGGTAAATATCGGTGATGAAAAGCTCTACTTTGCCAAAGACGAAGCAATTCATACCGAGAACTCATATAAATACACAGTCGAAGGCTTTTTACAGCTGGCTGCGGCGGCGGGATTTGAAGCGGTGAAAAGCTGGCTCGATGAAAAAGAATATTTCAGCGTGCACTGCCTGAAAGTGGTTTGAGTGACTGTTTTTCGCCGGGATAAGCTGCGCTAACCCGATAAAGATTACATGAGGTTTTGTTCTGCCTCGGCGGCAATCTCGATCAACCGCGCCAGGATCTTTTTCTGCACCAGCGCCAATCGATTTGCAATGTCATTGCCGCGATCAAACTCCCCTTCCGGTGTCTCTTCGCTAAATGCTTCTAGCAGCAGGTAGTCCACCAATGCTTTACCGCCCCGTGGTGCAGGGAAGGGATTAGGTACATCCTTCAACGCAAGCTTGATAGACACAACCAGCTGATGAATGTCTGCGGCCTCTTCTTCAATACGATCCTTCAATGGTGAGGCACGGTCGCTGTGCTGATAGCTGAGCAGGATATTGAGTAGCGATGCGTAGAGCTTCAGTTCGCGCAGCTTGGGTAACACCGCCTCAATGCGGCTGTACACCGTTAGCAGCATAACGATCTCCATGTAACGGTGATCGCTATCCTCTTGCTCTTCTGGCGGTTGTAACATCACCAGTGCTGCCGCCAGCCGCTGGGCATAGAACTGTTGATGCAGAGCCACCTTCTTCAGTGTCTGTTCGTATTCACTCTCAGCATCACGACATTGTTGCAGGAAGGCTTCGAAGTCCCCCTTGTTCATTTTTCGCTCACCCATCTTGCGCCACAGCTCGGCGCGGTAGAGAGCCTCGCGCATGCTGTTGTCGGTGAGTTGCTTCTCTATGGTGTTGTTAACGTCGAAGTCGCGCTTTGCCTGAGCATGATCAGCTTTAATTCGCTGTAGCGCATCGCGCCACTGTTTGCGTGCCGCATCTTTGTCATTGAGCTTGTCTGTCAGGGCTAGCAGGTTAAGTGGCTGCATCAGATGCAACACGCCGTTGAAGTAGCTGTTGAGTGCGCTTTGTAACTGATCTTCGGCGCTGCCCTTCACCAGCGGATGGATCAGTTTATTTGGCGTAATCGGAAGGTTCAGACGGTTATGGTAGTAGCGTACCGTCATGGTGGTGGCCAGCTTGGCAAAGTAGCGCACCAGGGTCAGTGCCGGGGAGACACAGGCATAACCGGGCTGGCTCAACTCGGCACCGAGGCGATTGATGCGCTGGGTATCTGCGGGAATGATGTCATTAATCGCTGCTTTATTCTGTTCCTGTTCACGACGCAGCTGGGCGTGGATGGAGATGGGATATTGGCGTGCGCGCAGCAGGGTGAGTTGCACCATGTCATCCGGTAGCACCCCCTTTTCGTCCCACTGTTTTTGCAGTCTGGGGATAATATCTTCAGCAGTGTGGGCAGTCAGCCGCTGCTGCTCAAGGGCCTGACTAAGACCCTCTCGTCCAGCCAGGGCGAAGGCCTCCTCATCGGCTATGGCGACAATGGTATGCACCAGTCTCCGCCCGAGCATCCGGCTCAGGGTTTGCCGCGGTTGCATCAGGCGATGAGTAAAAGTGAACAGCTCTTGCAGCTTCTCCACCGTGGTGGCAGAGAGTCGTCCTAGCTCCAGCCAGCGTTTTAGTGAGATGTCTAGGATATCTTCCCGGTGCAGTGATGCATGTAGCCAGCGATTCACAGCCATCAACAGAAAAGCGGCACGCGGTGACCGCCGATTACGGAAGCAGAGCACCTCCCGCGCCAGTAGTGCAGCCAACTGATTGGTCTTCAGCGATGCCAGTAGCGGCACGCCAATCGTCAGCACATATTCGTTGCGCCAGAAGCCAGCGAGTCCACGATGGTGAACGACGATCGCCACATCGTTGTTAAAGCGGATCTCCGCAGGTGTTGGAACCCCCAGCCGTTCACAGACGTCCTCCACAAACATATAGAGATCCGGCTCCTGCTCCTGATGGATGAGAATGCCACGATAGGGGCGGCTGCGCAGTGACAGCAGCGGTTTCGCCAGCAGTAACAGCGCTACCGTTAGTGGTGGGATGGCGAGGAGCTGTATCACCAGAATAATGAGTGGGTACTCGCTATTGGATGGAGCCCACAGGGTAAAAAAGGTGTAATTGCCGAGGGTGAGCAGTACAAAGAAATAGAGGGCGAGAAAGAAAACCTCGATACCGACCACAAGATAGAGCAACGGTTTGAACAGGGTTTCATTCTTGAGCGGTGAAAACGGAGCAAGGGCTTCATCGACCGGCTGCGCGGGTGGGGCAGCCTGTGGTGCAGGAGCAGCGGGAGGGTCAATACGGGCTACTGCCCCCATCTGTGCCAGCTTCTCTACGACCTTCTGCGCATCCGCCTCGGAATTGGTGCGTTTGAGGGTGTGGTCGGCACCATCAAACAGGCGCTTCACCTTGTCGCCATCGAGGTGAAGTTTCTGTGCCAGGGTCAACGCAACCTGCTTGCGTTCAAACCCCTCGCGAATCGCGCCGTTGAAAACAACGTTGTATTGGGTCGCTGTATCCATGCCACCTGGCCGTCGCGTTTAAGGGATCCAATCATATCCCGTAGGGAATTGCGGCAAATTCAAACCCCGTCACAGTTCGGCGGGATAAGGCCGATGCTGTGCTAAAATGGCACGTCCGGCAGCGTATGCGCCATGATATTCATCAGCAGAAACGGCAAAGATAAAAAATGACCCTAAAATACACCGGCAAAAATTCCGCAAAACTCGTGCAGGCCCTGGCCGAGCGCATCCTCTATCTCGATGGCGCCACTGGCACCATGTTACAGAGCTACAAACTGGAAGAGGCGGATTTCCGCGGTGAACGTTTTGCCGACTGGCCGGTGGACCTCAAGGGCAACAACGACCTGCTGGCGCTGGTTCGTCCCGATGTGGTGAGCGCGATCCACAAGGCCTATCTCGATGCCGGTGCCGACATCATCGAAACCAACTCCTTCAACGCCAACGCCATCTCGATGAAGAACTACAAGATGGAAGAGCTGGCGTATGAAATGAACGTCGAGGCGGCACGCCTGGCGCGTGAAGCGGCGGATGCCGCCGAAGCGGCCACACCCGACAAGCCGCGCTTCGTCGCCGGGGTCATCGGCCCGACCGACCGCACCACTTCCATCTCGCCGGACGTGAATAATCCCGGTTTCCGCGCCATCACCTTCGACGATCTGGTGGAGGCGTACAAAGTCGCCACACGCGGCCTGATCGAAGGCGGTGCCGACATCATCATGCTGGAGACCATCTTCGACACCCTTAACGCCAAGGCGGGAATCTTCGCCATCGAAACGGTGTTTGAAGAGGATGGCGTGCGCCTGCCGGTGATGATCTCCGGCACCATCACCGACGCCTCCGGCCGCACCCTCACCGGCCAGGTGACCGAGGCGTTCTACAACTCCCTCAGCCATGCGCAGCCGATCTCCATCGGTCTCAACTGCGCCCTTGGTGCCAAAGAGCTGCGCCAGTATGTGGAAGAGATGTCGCGCATCGCCTGCTGCCACGTCTCCGCCCACCCTAACGCGGGCCTGCCCAACGAGTTCGGCGGTTACGACGAAACGCCGAAGGCGATGGCCGACGAGCTGGCCTCCTGGGCCAAAGACGGCTTCCTTAACATCATCGGTGGCTGCTGCGGCACCGGGCCGGATCACATCCGCGCCATCGTCGACGCGGTCTCCAAACATCCGCCGCGCAAACTGCCGCAGATTGCCCCCGAGTGTCGCCTCTCCGGTCTGGAGCCGCTCAACATCGGCCCCGAGTCGCTGTTCGTTAACGTCGGCGAGCGCGCCAACGTCACCGGCAGCGCCAAGTTCAAACGCCTGATTCTGGAAGAGCAGTACGACGAGGCACTCTCCATCTGCCGTGATCAGGTGGAAGACGGCGCACAGATCGTCGACGTCAACATGGACGAGGCGATGCTCGACGGCGTGCAGGCGATGACCACCTACATCAACCTGATGGCCTCGGAACCGGACATCGCCAAGGTGCCGGTGATGATCGACTCCTCCAAGTGGGAGATCATCGAAGCGGGCCTCAAGTGCATCCAGGGCAAGGGCGTGGTCAACTCCATCTCGCTGAAAGAGGGCGAAGAGGCGTTCATCCACCACGCCAAACTACTGCGCAAATACGGCGCGGCGGTGATCGTCATGGCCTTCGACGAAACCGGCCAGGCCGACACCCAGGCGCGCAAGCAGGAGATCTGCAAACGCTCCTACGACATTCTGGTGAACCAGGTCGGCTTCCCTGCTGAAGACATCATCTTCGATCCAAACATCTTCGCCGTTGCCACCGGCATCGAAGAGCACAACAACTACGCCGTCGATTTCATCGAAGCGACCCGCTGGATCACACAAAACCTGCCCTACGCCAAGGTCGGCGGCGTCTCCAACGTCTCCTTCTCCTTCCGCGGTAACAACCCGGTGCGCGAAGCGATCCACTCGGTGTTCCTCTACCACGCCATCAAGGCGGGCATGACCATGGGCATCGTCAACGCGGGCATGTTGGAAGTTTACGAAGAGCTGCCGCAGGAGCTGCGCGAACGGGTGGAGGACGTGATCCTCAATCGCCGTGCCGACGGCACCGATCGCCTGCTGGAGATCGCCGATCAATATCGCGGGGACGGCAGCACCGCCGCCAGAAAAGAGGACCTCGCCTGGCGTGAATGGCCGGTCACCAAGCGACTGGAACATGCGCTGGTTAAAGGCATCGACGCCTACGTGGAGGAGGACACCGAAGCGGCACGTCAGGAGTTGCCCGCCGCACTCGACGTGATCGAAGGGCCGCTAATGTCCGGCATGAACGCGGTCGGCGATCTCTTCGGCGACGGCAAGATGTTCCTTCCGCAGGTGGTGAAATCCGCACGGGTAATGAAAAAGGCGGTCGCCTACCTCATCCCCTACATCGAAGCGGAAAAGAAAGAGGGCGCCAAGGCCGCGGGCAAGATCCTCATGGCCACGGTAAAGGGCGATGTGCACGACATCGGCAAAAACATCGTCGGCGTGGTGTTGCAGTGCAACAACTTCGAAGTGATCGACATCGGCGTCATGGTCGCCGCGCAAACCATCCTGGAAAAAGCGCAGGAGCACGACGTCGACATCATCGGCCTCTCTGGTCTGATCACCCCCTCCCTCGACGAGATGGTACACATCGCCAAAGAGATGCAGCGCCTCGGTTACAAACAACCGATCATGCTTGGTGGTGCCACCACCTCTGTTGCGCACACTGCAGTGAAAGTGGAGCCCAACTACCAGGAGCCAGTGGTGTGGGTGAAGGACGCAAGCCGAGCAGTAGGCGTGGCGCAAAACCTGATCAGCGCCGCCAACCGCGACACCTTTGTTGCCGGAGTAAAAGCCGAATACGAAGCCGTGCGTGAACGTCACGCCGGACGTCAGTCTGCCGCGCAATACGTTAGACTTGCCGAGGCACGCGCTAACAAGGTGAAGATCGACTGGGAAAACTACACTCCGCCGGTACCCAATGAACTTGGCACCACCACCTTCGACGACATCTCGCTTGAAACCCTGGTCCCCTACATCGACTGGACCTTCTTCTTCCACGCCTGGGAACTGAAAGGCCAATACCCAAAGATCCTCGACGACAAAGAGAAGGGCGAAGAGGCACGCAAACTGTTCAACGACGCACAGGCGATGCTGAAACTGATCATCGAAGAGAAGTGGCTCACCGCCAAAGCGGTGATCGGCTTGTTTGCAGCCAACAGTACCGTCAATGATGATGTAGTAATTTTCGAAGCTGACGATACGGATGTTGAACTAGCACGTCTGCACTTCCTGCGTAAGCAGGTAAAGCAGCCGGAAGGCCAGTCGAATTATTGTCTCTCGGATTTCGTCGCCCCGCAGTCCAGCGGCAAACAGGATTACGTTGGCATGTTCGCCTGTACCACCGGTATCGGTATCGACGAAAAGGTCAAAGCCTTTGAAGCCGCACATGACGACTACAGCGCCATCATGCTCAAGGCCATCGCTGATCGCCTTGCCGAAGCCTGCGCTGAATGGCTGCATGAAACCGTACGTAAATCCGATTGGGGTTACTCTTCAAGTGAGGAACTGAATAGCGAGGCCCTGCTCAAAGAGCAATACCAGGGCATCCGTCCCGCACTCGGCTATCCTGCCTGCCCAGACCACACAGAGAAGGACACTGTTTGGTCACTACTCGACGTGGAAAAACAGACCGGCATCTGGCTCACCGAAGCGAAAGCGATGGTGCCGACTGCTGCCGTCTCAGGCCTCTACTTCAGCCATCCGGATAGCCGTTACTTTGCGATAGGAAAGATTAATGAGGAGCAGGTGGGGGAGTATGCTAAAAGGAAGGGGAAGGAAGTCTCGGAAGTGGAAAAATGGCTTGGTCCTAACCTCGGGTACGACGCGTAATGAGGTTGATGACATACAGGGATGTATTAATGCTGCGGGTGCATGGATGCACAGGAGCAGTGAAAGTGGTTGGGACCGAATCTTGGTTACAGTAACGAGTAGGTAAGACAATGAGTGACAGGGAATGTACATAATAGAGTGGGGTCATGAGTGCAAGAAATTGCTCTCTGACCCCTTTTTTTTTAAGCAAGTTGAAAAGGGCTCAGCTTTGTTTAATGCCTTCATCGGCTTTTTTGTGCAAGAACGACATGGATGAAATAAAGAAAGCAGAGAAGCTACTGGAGTTGGCGCATGAGATAAGTGCCTGCAGTGCATGTGATGACGATGGTCTGAATGTGACACATACTGGCGTAATGCAGCGTGGTGTTGGTAATAGTGTATTCGTTATAGGTATTGAGCCAGGGGCAAAGGAGTTGAGTGAGGCAAAAGCGTTTGTTGGCTTGGCGGGCAAGAGACTAATTAGTTGGTTGGGGCTTGCAGGATTGGGTGATAACAGAGAAGAGATTTTATCTAATTGCTATCTTACGAGTTTATGTAAGTGTAAGGTAGATAAGAATAAAGATAGAGTAAAAGCAGTAAAGAACTGTTTTCCTTTTCTAGAACTTCAGCTTGAAATAGTAGAGCCTGAGGTTGTGGTTACTTTGGGGCCTCAGCCACTGAGTGCTCTATTTGATTATAAGGGCTTGCTTGACGGAGTCGTTGGTGAAGTTTTTCATGAAAGTGATTTTTCACTTTCTAGTATGTTGCCAGTTGACACTTACATTGTTCCTATGCCACATCCCTCGCCGCAGAACCGCTGGTTAAATGATGCAAAAAACAGAAGTAAGGTTGAGCAAGGTTTGGCAAAAATTAGAGCGTTGATACCGAGATGAAAAAATATTGGCCTGAGGTTCTTGTTGGTGTTGTAGAAATCGCACTTGTTGTAATGCAGAACACTGAACTTGTATCTTACATTAGCAAAGATAGTGGTGTTGCTCTTGTGCGGATAATATCGTTTCAGATGGTTTTGTTTTTTCTGTATGTTTTGCTTCGGCTTTCATTGGTGGTTGCTGAGAATAATTTATTTAGAAGTAGAATAGAAAAGGAAGTCAACCTATTTGCTAGAAATGCAAATTCAGTCGTTCCTCTGCACGAAGACGACTTTTATCTGCATATGATGAAATATATACGGAAGGCGGAAAAATCAGTTGCCCTCGCGCAATTGGATGTAAGGCCACCAAAAAAAATCCCTGGGTCTTCTGGCAGCATTTATTACAACAAATTTATTGGCTTAGTGAAGTCGAATAGATCGGTGAGATTTCAAAGAGTTGAGAGGGTGTCGCGAGAAAAAGTTGAATGGATAGAGAGTTTAATTGGAAGCTTGGAAGGAAATGTGAATTTCTCATTAAGGTGTGTTAATTATCCAGGGCAGCCCGATAAGACGGGTAATATAAGTGTTCAATTGATAGATGACTTGTATACTTTTCTAGTGGCAATACCGCAGCACTATTTTCCTCATACTAATCGTGACCTGTTGCTTTTTGGAAAGGATGTGAATGAGTTATGGCGAAGATATTATGATGATGTTTTGTGGGAAATGGGGGAGCCTATAATAGAGGATGGAATATTTTATTCTGACAGGTGGGAACAATTAAAGTCAGACTTAGGGGTGTGAAAATGGGTAATCAGATTCTTGAAAGTAAGATATCTGAATATGGGCAGGACGTACTTATAAGTATTCTTCCTGAGCATGCAGGCAAATTGTATTCAGGGCAGAAGGAGTACGAATTAAGGAAGTTAGTGCCGAAAGATATTCCTCGAAGAGTTTTTTTATATGAGACAGGTGGCGTGGGCGCGATTACAGGCCATGTTGTAGTTGATCGTGTTATATCTGGATCACCATGCGATTTATGGAATCTCATAGGAAAAAAAGGGACGACTAAGGAAAGGTTTTTTAGCTACTTTAAGGATAGATCAATAGCGCATGCATTTGAAGTGTCGGCGTCAGTTAAGTATTCAAATCCCATAAGCCTCTCTGAAATTAAGAAAATTGAAGCTGGTTTTCGTGTCCCGCAAAATTTTTTATATTTATCTAATTTAAAAAGATTGCATGATGAAGTCATCCAGAGAGTAATGTGCGAAATATTCCCTTATGAGTTTAATGACCTGAAGCTGGGGCGTATAACTGCTACAAACAATGAACGTTTTTTGTGTGAAGTAGATAAGCATATAAGTTTGTCTTACTTGGAGACGGCAAGGCAATACGGAGAAAAGATTTTAGAAATTAGTGATTCTGTCGGGGATGTCGAAGGTATAGTGACAAAACACAAACACGTGTTTGAGGTTGTATATAAAGGGAAGCTGAGTGGGTTTGTCGTATTAACAGAAAAAGGATGTGGCTCACTAAAAACTGGGCCTGTAATTCTTTTTGAAAAAATTAGAAATAAAGGTGTAGGTAAGAAGTTGCGATCTGCAATACATGATGCGGCAAGAAAGATTGGATACAGAAAAATTTATTGTACTGCGCCGGCGAGTAATTTAAGTGCGTTGTCATATCTCTTATCAAGTGGTTATAAAATCGAAGGGCACCTGGAACGGCATTATCATAGCGACCATGATGAAGTCGTTTTCGGCCACATGTTGAATACCTACCGAGAAAGCTCAGTCGAATTTGCAAGAGAACTAGTACAATGTGAAGACTTTTACAGATTGAAAGTATTTGATCAACATGTCGTCAATTTTATTGATGCAAATGTTGGTGAGATTTTATGTGAAATGCCAAAAGGTTGGTCAGATGCGCAAGTTAGGCAGTCTTCTCTATATGCACAAGGAAGAGGTTCACGATTTAAACCTAGAGCAATTTATGTGGCAAAGTCGGCTGATATTCAAATGGTCGGGCTTTGTGTATACAAGCGCGGTGGTAGTGCCAAAATTGTCTTTATTAGCAATACGTCACATGAGAGATCGATGGCTAAATTTATTCAATTTATTGAACAATCTCTTCTTAAATCTAAGAAGCAGATTATAAGGAAAATGTATTCTCATGTTCCTCTACATGACGTTAATACATTGGAGGCATTTTATTCGCTTGGGTATAGGGTCGAAGGTGTTTTAGATAGACCATACGGCAATTGTATGGATATGGTCGTTTTTGGGAAAATATTGAATTAATGAATAATAATAATAGGGGACAGATCACGGTTTAATACAAGAATTAAAGGCGTCATAGCCCTTTAAATAAGTGGGGTCAGATGAAACTTTCTCCTGGATTAAGTTGTGCAGATTGGCCCCTTTGACTGCATGTCTAGATTAGCACTACCTGATCGGCGTACTTAAAATAACTCCAGAAATAACACTAAGATATCCGCCTTCACAGGGGGCAATATGAAGCATAAAGTTCCAATGTCTGTCTGGACTTCTCTCTGGCTAATTGTCGCGATCATGATCATGGGTGGGGCTGCCACACTTATCAATCATATATTCGTTATTTCCGATAGTATTGCGCAGCGTACATACGTGATAGAGGAGATTCTTTATCTTGAGGCCAATATTAAAGCGGCAACACAAATTGCCATTGCACTGATAACTGCTTACTCACTATTGGTTTCAAATAAGCATTATCTGTTTATTTGCTCAATCGTCCTTTTTGTTACTAATGTAATCCCATTCACTTTCAATATCAGTTCGATGTCATCGGCTCCGGGTGTGTTGTCTGCCATGCATCTTTCAGTAATGTTCTTTATTGCCTTGCTATCTGGGTATTCTGCCTACAAGTTACGGCAGATTAAGTAGCGTGTTTCTCGTGAAAGTAATTTCATTATTTTTACCAGTTTTTGTTTGTATCTTGCTCAGTGGTTGTGAAGAGGGTCAAAATCCTCAGCCAAGTTATGAGGAGCAGCAGTTACTGCAATCAAATGGGACGTGGTTGGTTAATGGTCCAATTAAACAGTTGTCCGTAAAGGGAAGGTTAAATGTTGGACCACCTGTTGATGATGGTGCTTATTATGTCTCAGGCGAATTTGTCTCAGGAAATACGGCATATTATATAATTATCAGTCGAGAAGTATGGGGGGATTCAGGACTTAGCCTGGATAAAGAAAATGGATATAGTGGCGAACATATCGTTGTTATTTCAGATCAAGAAAAGGTGAAAATGATTCCACATAACGCTGACATTTACGAGATAATATCAATCGATTAGAGATAAATGTAGTAAACCAAAAGGGCCAGACTCGATTGATATATAGACTTAGCTGAGTCTGCCCCTTTTGCTCTCACTATTATTTCATCCAAATACACTCCCTGTACGAACTCCCATCATTTTCAGTAGCATCGGCACTGGGCAGAATACTGTAAAGGCAGCCTGAAATACCATAAAGCCGACAAAGGCAGTGCCATACAGAAAGTATTCGATCTGAGTGGTGAGATAACCGCCGACGGTTGCCATAATGAGAATGCCGACGATGGCAAAGGTGATTCGTTCGACTGACATGGTGTGTTCTCCTTGTATGACTCTCTGGAACGGCCCGATTGCCGCGTGATGGCAATTTGGTACAGTGACTCTCTCCATGTCTGGAACATTTGTTACAGTCGAGCGGTGACTGTTGCTGTCGGAGTGCTATAGCTCCAGTTGAGCCAGTAACTGGTTTTTAGCTTTAACTGAAAGTTTGTCGTAGGCAAGGATGAGCCGTGCAAGACGATCATCATCGCAGTAGAAGTAGATCACTGGCTTTTTTAATACTTTGGCGAGTTGCGCCAGTGTGTTGTAGTCGGGTGTATGTTTCCCTGTCTCATATTGATTGATTCTCGGGCTGGCCGAGGATTCATCAATACCTGCCCGTATTCCCAACTCCTTTTGGGAAAGTCCATTTCGTAACCTCGCCTCTCTCAGGCGTACAGGTACGGGACTTTGGGGCATCCGATCTCCAAAGCTGCTTCATGGCACAAGCCAGGGGATCACTATTATTTTGCATGGAGTTTTGCCTGGATACTAAGGAGTCCTTAGTGCAGGTGAAGTCGTGAGCAAATTACTACTAAGGAAGTCTTAGTATTCATGGCTGGAAAACCCAGGATACTGAATGGCATCTGGAGTAAATGCCATGGAGGTCGGTATGGAAGCGGAAGAACAGAAACAACTGCTTCGGGAGGAGATTGACGAAATCGAGGAGTTGATTAACAGGTGGCAGTCCACAACGGATGCAGAGACGCGCTGGGCTATCGATCTGTTGAAGTTGTGCCTTATTCGCAGGAAACGGCTACTGATTGCGCTCTCATTGCCGAATGGGAATTGAGTCAGGTAATAACTCACTTGCAACGCTGTAAGTGAGCGTTAATGCAAGAATAGCAAGCTATCTATCAGGGAAGAAATTCTGAAGGTATTCGGTAAATATGGCCTTAAAAGGCTAGAAAAAAGTAGCCTTGTACGTATCAATCAGCTAAAGAGCTTTGAACCACTAAGTTTAACGATAGCAATAGATATGGCAGCTAAAATGGTATTTCCTAATTCCAATCATTGAGCTATGATGAGTTAGCTCGTTCACTAAAAAGTAACAAATTTCACATGAGGTGTTACATGGATGTACTTCATTTTTATCCTGGTATTCACATACTTGCTGTATATAGGGACAAGAAAATAATTCGGCGATATGCGGCATGGGGTGGTCCGGAGTTTGGCGGTTCAGATCCCCATATGGCAGAGCAGCCCACCAGGCCAGGCACCTATGCAATCCATTCAGTTCAACCTTATACAACTCCTACCTGGTCTTTCTCCAAGATAAAGTGGGGTACACCCCTACGTGAGAGACCGGATGATGTCTGGTATCAGCTAAGTAGCGGTAAATGGGGTTCAATCAAGAAAGATATTGGATTGACTAAAGATAGACTCAAAAGTGAGTATTTTCGCCTTTACAAAAAACACATAATCCCGTCAACGTGGGTGTTCAATGATTTTGGCCCCGTCGCTATCAGGTATTTCAAGGATTTAAATGGTAATGGTGTCCTTGACGCTAACGAGTCTCTTTCTGGGGATATGATTCATACTACACCCGACAATGAGGCGGAGTATAAATTGGGAAAGGAAGTCAATTTATTCACGTCGCATGGCTGCATACACATAAAACCTCAGGACAGAAATGCCCTGACGGCTGCGGGCATGTTTAAGGCTGGTACTACCTTTGTGATTCACAAATATAATGAACGTATCTAGTCACTTGAGCTTTCTGCGGAACGTTGTTGTCGCTGCAATTAGCAGTGTATTCCTGCTCAATTGCACTAGTGCTGTTAGCGGAAGCCCTATCTCTGGCGACGGGTTGCTACCGATTAATCAAGAAAACACTTTGGGTGCCAAAGCGGTTGTTTGGAAAAGCAACGGCCATCTTGTTTATCTGGGATCGGTGCTGAAGCCTGTTAAAGAGATAGAATTGGCGAGTACTGTCAACACAGTTCTTCCATATAGTAATGGCCTGCTGGTCATTGGTGAACCGGATAACAAAAAAGAAGAGATCGTAAATCAAGTAATGGACATCGATCTGGACGGAAATGTGCGGAATGTTTGGCCCGCCAATTCGTTTATGTTCTGGTCTGTGGCATATGAGAATGGGAAATACCTTGCTACGACCGATACAGGAGAATTGTTTCTGCTTGAGCCTGGTGCGGGGTACAAGTCCATCGGAAAGTACCCGGACATGTCCATTTATATCAGTGCACCATATAGCGGTGGCATCATCTGTACATCGGCAAATCTAACAAAGGCACACTACTCTCCTGCAAAGTGTGAAGGTAATAATACTGAAAAATGGATCGCTACAGGTGAGTGGCGAGATGTATTGATACCCTATCTATGTGGTGGTTATCTTGTTGAAGCGACGGGAAACTGGGCGGATGCCAAGGTAAAGCAGATATTGGTGCGTGATATCAATACAGGGAAAGTGGTCGGGCAAAAATCACTTCACCGTCTTGAGACGGCAGGCTGTGCCGATGGAAAGGTTTTGTATATTGATGACAAGATTCGGGTTGCAAGATTACCAAAACTCGAAACGATAAAATCTTCCAGTTGCGGGGGGCAGAAACCAATTTCCGCCACGCTAGTGGGTGAGACGGTGGTTTGCCTGGATAAGGCCGGTAACCTTCGTAGCGATCTTGATCAAAAGTAATCAGAATATTTAAGGGGTGTGCCCCCTGTAATTCTCTGGGCAGAAACCTGAAAAGGCAGCCTGAAATACCATAAGCCGACAAAGGCAGTGCCATACAGAAAGTATTCGATCTGAGTGGTGAGATAACCGCCGACGGTTGCCATGATTAGAATGCCGACGATGGCGAATTAAAGGCGTCAGAGCCCGTTAATTAGAACCCGCAATTTTCGCTCTAACGCTAGTCAGCATCTTCATCAAAGCTATCGCTACTGCACCAACTACCAATCCAGCCAGTAAGTCCGCCAGCAGTGTGGGCAGGGCCTGTAGCAGGTGATGTACCGCGCTGATGTTGTGGGTGTACATGCCACCGCCAACCAGCAGCATGGCAATGGTGCCGACCACGGCGAGGATGCGGATCACCCGTGGCAGGGAAGCGACCAGCAGTTTGCCGGTTGCCAGCAGGCCCTTGGCAACAAGCCCCGTGTTGTGACGGGCACGGCTGATGAGGTGCAGTCCCGCATCATCCATACGCACCAGTAGAGCGACGAAACCATAAACACCGATTGTGGCGAGCATGGCGATGAGGCTGACGACGATCACCTGCATCGGTAGTGATTCATTCATTACGGTACCGAGAGCGATAACGACGATTTCGATGGAGAGGATAAAGTCGGTGCGCACCGCATCTTTGATCTTGGTCTTCTCGCGTCGCAGTAACTCCTCCCTGTCGTTGGTCTCCTTGGCGGCGATTGTCTCGTTGTGATGACCGGCGAAGATCTCGTATACCTTCTCGGTCCCTTCATAACTGAGGTAGGCACCGCCAAGCAGCAGGATCGGCACGATAAGCCAGGGCAGGTAGGCACTGAGCAGAAAGGCGATGGGCAGGATAATCAGCTTGTTGAGAAACGAGCCCCGGGTGATGGCCCAGATCACCGGCAGCTCACGGCTGGCGTGGAAGCCGGTCGCCTTTTCGGCGTTTACCGCCAGGTCGTCCCCCAGTACACCGGCGGTTTTCTTCGCCGCGATTTTGCTCATCGCTGCGGTGTCGTCGAGCAGAAGTGCTACGTCATCCAGAACCGCAAAAATTCCACCAGCCATTTGTCCGCCTTCTCAGTGATGCATTATTAATTATGAAGCTGGATTATAAGCGGTTTCGGCCTGGGGTACGCAACCAGACGTTATTAAAAGAAATTGCACTTTATAAACAAGGGTTAGCCAATTTCCGCACTTGGCGGTATGCCAAACTTACGGGAGTACTCCCGGCTGAACTGAGTCGGGCTTTCATATCCCACCTCAAAGGCAACGGATGAGACGGGGAGTCTTTCGTTGCGCAACAGTCGCTGCGCTTCGATGAGGCGCATCTCTTTCTGATACTGCAGGGGTGTGGTCTCTGTGATCTTTTTAAAGCGTTCGTAGAACGACGACTCACTCATGCCAATTGCCTTCGCCACGTCCTTTATCGAGAGTGGCTTTTTGAAGTTTTCCCTAAGGTGGGAGATGGCCTTATTGATCTGGCTGGCATTGCTCTCATGGTCGAGAAGTTGTCGCAGCATTGCGCCGTGTGGTGCCATGAGTAGTCTGAAGTGGATCTCTTTCAGGATGAGTGGCCCCATTACCTTCTGCTCGATGGGTTGCCTGGAGAGGGCCAGGTAGCGAGAGAGCGCATCGATGAGTTCCTCCCCGGTCTTTTCCGCATTCATTGCGCTTGGTGGCTGATGATTGTTGGGGATGGCCTCTATCTCGTGATACAGCGCACGCAGGATGCCAAGGTCTATCGACAGGATCACCGCGAGGTAGGGCGACTTCGGGCTGGCCTGGGTGATGCGCGAGACGACCGGCAGGCTGTGACTCACGATCAGCGATTCGCCTGCGCCAAATCTAACGGCTCTGTCGCCGACAGTCGTCTCTTTCTCGCCGCGCAGTATCAGGCAGATCACTGGGTCGTAGATGGTGGCTTCCAGTCTGGTGGTGTTGCTGCTTTGCAGTAGCGTCAGGCCGGGCATGGGTGACACCACATTCGGCTGATTAACGCCTGCGGAATTGAAGTATTCCTCTGCATGGGTGATGAGTGTCGATATGGGCATTGTCGCTATGCTCCTGCTCAGAGTCAGTATAGGGGATATTACTCACCATTCGCCTCATTGTCGCTGCGTACGGAGTATTAGGCAGCTATTGCGGAAAAACTGGCAGGCGCCCTGGCTATCCGCTCCCTATGATTAAGCTCTGTTTAACGGCCATAGAGAGTCAGACCATGTCATCTATCGATACGCAGTTCCTCGACCTTACCAGCCATCATTCGCAGTATTCGGATATCGATCCAAAAACGACGTTGAAAGGTAGCGCATCGGGAAAGACGGTGTTTATTGCCGGTGCGTCGCGGGGGATTGGTGAGGCGACAGCGATTGCCTTTGCCCAGGCCGGTGCTGCCGCGGTCTACATCACCGCGAGGTCAGAAGAGGCACTTGAGGAGACCCGGGCCAAAATCATTCAGGCCAATCCCGAGACGCAGTGCGCCTATAGCGTCTGTGATGTAACCGATGCGGAACAGGTTAAAGCGGCTATCGATGATTGTGTGGCGAAATTCGGTGGCATTGATGTTGTGGACACCAATGCCGGTGTTCTCAATGAATGGCTCAAGATTGGTGAATCCGACATTTCCAGTTGGTGGCGGTCATGGGAGGTCAACGTCAAAGGGACCTATCATGTTGTCCGATTTGCCATTCCCCATCTTATCGAGTCCGCACGCAAACACGCTGAGAAAGGTGGCTCGGGTGGTCATCTGATCCTGCTCTCTTCGATAGGTGCACAACTGCTGATGCCAGGTGCGTCTGATTATCAGGCAGCTAAGCATGTTATCAATCGCCTTTGTGAGTTCATTAATGTGGATCACGGCGAAGATGGGATTAAATGTTTTGCTATCCATCCGGGTGGTGTGCCGACGGCGCTTGCCAAGAACATGCCGGAAGATATGCACGAATTTCTTGTGGATGAGCCGGAACTGGCCGCGGGTTTTATTGTATGGCTCGCTTCGGGAAAGGCCGACTGGGCGAAAGGACGCTACCTGAGCAGTAACTGGGATGTGAATGAACTTGCGCAAATGAAAGACGAGATTATCAATGACGATCTACTGGTGAATCGTTTGCGGACAAAGGGATGAATTAAAGAGGTTCGCTTAGAGCACAGCCTTCAATGACTTGTAGATGCTGCTGCTCCACCCGTTAAAGCGTCGGTAGCCATAATAGATAAGTGGGGTACCAGACTCTAACTTGTCCAACTCGTTCTTCGCCGTATAGTTTGCGTTGATGTTACGCTCTTCAAACTGGATGCCATCTTTATTTAACTGACGTATTGCCCGTTCACAGTAGCCGCATCCATTCATGGTGTACATCACTAGCTTGGGTTCGCCATCCGGGCCGAAATTTTTGTCGAATATTTCCGCCTCTGAACGTGTCAGGTATTCATTGTCATAATTTATTGCCAATGCTGAAACGTAGTTCCACTTGTTAAATCCTGTGATGGTCTCGTCGCCAACAACCAGCACGGGCATAGTTCTGATCGCACCATAGCTCTCCCACTTCTTTTCCTCTTCTTTGCCATCAGTGACGACGATCTCCTCATAATTCACGTGTCGCCTGGATAGAAAGCTATTTGCGTCACTACAGGGGCTGCCACAGCCAGCCACGGTAAATAGAAGTACTTGAGGATTACCCTCGGCATCGAACGCATCGGCGCCTTTATGGGAAAAGTCTTTGTAGGCCTGATAGCCTGCGGCAATAAGAAGAGCAAAGATGAGTAGCTTTTTCATTGTGACTCCCTGCATGAGAATTCAGCTTGTACTGGTGATACTATAAATTAATTTCATTTTTATGTCGTTACAATCACCCGCAGTGCATCCAGGCGCGGTACGGCATTTTCAATAGCTTTCACCAATGCCTTCTGTTGCATTTCAAAGAAGTTGATCTCTTCTTCGCGCACGTTGGGGTTTACCCGGTGCAGGGCTATTAATCGATCCACTTCTTTTTTCAGTCTGTTTACTGTTTTGGCATGGGCTTGTTGCAGTAATGCGGGGGCCTGTTTGCTGGCGTGTTGTTCACCGGCTTTAACCATGTTGCGCAGCTCTTCAGTATAGGCACGGACGATGCGTCCGGCGGTCTCTGCGTCTACCGATTCGCCTGCGGGGGTGATACGGGCAAAGGCTTTCTCTGCCGTGCGTTCCTTGCCCTGGCTGTCGATGACGATGCGCAGAGTGGTCGGTGGTAGATAGTGGCTCGTTTGCAGGCTTTCACTACCGGCACTCTCCAAAACAAACAGACATTCAAGCAGCAGTTGTCCTCCCGCTACTCCGGGTAGTCTTGTTGCAATCACAGAGCAGTTGCCGCGCTCGTTATCGAGCACCATCTCCATCGCGCCGCGTACCATCGGATGTTCCCAGGTGAGGAAGTGGATGTCTTCGTTGGCCAGGGCGGTGGCCCGGTCGTAGGTGATGGTCATGCCCTCTTCGTTGAGTCCCGGCAGATGTCCGTGTTGTTCATCGGTGGGACGTACGATGAGGCAGTTTTCACTGTGCAGTTCACTGTCGATGCCGTGGCTGTCGAACAGCGTTTCCAGATAGTCCGGCAGAGAGTCATCGGTATAGAGCGCCAGTGCCGCATCACGCAGCGCCTCGGCCACATGTGGGCGACAGGAGTTGTATTCCAGCAGTCTGTCGCGACCACGATGCAGCGCTTCGTTGAGTTCCTGATGCAGTTTTTGCGTTACGGCGATCAGGGCCGGTAGATCGGCTAGGCCTTCATCGACCTGATGCAGCGCTTCAAGCAGGCTCTCACGCACTTGCACATAAACACTGTGCCCAGCCGGGCAGGTGTGTTCGAATGCGCCAAGACCTTCGTGGTACCACTGCAGCATCAGCTCCTGTGCACTCTGTTGCAGGTAGGGGACATGAATGCGGATGGTCTCTTTCTGGCCGATGCGGTCGAGTCGGCCGATGCGCTGTTCCAGTAGATCCGGATTGAGCGGCAGGTCGAACAGAATCAGGTGGTGGGCGAACTGGAAGTTGCGTCCCTCGCTGCCGATCTCTGAGCAGAGCAGCACCGGGCTGCCGTACTCCGTATCGGCAAAGTAGGCGGCGGCACGGTCGCGCTCGATGAGACTCATGCCTTCATGGAACAGGGCGGCGTGGATGCCGGACTGTTCGCGCAGGGCATCGGCCAGATCCAGTGCGGTCTCTGCGTTGGCGCAGATCACCAGCACCTTCTCTTTGCGCAGGCTACGCAGTTGTTCAATCAACCAGGTGACGCGGGGATCGATGCGGCTCCAGCCTGACGAGACATCGGAGAGTTGCTGGAAGATACGTTCCGGGCAGAGCAGGAGTGACGGCTCACTGATGCCGCTCTGTTGCAGCGCGCTGATCGCTTCGGCGTAGGCCTCTGGGAGCGGTAGCGGATAGGCGTGCAGCTCGCGGACAGGAAAGCCCTGCACCGCTGCGCGGGTGTTGCGGTAAAGCACCCGCCCGGTGCCGTGGCGATCAAGCAGGTGCTCGACCAGTGCCTGCCGTGCCGCGCTTTTTGCATCGGGCGTGGCAGCGGAATCGTTAAGGGTGTCGAGGTGTATACGGTTGTCGCCCTCCTCCAGGGTGGCGAGCAGGGTGTTGCGTGCGGCATCGTCGAGCGGTGACTTTTCCAGCAGTGCCTCCACTGCCTGGGCTACTGGTTCGTAGGCGGCCTCTTCGGCGACAAACTGATCAAAGTCGGGGAAGCGATCGGGATCGAGCAGGCGCAGGCGGGCGAAGTGACTCAGCTTGCCCAACTGTTCCGGGGTGGCGGTCAGCAGCAGCACCCCTTTGGTGACTGCGGAGAGTTGCTCGACCATCTGGTACTCGACGCTGGGGGCCTCGGGCGACCACTCCAGATGGTGCGCCTCATCCACCACCAACAGATCCCAACCGGCGACAAGTGCCTGTTGATAACGTACCGGGTGATCGCGCAGGAAGGAGATAGAGGTCATCACCAGTTGTTCGGCCTGGAAGGGATTCTCCTGACCGCTGCTCTCTTCGATGGCGAGACAGCGCTCCTCGTCGAACAGGCTGAAGAAGAGGTTAAAGCGGCGCAGCATCTCCACCAGCCACTGGTGTTGCAGGCTCTCCGGTAGCACGATAAGCACCCGCTGTGCCCGCTCGGTGAGCAGTTGTTGATGCAGGATCAGACCCGCCTCGATGGTCTTGCCTAGGCCCACCTCGTCGGCCAGCAATACACGCGGAGCATAACGGCTGGCCACCTCATGGGCGATATAGAGCTGGTGCGGGATGAGGCTGGTGCGTCCGCCTGTGAGGCCACGTAGCGGCGAGCGGCTCAGGCGTGCAGCGTGTTGCAGGGTGTCGCGGCGCAGAGTGAACAGTTTGTCGTTGTCGAACTGGCCGGTAAAGAGTCGTTCGGCGGGGCGGTTAAGCTGAATCAGATTATCCAGCTCCCCTTCAGGAAGACGCGCCGGGTTGCCTTCCCCATCTCGCCCGATGTAGGTCAGCAGTCCTTTCTCATCCTCTACCCGTTCGATATGCAGGTTCCACCCCTCGGCGGAACGAACGCTATCGCCCGCGCTGAAGGCGACGCGAGTGAGCGGCGCGCTTTGTCGGGCGTAGGTGCGGGTCTCGCCGCTGGCAAGAAATACTACGGTGACTGTGCGGTGCTCAACGGTGATTACGGTGCCAAGACCAAGTTGAAGCTCGGCTTCACTGATCCAGCGTTGTCCGGGGATAAAGTCGTCCACGTCTCTTCTCATTGTTTTTAGGCGCGCAATGTTAGTAGATCTGCCGGGAAAAATCCTCTGTAGAGCCGATTTTCTTAAAAAAGTGCGTCATTTGTGAGGTTCAGAAACTGAATGAACAGGCTGTACAGGAAGTCTGTACCTGTACGTTAGTACAGTAGGCGGACAAAAGTTGACTAGGCATAATCAAAGTTGCGAGAAAATGGAATTGGAGTGTAGTGATGTTTAATAAGGTATCAACACAGTGGGTTTTTATTGTCAGTTTGCTAGCTCTGTCTGCGTGCGGTGGGGGTGGTGGTGGTGGAACAACACCAACAAGCTATACGGTAACCGCCAGTGCTGGTGCCAATGGTTCAATCAGCCCGACCAGTGTTTCGGTAAACAGCGGCGACACCACTTCATTTACCGTAACGCCAGATATGGATTACCAGGTGGATACCATTAGTGGCTGCAATGGTTCGCTTTCAGGTAACACCTATACCACTGGCGCAATCAGCAGTGACTGTGCTGTAACAGTGAGTTTTGTAAAATTGCTACCAACTGTTTCCGCACTATTCCCCACAAATGGTTCCGACTGGAATGACTATGTTGTGGGCTCCAATTGGGCTCAGGCGACAGATACTGCATGTACTGCAGTCAGCGACACGGCATGTCTGCATGGTGGTGAGTATCGTGTGGTTGATGTGCCATATGCAGCTGATTGTACCGGGCTAACTGCCGTAGACAGTCTCGGTGCTTTTAACTGGATGTGTGATATGAGTACCGGTTCGCCACGGTTTATTTCTACCGGACTGGCCGATGGCAAATACCTGTCTGACCTGATTGATTTTACTGCCCCGGGATTCCTGGGTAATGCAGTGACTGTCTATCAGGGTTCCAGCGTGTTGGCCGCAACGCCAAGTACTAACTGGTGGAATAACACGATGAGCATTAGTAATGCCGCAATCAACATGAATATAGGCTCGAATATATATCTGATTACAACACCAGTAACTACTACAGCAACTTACAATTTTTTCGCTGACAAGGTGGCGCTGGTTATTCAGCCCGGTGTCACAATTAGCCGTTCTAACGGAGTAAATACACCTATTATTTATGGTTCCGGATATAACTATCTCTGGGTGGAAGGCAATATCAATGCGTATACCCAGGGCTCTGGAGTTCGTTTGGCATCTACAAAGTTTTCGGTGTTGCGGAATGTGGGTGTAGCAAAACCCAGTGCCGGTTTTGGCTGGGATACGGGTGTTCTTCTTGATACCAGCTCACACAACAGGCTAACAGATATAATCACATCAGGAAGTAACTGGAACGGTGTTCGGTTGGTTGGATCAACGAATAATACACTTACAAATATTAATGCAGGAAACAATACACTCTACGGGATTTACTTGGACGGCAGCGTGAATAACAGAATAGGCGGTGCTGTTCTGACTAATAATTCGAATGGTCTACGTGCGGTCAACGCTTCGGAAAGTAATACGCTGCTTGGTGTAACAGCGAATAATAATAGCAGCAGTGGAATATTTTTGGCTGACACATCCGGCAATAACACATTTTCCAGTGCGGCTATAGGGAACAATATTGCTGGTACACACCTTGTTACTGATAACAACCACTATGCTGACGTGGTAGCCGCGAACAATACGACAGGTATCTTGCTTGATACTGCTTCAAATAATAGCTTCAGCGGAATGCTAATGGTTGGCAATAACTCTACTGCAGATTGCACGGTCACCGCAGGTACTAATCCGGGTCTGGTTGATGGTACGTGTGCAAATAATGGTGCATCAAACGCGACTTTAACTACAGGTATTACACTGGCAAATACGTTCGTGGGTAAAGTGACTAGTGATGATGTGGCTAATGCCGATGACAATAGTGGAACATTCAGTTCTTTAATATCCAGTACCTTTGACTGGACGCACTTCGATAACCCCCGCCGTAGCTGGGGCAAGGATGGTTTGGCATTTCCTGACATCAATCAACGAGGTAAATGGTTCTCAGGCACTGGGCGTATCTGGGACTGGAGCTTGTCGACAGGTGATACAGGTAATGGAGGAAGCCCAGCAGCGTTGAACGTACTCGCATTACCAACCGGGAATGACACGCTTACCCACATCTGGAGCGGCGCGCCCGCCACAAATGATAATGCAGGATGTGATGCCCTGGTGACAGGAGCAACCTGGAACGGCGCTGCTTGCCAAACAACGTTCCTGCGAGCTGCCACGGAGATCCATAATGATGGCTATGGTAACGACAACACATTATGTGAATCCGGTGAAACTTGTCTCTATATGCCAAATGCAGGCAGTTATCAGGGGCATGGGGATTTGGTAAGTGCTGGAGCATTTACTAATGGTGCATTGACAGGTATTACACTGATGAAATATTCCATTAACGGACGTTAATTACTTCTAGACAGAGTATTGCGAAGATGGAAATAGATGGGCGTTCAATCCTGGGGAACAGGGTTGAACGTCCTTTTTCTGGCAAAGCGATCAAAGGGAATAGATTCGATCATTATGTAAATTCGCCATACTTGAATCGCTATCAAGGTATTAGCGGTTTCAGATCATCTGGTAGTTTGTGATCCGGATAGCGCTTTTTAAAGGCTTCCAGCTCCTTTTTAGCCTCATCTATATTTTTCGCTTCAATCAGCTTGCGGATCTTTTTAATCCACGCTTTTGGTTCCAGCACTTTTTGTTCTGCCTGTGCCATACCAGAGATAACCGGACTCTCGCTCCCTTTTAGTTTGTCGGTTTGCGGAACGATTAAGTCTGACATCGCTGCATTGTCAGCAGCAAAACCCTGTGATTCGGCAATTTCTGTTTTTGCCCTGGCGGCCTGTCGCGGTTGTTCCTCGCGCGGTGCGGTAGCGCTGGATGGCGGCGCCGCGTTCAGTCCCAGGGTTTTTGCCGGTGCAGGCGCGGCTCTCTTCGCCAGCGTTCCTGCAGCGCTTTCTGTTTTCTCTTCGAGTGTCACGGAAGCCGGTGTGTCATCCTTAAACTCACGACCGGGCTGCCATTCACTATTGAGTTTGAGTAGTACGGTGAGGCCGAGCATGAGTACTGCCGCAGTCGATAGCGGTAGCATCCAACGATTGCGACGCTGGCGTACGGCACGGCGTGCACTGGCGAGTACCGCTTCGTCTAGCGAGGCGGGCGGCTCGATGTTTCCTGCTTTTCGGTACAGGGCACTGATGTGTGGATCGTGTTCTGGCATGTCGTCTTGCGGTGTGTTCACAGGCAATCCTCCAGTGCTTCACGCAGGCGTTGCAGCGCATAACGCAGTCGGCTTTTGATCGTCTCCCGGCCCACATTCACCAGCCGGGCGATCTGTTCCAGAGTGAGATCGGATTCCTCCTTGAGGAGGAAGGCGTCGCGTTGCTCC
>JBNKQR010000037.1:0-29919 GCA_050295975.1 Thiohalomonadaceae bacterium
CATATAAACATAGAAATAGCACTAATCAATACAACTGGTGCGAAAAACCATGATGATAATAAGCGAAGAATTACTTGATACTGAAGTGGTGGTTTACCAATGAAAGAGTAATTAGGTAATTTCGGAGAAAAATATACTGTCACTTTAGCACCTTTAAAGTAATATTTTTCAACATCCTCTTTTTTCAATTTCTCGATGGGTACTGTTCCGTTGAACAACTGTCCATTCAGATTATATGAATAGGTAATTAAACCGAGGTTTTTTTGAGTTTCAAGCCATTTTGGTACGGGTTGCTGGCTAAATTCTGAATACGTAACTTTCCCTGATGTATGATACTTTCCAGTTGTCGCTGGCCATGCTTTTGCAAATAAATCGTAGGATTTAGCACCAAAAATTATCACTAGAATGGATGTAACTGTGATTCCCCAAATAGAGATGAAATATGAATTGATTAAATTCAACATATATAGGCTAGTCATCTTAAGACTTTCCACCTTTAAGTTTAATGGTTGCCTGTGAGCCGCCATTTGCGAATTCGCCAAAATCTTTGGCTTTGTAATAACCGGGAATAACCGGGGACAGACCACGGTTTAACGACTTGTTTAAGTGGCAGAGCCCTTAACTGCGTAAACCGAATAACATCACCTATTCCAATTGCAGACCATCTTATATTCTTTGCCTCTTACCTGAAGCACCCCACCATTCACTCGCGAATCACCAGAAAATCCTCCGTCACCTTCTTTCAATTCCCCTGAAAACGTAATCTGGTTGTTAGGCGATGCGCCACTGTCCGGCCACTCAATTGAAAGAACCTTCAAGGCGCCTACTGGCTCTTGTTGATATAGATTTCCATCAGGGCTCATTAGAGTGTAATACTCCAGCTGGCCTGTTGTGTCATAGCTAATTGTCATATAGTACGGATGCGCAAGACATGTTATTGCCGAGCCCGCATAGGGACTATCGGTGTCATACACATTCTCAATCTCAAAATCCGACTCTGGCGAGTCGATAACCCTGTATTTCACAAGCTTGTCATTCTGGAACTCTGCAACGATGTCCCCATCATGGAACTCGCCACTAATGGTTTGATGCTGGGTATATTTCTTACCCTCAGGGCCTGCACGCCAACTATTGTATTTAGGCTTCTCATACGCAATCCTGTACTCAAACTGCCACGACAATTTTTCCCCGACTTGCTTGTCTGGTTCCCCAAGGAGTTTTCTTATGCTTGCCTTTGACATTCCAAGCGAAACCCCACCACCGGTTGAAATAGACGCCCCCAATTTTTCATTAACAGCACATAGATTTTTGTCCGCATCTGAAAGATTCGCGAATTCAAATCCATATAACAGGGAGTAGTCATGCAAGTATCCTGTGAATAATGTTAGCCGCACGTCATCAAAATTATTTTTGAAGCACATTTTCACAAGCTCATGCCCGCCACTACCTCTTGGAAACCCAGTATTAACCCCTAAAAAATCAAGGACAGTCCTAAACTCAGCCATACCAACACCAAAGCCGAAGATCGCATTGTTTTTCTCAAAAATGATTTGCTGTTTGCTTGCCTCAGCAAGTCCTTCTACAGAAAAACAGAAGAAAGCGGCGCACACAATTAGTATTTTCTTCATGTCGAACAACCTTGCCAACACCAGGTACAGAGTAAACACTATTTATTCATGCTAAGGCGGGAATAGCTAGAACTGAAATTACTCCCTCACTCAGCGGTTCCAGAATGAATTTCCCGGAGAACTTATTCTGGCTTCTCTACCAGCTCAAACTCTATCCCGCCAATATATTTAACAAGGATGTTGTATATCCAACATCCAATCGCTGTAAAAACATATCCAAATATCAGATAAAGGATTGGCATTATTAAGAATATAAATTTAGGGAAATCTACTGGATTACCATGTTGATCTACATTTGGCATAGTGAGCGACATCATCAAGAACATCGGCATTAGAAATACAAGGCTACTAACAGCCATTAGTATCCCAAATACCTTGCCGTTTTGATGCGGAGATAATCGTTTTATTTGTTTTTTCATACTGACTCCCGTGAAAGTTGGCGCTGAGTGAAGTGCGAAGAATAATTTAGAAGTTATTCGGGAGTGAATATAGACAGCACTCCCTCGCACGATGAATCCAATAATAGTTTTAACATCGTTTCATTTCGCTGGCAATTATTCAGATGGTGCGCAGATGTGATGATGCCGTAGCTAACAATACGATTTGCTACTTATTGTTGTCATCCTTACAAAGGCTGAAGATCGCACCAAAGACATTATCCCGAGCCAGTTGATGAATAACCGAAAAGAGCACATGACCGTAAAGATATAGCCACAACATTTCGCCAAAGAATTTGTGCTTCAAGGTGTAGCTGGTGAAGGCGATGGGATCGTCTGGTGGGCCGACATGGCCGGGTGGGATCATGGCGAACATGATGACGCCGGTGATGGCGCAGCCGGTCAGGGCGAGTATGCCGAGGCCGTGCACGAAACTGGAGAGGCCGAGTCGGTGTCCGCTTTTGGGTAGCTTTCTACGAAACAGTCCGATGAATTCCTGCCACACAACGCGCCGCGCCTCTTTGCCCCAGGGAAAGAGAATTTTGAAGTCGTAGATGGCGTAGCTATAGAGCCAGAACAGCAATGCCACTGCCGCCGCAATGGCACCGATGATGCGGTGATAGGGGAAGAGGTACTGGGTGCCTGGGTCAGACATCCAGATGCTACTGAACTGCTGAAACAGTACCGTCACCATTATTGCCCAGTGGATCAGGCGTGTGTTCTTGTCCCAGCTTCTCTCCACTTCATCTCTCCCTTTCAACGTTGTTCATCGAATCAATCTTCTTCAATACAAATCTCGCGTCGAATGATCGCCAATGCGGTACGCCCGATTAGCAACACGATCACCGTGGTCAGTATGGTTAATAGCGCCATGACCAATGACTGGAAAAAGAGACCGCCTAGCTTCTGGTACATCACCATGCTGGCGATGGTGATCGCCGCCAGTGGGAATGAGTAGGCCCACCAGGAGAGAAAGAACTTCAGGCGTGCAAAGCGGTGCACCTGAGCGAATAGCAGCAGGGTCAGGAACAGGCCGAAGTAATAGAGAATACGTGCCACTGAGTCGAGCTCACCGGTGAGCCGCATGTAGGAGATAAAACCCACCGCAGGTGGTGCGATGAGGATGAAGAAGGTGGGTACCAGTTTGCCGGGCAGCGGTGGATGGAAGAAAACCCGGTAAAAGATAATCGTCATCAACACCAGCCAGAACACCAGGCCGATGCTAAAGAAGAACCATGAGATCTCCCCATAACCGTGAGCCACGCCTGCAATGGGCACCAGGATGTTTCCCACCACCGGAATAAACCAGGCGGGATTCATGTGCTGGATCTGAAAGTGCTCATGGTTAATCCAGGCACTCATCACATAGAGGGTAAACAGCAGATGCAGTGCTGTGCCCACCATCCACAACACCAGTGACAAGCTATGTGCCGAATGCAGGGTGGCGATGGAGAGCAGGATCAGGCTGATAGAGATGGTGGGAAAGAAACTGAGTTTGATCGGGTGATGTAGCTCTTTCACCACCGCTGCGCGGAAGCGCAATAGTTTCAGACCGTAGATAAGGAGCAGGCTGATAAACAGGGCGGCGGTCAGTGCCAGCAGGAGCGGGCTAACGGTAAAATCGGGCTGGAACAACGCCTCGGCCTTCTCCCAGGCGATGGTCAGACCCGAGAGGCCCATAACAGTGGCAAACCAGGAGATGGGAAGATTCGCCAGACGTGAGGTTTGATTCATGGCTGCTCCTTAAAGATATCCCTACAATTAGGACGGTAATAATTGATTAAAATAGTAAACCATTAGTATATTAGCGTTCATTGATATTCATCAACGAAAAGTGGATTAGTCATCAACGTCGATCGGCTACTGGGGAAATTTACCGGCCGGTGGCTTGCTGCGTCTACCCAGATGAAAGGTGATCGCCTGGGCTGGACACGCTTCCAGGCAGGTGGCGCAGGCGAAACAGTCGGGGATGGTGCGTTGCTGTTTCAGGATCGCCTCCATGCAATCGGAGGGGCACGCCTTTTCACACACCACACAGCCATCTTTGCAACGCGCATAATCGACTGAAATTTTACCGATACTTACCTTCTCGAAAAGCCAGCCGACCAGACCGAAGGGGCAGAAGAAGTGGCACCAGGGACGATAGGTAAAGAGGCTGGCGATCAGCAATGCGGCAAGGAACACCACACCAGTGATGCCGAGATACATCGGCTTGAAGACCTTGAACGGATCGATGGGCTCAATGAGGTCGATAGCCGCCATGAATGCCACCGCCGTAAACAGGGCAAAGAAGAGAACGCGCACACTGTTGGAAAACCAGAACGGCGGTTTGAACTGCCGCAGCAGTCCCTTGCGATCCTTGCTGTTGCGATTGAGGCGGAAGAGAAAATCCTGCAATGCCCCGAACTGACAGCCCCAACCGCAGATGAATTTATTTGCCAGTACGACCATCAGGATAAATGCGCCAAGGGCGATCAGTCGCGGCGGGAAGATCACACCCTCGGCGCCGTAAAGGGCAATGGCATCTTTCACCGTGCCCATCGGGCTGGGATCGGCACCGAGTACCACGCCGAAAAGCAGCAGCGCAAAGAGATAAAACCAGCGACGACTACGCGCGGTGATGCGGCGGGTGCGCAACACCCAGAACATCACACCGAGAAACGCGAACCATAGGGCAAACTTGATCGCGATCTTGAGCCAGTTCTTGCGCTCATCTTCACCCTGTAACACCTGTTCCTCGTGCAATGAATCCGCAAGGGTGGTGGGATCGCTAACGAAGTCGGTGAGTGGACGTTGCAAATCGGCGGGAGAAGTCAGGCCCAGCAACTCCTTTAGTGCTCGGCGTTCCAGGCCGTTGGCCTCACCGAACTCGGCCACACTCATACCGCTCTGGTATTGAAATTCTGTGGCAGCGGCAACGCCCTCTCCCGGATCATTCCACAGCGAGACCGACAGCCAGGAAGTACCAAGCACCGCGACCACCACAAGAATAAAGCTTGTTGCAACCGTTAATCCCTTACTCATAACAGGTATTCTCTCTCCCACCACCATCCGTATAGTCTAGCGCCACAAAACCACTATATGGGATTTTAATGTTCGAGTTGAGACGATTGTCCGCTCTGTTCGCAATATGTTTCTTGTTAGAAGAGGCGTATCACGTAGCGACTTTTGCGAACAGATGGGGTAAGGGCTGGAACCCTTATTAAAACGTATAGGAGAGTGACGACAAATCTTACTCCCTCGACTGAGGGTTTATTGCTGGGGCTTTCCGAGTAGATTTTTACCTGCAACCCAGTTCTGGATCCGGGATAAGTTCCTCATTTAGAGAGTGGGGAGAGGTCGCCTGAAATAGGCTATGGCTAATTATTGTGGGGAGTACACTGAAACGTTTTTTCCAGTATCGTTTTAAACTCCTGGATCAGGGTAACCGTTAACTCGCAGCTGTCTGCCGGACCGAGATTAATGCTGGTGGTTGAGAGCCTTGTAGGACCTTCATCTTTTACACGAAACCGTCCACTCTGTTTACTGGAAGAGTTTCCTGAACGCCCGGTCTTAACCAGAGCCATACGATAAAGATAATCACCTTCGGATAGATACGAAACAACGGGTGTGATCGTTATCAAGTTACCAACGATGACCTTATCAAGTTCTATAGTTGTGCTCTCGGCCATTGCCTGGGTTGCACTCACGTTTATGGGAGAAGCTAGCAGAATAAAGATGACGGCCTGCCGGAGTAACTCCAGCAGGCCATCATGCTTCACATGTTCAAGGTATGAATTCACCCTGAGCGTTTTACTGCGGACCCTGCAGAATTACCGCGGTGTTGTAAGAACCACTTTGATTCAGATTAGCTGTCTGGGAGAAACCGCCCTGGCTAATCGTTCCTGAATGACCAACACCTGACAGAAGCACAGTGGCACTGTGGCTACCAGCACCGAACTGGTCGATATCCAGGGTACTAGCATCGACACCGGTTCCGGTTACAGAAGCCATATTGTCTGCAGAGCTCTGGTCAATGGTGATCATGTTGGCATTGCCGGTGACATCACCTATTGCATCATTGTTGCTTGCAGTTTGGGTAACCACCAGGGTGTTGTCGTCGCCGGTGAAGGTAAAGTCTGCATTGCTGTACGCGGCACCTGACTGCAACATGGTAGTGTCGTTGCCATTACCGGTTACGTTCACGCTGGCAGTGGCAAGAGTAGAGTTACCCACCTGGTCAATATCAGCAGTATTGGCAACACCAGTCTGTGTCACGTTAGCAATAGCATAACTGGAAGTATCCTGATTGACGTTGGCATAGTTATCATCACCAGTCTGGGTGACGTTAGCCGCAGCAGGATTGTGAATACCAAGGCCATTCTGACGTACATATGCGTCATTGCCATTACCGTTCTGAGCAACACTGGCAGTGGTGTTATCAACGTGCTGTTGATTGACATAGGCGGTGTTGTCATTACCTACCTGGCTAATAGCCCCTGAGATATCACTACCGTGATACTGATAGATATCACCAACGTTGCCGCTACCATTCTGGTCAATCGATGCAGATGAGCTGGTACCATACAGTGAGTTCTGTCTGGTCATGGCACTGTTCAGTGCGCCGTTTGACTGGCTGATTGATGCAACAGAATCAAAGCTGCCGTATTGAATAACCGTCGCTGATGAATCATCGGAATCAGACTGAGTAATGGTCGCGCTTGAACCATCACTGTATGCCTGATTTACGTTAGCCATGGAACCTGCAGAATCCACCTGGGTAACTGTGGCTGTCTGATCGGCACCTGTTTGGTTTACAGTGGCACTGGCGCCATCGGAGTAACCCAACTGATCGACATCGGCAGCGTTGTTGGTGCCATTCTGATTAACAGTTGCAGTCATAGCATCGTGTGGGCCGAACGAATCCTGGTTGACGCTGGCACTGTTATTAGCGCCAGTTTGAGTCGCAGTGGCAACACTACCATCGGTATGCTCCTGTCTGATATCGGCATCATTCAGGTCGCCGTTCTGATTGATTGTGGCGCTGGCTCCACCAGTACCGTAACCACCCGCATGATTTTGATAGATATAGCCGTTGTTGGTTGTACCAGTCTGGTTTACCGTGGCATCCGAGTCCATGGTACTACCGGTTTGGACCACGGTCGCACTGTTACTATTCGTTGCTGCATTCTGATTGACTGCCGCGCTTGAGTTGTAGGCACCGCCCTGGTTAATGGTTGCCATTGATGAATCAGAGTCACTCTGGATCACTGTGGCATCATTACCACTACCGCCCTGATAGACATCAGCCAGGTTGTTAGTTGCGTTTACTGTTTGGTCAACTAAGGCATCATTATCACTGCCGGCCTGGGTAACATTGGCAGTATTGAAATCAGCATAGGCAGACCCGGATGCCACTATCGACATGATTGCACACGCTAGTATTTTCCTTTTCATGGGATTCTCTCCTTTGGGGGGTTAAGTATTCACACTTGGTAGATCAATTTGACTGACGCACAGTCACTGTGTTGGAAGTGCCCTTCTGCGAAATAAATACACTCTGACCACTTCCTTCTTGTGTCACATAGGCCTGATTACCAGCGCCACACTGTGTCACATATGCCTGATTTCCCGTGCCATCCTGAGAAATCCAGATATCGTTGGCCACGCCCTGCTGCGCTAGCATGGCAATGTTGTCCGCACCAGCCTGATAGAGATCGGCAACATTGGCCTCACCCTGCTGCCAGACTCTCAGCTGATTATTGATGCCATCCTGGGTAGACGTAATGCGATTTGCATTACCAAATTGACGTGACTGGAATTGATTCAGGGAGCCGTGCTGATAGATATCCTGGAAGTTTCCACTTCCTTGCTGTATTGCTTCAGCATCAAGCAGATCACCATCCTGCGTGATAGCAATCTCATTATATTCAGACCATTCAGAGTGTGCTGCAAGATCACCCGCCCACACAAAGCCAGTTTGTGCCAGCAAGATTATGAAGATTAGCCAGGAACGCATTCCAAGGCTTTGCCGTCTTCTCATGGTGTCATCCATTACCTGTTTTCTGGAAGATTGATTAAGGGGAACTCATTCCCGGAAAACATCAACTTCACATGTAGAGGTAAGCATTAACCATAAACAGAGAGACCGCTATACGCCTTTATTCTGAATTAATTTCCTCCACTCAGAATATCCTCGTAGTAGGTGGTACCCCGTGGCATTGTTACATACTTGTTAGATGCTGGTTTCAATGCGGCACTCTTCATAACAACCATTGGCCTCTCTTCACTGTAGTGTTTGATTACTGGATTATTGATATCTGATGCCCTCGCCAGAAACCAACTACCGCTCTCCAGGCCATCCACCAGCATGTGAATAACAGCCGCTTCAATCGCTGCACGCACACACATCTGCGTCGGCTCATTGGTCGTCGTTCCAGCCTCAAGCTCGAGAAGCTCCTTATATTCAATGAACTTGAATACGCCAGTCTGTAACTCTTTTGAAAGGATGGTTTTTGAGGTTGATACGTTATGCAAAATGCGGCCTGAAGAGACATTGATTGCGCGCAGATTTACAGTCACCTGGTCCACTCTGTACTGCTCAGAGAAGCCGATCCCCAGGAAACGGGCGCCAGCACCGCCCGTTTTTACATTTGATTCATAAGCAATGACTCCCCCTTCAATCAGCACATTTGCCGCCAGCAGTGAAGGGAGGTTATCTGCGTTATTAATAGGCGTATTTGGCTTTTTCTGGGAAGCGCGGATGATCTTGCGCTCTGTGAGAAGATTTTGCAGACCCTCTCGCTCCAGCGCAACAAACCAGCCGGATTCGTGCAAGGCCTGCACCAGCATGGCTGTAGCACCTTGAGTCACGGCAGTTGAGAATGAACTTGCTGGCGACGGTTTGTACTGACCCGTCTGATCATTAAATTTATAGACCGACACAACAATCTTGCCCTTTGGCGCTGGCAAGGCACGCAAGTCGTCATAGGTAGATGTTCTACTGGTGAGTCGTGCCGACTCTATAGAGGGTGGAATCGGTGTCGAAGCACACCCGACAAGAGTCATTGATAAGAGAAAAGCTATCAACAACCTTGGGTTTGATAATTTTTTACTCATATAGCCTTCCATGGCGCTCAATCCGGAATCAAACCGTTAACAGCGATTGTTGTTGTTTCGCCCGTTGCAAGATCGGTAATCACAATCACAAGACCACCGCCACCATCATCACTAACGACCATACTGAATTCATCGGTAACGATTGAGCCAGTATTTCCATTACCCATATCTGCTAGAAGCTGGCCAAGTAGACGTGATTGAAGTGAGCTAGCCAATCGATCTAGATCCGATGGCGCCTCATATCCATAACCATCCGGATCCTTTTCCTTGTTTTGTGCCTGTGCATTATTAAGCAGGTAGGTACCGTTTAGAGGGTTGCCACCAAAGTTGGGATTGACTGGTGTGTACACCAGCTCAGAGGCTGATGCGATTGTACTTATCCAGAATTGTCCACACGCCACAAGCAGTGTCAGACATAGCCATCTAACGGGCTGAATCATCATCGTAACGTCCTTATATCTCATCTTTATCCACATCAAAGGTGTCCTGAAACTGCTCCGCAAACTTTATCCGTGTCAGCTCTGCGCGCACCTGATTGGCAGCCTGCTCTGCAATCGCTTTGGTTTTATTACTCGGACTAACAAACAATTTTGCGACTTTTTTGGAACGATACTCCACCCAGATCAAACTTCCCCATCTTGCCGATGGCCGCTCATACACAGTTAAAACATCTTCATTGTCAGTAAACGTAAGTCGCCAATAGTCTGAAAAGTAACGATAGAAATCATGCCCGACAAAAGTCACTGAGCGATCCAGGATAATCCCAACGACTTCTTCGATGGGTGCGTTTTCTTCAATACTCCCATTTTCATCCTGCGCCTGGACCACGCAACAAAATGACGCGACGAAAACAACATAGATAGCTGAACGCAACAAACTAGAGATGCTCACACGGCTTAGCTGCGCCACTACATGCCACTCATGCCAGGCGTTGTACTTTGCCCCCACTGCATGGCCTGTATACGATTTTTTGCGCCGATCTTCTTGTACAGCTTATAGAGGTGAGTTCTTATGGTATGCGGACTAACAAATAACATTTCGGCTATTTCTGTATTCTTTAACCCTTTGTGCAGCAGCTCCATAATCTGCCTTTCTCTGGGTGTTAAAGAAATAGCGTTTTTACCAATGGTTGCCGGCGGTGTGCGCAATTTTGCCAGATGTTCTGTATATTGCCGAGGAAACCAGATATTCCCTTTATCAATACTGCAAATGCCTTTCAGAAGGGTCTCATTGGTGTCATCACGATGAAATAACCCTTTCACATTAGGCCACTCGATAACACCATAGTCGATACGCTTCCTGTCCATGTTAACGATTGCCACAGGCGCATCGGCTGATTGTTGCAATGCGGCGCAGAGCATCTCTCGCAGGCATTCATCTTCAAAGTCTTCGTAATTAAATATTACGAGATCACTACAATTCAGATTTTCCAGAAATTCAACTGGTGACTTCAATTGACAGTCGATATCAAAAGCACGACTTATGCTATCTGATAGCAACTCTGAAGAGAGGCTTTTCTTACCTACAAAAAGAATTGATGTGACATGGTCCAACCCAACCCCATGCACGGATGAAGTTTTCAGTGCAGCAAAATCCATTCGCTTCCCCACTTACCAGTGCTCTGTTCCGCAGAACAATTTTCAAAACGAGCTGTGAATATAAGCGGATCAGTATCAACATCAATACGAACAAAGTATTAATGCGTCGCGCTCAAAGGTTACTCATTGCAATATAAGCTCGTCGCTTGATCTAGCTCAATTTCAGTCTGTAAAAATCGAGGTTTTTTGACACGCTTCATATTTACACACAAACATACCAACACTGTTTTGATCTAGATCATCGAAGCATTAACCCGCGAACACCTTCTAATTTGTGTACTTTGTGAATATGGATTAATGCAAAAGGACTGCATTCAGGCCAACACATGAGCGACTGCAGCCTCCCTTGTCACCTCTTGAGGCCGGTTTTTCTTACCTTCTGTGCCGTGGCTATTCTCCTTCTCCATCACGTAAACTACCCCCATGGATACCGTCGACATCGTCTTTAACTGGATAAGTGCCAACCCCGCCTGGGCAGGGTTCATCGTTTTTCTGGTTGCCTTTTTCGAATCCTTGGCGCTGGTCGGGCTGGTGTTACCTGGGGCGGTGATGATGTTCGGCATCGGTGCGCTGGTAGGTGGCGGCGTGATGTCCCTGTGGCCGACGTTGATCTGGGCCGCAGCGGGCGCGATCGCCGGTGATGGAATCAGTTTCTGGCTGGGACGGACGATGCACATGCGGCTCAAAACCCTCTGGCCGCTGCGCACTCACCCTGAGTTGATCGCCAGTGCCACCCAGTTTTTCCATCGTCATGGTGGCAAAAGTATTCTGTTTGGACGTTTCATCGGCCCGATCCGTCCGGTGATCCCCGCCGTGGCGGGGATGCTGGAGATGTCGCCAAGGCGTTTCCTTTTGTTCAACATTATCTCGGGCATACTCTGGGCGCCGGTCTATGTCTTTCCCGGCATCCTCTTCGCCGCCTCACTGGGGCTCGCTGCCGAAGTCACCTCCCGACTTGCGGTAGTGCTCGGCACGGTTGGTGGCACACTGCTACTCGCCCTGTGGTTGCTACGTGTTCTGTTCAACCGTGTGCATCGCCACGCCTACCCGCTGATTCAGCGCATCCTCCGCTGGGCCAATTTGCATCCACGTATGGGTCATATTCCAGCAGCACTGCTCGACCCGGCTCAACCCGAGGCACGCGGCCTCACCCTGCTCGCGTTTCTACTGTTACTCACTACTTCCCTGTTTGCTGTAGTGGCACAGGCCAGTGGTGCGTCGGGGCTGATGTTCAATCTTGATCGTTACCTGAACATCGCCGCCACAGCGCTGCGCACACCGATAATGGATGATCTTTTTATCGTGCTGGCACAGCTGTCCGACTGGCAGGTACTGCTGCCCCTATCGCTAGCCGTGTTCGCCTGGCTCTGGCGGCAATCTAATCACCACGCAGCGAAGCACTGGCTGGCGGCAGTCGGCATCGGCGCGCTGCTCAGTCTCAATCTGTTGTGGTTGGAAGGCCCCGCAAACGCAATCATTCCCGCGCCGCTGCATAGTGGCCAGTTAATGACCGCGTTAGCGGTTTACGGTTTTCTCGCCATTCTCATCGCACGTGAGTTTCCCGAACAACGGCGCTGGCCGATTTACGCGTTGGTTACCGTGTTGCTATTGGGCGTCGCCATGGCGCGACTCTATCTTGGTGCGTCGAGACTCTCCGGGGTGATGGGCGCATTGACCCTGGGCGGCGCCTGGATCGCCCTGCTGGGTATCGCCTACCGCCACCATCCAGCAGAGCAGGTGAAGCCTGCTGGTTTGGCTGGTATTGCAACATTGGTGTTGCTCATAGCCGCAGGCTGGCATGGGGTCCAGAACCACAACGCCATGCTGCATCGCTATACGACAGCACCATTGGAAATCATCACCACTCGAAATGACTGGCAGGCGGAACGGTGGCATGAGTTGCCCACCTATCGCGACGACCTGCGAGGTATTCACAACCATCCACTCGATCTGCAATACGCGGATGATCTATCAAAGCTTGAACAGCAGCTAATCACGCAAGGCTGGTATAAACCGACCGAGGTAGGTCTGTTCAACTGGATGATCTGGCTCGCCCCGGATACGCCGTTAAAACAGATACCGGTACTACCGCAGGTGCATAACGGTAGTAACGAGGCGTTGCTGCTGGTGAAAGAGGTAAAGGATAAACGGCAGTGGCTGGCATTGCGCCTGTGGCCTTCCGGTTATCGACTTGAAGAGAATGAACAGCCGCTGTGGATTGGTAACGTTAGTCTGTTGCAACCCACCGAGACTGCGGGGTTAACCGTACCACGCACGCAAACCAATTTTGATCGACCACTGCAACAACTGCTGGCAGACCTGCCGGGCTGGCAGTTCAAGCAACGTCACAGAAAAAGTGATTTAAACGAGTGGAATGGGGAAACTGTTTTGCTCGGGGTTAATCCTTAGACTCGGATGCCAACAGACCGCTGATCATCTCCAGTCGTTGCAGTGGTCCATCCATCTGCAACAGCCGCTGCTTTAACGCCAACTCCAGAGGTAACAGTTCAATCAAACGCCCGGCAACCCAGGCGGCATCGTCATAGCGACGCGGCAGAGTGATGTAGGGATGGGAAAGATCATCCAGGATGCGTTGTAACATCGACGCCATGTGACGATACTCGCCCGGCAGTGGTAGCGCTTCCTCTTCCGGTAGTAACTCCACCTCGGCGATCCGCAGCTGATTCTCCTGCACCTCGCTATCGAGAATTCGAAAACGCTGCTCACCGCGAATGGTAATACCAAGCAGGCCATCCTTGCGCTGCTCCCAGTAACTGATCCCAACCAGGGTTCCGACACCATAAACTTCTGCCGCTGGGCCCACCTCCTGCCCTTCGCGGATCAGCGCCACACCAAAGCCGCTTTCGTCGCGCAGGCAACTACAGACCATGTCGAGATAACGGGGTTCAAAGATACGCAGCGCCATCGGTCCACCCGGCAGTAGCACCGAGTGCAGGGGGAAGATGGGCATACGCTGCCGGGACATCGTTAGTCACCACCCCAGCGCGGAGCCAACTGCTGTTTGATGCCAAGGTGATCAAGAATACGCGCCACCACAAAATCGACCATCTCATCGACCGACTTTGGCTTGTGATAGAAACCGGGGCTGGCGGGCATGATGGTCACATCCAGTTGCGCCAGCTTGAGCATGTGCTCCAGATGGATCGCCGAGAGGGGCATTTCACGCGGCAGCAGGATCAACTGCCGCCGCTCCTTGATCATCACATCCGCCGCCCGCTCGATCAGATTATTGCTGGCACCGGTGGCGATGGCAGAGAGGGAACCGGATGAACAGGGACAGACCACCATCGCCCGCGGCGCAGCAGAACCGCTAGCCACCGGGGCAAACCAGTCCTGCTCGGCAAACACCTGCAACAGCTTTGCATCGGTGCCGAAACGCTGGTTGAAAAAATCGGCCACTGCTTCGGGTTCTGATGGCAATTCGATGTCGCTCTCTGCCTTGAGCACCACCCGCGCCGCCGGGGAGACCATCAGGTAGACGCGAGTACCGCCACGCAGCAACTGCTCCAGCAGACGCAGACCGTAAGGGGCACCGGAGGCACCGGTAATGGCGAGGGAGATGGTGTCGATGGGTTTTGACATGGGCAACTACAAAGTAAGTATGTTGATTTAGGATAGCCTGTGGCGAGGGATAGGGGAAATGATTACCCCGCTTTCAGGCCATCCAGCAACTTGCCGTGGATACCGCCGAAGCCGCCATTACTCATCACCAGCAGTTGATCGCCCGCCTTTGCTTCGGCGAGAACGGCCTTCAGCAGGAGATCAAAGTCGTCACAGACGGTGACATTGTTTGCCGCATTGGCAGGCAATTCCCAACCCAGCTCTTTCGGCGCATAGATAAAAGCGAGATCCGCTGCGGCCAGCGATGGCAACAGGGTCTCCTTGTGTACCCCCATACGCATGGTGTTGGAGCGTGGTTCAAGCACCGCAAGGATCCGCGCGCTGCCAACCTTTTTTCGTAAACCATCGAGGGTGGTGGCGATGGCGGTGGGGTGATGGGCAAAGTCGTCGTAGACGGTTACACCAGCCACTTCGCCACGTAGCTCCATACGACGTTTGACGTTCTCGAACTGCCCCAATGCCTCGATGGCATGGGCGGTAGCGATACCGGAGTGGCGCGCAGCGCCGATGGCCGCGAGGGCATTATTCACGTTGTGCTCACCGAGTAGCGACCACTCCACTACACCCTGCACGGCACCATTCCAACTCACCTCAAAACGGCTGCCGTCATCAGCCAGCAGTTTGCGGCCCCAGCCAGAATCGCCGCCGAACTCTTCGACTGGTGTCCAGCAGCCCATCTCCAGCACCTCGGCCATATTGGCGTCGCCCGCCGGGGAGAGGATCAACCCTTCGCCGGGAACGGTGCGAACCAGATGGTGGAACTGACGCTGGATCGCCGCCAGGTCAGGAAAGATATCCGCGTGGTCGTATTCCAGATTATTGAGGATCAGGGTACGCGGGTGGTAGTGAACAAACTTGGAGCGCTTGTCGAAGAAGGCAGTGTCGTATTCGTCCGCCTCGACGACAAAGAACGGGGTCTCGCCGCGACGGGCGGAGAGGCCAAAATTCTGTGGAATACCGCCGATGAGAAAACCCGGTTTCAGCCCGGCGTACTCCAGGATCCAGGCGAGCATTGAGGCGGTGGTGGTCTTACCGTGGGTTCCGGCCACCGCCAGCACCCAGCAACCGCCCAGCAGATTATCGCTGAGCCACTGCGCTCCTGAGGTGTAAGGCAGGCCGCGATTAAGCACGTACTCCACCGCCGGGTTACCGCGGGAGAGGGCGTTGCCGATCACAACCATATCGACATCGTCCGGGATCGCCTCCGGGCCATAGCCTTCGTGCAGGGTGATCCCCTGCTCTTCCAGTTGAGTGCTCATGGGTGGGTAGACCCCGGCATCCTGACCACTGACCTCATGGCCCAGTGAACGGGCCAGCAGCGCCACGCCGCCCATGAAGGTGCCGCAGATACCCAGAATGTGGACCTTCATACAGCCGCCTCCGCTGGAAAAATGAAAATGTTTAGCATGATAGAGATAAACACATAGCCCACCGCAGAGAGCACACCAACGCCCAACGGGACACTCAGGGCATGACGAAAGATGTGTGCGGTAATGGCGATGCTCCAGCCCAGTAACAGCAGCCAGAGTATTGTGGCCAGGGCCTGCAACTCTCCGCCCATACTGAGCAGCCCCAACAGGGGCAAGGTGAGTAATCCAAGCAGAATCTCGCAACCGGCCAAAGCGCTGAGGGTTTGGGTTGCGCGACTGTGGTGGTGATGTACGAGCAACAGGCCGTGCACCACCGCCACCATAACCAGGGTACCGAACAGGCCTGAGAGCAGGGCGCGATCCAGCTGGAAGGTGTCGAGAACCAGAATCACGCCGATCAGCCAATGCGCGGCCAACAGTAGCCACAGCAACTCGCGCGAGGCGGGCAGTGTCTGCGGCCCCTTGCGCAACAGGGCGATCTGCCAGAAAACCTGAACCAGTGCTCCCATGAAACCCCTTATCCCCTTTACTCAAAAAACAGCAGTACACCCGGCATCATACCGTTCCGTTAATCACCGCAACAACCGCCGTCTTGCGACGGGTGTCGTTTTGTCACCACTGCTTCATATACTTCGCGATCTGCGTAGTGAATAATTGAGACTCAAACCAACAACCGGGCAGACCATGACCGCACTCTACATTGATACCCAAGAACAACTGGCCGCCCTCTGCGAACAGCTGCGTCGCCACGACTGGCTCACTCTGGATACCGAATTCCTGCGCGAGAAGACCTACCGCTCCCGCCTCTGCCTGTTGCAGGTAGCCAACCCGGATGTGATCGCCTGCGTCGATCCGCTGGCGCTGGATCTCTCGCCACTACTCGATGTGCTCTACGATCCGAACATCACCAAGGTGCTGCACGCGGCGCACCAGGACCTGGAGATCTTTCACGATATGCGCGGTGCGGTGCCCACCCCGATCTTCGACACCCAGATCGCCGCCACCCTGCTCGGTCAGGGTGAACAGATAGGCTACGGCAGTCTGGTTAAGGCAGTGCTGGACATCGATCTCGACAAGGCACACGCCCGCGCCGACTGGTGCCAGCGCCCGCTTGATACGGCACAACTCGCCTACGCCGCCGACGATGTGCGTCATCTGCGTGAGGTCTACCTGAAGCAGAAACAGAAACTGGAAGAGATGGGCCGTAGTGATTGGCTGCAATCCGATTTTGATGAAATGAGCGACCCGGCCCGCTACAGCAATCCACCGCAGGATGCATGGCAGCGACTCAAGGGCAGCAACCGTCTCAAGGGTGTACAGCTTGCTGTGCTGCAAGCACTGGCAGGATGGCGCGAGGAACAGGCACAGCAGAGTGACCGGCCACGCCGCTGGATCGTCAAGGATGAGGTGCTGCTCGACATGGCCAAGCTGATGCCTTCATCAATCGACAAACTGCGTCGCATTCGTGGCCTTGAGGACGGTACGGTACAGCGCCACGGCGAAACCCTGCTAAAGCTCATCGCCACAGCGCGTACCCTGCCGAAGGAGGAGTGGCCCGCAGCAAAGAGCGGCAAGCGCCTCTCTCCACAAAAGGAGCCGCTGGTGGATCTGATGATGGCGCTGCTGCGAGAGCGCTGTCAGCAGCAGAACATCAGTCCTGGCGCGGTGGGTGGTCGCCGTGAACTGGAGCTGCTACTGCTCGGTGAGCGCGACATTCCCCTGCTGCACGGCTGGCGCGCCGCGATTGCCGGTAAGGCGATGGTGGAACTGCTGGAAGGGAAACTGGCACTAATGATCGAAGAAGGACGCATCCAGGTAATCGAGCGGGAATAACTAAGCGAGCGAGGCAATGGACGCATTCGAAGGCACCCACTATCGCTACCCCTGGCGCGAAGGTAATCACTTCGAACTGCTGGTCGACGGCGAGCGTTTCTTTCCCGATATGCTGCAGACCATCCGCCACGCTCGCCAGCAGATCTTGCTGGAGCTCTATCTGTTCGAATCGGGCGAGGTTGCCGACCGTTTCATCGATGCCTTCGTCGCCGCTGCGGAACGCGGTGTGCAGATCTATCTGCTGCTCGATGACTTCGGTGCCCGGGGCCTCAATCAGAGTGACCGCCAGCGATTGAACCACGGTGGCATCAGCTTCACCTTCTACAACCCTCTAAGTTATGGCCGCCTGCGCCGCAACCTGTTCCGTGACCACCGCAAGTTACTTGTCATCGATGGTCACACCGCCTACACCGGCGGCGCGGGGATCACTAACGATTTCGAAACCCGCAACAATCCACAGGGCTGGCACGAGGTGATGCTGAAAATCTGCGGTCCGGTAGTTGAAGATTGGCAACATCTGTTTGAGCAGAGCTGGCGCGCCTGGTCAGGCGTGGCCCTGGGTCTGCACTCCTCTACCGTTCGCCAGTGCCGAGGCTCCCGTCCCGGCCGGGTTACCCTTAACTCACCGAGCCGAATGGAGATCAAACGCTCCCTGATCAAACGTATCCGAAACGCCGAACAGCGCATCTGGATAGCCACCGCCTACTTCATCCCATCATGGAAGATCCGTCGCCTGCTGCGCCGCGCCGCGCGCAGTGGTATCGATGTGCGCCTGCTGCTACCCGGCCCACACACCGACCACCCTTCTGTGCGCCATGCCGGGCGCCGCTTCTATGGTCATCTACTGAGCCACGGTGTGCGTATCTTCGAATACCAGCCACGTTTCCTCCACGCCAAGATGGTGCTTTGCGATGAGTGGCTCACCATCGGTTCCAGTAACATCGACCGCTGGAACCTGCGCTGGAATCTGGAGGCCAATCAGGAGCTACTCGACCAACAGCTTATCGCTGAAGCCGCGCTACTTTTCCAGCGTGACTTTGGCGCCAGTCACGAAATCCACGCAGAGAACTGGCACCATCGCCCCTGGTATCGGCGCTTGCAGGAGTGGTTTTGGGGAAATATCGATCGCTGGGTGGTAAAGCTGTTACGACGGGGTGGGGATAACGAAGGCTAGTTGCTAAAGGATTTAGCGATAGTTGCGCCAATGCTCCGGCCGCGGATCACGGCAGCCGTGGCTACGGCGGTGGTAGTGATTGATGAACAGTTGCCGGCCGGCACAACAGCCACCCTCCTTACCCATATTGACCTGCTGAGTATCTTCTGAGTAGTAGTAGAGAGCGCGTTTGAGTTTATACAACAGACTGTTGTCGAGGTGATAACCCAGCTCGACCAGGGCATCATCGATAGCCTGAAGACAGATCACGGAAACGTCGTAGCGTACGTGCAACAGATGTGGGTCGACGGGCTGCACATGGTGAATACCGTCTACGCCACTGAGTAACATGCTGGCGTGATGTGCCTGGGGAGCACCAGAATTCAAACGACAAAAGCGGACTTCCCGGTGGCGGATCAGTGTGGTGTGATCTCTATCCATGCCTTCGATAGTATACCGGAAGGCGGATTAATCAAGCTCAAATCGACCATCGGTTATGCCTGAATCAGGCCACCCACCACCCGATCATTCCCCAGCAAATCCCTAAGATTTTCAATATCTTGGTAGCCTGCGGCCTGAAATAGCGTGATCACGGCCCTGCCCTGGTCGTGACCATGTTCAAGTAATAACCAGCCAGGCGACACCAGGAAATTTTTCGCATTTGTGATCAGATGCCGTATGTCATTTAGACCATCGTCACCCGAAACCAGAGCCGTGGCCGGTTCGAAACGGACATCCCCCTGTTGCAGGTGGGGGTCGTCAGCCGGAATATAGGGTGGATTGGATACAATCATTTGAAATTGTCGCCCGGCCAGCGGCTCGAACCAGTCACCGGCAAGGAACTCCACGTTGCTGATACCGAGCCGCGAGGCATTCTTCTGCGCCACCACCAACGCACCTGCCGAGCGCTCCACCGCCACCACCCGGCAGCCGGGACGTTCACTGGCAATGGCCAGCGCAATAGCGCCACTACCGGTACCCAGATCAGCGATCTCCCACTCGGCATTGAGGGGGATACGCGCCAGCGCGGCTTCTACCAGGAGTTCGGTTTCAGGACGGGGAATGAGGGTGTCAGGAGTTACTGCCAGATCCAGTGACCAGAACTCACGTCGGCCAAGAATGTGGGCCACCGGCTCACCCTGCTCGCGTCGCCCCAGTAGTGACTCGAATGCCCTCTGTTGCGATTCATCGGGCTCACACTCGGGCCAGGTGAAGAGATAGCTGCGTTCACTCTCGAGCACGCGACAGAGCAGCAGCTCCGCATCAAGTCGCGGGGAGTCGCTAACCTCGGCAAGTCGCACCGCGGCCTGCTGCAAAAGTTCGGCAATACTCATAAAAAGTGGTTATTCGCCAGCCAGGGCAGCCAGCTGATCCATCTGGTATTCACTGATTAACGGTTCGATCACTTCATCCAGCTCTCCCGCCATCACCTCGTCAAGCTTGTATAGCGTGAGATTGATGCGGTGATCGGTGACCCGCCCCTGGGGAAAGTTGTAGGTGCGAATACGCTCGGAGCGGTCGCCACTACCTACCAGCGATTTACGTGCGGCGGCCTGCTCACTCTGCTGCTTCTCTTTCTGTACTGAAGCCAGACGCGCATGCAGTACCGACATCGCCTTCGCGCGGTTTTTGTGCTGGGAACGTTCGTCCTGACACTCCACCACCATTCCGGTTGGCAGGTGGGTGATGCGAATAGCCGAGTCGGTTTTATTCACGTGCTGACCACCTGCACCGGAGGCGCGGAAGGTGTCGACCTTGAGATCCGCCGGGTTGAGATCAATCGCTTCTAGCTCATCTGCTTCGGGCAGAATTGCCACGGTGCAGGCGGAGGTGTGAATGCGTCCCTGGGATTCGGTCTCCGGCACTCGCTGCACCCGATGTGCACCCGATTCAAACTTGAGCCGCGAGTAAACACCCTGCCCCGCCAATCGGGCGATCACCTCTTTGTAACCGCCGTGCTCACCGAGACTCTCAGAGATGATCTCCACCTGCCAGCGCTGCTTCTCCGCATAGCGGGAATACATACGAAACAGATCCCCGGCGAAGATCGCTGCCTCGTCACCGCCGGTACCGGCGCGGACTTCGAGAAAGACGTTTTTATTGTCGTCTGGATCCTGTGGCAACAGGAGCTTCTGCAACTCCAGTTCCAGGGTGTCGCGTTGCTCGCTGGCCGTGCTCAGCTCTTCCTCGCCCATGGCGCGCATCTCGGCGTCGCTCTCACTGGCCATCTCTTCGGCAGCGGCAATATCTTGCAGTGCCTTGTTGTATTGCTCGAAGCAGTCAACCACCGGTTTGATCTGAGCGTACTCCTGGGAGTATTCGCGAAAACGATTTTGATCGGCGATCACGCCGCCATCGGCCAACAGAGCACTGAGCTCTTGAAGCCGCTCGGAGAGATTCTCCAGCTTGCCAAGAATGGAAGGTTTCACGGGGGTTATTTACTGCCAGGTTTGAGACTAAAGAGTTCCCGCGCAGCGTCGAGCAGCTCGATCTGGCCGTCGTAGCCCGCCTGCTTCATGCGTGCACAGGGGGTGTGAACCAGTTTGTTGGTTAATTGCCGCGCCAGTTCACTAAGAACCTGATCGGCATCTTTACCTGCCTGGATCTGGCGGATGGCCTGCTCCAGTACCTCGTCGCGGATCTGTTCAGCGCCCTGACGGTAATCACGAATAGTGTCGACTGCGCCCAAAGAGCGTAGCCAACTCATAAAATGGGTCACCTGGGTATCGATGATCTCCTCGGCCTGTTGTGCGGCTTCCTGGCGGGAGCGCAGACCCTCCTGGATGATCTCCTGCAGGTCATCAACGGTGTAGAGGAATACGTCTTCCAGTTCGCTAACCTGAGATTCGATATCGCGCGGTACGGCAATATCGACCAGCAGCATTGGCCGGTGCTTGCGTTTCTTCAGTGCCGATTCAACCGCTCCCTTGCCGAGGATCGGTAGCTGGCTGGCGGTGGAGGAGATCACCACATCAGCCTCAGCCAGATGTTCCGGGATCTCAGACAGTGCAATGGCGTATCCGCCAAATTCGCTGGCCAGATTGTGCGCCTTCTCTACTGTACGGTTGGCAACGATGATGCGTCCAATACCACTTTCGTGCAGATGGCGCGCCACCAGTTCGATGGTTTCACCGGCGCCAATCAAAAGGGCTGTATGGGAAGAGAGATCGCTGAAAATCTGCTTAGAAAGACTGACCGCCGCAAAGGCCACCGATACGGGACTGGCGCCAATGGCGGTATCGGTACGAACCTGTTTGGCAACGCTGAAGGTGTGCTGGAACAAACGATTAAGCAACTGGCCGACCGTGCCCGCCTGGTTGGCGTGACTGTAAGCTTGTTTCATCTGACCCAGGATCTGCGGCTCGCCCAGCACCAGCGAATCGAGACCACTGGCGACGCGCAGGATATGGCGCACCGCATGTTTGTCCGGGTGGGCGTAGAAATAGGGCTCGACGTCGGCAATGTTCAGTTCGTGGAAGGCGCTGAACCACTCCTGCACGTTGCGGGTATCGTCCCCCTCCACGCCACAATAGACCTCGGTGCGGTTACAGGTGGAGAGAATCGCCACCTCCTTAACACTGTTGACGGTGTGCAGTTCACGTAGCGCCAGCGGAAGTTTTTCCGGGGTGAACGCAACCTTCTCCCTGATGTCTACAGGTGCAGTTTTGTGATTCAGGCCTAGGGCAAGTAGCGTCATTGGGGTCAAACTTCGTATAACTTATGTAGTGGAACAGCTAATTTTGCTCTAGAGACGTGATCGATAGCAAGTATTCGTATGCTTTATAAGTATGTCCTGATTAAAGAAACCCACCCAAAGGGGTGCCAGGTGCCTACGGTAAAAGGCTCTAAACTTAGGTATAGTTGGCCGGTTGCGCTATCCGGCTATGGAGATGTTGATGAAAGATCGCTTTAACAGGTCGCTGATTACCCTGCTGCTAGTGGGTCTGGCAGGTTGCGCCTCAACGGGCCAGTTACCTGAGCAGGAGCCGGTCTCCCCGACCCTGGCCGAGCACACAGACGCCTCCATCGCACCAAAGCAGGAGCTGACCGCCGACCTGATGTTCAAACTGCTGGTAGCCGAGTTCGCCGCACAGGAGGGGCAGATGCGCCTCTCCGCCGATGCCTATCTGCGTAGTGCAGAAGAGACCCGTGACCCACGGCTTGCACGCCGCGCGACACAGGCTGCTGTCTATGCCCATGACATAAAAAGCGCCCTTACCGCAGCCGCCCTCTGGGTGGAGCTGGACCCGAATGCTGGGGATGCACGCCAGTCATTAGGGGCATTACTCATTCGCAGTGGTCGCGGCGAAGAGGCGATGCCGCACCTGCGCAAAATCGTAGAGCTGACACCCAACGGTGAGCATGAAAAAAGCTTCCTGATCCTGGCGCGGCAACTGGCTCACAGCAGCAATGCCGCCCTGGCGTTACAACAGATGCAGGAGTTGACCGCGCCCTACCGCAACACCCCCGGCGCGCTCTACGCCACCGCCTGGCTGGCCAATCAGTTGGGCAAAAACGAGACCGCTCGCGAGCTGCTGCAAAAACTACTCAATATTGAACCGAAAAACAGTTCGGCGCTGGTGCTTCAGGCGCGGGTAATGCACGGTCTCGGTCAGGATGATGGAGCGGTTGAGAGCCTGCGCCGCGCCCTGATACTGGACCCGGAAAACGACCAAATGCGTCTGACCTATGCCCGGATGCTGATCGACACCAAAAGATTAAAAGAGGCGCGTAAGGAGTTTCGCAAACTTAACCAGCGTCTCCCCGATAACAGCGATGTAATCTACGCCCTCGGTCTACTGGCATTAGAAGCGGGCGACACGGAAGACGCTGAACCCTATTTTATGGATCTGCTGCGTCTCCATGAACGCGAGGATGAGGCGCGCTTTGCCCTTGGCCAACTGGCACAACAGCGAAAACAGAACGATGAAGCGATCAAATGGTATCAGTCGGTACCACAGGGCGAACGCTACATGGAGGCCCAGAGTCACGCCGCACAGCTGATCGCGGAGGACAAAGGTGTCGATCAGGCAATCGCTTATCTGCGCACCCTGAAGGTCATCACTGCGGAAGAGAAGATCCAGCGCTACCAGGCAGAAGCACAACTGCTTGCATCGGCCATGCGACTCAACGACGCGATGGCTATCTATGACGATGCGTTAAACCACTACAAGGATAACGCTGAGCTGCTCTATGCCCGGGCACTGATCGCCGAGAGCATAGGCCGTATCGACCTGCTGGAGCGGGATCTCAAGCGCATTCTGCACAAGGACCCCAACAACGTACAGGCGCTTAACGCCCTCGGTTACACCCTGGCGGATCGCACTGATCGTCACGAGGAGGGCTTTAACTACATCAAACAAGCCTATGAATTGCGCTCAAACGACCCAGCGATCCTCGACAGCATGGGCTGGGGCCTCTACCACCTGGGCCGTCTGGACGAGGCACTGGAATACCTGCGCCGCGCCGCTGGCATGTTACGCGACGCCGAAATATCTGCTCATCTGGGCGAAGTGTTGTGGGCCAATGGCCAGCATAAGGAAGCAAAAAAGGTCTGGGACGAGGCCATTAAACTGGAACCTGAACACCGGGTACTCAAGGAAACCATGCAACGCCTCAATCCCTGATGTCGCGTCTTTTCATAACCACATTGTTACTGCTGTTGAGTGCGTGCAGCCAATTGCCGACACGGTCGCCCGCGCCCGACACGGAACTGGCCTGGCAGGAGCGACAGTATCACCTTGCCTCGTTGAACGACTGGAGCCTCAGCGGGCGCCTTGCGATCCTGAATGATCACGAAGCCTGGCATGTGAGTATCGATTGGGAGCAACAAAACCAGAACTACGCCATCCTGCTCACCGCCCCCCTGGGACAGGGCAGTCTGAAACTCACGGGCAATGCCAACAGTGTCACCCTGCAAACCGATGAGGGAGGAATCCTGGAGGCCGCCGATCCGAGTGAGTTGCTCTATCAGGAGTTTGGCTGGCGAGTGCCGGTAAAATCTCTGCGCTACTGGGTGCTTGGTGTACCGGCCCCGGGCAACCAGCGCGAAGAGCAACTGGATGAATATGGGCGTCTGATTCACCTGCAGCAGGATGGCTGGGAGATCCGCTTTCTCGACTACGAAAAGCGTATGGGCGTCGAGCTTCCGGGGCGGGTCTTCGTCAACAACCAACAGGCCAAGGTCAAGCTGGTCATCAGCGACTGGCAGCCTCTGCCCACGCCATGAGTGCACAGGGCTGGCCGGCACCGGCAAAACTCAACCTGTTTCTGCACATCACCGGTCGTCGTGACGATGGCTACCATCTGCTACAAACGGTTTTCCAGTTTCTCGACTATGGCGATACCCTCCATTTCACCCCACGTAACGATGGCCAGATACATCGGGTAAGTGCTCTCCCCGGCGTGGATGAGACGCAGGACCTGACGGTCAGGGCTGCACAGCTACTCAAACAAGCAAGTGGTTGCGACAAGGGCGTCGACATTGAAGTGGAAAAGCGGCTACCGATGGGCGGTGGTCTGGGGGGCGGCAGCTCCGATGCGGCCACCACCCTGGTCGCACTCAACCATCTCTGGCAACTTGGCCGTACCACTGATCAGTTGGCCGAACTCGGCTTGCAGCTGGGGGCCGACGTACCGGTCTTCGTCCATGGGCACGCTGCCTGGGCTGAAGGAGTCGGCGAACAACTCACCCCCGTCGAGCCACCAGAACCGTGGTATCTGGTGCTGATTCCGGAGGTAACGGTCAGCACAGCTGAAATTTTCGCCGCCCCGGAATTGACACGGGATACTCCTGCCATCAAAATACGCGACTTTCTCGCTGGCGGTGGCATAAACGTCTGCCAGGCGGTGGTAGCTAAACGCTACCCGGCGGTCGCCGAAAGTCTGGAGTGGCTGAGCCAGTACGGCACTGCCACAATGACTGGCACCGGTGCCTGCATTTTTGCCGCCTTTGAATCGCACCAGCAGGCGGATGCGATTCTGGCAAAACTGCCGGAGAAGTGGCGTGGTTTCGTAGCCAAAGGGCTCAACCACTCGCCACTGTTAGAGAAACAGAGCATCATTTGAATACATCTATACTTTACGTGTAGCTGTATTCCGAAACGATTTATTGGGGCGTCGCCAAGCGGTAAGGCAACGGGTTTTGATCCCGTCATGCGTAGGTTCGAATCCTGCCGCCCCAGCCATTTTCGTCACCGAAGGTGACACTGTATTAGATGGGCGTAGGATGAAGAACCTCAGGTTCGACCCGAGCACGAAGTGCGAGGGAACGGTGGAGCGTAGCGACGCCGGCCCCGAAGGGGTGAGGCACAAAGTGCCGAATAATCCTGCCGCCCCAGCCATTTTTTGCACGATCAGGCAATCGCATCAGCAAGCGCTTCCGCAACTAAGGGGTTCATGGTGTCAGACATGATGGTCTTTGCGGGTAGCGCCAACCCGCAGTTGGCGCAAGATATCGCTGCTTACATGGAAATGCCCCTGGGCAAGGCCATCGTAGGTAAATTTAGCGATGGTGAAGTAATGGTGGAAATCCTTGAAAACGTTCGCGGTAAGCACGTTTTCATCGTTCAACCCACTTGCGCCCCCACCAATGATCACTTGATGGAGTTGCTGGTGATGGCTGATGCCATGCGCCGCTCCTCTGCCAAAATGGTGACTGCGGTGATCCCCTACTTCGGCTACGCCCGTCAGGATCGTCGCCCGCGTTCGGCGCGAGTACCGATCACCGCCAAGGTAGTGGCGAACATGATCGACAGCGTCGGCATCGACAAGCTGCTGACCGTAGACCTGCATGCGGACCAGATTCAGGGCTTTTTTGATATCCCGGTCGACAACGTCTACGCCTCACCGATTTTGTTGGGTGACATCTGGAAGAGTCGTGATCCGGAATTGATGGTGGTTTCACCGGACGTCGGCGGCGTAGTTCGTGCCCGCGCATTGGCCAAGCGCCTCGACGATGCCGATCTGGCAATCATCGACAAGCGCCGCCCCAAGGCGAACGTTGCCCAGGTGATGCACATCATTGGTGACGTTGAAGGTCGTAGCTGTGTCCTGATCGATGACCTGGTCGATACCGCAGGCACCCTGTGTCAGGCAGCCAATGCACTGAAAGAGCGTGGCGCCGCCAAGGTGAAGGCTTACATTACCCACCCGGTCCTCTCTGGTCCTGCGGTTGAGAACATTACGAATTCACAGCTGGATGAGCTGGTGGTGACAGACACCATTCCACTCAGTCCCGAAGCGAAGGCCTGCACAAATATCCGTCAGGTTTCCATCGCCGGGATGCTGGCCGAAACGATTCATCGTATTCATAACGATGAGTCGGTCAGCTCGCTGTACATGGATTAGGGCAGAAACACCGCCCTTTAACGCCGTCGTCTGGTCGCGGACGACGGCAACAGACCACCCGTAAGGGTGGTTATTTATCTTTGAATACGGAGAAATACAATGAGCAAAGTTGACTTCAACATCACTGCCGAAGTCCGCAACGACATGGGGAAGGGTGCGAGCCGCCGCCTGCGTCGTGAGGGCAAATTCCCGGCGGTAATCTATGGTGGTTCCGACGCTCCGCTGTCGCTGAGCCTGGACCACAACGCCATGGTACACAACCTGGAAAATGAGGCTTTCTACTCGCACATTCTTACCCTCGAGATCGACGGTAAGAAACAGAAAGCGGTACTGAAAGACCTGCAACGCCATCCAGCCAAACCGGTACTGCTGCACGCCGATTTCATGCGTGTTTCCGATAAGGAAAAGATCAAGATGCATGTGCCGCTGCACTTCATCAACGAAGAACAGGCACCGGGCCTCAAGGCTGGCGGCGTTGTTACCCACAACATGACTGAGGTCGAAGTCCTCTGTCTGCCGAAAGATCTGCCAGAGTATCTGGAAGTGGATCTGGCTGGTGTTGAGATGGAGCAGATCCTGCACCTTACCAACATCAAGCTACCTGCTGGCGTTGAGCTGGTGGAGCTGCTGCACGGCGAAAGTCACGACCAGGCTATTGCGGCGATCCACAAAACCCGCGCTAGCAAGGATACAGACGAAGCTGCTACCGAAGAAGGTGACGCGGCGGCTGACGAGGACAAAGGCGAATAATCTTCGCCCCTCGGAACTGTGGGTAAACCGGCGTTGTCGTCGCGTATTCAACTCATCGTTGGCCTGGGAAATCCAGGTTCGCAATATGAGCAGACGCGGCACAACGCCGGTTTTTGGTTTGTAGAGGCACTGGCAAGACAACATAGCGCCAGCTTCAAGAATGAAAGTAAATTTCACGGTGAGGCCTGCAAACTCTCCATCGCTGGTGAGGATGTCTGGCTACTTAAACCGATGACCTTCATGAACTGTAGTGGACAGGGCATTGCTGCTCTGGCCCGCTTCTACAAAATCGAAACCACCAATATTCTTGTCGCCCACGATGAACTGGATCTACCACCGGGTGATATCCGCCTCAAGCTGGGCGGTGGTCATGGTGGTCATAATGGCCTGCGTGACACCATCGAAAAGCTTGGCAATAACCGCGACTTCCAGCGCCTGCGTATCGGCATTGGTCATCCAGGACACAGCTCCCAGGTCACCGGTTATGTTCTGGGTAAGGCTCAGGCCGACGAACAACGGCTGATTGAAGATGCTATCGACGCGGCACTGAAAGTGATGCCGCTGGCGATAGGCGGTGAGATGCAGAAGGCTATGAACCAGCTACATAGCAAATAGGCATAGCCCTTAAACACACCTAACGGAAAAATATTATGGGATTCAAATGCGGCATCGTCGGCCTGCCTAATGTGGGTAAATCGACCCTTTTTAATGCGCTGACCAAGGCGGGTATTCAGGCGGAGAACTATCCGTTCTGTACCATCGAGCCCAATGTTGGCGTAGTGGCAGTGCCGGACCCGCGCATGGATAAGCTGGCGGTCATCGTCAAACCAGAGCGGATACTTCCCACCACCATGGAGTTTGTTGATATCGCTGGCCTGGTGGCCGGTGCCTCCAAGGGCGAAGGGCTGGGCAATAAGTTTCTCGCCAACATCCGCGAAACCGATGCTATCGCTCAGGTGGTCCGCTGCTTCGAGGACGACAACGTGGTCCACGTGGCAGGCAAGATCCATCCACTCAGCGACATCGAGGTAATCAACACCGAATTGATGCTGGCCGATCTGGAAAGTGTCGAAAAAGGAGTGCTGCGCGTAGCCAAGATCGCCAAGAGTGGAGATAAGGAGGCCAAGGCCAAACTGGCGGTATTCGAAAAGGTCCGTGACGCCCTCGGCGAAGGCAAGCTAGTACGCACCCTCAACCTGAGTAAGGACGAGCAGGAGCTGATCTACGACCTGCATCTTCTCACCATCAAGCCGACCATGTACATCGCCAATGTTGCCGAGGATGGCTTCGACAACAACCCGCACCTGGATGCGGTGCGCAAACTGGCTGCAGAAGAGAACGCCGAGGTGGTCGCGGTCTGCGCCGCTATCGAATCGGAACTGGTGGAGCTGGATGCGGACGAGGCCCAATCCTTCCTCGACGAGCTGGGCCTGGAAGAGCCGGGTCTGAACCGAGTGATCCGCGCTGGCTATCAGCTACTCGGCCTGCACACCTACTTCACTGCCGGGGTTAAAGAGGTCCGCGCCTGGACGGTACCCATTGGCGCCACTGCACCACAGGCTGCCGGGGTGATCCACACCGACTTTGAAAAGGGCTTCATCCGCGCCGAGGTAACCGCCTACGAGGATTTCATCGCCTGCAACGGCGAACAGGGGGCCAAGGAGGCAGGTAAACTGCGCCTGGAGGGCAAGGAGTACATCGTCAAGGATGGCGACGTGATGCACTTCCGCTTCAACGTCTAGAGAAGCCTGCAAACTTGACAGAAGGGGCGCCAGCAAGCAAAATTGCGCCCTCCAAAACATGGCTATATAGCTCAGCTGGTTAGAGCACATCACTCATAATGATGGGGTCCCTAGTTCGAATCTAGGTATAGCCACCATACTCAAAACGGGATGCGTTAAGCGTCCCGTTTTTTTTCGCCCCGATCCCGCTGAGACCTTAGCTATTCGTTCTCATTTATATACTCGGCCAGATTTTCCGCCATGGTCAGACCGTCGGCCAGGGTTGGTGCGAACATCAGACGCTCTTCGTCGGTGGTGATATGCGCTCTTGCCAGAGTAC
>JBNKQR010000038.1:0-29881 GCA_050295975.1 Thiohalomonadaceae bacterium
GCAGATCAACCCCCTTTCTCAGCTTCATCATCTGCGGATTGATATTGACCCCGCCGAACACCACCGCCGAGCGCAACGGTAGATGCTTGCCATAGGTGGCGATGCTCTCCGCCACCTGTGCGGCCAACTCCCTTGTCGGCGTCAGAATCAGCGCACGCGCCTGATTGGCCTGTACCCGTTCACCCCGCGCCAGTAGCTCCAGCATCGGCAGGGTAAAGCCCGCGGTCTTACCGGTGCCGGTTTGTGCCGCCGCCATCACATCGCGCCGCTCAAGAATGGCCGGGATCGCCTTCGCCTGAATCGGTGTGGCTTCGGTATAACCCTGATCGGTAACCGCCTGAAGCAGTTGGGGGGAGAGGCCGAGGGAGGAGAAACTCATAAAAAATCCAGTGAAATAATAAAAGTGTGCCTAAGCGGGTGGCTAGCTTACAGGAATAGGGTGGGAATCGATACGGACGACAGGATGGTTGTGGAGTTGAATGGGCAAAAGGACTCATGGTCCTTGAATCGGCACAGTCTTCGGTGTGTCACGTGTTCTGACTCCCTCACTGGGTTCTAGCCGTCTGATAGGGGGACGCAGGTACATGCATCTGCAGCATCGAAGGATTCAATAAAAAGAGTGAAACTTAGGGTGCCTGCATGAAACCCAGGTCTGCCGGAAGCGCACCAAGATCCGGAAATGCAGCAGTAATATCGCCATCCGCTGCCACCAGACCGAACCATGTGGCCAGTGTCGACGCATATTGATCGACAGAGATAGTGGGGATGGTTCTGCCGGAGCCGACATCAAGCGGGTTGCTGGCACCGACACTGGTTGGTGGGAAGGTGCCGTAGATCTCCCCGCCATTGACTGCCCCACCGCTAACAATGTGATGCCCGCCCCAGCCGTGGTCGGTACCGCTGCCGTTGCTGGCCAGGGTCCGGCCAAAGTCCGAGGCAGTAAACAGAGTGGCATTGCTGCTCATGTCGCCGATGCCGTTTGGCAAGCTCGTCAGCGCGCTATCAAAATACTCCATTGCGTGGGCAAGTCGTGCCATCAGGTTACCGTGATTGGGCAACTGTCCGTTGTGCGTATCAAAACCGCCCACATTGATGTAGAAAACCTGACGCTTTACCCCCAGATCGTTCTGGCAGGCGATGATGCGAGCCACCGTTTGCAATTGAGTTGCAATCGAATTAGTGGCTTCACCGCCCCAATATGTGGTGTAGGGAGTGGGAGCGAGCACGGAGGATGCAGGCGTTGCCGCCAGGGCGGCATTAAAAGTGGCCTGTGCATCTATCGCGCGCTGTACAACTGCCGCATGTTCACTCTCAAGCAGGTTGCTGGCACCCGTATTGGTAATAATATCCTGGAGTGGATTGGTCGCGGCGCCGAATAAATTGGACAGCCCCCTGATCTCTACCGCGCTGCCGTTCGAGTTGACCTGATATTGGTGGACCGTATTGCCTTCAAGAAAAACGCTATTTCCCGCCATGGAAATGTTGGTGAAGTTTGGCTGGGTGTTGCTGGAGACGAGTAGATCGCTCATGCGCCCACCCCATCCGGAGAGCAGATTCGCTGTGTTGGCGGAGTGCCATTGGGCGGTTTGATCACTATGGGAAAAGAGGTTTTTCGGTTTTGCAGTCGTACTGAGTCCGTATTCAGTATTATCTGCAATCGGGTCGATCAGGGTGCCAACATTGGCAACGATAGCAGCGCGCCCGCTGCTAAACATGCTCTGTAACGGCCCCATTACCGGATTCAATGCGAAGGCGCGGGTACCAACCGAATCGACCTTTGGGGTTGCCGGTACGATGGGTAGCAGATCAGCCTGAGGTAGTGCAATCGAGCCACCACGAGCGGCTTGATAACCGGCCCACGAAGGGGTATCTGTGGCGATGATCATATTGGCGCTATCGTTTCCTCCCGCCAGGTAAAGGCACACCAGCGCCTTATAGTTTGCATACACGGGGGCTGCGACGGCCCTGTTGGTTCCCAACAGATTCAGTGCAAATGAAGCGCCAAATGAACTGGCGACAGAGAGAAGAGAGGCTCTGCGTAAAAATTCCCGGCGCGATTTATCGATGGGTCTGTTCATGTTGTGCCTCGATTATTTCTGCACGATATATTCAGGTGATGCCATGGTCAGGAAGATCGCCGCATGAACACGATCGGAATGGTCATTGATCGAGTTGACTGCGGTGAGAACCCTGTTGCGCAGGGTAGATGACATCTGGTTCTGCATCAGCAGTAGATCGATACGATCCATCAGCTGATCAGGCTTGTCGGCCAGCGCCAGTTCAGCAGTGTAATTGGCTACGATATCGTCCGATCTGCCAGTACCGTTTACGATGGCATCGCGCATGAAATTCAGATAACCGGTGACCGAGGTTTCATTGGTGATCTGCATTTCCGGCGCGACCAGATTTGCCGTGGCGATAGCGGTGTTCGGTGGTACGTAATCCGGTGTGTAAAAATTGAATACGGAAGGGGAGCGCATCGGTGTCTGCGCTAGCCCCCAGAGCGGATCATCGGTGCTGCCCATATCGAAGTGCCCTGAACTGGAAGTGGCGTGAAAGGCGCGCATCCAGTTGGCGAGGCGAAGTACAGGCTCACGGATTTTACCGGCGTTGGGCGATGTCGGCACTGTCCGTGCCTCCGGGTCCAGCAATACGGCAAGCACCACCGCTTTCATATCGCCGCGCACCCCCTGCCCATTGTCGGCGAATGCCGCCGCAACACGGCCTATGTATGCCGGGCTGGGATTACTGGTGACAAGGCGTTGAATGAGTTCGCGACCAATAAAGGGACCGACGTTGGGGTGGTTAAACAGGGTATCCAGGGCAATCCTCAGGCTCTCTTCGCCCGAGGTGTATGCAGGAATGGTCACGCCGAGAAAACTCTTTTCCAGGGTCTCATGGAAATCTGGATACATCTGCATCGGTATCCAGTCGCGGTTCGGGTCTTCATATTGCCAGCCATAAAATCGCCCCGAACTCTTGTCTGGCCCGCCCCAGCTCCATCCGGTGAACACCTTGGCCAATCCGGTAATGTCAGCGTTAGTGTAAGTGGCGGCGGCAGGCAGCACTTCCGTGCCATCCGGGTTGAGCTGCTTGAGGCCGATGGTGAACAGTTGCATGATCTCGCGGGCGTAATTTTCGTTGGGGACCCTTGTGCCATCGGTTTTGCGGTTAGCCAGGGCATCCAGGTAATTGCCCATCATGGGGTGCAGCGAAACCGCTTCGAGTAGATCGCGAAAATTACCGAATGCGTGCGCAGCCAACACATCGTAGTAGTGGGCGACGCCACGGGAGTTATATTCCAGTGTGCTGTCCTGATAGGAGATAACGAATATTTGCGACAGCGCAAAGGCGACACGTTGGCGTAACTGATCCTCACCATTTACGGCCTGCTGCCAGAAAGATTGAAAGAACTGATCCTGGTGCAAACGCTCGTCTGCGGGCAGGCTGCGTTGCGCCTCATTCATGTAATAGAGATGCAGTTTTTGAGGCTTGGAAAATTGGTCGTTGAACCAGGCCGCCGTCCCCATCTCCATAACCCGGTTGATATCCAACGTGGTAGGGCCAAACGTCGCCTGCGCCAGCAGGCGTGATGCCTCGGTAGCGGAGGGATGCACGACATCAGAGGAGGTCGTCGTTGTGGTTTCGTTGAGATCGCAGGCCGCAAGCAGGAGGGAGAATAAAATAACTATTCCAGTAACTAAGGCTGATCGATGGTTTAGTGTGTGCATAATGATTTACCCACCTGGTCGTTCTCGATCAAAATTTGTAAATGGCTGTTAAATAGGCCGTATGGTCGCTACCAACAGCGTTCAAGCCAATCCGCCCACTGACGTTTCGGCTGAAATCAAATTGAACACCGGCACCCACAACCACACGTTTCTCTTCCTTGGTGGTAACGGTGGTTGTTGGTGGGAAAACACCGGCTATGCCGGGATCATTAGTAGTCGTTTCCGTTGTGGTTTGCTCGTATCCCGCCTTCATGAATACGGAAAATGGCGCCATTTTTCCGAACCTGACCGGGTACATACCCATTCCGGTGATGCCGACAGTGTAAGCATCGATGGTTATGTTTGGCTGGTCGACGGTATCGATGTAGTCGTAGCGGGCTTCAATTGAGTAGGTTTTGTTGATTTGCAGGCCGAGTAATCCGCCAACCACCGAGTCCCCCAATTGCGCACCGACATAGAAACGAGTTGGATCGGAAGATGCGGCACTCGCTGCCTGTAGCGGCAGCATTGCAGCGACGGCAAAAGACAACAAAATAAAAGTACGAATTCGTTGCATGGTATTCTCTATTAGCCTGTTAAGTATTGCGTTGTCGTTACGTCAATCAGAAACTGTAAATGGCAACCAGATTGATGGTTCTGTCCGTTCCCTTGAAATCCAGCCCCACGCGTCCCGCTAACTTTTTACTGAAGCTAAAATTAGCCCCACCACCGAGAACGAGTTTATTCTCGTCACTGGTTTTAGTGTCACTGTAGGGTAGCGTGAGGGTGACCGAAGAAGGGATCGAGTAATCATCGGTAGTGGACGAGTGTACATAACCGGCTTTAACAAACAGGTAGTACGGTACCTTCTTGCGCAGCTTCATCGGAAACCGGGCAATGCCAACGATGCTTGTGTCGGTAGTTTTGCTGTCGACGATGATCCCGGCATGGGTAATGCTGGAATTGGATTCTGAATATTGCAGTTCTACCGCATAGGTATTATCGATCTGGTAACCAAACAATATGCCGGTCGAAATATCGTCGACTTGAATGCCAGCATAGAGAGGCATAGCCAGGACGGGAGTGGAAACAGTGCTGTATAAAAGCACGGCAGTTAGCATTCGTTTCATATCTATTCCAGGTATTTGAGCAGTACAGCCCGCAGATATTCTCAACCATCAAGCTATCATTTCTGTTTGATGAATAGCGTGACGGGATGCGTATCCTTTGCAGCTAAAAGGGCGGAAGCAATAGCGCGTAATTGATAATTCTCAATTTAAGCAATGTGTTGGCGTCTAAATGGACGTTCTGCTGGCCCAACCTGGGCACAGAATGTTTGTATATTGTGAAACCGCACATTCCTATCTGCAGGAGATGATGATGGATGCTGCCGAATGGCTTATGCAGCGAGAAATGCCCATCCGACTCGGTTCCTTATCGATACCATCACCGGACTGCATTTTCATCCCGTCGAGATCATCCTCTCCATGTTGCTCAAGTTCGCAGCTATCGCAGCCCTTGGTCTGCCCGTGGTCGCTGTGCTGATCTTCGAGGTGATACTCAATGCCATGTCGATGTTTGATCACCGCAATGTGCGTTTGCCTCTGTGGTTGGATCACTGGTTGCGTGCCATTGTGGTTACTCCTGATATGCATCGGGTTCATCACTCGATTGAGGATGATGAAACCAACAGCAACTTTGGTTTTAGTCTTTCCCTGTGGGATCGGCTGTTTGGTACCTACCGCGATCAGCCACGCGCCGGTCACGAGGAGATGACCATCGGTATTCGCCGCTATCGTGAATCTAGTGACGTAACGCGCCTGGACGGTCTACTGATGCGACCACTACGAGGCAAAGTCAGTGACTATGCTATCAACCGGCGTACCTGGGGCGACGACGATGAGCGAGATAATTAAGAAATGCGCGTGCAGAAAAGGAGCTGAGCATATCTACAGCGGATGGGTAACCTGAAGATTTTTGCTCCGGAATGGAAAAGGGTGGCAACGGCGCTCTATTCAGCTAAACAGTGTTCCCATTCTCAAGACCGAGTTTCGCCAGATGGCTTTTCACCTGATGGGAACAGGTGGTGTATTTACCTTGCTGTAGCAGTTCGCGCGCCTTCTCGATCTCACCGCTATCAACACAACGGATCACTTCCCCCGCCGCCTTGTGGAAGCAGTTATGGACATCTTTGAGTTCAGGGAATCTTGGGTGAGAGCCGTAATGGCTACCACCAGCGCCGTAGATCCACTTGCCTAGTGCGCAGCAATCGTCACGACCTACAACATCTGGATTGAGCTTCTCAGTGCTCTTTCCTTCTACATAGGCCTCCAGGCGAACTCGCCACAGTACGTGTGCCTGAATAGCAGCGTAGAAATCGACGCTATCAATCTCTTCTTGTTGGTTGTTCGACATGACATCCGGTTCCCAATGCAAATGGGCTTCTACCGCTGGATGGCTTCCTGTCCGATAGCAACAGCTAGTGAGTAGCCCGTAAATCTAACTCTTTGCATGGCGTGGTAGTGGGGGGAGGAGCATTCACTTGCTCCGCACTACCTACCTTTCCTTGCCTCCATGCGCGTGTTACTCCCTGCCGTATTTGTACCTCTTAAGAGGTAGGATGGCAACTATGAGTTACCGGGTGCAGTCTCGTAGCTCCGAGTCGAACAGTTTTTATGTCGGTGCAGTTGAATGGCATCGGGTGCAATATCTTGCCGAAGAGGGCTCATGCGACCCAAGCGGCCAGCGCGCCTCGGTTTTTGCCGATCAGAGAGGGTTACTGCTTCGATAAACCTATCGGTTCACGTCGACGATGCGCCGTCCGCGGATGTTGCCCGCCAGCAGGCCGTCGACTGTATCGATCACTTCAGTGAGTCCGATCTCTGCCGAGATATCGCTCAGCTTGCTCAGGTCCAGGTCCTGCTCGAGTCGGTGCCAGGCTTCCAGCCGCAGGGGCTTGGGACACATCACACTGTCGATACCGATGAGCGAGACACCGCGCAGGATGAAAGGCGCCACCGTGGCTGGGAAATCCATACCTCCGGCCAGGCCGCAGGCGGTGACCACGCCGCCGTATTGGGTGGCGGCGCAGGCGTTGGCGAGCACATGGGAACCTACCACGTCGACCACGCCGGCCCAGCGCTCCTTCGCCAGCGGCTTGCCGGGCTGTGACAGCTCCGCACGGGGGATGATCTCGGCGGCGCCCAGGCCGGTGAGGAAATCCGCCTCCTCCTCAATCCGGCCGCTCAGGGCGATGACCCGGTAGCCGAGCTTGGAGAGGATCGTCAGCGCCACGCTGCCGACGCCACCGGCGGCGCCGGTGACGAGAATATCTCCCCGGTCGGGTGTGATGCCCTGGCGTTCGAGGGCCAGTACGCAGAGCATGGCAGTGTAACCGGCGGTGCCGATCGCCATGGCCTGGCGTGAATCGAAGCCGGCGGGCAGGGGAACCAGCCAGTCGCCCTTGACCCGCGCTTTCTGGGCCAGCCCGCCCCAGTGGGCCTCGCCGACACCCCAGCCGTTGAGTACCACCTGCATGCCTCTTTCGAAATCGGGATGGGTGGACTCCGATACTGTACCGGCAAAATCGATGCCGGGGACCATGGGAAAACGGCGCACCACGGGGGAGTTGCCGGTGATGGCCAGGGCGTCCTTGTAGTTGACGCTGGAGAAGGCCACATCGACCGTCACCTCGCCTTCGGGGAGGGAGGAGTCGTCAATGTCGGTCAGCTGTGCGCTGTAGTGGTCTTGTTGCTTGTCGATCAGTATGCCTTTGAACATGGTGCTCTATCCTCTGTAGACGGGGGATTGCTATTGGCGTGAGTCGCTATTTCAGACTGTCGAGAAAAAATAGGGAGAAGGCCTTCAAGGCGTTGGGGCTGCGCTCGAGTTTTGCGCGTAACACAGCGCCTTCCCAGCCTGTCCAGAACAGGTAGGCGGCGTTGTCGCAGTCGATCTCCGATGCAATCAGGCCCGCTGATTTCGCCTCCTCCAGACAGCGTGCGAGCCTGCCCTGCCAGTCGTTGAAGACGGCCTGAATCTGCTCGCGAAAGGGCTCGGGCAAGGTGCCCATCTCCTGGCCCAGATTGCCCACCAGGCAGCCCCGTTTAAACCCATAGCGCGCCATGCCCTCGATGGCATCGTCCACGAAGGCACGAAAGCGCTCCAGGGGGGGTAGCGAGGAGTCGGTAAGGAACTTGTCGAGCTTGTGCTGGAAGAAGGTGGAATAGCTGGTGATCAGCTCCAGGCCGAAGGCATCCTTGCTGTCGAAATAGTGATAGAAGGAGCCCTTGGGGATGCCGGCACGGCCCAGGATCTCGTCGAGTCCTGTCGCGGAATAGCCTTTTTCGGTGAGCACCTCCATGCCTGAACGTATCAGGGCTTTCCGGGTGTCCCGGAAGCCGGACGGATCCTTGGGGGGGCGTCCGCGACGGCGTTTGATGGGGGCAGGGGCAGTCATGCCGTATAATTTAGACCGGTCGTCTAATTAATTCAACAGCAACGGTTATAAGTGTCTATTGTGGGATTCAAAGCTGTCTGCTGATGGCAGGCGCGTGGAGTGTGTTTATCTCTGTGGCGAAGAGAGCTTCACCGGAAAGAACCATGAACGCCGCAAGGTGTGGATATTACTGGGAATAAAAAAGGGCACCTCACGGCGCCCTTTTTTTGTTCCACTACAGAATCGGTTAAACCGTCTGTACATTTGATTTGTATCCATGTGTCTTCATCAGGGTGTGTAGATCAAGAACTTCGCCGCCAAATCCGTACACGTATCTTTTCCGCATAAATATCAGAAGCCGCACGATAGACTATTATGCTGTTTGTATCAGCATTTTCCACGCCACTCTGTGCAATGACTCTCCAGTAAACACCTTGCAAAGAATCCGGATCAGAACCTGTGGCTACATTGCTGATGTAATTGGGCATGCCCACCAGTGATGACCATTGCTGTACATCAATCAAAAGGTTATCCGGATGCACATCCAGATTATGGTTAAACGTCAGCTCGCTATCTGCAGCGATGTCTACCCAGCCGCTGTCATAGGCAGGCAGCGCCGCGCTTTCGAGTGCGGCAATCCGGATTTCAAGTTCACCGATGGTCGCTGCAGAACTTGAAGAGCCGCTGCTACAGGAATAAACGAAAAAGATACCGGCCAGGAAAGACGACCACATCAGCAGAGCAATACTTATATTTCGCATGACAACCTCCATATTCCTTGATGCCAACGGGCGCCTGATGCACCCAGTGGTGGTGCAATACCTTCATCGTGTCGGCTTCCATGCTCCTTATGCTTATATTTTTCGTTCTACACCGATTAAGGGGAGGTGGCAAATTCAGGTGATGGACGTGGGATGGAATATGACAAAAGGGCGCCATCGGCGCCCTTTTTTTGTTCCACTACAGAATCGGTTAAACCGTCTGGTAGTAGATGTTCTGCGGATGGTTGGCCTGGGCGAAGAAGAACCAGCGCTCGAACAGCAGGCCGGTGTACTGCACCACGAAGGCAGCAGCGAGCAGAGTCTTGTCGCCGTCGATGCCTGCAGCGAGCAGCGCCAGCGGGATGAAGAAGACCAGCACCATGAAGATCCATTTAATCGATTTGAGGAAAGCGGCGCTTTTTCCCGGGAAGTATTCGCGGGTGTTGTAGGAGCCACCCATCATGCCCATCGCTTTCTGCTGCACCTTGGTGTGGCGTACGCCGATGGCGGTCTGGATAGTCGATTTGTATTTGATGCGCGCGTTGCGCCACAGGCTGGCCGCACGAGTAAGCAGGCCGAGGGTGGTGATGATGATCGCCCAGCCAGTGTAGATGCCGACCAGTGCCGGTGCGGCATACGCGGCGTAAGCAGCAGCGAGCGTGAAGCCGGAGGCACCACCGAGCAGAATGTAGTTGACCACGGTCAGCGGGCTGGCCCACTCCTGCAGGAAGCGGAGGCTGGCGTAGATCATGCCGGTGGCGATGAACAGGCCGAAGACTGCGGCGGTGGTGGCGGCACCGATCACCAGGGTGAGCTGTCCTTTCACTTCCGGTGCACCGAAGATGTCTGCGTCCCAACCGGCCAGATGGAACAGGCCGTAGAGGAAGATCAGGAACATCACCAGTGGCAGGGCGATCAGTTCACGCGATAGCCAGGAGGTTTTCCACTGTGTCACACCGCGCCAGGCGCGGGTGATGAAGTAGCTGGGCTTGCCCAGGTGGAATACCGCAGCCAGCAGGCCGCCGATCATGAACAGCAGCGATAGCAGGCTGCCCATGACATAGAAGCCGCTCGACTGTGCCGGCAACAGGTTGACTGTTGAGTAGCTCTGTTCGGTGAACAGCGCGAGGAACAGGCCCTGGCCGACACCGATCAGGGTGGTGAGAAAAATGACTGAAAATGCGGGATGCATATTTGTTCTCCAAAAATCTTTTGTGCGCGTCGCGCTTACATAAGCCAGTCGTCCAGGGAGACGTCTTTACTGATCTCGTGGCGGATATCCTCTTTCTTCAGCGGATTGTCCACACGTACCAGTTCGTCTTCGTGGATCTTCAGACGTGTCTTGCGTCGCGGCAGGTAATGGTTGGCCGGTTTGGTGCCCCACTCGGGCATCAACTGGTAACCACCGTTCTCGCGGATCGCGATGGAAACTTCCGAATCTGGATCCTGCACGTCGCCGAACAGTCGTGCCGAGGTGGGGCATGCCAGCACGCAGGCAGGCTTGCGATCACGCTCCGGCAGTGACTCGTCATAGATGCGATCGACACAGAGGGTGCACTTCTTCATCACCTTCTGGTAGGTGTCGAATTCACGTGCACCGTAGGGGCAGGCCCAGGAGCAGTATTTGCAACCGATGCACTTGTCGTAATCCACCAGCACGATGCCATCTTCGGTGCGCTTGTGGCTCGCGCCGGTCGGGCAGACCGGAACACACGGCGCGTCTTCGCAGTGGAGACAGCTCTTGGGGAAGTGCAGTGTCTCGGTATTGGGGAACTCACCGATCTCATAGGTCTGCACCCGGTTGAAAAAGGTACCGGTCGGGTCCTTAGTAAACGGATTGTCGTCGAACAGCGGACCGGCGGAACCGGAGGTGTTCCACTGTTTGCAGCTGGTGACGCAGGCGTGGCAACCCACGCAGACGTTCAGGTCGATAACGAGTGCTAACTGGGTCATTAGAGGCCCCCCTTACGGGTAAACAACCCGGCGAAATAGTTTTGCCATGGACGACGCTTCGGCGTGCCCGGCAGGCTTGGCATAGTGTCGTATTGCGGGAAGGTGACCTTCTCCTCATCGGCACCCGCGGGATAGATGCGTACGCGCACATCAAACCATCCGGCCTGGCCAGTGACCGGGTCGGAGTTGGAGATGTGATCCCCGGCCTCATGGGCGGGCAACTCTTCGCTAATCACATGGTTCATCAGGAAGCCCTGTTTCGACTCGTTGGCTGAACCATCCAGATTCCAGGCACCGCTCGCTTTACCGATAGCGTTCCAGGTCCAGACTGTGCCCGGCTCGACCGCTTCGCTATAGCGACAGAGACAACGAACCTTGCCATGCATCGACTCCACCCACATCCAGGCACCGTCTTCGATCCCGGCGGTGTGCGCCGTTTTCGGATGGGCATAGAGGAAGTTGTAGGTGTGGATCTGCCGCAGCCAGGCGTTCTGGCTGTCCCACGAGTGGTACATCGCCATCGGCCGCTGGGTGATCGCGTTGAGCGGATATTTATGTTTATCCGAGAGCTGACTCTCCAGCGGCTCGTAGTAGAACGGCAGCGGATCGAAATAGGTTTCGATGCGTTTGCGCAGACGTTCCGGCGGCTGGGAGGTGTCGGTCTTGCCCTGTGCGGCGAGACGGAATTTCTGCAACACCTCGGAGTAGATGTGGATGTTAATGGGCTCGTTGTAGCGAGTCAGGCTGTGCTTCTGTGCCCACTGAAGATAACCCTGATTCCAGTTACGCATGTACTGGTAGGACTTCGGCAGGTGGTACTGATAGACACAGTTGTTCTTCTCGTACATCTTCCACTGATTCGGGTTGGGTTCGCCGCGCATGTTTTTCTCGCCCGACTTGCCACGCCATCCGGCAAGGAAGCCGATGCCGGAACCGGGAGCGGTTTCGAAGTTGGTGACAAAGTCCGGGTAGTCGCGGTATTTGCGCGAACCATCTTCACGTACAAAGACCGGCAACTTCAGGCGTGAACCCAGTTCGATCAAAACTTCCTGGAATGGTTTGCAATCGCCAGTCGGCGGTACCACCGGAATACGTACTGAGTCGACCGGGCCGTCGAATTCAGAGATCGGCCGATCCAGCATCGACATCACGTCGTGACGTTCCAGATAGGTGGTGTCAGGCAGAATCAGATCCGCAAAGGCGGTCATCTCTGACTGGAAGGCATCGGCCACGACCAGGAACGGGATCTTGTACTCGCCGTTCTCTTCCTTGTCGTTGAGCATCTTGCGCACCTCGTCGGTGTTCATGCTCGAATTCCACGCCATGTTCGCCATAAAGATGAACAGGGTGTCGATGCCGTAAGGGTCTTTGCGCCATGCGTTGGTGATGGCGTTGTGCATCAGGCCGTGAACCGACAGCGGGTGCTCCCAGGAGAAACCCTTGTCGAGACGGACCGGTTCGCCCTTGTCGTCGACGAAGAGATCATCCGGGTCGGCGGGCCAGCCCAGTGGCATGCCGTTGAGCGGGGTATTGGGTTTAACGTCTTCCGGCACGGTCGGGGTTTTCGGACAGGGCGGGATCGGACGCGGGAACGGCGCCTTGTGACGGAAACCGCCGGGGCGGTCGATGGTGCCGAGGATCGACATCAGGATCGACAGGGCACGGATGCTGTGGAAGCCGTTGGAGTGGGCGGCCAGACCACGCATGGCGTGGAATGATACCGGGTTACCGGTGACCGTCTGGTGCTCGTTGTCCCACACATCGGTCCAGGCGATGGGCAGTTCGATCTTTTCGTCGCGAGCGACGATACCCATCTCATGCGCCAGACGGCGAATCGTCTCTGCGGGGATACCGGTGATGTCGGCAGCCCATTCGGGGGTGTACTGCTCTACCCGCTCTTTTAATAGTTGGAACGCCGGTTTAACCGGTGTCCCATCGGCGAGGGTGAACTCACCCATCAGACGCGGGTCGGCGCCGGGGGTGTGGCTGGAGATCGCCTTGTTCAGATCACGGTCCCACCACAGTTTGTTTTGCGGATCGAAGCAGCCCTCTTCCGGCGGTACTTCGAAGCGCACGAACATACCGTACTCGGGGCTATTCGGGTCCATGTTCACCAGCTGTGCCGAGTTGGAGTACTGGATCAGGAAGTCGCGGTCGTAGAGGCCCTGTTTAACGATCTCATGAATGAAAGCGAGCAGTAGCGCACCGTCGGTGCCCGGTTTGATTGGGACCCACTCATCGGCGATGGCCGAGTAGCCGGTACGTACCGGGTTGATGGAGATGAAGCGGCCACCGTTACGTTTGAACTTGGCCAGTTCGATCTTCATCGGATTGGAGTGATGGTCCTCGGCGGTACCGATCATCATAAAGAGTTTTGAGCGTTCCAGGTCGGGGCCACCAAACTCCCAGAAGGAACCGCCAATGGTGTAGATCATCCCCGCTGCCATATTGACCGAGCAGAAACCACCGTGGGCAGCGTAGTTAGGAGTGCCGAAGTTCTTGGCAAACAGACCGGTCAACGCCTGCATCTGGTCGCGGCCGGTGAACATGGCGAATTTTTTAGGATCGGTAGCGCGGATGTGGCCGAGGCGCTCTTCGAGAATATCGAAGGCCTCGTTCCAGCTGATCGGTTCGAACTGAGCATCGCCGCGTTGTGCGCCCTCTTTTCGTCTCAATGGCTGGGTCAGGCGGGCAGGGGAGTACTGCTTCATGATCCCCGAGGAGCCCTTGGCGCAGATCACCCCCTTGTTCAGTGGGTGGTCCGGGTTACCCTGGATGTAGCGCACCTCGCCGTCGCGCAGGTGCACGCGGATACCACAGCGGCAGGCGCACATGTAGCAGGTGGTGTTTTTGACCTCGGTACGACCGTCGGCCAAAACTTGGGCAGTTTCACTCATATTTATGTCTGCTCTTGGTTACAGTTACTTTGGACATAAAAGCCGGTGAGCGGGGTCACCCGGAGGCACACCTCTCACCGGCTAAGAAAAGTCATATTATTCGAATACTCTAATATACCTTACTCGGCCGTTTCCTTTCCAGATTGATCCAGATCAATTTGCATAGAACTTTTCTTGTAATGGATAGATGTTGATTATCCAGCTCAGGAATCGATACCCGAGCATCGTCATCAGGTTAATTCTTTCCTTTATATATAAGGAGACTCTATGCAGCACAAAAACGTTATGGTTGGACTCCATCATATTAGTCGTTATGGTTAGCTGCACAAAAAAATTGAGGGCTTATCTTTACGCGGCACCACACCCGCTAAAACAGAGTGAGCCATTCAGGAAAATAGGTGGTCTGAGCATGGGCGTAGCTCTACGGTGATTCCGAGTTGGATTTCACCACCTGGCAGGATGCGATTTTTGCTGTGGCAGGCTCCTGCCATTAACCCCACTAATCAAGTCACAAGGATTGCTGATTAGCGTAGTCGAATTCAGGTCATTATCATTCACGACGACAACAATTTCTCAGGAGAGGAGACGATGATTAGTACCAATCCCTTTAGCGAACTTTCCGGATTCATTTCACCGATGGCCATGCAGGTTTACATCATTGTGATGTTCATTATGGTTATTGGGGGAACAATCCTCGATACACTCCATAAAAAAAGTGCCAAGTACTTTTTCGAGAATGCCAAGAAAGCAGAAAAGAGTGCAAAGCGCAGCGTCAGCGGCGGTCAAAAGATTGGTCTTGCAGTCTCTACCGTTGCCAGTGAAGTGCTGACATCGTCCGAGTTTAACAACCCGCAGCGTCGTCTTTCTCACCTCATGACCATGTACGGCTTCATCACCTTTGTTGTCTCCTCTGTCGTGCTGATCTTCATGCATCCGACTTCAGCAGCAGCAGGTATCTGGCCGATGTTGTGGCACCTGGGCGCAGCAGTGCTGGCTCTTGGTGGTTACTGGTTCTTCTTCTTCATCCGCGTCGACGTCTCTTCCGAGGGCAAGACCTGGTACAAGCTGGCACAGGCCGATATCTTCATCGTTGGTTTGCTGTCTACCTCAACCTTCGGTCTGCTGTGGTCTGCGACTCAGGGTAGCACTCTTGGTTGGGTTATCTTTGCTCTGTTCCTGCTTTCCAGCACCGTTCTGTTCAGCACCGTGCTGTGGTCCAAATTCGCGCACATGTTCTTCAAGCCTGCTGCGGCTTACCAGAAGAAGATCACCAAGGCTGACGGCTCTCAGGAGAATCTTCCTGACCTGGGCGAGCTGACCGACCCTGCACTGCAGGCACGCTATCCGGACATCCCGGAATACATGGGTACCAATCCGCCGTACATGGGCTTTGGCATCAAGCGTGAAAAGCCGCGTCATTACTGAGTCGTTTCAACAGAATTTAGGAGAGGACTAAAATGCCAACATTTGTATATATGACACGTTGTGACGGCTGCGGTCATTGTGTTGATATCTGCCCGTCAGACATCATGCACATCGACACAACTTATCGCCGTGCATACAACATCGAACCTAACATGTGCTGGGAGTGTTACTCCTGCGTTAAAGCCTGCCCCCACCACGCGATTGATGTACGTGGATATGCGGACTTCGCTCCGCTGGGTCACTCCGTACGCGTTATCCGCGACGAAGAGAAGGGCGTTATCGCCTGGCGCATCAAGTCTCGCAATGGTGAGACTGACCTGAATCTGCTAGCTCCAATTACCACCAAGCCCTGGGGTAAGGAGATTCCACAGCTGGCAAGTGTTTCCGCGCCGAGCAAAGAGATGCGCGACAGCCAGTTACTCTTTAACGAGCCGAAATACGTCCGCATGGACGATGGGGACCTGCATACGCTGGAATCCAATGGCCTGAAAATGAAAGTAGGGGTTTACTACTAATGGCTAAGACTATCGTAGAAGACAACATTGATATCCTGGTTGCTGGTGCTGGCCTCGGCGGTACTGGTGCGGCGTGGGAAGCCCGTTTCTGGGGTCAGGACAAGAAGATCGTAATTGCTGAAAAAGCGAACATCGATCGTTCTGGCGCTGTGGCTCAGGGTCTGTACGCAATCAACTGCTACATGGGTACCCGCTTCGGTGAGAACAATCCTGAAGACCACGTGCGCTACGCGCGTATGGACCTGATGGGTATGGTTCGTGAGGATCTGCTGTTTGATATGGCTCGCCACGTTGACTCGGCTGTTCACCAGTTCGAAGAGTGGGGCATGCCTATCATGCGCAACCCTAAGACCGGTTCCTATCTGCGTGAAGGTCGGTGGCAGATCATGATCCACGGTGAATCCTATAAGCCTCTCGTAGCTGAAGCTGCGAAGAAGTCGGCTGATAAGGTTTACAACCGTATCTGCGTTACCCACCTGCTGATGGATGATGCCAAAGAGAACCGCGTTGCTGGTGCTGTTGGTTTCAACGTTCGTACTGGTGACTACCACGTATTCAAGTCCAAGACCGTTATCGTTGGTGCCGGTGGCGCGTCCAACATCTTCAAGCCACGTTCAGTGGGTGAAGGTGCAGGTCGTGTATGGTACGCACCTTGGTCTTCTGGCTCAGCTTACGGTCTGATGATCGAAGCTGGTGCGAAGATGACCCAGATGGAAAACCGTATCGTTCTGGCTCGATTCAAAGATGGTTACGGCCCAGTTGGTGCTTACTTCCTCCACCTCAAGACCTACACTCAGAACTGTAATGGCGAAGAGTATGAGTCAAAGTGGTTCCCGGCTCTGACCGAGATGGTTGGTAAAGAGTACCTGGATACCGAAGGTCAGCATCTGTCCCACAAGCCAATTCCGACCTGCCTGCGTAACCACGCATTCATCAACGAAGTGGCTGCTGGTCGTGGTCCTATCCACATGGTTACCATGGAGGCGTTCCAGGATCCTCATCTTGAGGAGATTGGCTGGCACAACTTCCTGGGTATGACTGTTGGTCAGGCTGTTCTGTGGGCCGCTACCGACGTTAACCCGAAGTATGAGAACCCGGAACTGACCACCTCTGAGCCTTACGTTATGGGTTCACACGCCACTGGTTGTGGTGCCTGGTGTTCTGGTCCTGAGGATCTCTCTCCTGATGAGTACTTCTGGGGCTACAACCGTATGACCACCGTTGAAGGTCTGTTCGGTGCCGGTGACGCCGTTGGTGGTACTCCGCACGCCTTCTCCTCCGGTTCATTCACCGAAGGTCGTCTGGCTGCCAAGGCTGCCTGTAAGTACATCGACGACGGTAAGGCCGAAGGTATCCGTGTTTCTCAGGAGCAGATCAACCGCCGTAAGGCCGAGATCTACAAGCCGATGGAGCACTACAAGGTTTACCGCAATGAAATCGTTGCCGGTAGTGTTAACCCGAACTACATCAACCCACGTCAGGGTCTCGACCGTCTGCAGAAGCTGATGGATGAGTACTGTGGTGGTGTTACGGTTAACTACATGACCAACGACAAGCTGCTGCACATCGGTCTGAAGAAGATGGCAGTTCTTGAAGAGGATCTGGAAAAGGTAGCGGCCGAGAATGTTCACGAGCTGCTGCGTGCATGGGAGCTGAAGCATCGTCACCGCGCTGCTGAGTCAGTATTCCAGCACACTCTGTTCCGTAAGGAGACTCGTTGGCCTGGTTACTACTACCGTGGTGACGCCATGAAGTTGAACGATGATGAGTGGCATGTACTGACCGTCTCACGTCGTGATCCTAAGACTGGCGAGTACACCATGGAAAAGGCTCCTCTCTACCACATTGTGGAAGAGAAGTAGTTCTAGTCCATGACACTCAGGCGGGAGGCGTAGCATTAGCCTCCCGTTCTGCCTGAGTGGCAAAGAAAAGATCAACATTAGTGTTGGTCTTTTTTTTGTTAAAGGTTATGGTCTAAGCATGCTCCGCGTCAGGCGGAGTGAATGACCACTAACATAACATCTTGATTTCAGAGAGAACCCAATGAACATAATTGATAAAACAGATGAGGAGATCCTTGAGGTCGCGCTACCCATGTGGGCAGACCTAATCAAGTACTCCAATAAGGGTGACTATGGAAAGTTCATTCGTAACTTCTCCTATGACCTTCTGCTCGGTCTGAATGAAGTTGAGGTTGGAAAACAATTCGCCAAGAGTGAGCTGGCGCGTAACCTTTCAGAAGAGTATGACTTCCTGGGTTTTATCCGTCGTGGTGAGCATGTGACCTGTCTATTCCGAGTGCGCAGCACCAAGAAAGAAGGTGAATGGCTTGGTCGTATGGTTATCGGTTATGAACGAGGCGAAATTAAGATCTTCGCTTCATCAATCTTCTAAGCCACTATGAGTGAAACAATACAAGACAATAAGTTTGTCGAACTGAAATACGAGGTTGCCGACAAAAAAACGGGCCAGGTTCTATCGACGGTAGAATTTCCCCTGAGCTATGTGCATGGTGCCGAGCAGGTACTGGCCACTCAGGTTACCGATGACCTGGTAGGTCGATCGCAAGGTGAGATCATCGAAATACCGATCGATGGTAACGCGATCTACGGACCGCGTGACGAGAACCTGGTCTTTACTGACAACATCGAGAATGTGCCGGAAGAGTACCGCGAAGTCGGCACCAAAATATTGATGGAAAACGAGCAGGGTGGAACCAAAGAGTTCATCGTTACTCGTGTGGATGAAAAATCCCTGACCGTCGATGGCAACAATCCACTTTGCGGCAGAGATCTTATCTTTAAGCTTGAAATCCTGACGGTGCGGGATGCTACGCCTGAAGAGATGGAAGCCGGTACGAAAGTGATCGATGGGCCGGATATTGATATTGACCCCGATCGGATTGTACCTATTTAAGTTTTAATACGGGGCCCCAACCATCCTGTCCGACATCAGGATGCCAATATAGGGTGCATAGGTAAGTACGGCACCTTGTGCCGGGCCCAGACCGTTAAAGGCATTGATGACCTGTATCTGGAGCACTTCACTCTTTGGATCCGATTGAAGCGCCTCCAGGGCAGCCATAAACTCCGCGGTCTCTTCGCTATTCAGGTACTGCCTCAACATCTGAAGCGCCTCTTCGATTCTTTCAGGATCGAGATCCTTCCTGACCATTACCGGTTGATCCATATGGGGATCGTCAAAGGCCGGCGGTTCGTCGAAGACATTCGCTCCAAGCCCCTGCGATGGGCTGACCGACTTGAGTCCGGCAAAGGCCTGGTATTCATCTAGTGCTTTCTGTTTCAAGGCCGCCACAAAGGCATTAAATGCCTGGGCGTTGGGCTTCCCCAGATAGAGAGAGAGCAGGGTTTCACCATTCACGCGACTGGTGAAGTTCAGTGATGAGCTGGTGATGACAGGCTCTGGATTAATGACGGTGAGCATCACCGTGATGGTCTCTTCATCTTTAAACGGCGCTTTACTTCGAAGCCTGACGTGGTCGTCAACAATCTCGAATTCCCGAGTCCCTTTAAACAGACTTTTTTGCGTGAGTTTCATTGCGACTATGGACTCTTTTATGATTATTTGCTGAAGACTTCATTCATCAGACTAGCGACAAATTCATTCATATATGAATTCTCGCCGCAGTGAATGAGTTGCGTGTCGTCGGTTCTGAATGTGAGGTAAGGTTTGACCTCGGTCCCTTCAAATTCAACTCTTGCCATGTCGTCAAGGGTACTGGCAACACTGAAGGCAATCTCACCAGTGACTTCTTTCAACTTATCTCCATCGTAACCTGCGGCGACGAGTTTGAAGCGAATCTGTTCAATCAACTCACGCAGGAGGATTTGTTGATGTTGTTCGTATTTGTCGGTTTCAATTTCTAGTTGCATCTCAGTTATCCTTCAATGTTCTGAATGACGTTGTTGGATCAAACTACGGAGCCAGTTCAACAACCGCTTTGCTCTGTGTTCAGGCTCACGCTTGTTGATACAGTAGAGCGCAACGCGCTCCCTGCGTTCGGACATCCAGTCCTGCTTATAAGCATCATTTCCCGTCAGGAAGTCAATCTCATCGACCTTGTCATTGTCGATGACATGCGCCATCAGGTATTTAGTAAGAATCGAACCGGGGGAGTAGTGTTTCCACTCCTTATCGTAAGCCAGCTTAAAAATGCTGGCCTTGCCATGTACCACAAACCAGAATTGAGCAGCTACCGGTCTGTCATCTGTATAGAGGATGGCGAGTCGTAACCATCCCTGTGCGGACAGGTTACTGGCCAGTCCCTGAATAAAATCGCCATACAGCTCATTAGCTTTCCAGCTTTTGGTGTAAACGCTGTTGTAGTCCTCTAGCCCTTGCTGCAGATCATCGTCGGTAAATAGACGGATGGTGTAGCCATGTTCACGCTCAAGCTTTCGTTCCTTTCGTGCGATGGAATTACGCACTCTAGCGGGACGCTCCGCCATGTAGTCATGAAACGTCTCCCCTTGAGGGCGATGAATCCAGTTGTAAAAGCGGAAGGCTCGATGACAGGAACTTCCTGAAGATTCCATCGCCTGCTGCAGGCTCTGCATATTCCCATCGTCGTCGGCAATCGGCTCAAGTCGCAGAGAAGAAAATGGTGGCTGACTTAAACCACGGGCCAGGCAGTCAATGATCGCCGCTTGTTCATCCTCGGCAAGTAACAGTGTATAGAGCGAGGAGTAGAGGTTGATGAGCGCATAGCCGTGCACACTGCCTTGCATCTTAAGAGGCAGTATCGCCAGAACCTTACCCCCTTCAAGCACACAGGCGAGTAAGATCTCCTGAGATTCATCCGCTGTATTCTTAATCAGGTTCTCAAACCAGGGGCGCGAAAAAAAGATACTCTCTTCTGCGGCCCTGGCAAACAGGGCGTCGGCATTTCCAGGTAATTGATCAAGAGTTGTGTAGCAGACAAATTCCATCAACTAGTTGATTGTCTTACTACCACTCTCATCCATATCGCCCGCCATCTCGATCATCTCCGAGATTTCCAAAGTACCGTTGATCTCCAGGAAAGGACAGGACTGTGCTGCGGCAAGGGCCTTTTGCATCGAATCCATTCTCAGGATAGTCATCCCCGACATAGCAGAAATGCTTCCTTCAGAGATCGAACCATTCGCCCTAATTGTATGCGTATCTTTGAATGGCACAGCCGGGCTGACCACTGCATCACCCAGCGACATCAGCCACTGCTGGTAATCCTGCATGTGCTTTTGTCTTTGTACCGGGTCGGAAGGGTGCTCGCCTCCCAGGTAAACCATAATGTATTGTGGCATTTGACGTGGCCCTCAGCGTGATCGTTTGCTTGGAAGAAGTGGCTGATTCTAATGAAAAGTGAGCGGAAAATCAGTGCGAATGTGCCACCCGTGTACGGGACTCTCGGCGGCAAACAGGCGTGTGAAGTTGGCTCATCCGGTGGGCGGTACTAGCAACCAGAGCAAGATGGCCCTACAGCGCCATTTGGAGGGGATTTCCGGCTGGGGTAGCGGCAAAAAAACACCTCCAAAAACAAGCCCCTACAATAATTACTTATCGCGCCATAAAGAGTTCTAGGTATAGCTGTGGTTGCTGGTTACCTAGCGATTGCTGTTATAATTTGGCTTGCGTAAATACACTATTCTCGTCGCAGTGGCGATCATAACAGCGAAGCAAAAGGTGAATTATGAGCGGACAACCGAAAGCCAGACCGAAAGTTCCTGAGGGCAAAGCCCGTTTCCTTACTACCACTCAAATGGAAGCGAATGAAAAAGGTTTTGTTGGCTACAAGACCACCTGGGAATCATTCCAGAAAGAGGTTCCGTACACCACTCCGAAGCGCCCCTGAATCACAGGGTCGTGACAACATACGGGGGATGATTCCATCCCCCGTATGGTATTTTCCTTTCTGCTCCTCGCGAGCAATTCCTCACCATTGATACCCTGCCTGTTCAGGTAGCCGGTACATTCCCTAAAGAGTCTGCGTCCTTCGCCTCCTGACGCCTTTACGGTAAGCTCTGCGAATGGAAACCTTCCAGTTTGAACCCATCGGTCTCATCCACTCCCCCTACCGGGAGAAGTTTGGCATCCCGCGCCAGCCGGGTTTGGTTAACATTGAGACCACGCTGGAGCTGTTGCCGCCCTACAATCGTCCTGAAGCGGTGAAGGGGCTGGAGGGGTTCTCTCACATCTGGATCAGTTTTGTTTTCCACGGGGTAAAACGCAGTGAATGGAAGCCGACCGTACGACCTCCTCGCCTGGGCGGTAACGAACGGGTCGGGGTCTTCGCCAGTCGTTCTACCCATCGCCCCAACCCTCTTGGGCTCTCTGTTGTTGAGTTGACGGGTATTGAGACTACCGATGGGAAAGTGCTGTTGAAATTGAAGGGCGCGGATCTGCTGGACGGAACACCGGTGCTCGATATCAAACCCTATATCCCCTATGCCGACAGTATCGCCGATGCCCGCGGTGGCTTTGCCGACAAGGCGCCAGGTCCAACATTGAAAGTGGAATTCTCACCACAGGCTGCGGCCCAGTGTGATGAACTGGCAAAGCAGGAACCTCAGCTGGAAAGTGTAATTCGTGAGGTACTGGCGCTGGATCCTCGCCCTGCTTACCAGGCAGAGGAGGGGCGTGAGTACGGCATTAATCTCTACGACCTGAACGTACGTTTTCGTGTGAGCGCTGATCGTGCTGAAGTGCTGGCTATTGAGGTGGTGGGCTAGCCGGTAACGGCGCAGTTCCCCCCTGGGTCAAATCTCCCAGAGTAATAACGATTTCCACACGGCGATTCTTGGCTCGGTTCTCGCGTGAATCGTTGGGTACCAGAGGTACCGAATCGGCTCGCCCTGAGGCGATGATATGGTTGGGGGGCAGGTTAGAGACATTGATCATGCGCTGTACCACCGAGGCGGCGCGGGCCGCGGAGAGGTCCCAGTTGGAACGAAAACGGGCGGTGGTGATCGGAATATCATCGGTGTGACCGACTACCAGGATGCTGCCATCAATGTCACTCAGGGTCTGGCTGACCCGATCCAGGATAGGCTTGAAGTTTTCTTGCAGGTTCGCGCTAGCGACGTCGAAGGAGATGATCTCCTCAAAGCGGATCACAATTTTGTCTTCATATTTGTTGAGCTCAACAGACTCAGCATTGATCTCCTTCTCCATCTCTCCCTTCAGCGTCTGATAGAGATGTTCGGTAGCATCGATAACTTCCTGATTGGGTTTGTTCTGTTCGACCACCGGCGGTTTTTCAATCGGGGGCTCTTCGACCGGAGGCTCTTCCACGGGTTCTGATGGGGGCACGATCTCCGGTATAGGTATGTCCAGCCCCCGGTCACCAATAATCGACGCCTTACCGGTGAGGTAGCCGTTCATCGGATCACCAAGGGCTGTCTGGATAGAGTTCAAAGCCTGCTTGTACTTCACCACATCGGTGGTAGACATGGAGAGCAGCAGCACAAAGAAAGTCAGCATTAGCGACATCAGATCGGCAAAGGTGACAATCCACCCTGGTGTACCTGCCGCTGGGTTAGCTTTTTTCATAGCACCTATTCTGCCGTCTCAGCCGCTGTGGCATCTGTTTCCTGTTGCAGAGCAGCGCGCTTGCTATGTGGCAGGTAGGCTTCCAGTACCTCGTCCATCAGGCGAGGGCTATGGCCCTGCTGGATACAGGTGATGATTTCGATAATCAACTGCTGATTGGCGCTCTCCTGATTACTGCGCAGCTCCAGCTTTTCGGCAATGGGCAGCGCAACCAGATTGGCGATCAGGGCGCCATACAGGGTTGTCAGCAGCGCGACTGCCATGGCCGGGCCAATACTTGCTGGATCTGAAAGGGTGCTGAGCATCTGTACCAGGCCGATCAGGGTACCAATCATGCCGAAGGCAGGGGCCGAATCGCCAATGGCACGGAAGATTTTCTGTCCTACCAGATGCCGCTCAAAACTCTGTTCCATATCCTCCACCAACGCCTTGCTGATGAAGTCGGGCTTATAGCCGTCGGCCAACATGTGCACACCACGAGAGAGGAACGGATCCGTGGTCTCATAGCCATCAAGGGCCAGCACCCCTTTCTTGCGGCTGATATCGGCCAGTTCATTGGCAGAGAGGATGAGCTCCATCGGGGTGGAGGTCTTGAAGCGAAAGGCATTGAAAGCGACCTTAACGCTATTGATCACATGACCGAGTGGAAATTTAATCAGGGTGGCGGCGAGTGCCCCACCAAAGACGATCATGAGCGACGGTATGCTGACGAACAGCATGGCGCTGCCGCCAAGGACAATTGCTGAGGCAATCAATCCCATGCCGCTGAGCAGGCCGATAAGTGTGGCGATATCCACTATGACTCCTCGTTAACAATGTTTCGTATCTATAGATACTATACCCCGTGGAAATTGCAATGATTCACCGCGGTAAAAAATCGGGTCGTGGTCGCCTCGTTGGGCAATAAATCACTTCGTTCTGCGACACGCTTCAAATCCAGATGGTTTACAGGGATTTAAGTATCGGCTGTAACCATTTATTATTTAGGGACTTTATCCCTGGTGTCAGCTATGTCCCTATCGCGTATTTTCGCGCAGTTTATCGTGCTGGTTTGTTGTTTGAACGTGCCTTTGGCCGTTGAAGCAGCAGAAACCGTGCGCATTGGCGTGCTGGCCAAACGCGGTGAAGAGCAAACCCTCAATCGCTGGCAACCCACTGCAGATTACCTCAGTCGAGAACTTCCGGCCTATCAATTCGTTGTCACCCCACTCGATTTCGATGAAATAGATCGGGCCGTCACCAGCGCGAGCATCGATTTCATCCTCGCCAACTCGGCCATCTATGTTGAGTTGGAGAGTCGCTACGGTGTCGGGCGTATCGTCACGATGCGCAACCGCAATGGTCACCGTGGCTATACCCGCTTCGGTGGCGTGATCTTCACCCGCGCTGATAATGCGGCAATCAAGGCAATTAAAGACCTGGAGGGGAAACGCTTCGCCGCGGTAAAGGAGAACTCCTTCGGTGGCTACATGATGGCCTGGCGCGAAATGCAGGCGCAGGGTGTCACGCCAGACCGCGATACTCAGCTGGTGTTTTCCGGAACTCACGACGCAGTGGTCTATGCGGTACTGCAGGGGAAAGCTGATGCAGGCACCGTGCGCACCGATACCCTCGAGCGGATGTTGTTGGAAGGTAAGATCGACCTGACACAACTCAAGGTCATCAATACGCAACTGCACGAAAACTTTAGCTATCTCTGTAGCACTCGGCTCTATCCCGAGTGGCCCTTCGCCAAACTCAAGCACACTACGGAAGATCTTGGCGACGATGTGGCGACGGCCCTGTTGCGTATGCCGTCTGACAGCCTCGCTGCCAAATCAGGTCAGGTTGATGGCTGGACCGTGCCGGGCAACTACCAGGCGGTGCATGAACTGATGCGCGAGCTGCACATTGGGCCCTATGTTGATCTGGGGCGTATCACCTTTACAGACCTGATCGATAATTACTGGCATTGGTTGTTGATCGCCGCTCTGATACTGCTGTTCTCTTCATCCCTGTCTGCGCACCTTTCCCGGCTCAATCATCGCCTGCGTCTGGCGGAGGGGGAATTGATTGGCGCGCGGGATCAACTGGCTGACAAGGTGCGCGAGCGTACTGTTGAACTGGAGGAGAGCCATCGCCGTCTGGAGCGAATCAGCCGCGACTGGAACGACGCCTTTGACTCCATTAGCCACCCGATCTTTATCCACGATAGCGAGATGCATATCGTGCAGGCCAATCCGGCCTATTGTAGATATGCCGGACACACGTTGGAGGAGATGCTGGGGAAACCCTACTTTCACTTTTTCCCTAAACTGGATGCGCCATTAGCAGCCTGTGAGCATTTTCCGGAACAGATCCCGGAGGAGGCCAGCGAACTGGTGTTGGCGAGCGGCGAGGTTTTTCTTTCACGCTCCTTTGGTGTTAAGCGGGCCGATAACAGTGTGCACCACGCCATCCACATTCTCGAAGATATAACGGTACAAAGACAGGCCGAGCTTGAGTTGCAGCGACTCAATCGTGCCCTGCGGACCCTTAGTCTCTGTAATACCACCCTGGTACATGCGGAGCATGAGCATGAGTTGCTGGATGAGATCTGCCATATCCTGATTGAGAACGGTAACTATCGGTTTGCCTGGGTCGGCTTTGCCAATGAACACCATGAAATTCGTCCCGTCGCCTACGCCGGACAGGGCGCGGATTATCTGCAGACCTTGAGTGAGTCCGATAAAAAGAACGGTATCGATGCATTGGCACTGTATACCTTGCAACATAACCAGGCGGTTATCTTGCGCGATCTCTCCGCAGACGAAGAGCAATTTGAAAAGTGGCGTCAGAAAGCGGTGGCATCAGGTTTTGCCGCGGCGGTTTCACTGCCCCTCATCTCGCAAGGTGAGGTGTTCGGTGTGATCTGCATTCTCTCAGCTGAAGCCAATGTTTTTGATGAGGCCGAGATTCGCCTGCTGCAGGAGATGGCGGGTGATCTCGCGTTTGGAATTTATACTCTGCGCAGTCACACCCAGCGCGAACAGGCTGAGACCGCACTGCAATTGACCGAGGAGCGCTACGAAGAACTCTATGAGAATGCGCCCAATGCTTATCTCTCTGTAGCGGTAGAAGATGGGCAGGTGCTGCAGTTTAACCAGGCATTTTGCACGCTCCTCGGTACAAGCCGTGAGGCCCTGACGGGTACGCGAATTTTCGATCTCTATGCCGAGGGCGACGAAGGCCTGGAGAAGGCCAGGCAGATCTTCACCAACCTGCAAAGAGGCAAGGGGGTCAGCGACGAAGAGTTGCAGATGTGGCATGCCTCGGGCCATCCGGTGTGGGTCAGCCTGACGGTTGAACCGGTGCTGGATGAAGAAGGTAAAGTGATTGAGAGTCGTTCGATGATGATCGACATTTCACAACGTAAACGTGCGGAGGAGGAGCGTGAACAGTTTGCCGAACAGTTACAGCGCTCACTGATCCAGACCATCCGTGCCATCGCCCTGACTATCGAAAAACGAGATCCCTATACCTCAGGTCATCAGGAGCGGGTGGCGGAACTGGCAGAAAGAATTGGCCAGCAACTGGGGCTTGATGAAAAGGACCTTGAAGGACTCAAGCTGGGCGCACTGATTCACGACATCGGCAAGATATCGATACCGGCGGAGATCCTCAGTCGTCCCGGAAAGCTTCAATCAGAGCTGTACAACATTATTAAAACGCACCCGAAGAGCGGCCACGAAATTATTGGAGGCATCGAATTTCCCTGGCCGCTGGCGGATATGGTGTTGCAGCATCACGAACGTATGGATGGTAGCGGCTATCCGGAGGGTCGAAAGGGCGACGAAATTCTATTTGCAGCACGCATTTTAATGGTCGCCGATGTGGTTGAAGCGATGGCCTCACACCGCCCTTACCGAGCGGCGTTAGGTCTGGAGTTGGCGCTGAAAGAGATCCAGCGCGGTCGTGGCGAGCTATACGATGAGGCGGTCGTCGATGCGTGTCTTAAGGTGTTCGCCGATAAGCAGGTGATGGCAGAGTGGATTAAGGCCCTGCAGACCCATTGAGGGATTCATTTTGCGGATAAAAAAAACGGCCCTCACCATATGGAGAGGGCCGCTTTTTATTTGCCAGTTGTCTGGCTTTAGAGCATGCGCTGCATAATATCGCGCTCGCTGCCCTTCTCTTTCAGACGGTGTTTTATCGCACCGGCCATATGTAGCAGCACCACAACCAGCATGGTAATACCGGCGATCTCATGCACCTCGTGCATCGCACCACCAATCTCTTTGCTCTTGCCGATCAATGCGGGTAGCTCAAACAGGCCGAAGAAGTTGATCGGGTAGCCACCGGCGTTAGACATCAGGTAGCCACTAACTGGGGCCACAATCATCAGCAAGTAGAGCAGTTTCTTCAGGCCTTCGACCAACAGGCGTTCCTTACCTTCAAACACCGCAGGCAGAGCCGGGCTCGGGCTGACGCGCAGCCATACCAGACGCACTGCGATCAGCAGCAGGGCGATCACACCAAAGGATTTGTGCATGCCGTAAAACTGAAAGGCGTACTGTTTCTGTGCGTCTGTATCCTTGGGTAGGTCAGCCATGTAGATGCCAACCCCAATCAGGGTGATGATGATGGCCGCCATCAGCCAGTGCATTACCTTGGAGAAGGTACCGTATTCCGTTGCGCTGTTCTTGAGCATTGTTGTGGTCTCTTATGTGTGTGGTGATCTCAAAGGCCATACTGGCCAAAGTCGTCATTCTGCCGATGCCGTCGCCTATGGTCTGTGACCCAGATCAAAGCCCATACGGTTTTGTGGGCAGCGCAAAAAAGCCGCCATGCCTCACGGCGATGGCGGCTGTTGATGGAGAGCACCCACTCAGGCGGCATAGGTCTCCTTGGCCTTGCGCGCTGCCGCGGCCTGCTCCGGGCTGTAGGCGGCACCGGACCAGAGCATCTCGTAGGCGATCTCCTCGTTGCCGTTTTCGCACAACTCCAGCACATCCTTGAACAGGGGCTGGAAGGTCTCGGAGCGGTGCGACTGCTCGTGCTCCTCGAACGATTTCCAGAAGGTGATAATCAGCGCCTCCTTGTTTTTCAACGGACTGGCCACCGCCTGACCCACGGTGGAGCCCTCGTTGGAGATGGCGCCGCTGTTGAGGGCGACAAAGCCACCGACGAAACCGGTCTCCGAGTGGTAGGTTTTGACGTTTTCACAGAGCATGGCAACACGCTCCTGCAGATCGTCCACGGTGTAGTTAGGTTTGAGAATGACGCGGTTAATCGTGACCACGCCGTCGTGGGGAAAGCCCTGGATCAGACCACTCATGCTATTTCTCCTAAATCTAATGGGTTTCAACATCCGAAACCTGTATTTCAGGAATCGCTTATATACATAGATATAATTCCTGATAAAAATAATCAAGTACTAACTGTAAAAAAATTGATGACAAAACCATGACGGAATAGTGGTCTTTGTTGCGCCCGTTCGTCCTGAACATCGCCGCTCCTGTACGTCCCTGTACCCGCGGCATACCGTTCGTCCTGAACATAAAAAGCGGCCCGAAGGCCGCTTTGTCGTCAGAGGAGATAGCTGCTTAACGCAATAGCAGGAACAGCGCCCCACCACGGCGTTGAATGTTAAGCAGCAGGGAGCCGCCGTTACCGATGGCCTTTTTCAGCGCGTTGATGTCGCTGACCGGCTTGCGATTGGCCTGAACGATGATGTCGCCCTTGCGCAGCCCGGAGATGATCGCCTGGCTGCTCGGTGCCACTTCGGCTACCACCACGCCCTGTACCTTGCCCCTGGCCGTCTCTTCGGAGACATTGGCTAGCATCGAGCCGTCCAGTCGTGGGTGCAGCTTGCCACCCTCAATGGAGACCAGCTTGGTCTCCTTGACCACCGCGCTCAGCTGGTGCTGCTTGCCATCGCGCAGTACGGTCATTGCCACCTTTTCACCGATACGCAGCATACCGACCCGATTACGCACATCGGAGGAGCCCTGTACCGGACGGTCATTGATCGCAATGATTACGTCACCGGTCTTGAGTCCGGCCTTGTCCGCCGGGGAGTCACTGGTTACCTGAGTCACCACTGCGCCGCGATGGGCATCGATGCCGAAGGCCTTGGCCAGCTCCGGTGTCAGATCCTGGGCCTGGGCGCCAAGGGAGCCACGTTGCACCGAGCCGTGCTTCACCAGCTGGGTCATGATCTCGTGGACCATATTAATGGGAATGGCGAAACCGATACCGACGTTACCGCCGCTCTTGGAGAGGATGGCGGTATTGATCCCCACCAGTTCACCACGCAGATTCACCAGCGCACCGCCAGAGTTGCCGGGGTTGATGGAGGCGTCGGTCTGAATGAAATCCTCGTAGCCCTCAATCCCCAGTCCGGAGCGGCCCATCGCCGAGACGATACCGGAGGTGACGGTCTGGCCCAGGCCGAAGGGGTTACCGATGGCGACCACGAAATCACCCACCTCCAGATTGTCGGAGTTACTGCGTGGCAGGGCGGTGAGTCTCTTCTCCTTAACCTTCAGTACCGCCACGTCGGTTTCCGGATCAGAGCCCACCAGCTCAGCCTTCACCGTACGTCCGTCGGAGAGATTCACCGAGATCTCGTCGGCACCGTCGATGACGTGGTGGTTGGTGATGATGTAGCCCT
>JBNKQR010000039.1:0-28051 GCA_050295975.1 Thiohalomonadaceae bacterium
TCAGACTGTCGCTATCGAGCATCATCAGATAGGCATCAAACAACACACTGTCTGCGGCGGGCAGAACGGTACTCATGTTCTCCACCATTTCGTGAATCTCGCCGCGCACCGCAGTGACCGCATCCAGAAAACGTTTCTGCTCCGCCTTCACGTCGTCAATGGCGCGATCCGGAATACTTTCGATATCCGCATGGGGCAACACAGCCACGGCCTTACCGATGGCAACGCCTGGGGCACCTGGCAGACCGCGCAGGGCATAACCGTTTGGACCACGAGAGCCCAACAACGCTTCGATACCACCACTCGCCTCGGCGTGAACAATGGCACCCGCCAACTGTGCTGCAATGGTCGCCAGGACGGTTACCGTATCCTCGTCGTAACGTTTACCTGCGCTCTGCTGTACCACCAGCACGCCCAACACCTTACGCTGATGGATGATCGGTACACCGAGAAAGGCGTGATACACCTCTTCACCGGTCTCGGGAAAATAGCGGTAACGGGGATGGTCTGGTGCATTATCCAGATTGATCAATTCGGCACGCTGCGCAACCAGACCGACCAGACCTTCATCCAACTGAAGGCGAACAAAACCGACGGACTCCTGCAACAGACCATCTGTAGCCATCAGCACCAGTTCACCGGAATCAACATCGGTGAGATAAACCGAACAGACGTCCACACCCATCGCCGGTTTTACCCGCTCGACGATAAAGGTCAACGCCTGTTCCAGATTTCTGGAGGCGTTTACACCGGTAATGACGCTGCGCAAAATATCAAGCATGCACTTTCCCTTGCTGCATGATGCAGCTGAACTATCATGAAATAAAAACTATGGAGATCAGATATGGCGCTGACGCGAAACGCTATCACCCGAGCCGCCTCTACGACGGGAGCGGTTCCGCTCGGGGAACAGAGTCGTTTCCAGCTCTGACAAAGCCTTTTTGTACACCTGACGTTTGAAGAAGACGATCTCTTTCAACGGCAGCCAGTAATCAACCCAGCGCCACTCATCAAATTCAGGTTTTTCACTTCCATCAAGTCGCACTGCATTGTCGTCGACCAGCAAGCGCAGCACAAACCAGCGCTGCTTTTGACCAATGCATAACGGCTTACTTCTAAAGCGGATAAAACGTTTGGGTAGCCGATAGCGCAACCAGCCACGGGTGGAACCGATGATCTCCACCTGCTCTGGCTCCAGTCCTACCTCTTCGCGTAACTCGCGAAACAGTGCCTGTTCCGGGGTTTCGTCCTGTTTGATTCCACCTTGTGGGAACTGCCAGGAATCCTGACCGAGGCGACGGGCCCACAGCACACGGCCCTCCCGGTTACTCAGGATGATACCGACATTTGCCCGATAACCATGTGAATCAATCACTTGAACAAGCCCAAAAACGTATTAATTAAGGATGATTCTTCCACACAATCATAGGTTTAGGCAAATGGGAAAAAACTCAAGTGGCACGCTTTGCGCCATCCGTTACGGCCAGTATGATGGTGCCCCTACGTTATTCTCAGGAGCGGGCATTTGGCACTGGCAATCTTCGATCTGGACAACACTCTGTTGAACGGTGATAGCGACTACCTTTGGGGACAATTTCTGGTCGAACAGGGGATCGTTGACGGTCCCAGCTATGAACGGGAAAACCAGCGTTTCTACGATGAGTACAAGGCGGGAACCCTGGATATCTTTGAATTCCTCCACTTCGGCCTGCGCCCCCTGGCAGAACACGACATGGCCACCCTGAACGCCTGGCACCGGCAATTCATGGCAGAGAAGATCGCGCCGATCATGTTGCCACAGGCCAAAGAACTGCTGCAAAAGCACCGCAGCCAGGGTGACTTCCTGCTCATCATCACCGCCACCAACCGCTTCGTCACCGCCCCCATTGCCGAGGCCTTTGGTGTCGATGAGATGCTGGCCACCGACCCCGAGATCCGCGACGGTCGCTATACCGGTGAGGTGGAGGGTACCCCCTGCTTCCAGCAGGGCAAGGTGACTCGACTCAACCAGTGGCTAGCCCAGAATGGTCGTAATCTGGCCGATAGCTGGTTCTACAGCGACTCCCACAACGACCTGCCGCTGCTGGAGCTGGTGGATCACCCGGTGGCAGTGGATGCGGACGAAACCCTCAGCGACCATGCGAAACAGCGCGGCTGGCAACAGATCAGCCTGCGCTGAGTAGATGAACCGCCCGCTTCCCCAACTCCTGCTTCTAATAGCCCTGGCCCTGCTGGCGCTGCTGGCCGCACTGAGTCTCGGCGGGGCGAAGATTGGCCCAGCAGAACTACTGCGTATCCTTAGCGGCAACGGCGACGGCATCGCTGCCCAGGTCGTTCTGGAGCTGCGTCTGCCACGTGCCCTGGCCGCCTTTGCCGTGGGCGGAATGCTGGCCCTGGCCGGGGCACAGATGCAGGTGCTTTTGGGCAATCCACTGGCCGATCCCTACATCCTAGGTACCTCCGGTGGTGCGGCCACCGGTGCCCTGCTGGCGATGCTACTGGGCGCAGCCTCTCTGCTAATTAACCTCGCCGCCCTGGGAGGCGCCCTTCTCTCTACCCTGCTGGTGTTCGGTCTGGCCCACGGCCGTGGCAGTTGGTCGGCGACCCGCCTGCTGCTCACGGGTGTGGTCATCGCCGCGGGCTGGGGGGCGTTGATCAGTTTTCTGCTTTCGGTAGCGCCACAGAGCAATCTGCCGGGGATGCTGTTCTGGTTGATGGGTGATCTGAGTCATGCCGACAACTGGCTCAGTGGCATGCTACTACTGCTCGTCGTGCTGCTCTTCACCCTTCCCGGCGCTCGCAGCCTGAACCTGCTGGCCCGGGGTGATCGGCAGGCAGCGGCGCTGGGGGTTGCCGTTCCCGGCCTGCGGCGACAGCTCTATCTGAGCGCCTCACTACTAACCGCCGGTGCAGTGACCATCGGTGGCAGCATCGGCTTTGTCGGCCTGGTGGTGCCCCATCTGCTCCGTCTGCTGGGTGGCGCTGACCATCGCTGGTTGTTGCCCAATGCAGTGATCGCAGGAGGCACGCTGCTACTGGTGGCCGACACTCTGGCACGCACCCTGTTTGCCCCACAACAACTGCCGGTGGGGGTGCTCACCGCCCTCCTGGGGGTACCGCTGTTCCTCTTCCTGCTGCAACGTGGACACAGCAAATGAGCCTGCTGCAGACGCAGAATCTGGGCTTCGGCGTTAGCGGGCGCTTGCTCTGCAAGGGGCTGAATCTGGAAATCCAGGCGGGAGAGTGCTGGGGCATTCTCGGCCCCAACGGCAGCGGTAAGACCACCCTGCTCCACACCCTGGTCGGACTGCGTGCACCACAGAGCGGTTCCGTCCTGCTCAATGGTGTGCTGCTGGAACAGCTTGAGCGCCGCAAAATCGCCCAACAACTGGGCCTGTTACTGCAGGATAGCCACGACCCCTTTCCCGCCACCGTGCTGGAGGAGGTACTCTGCGGTCGTCATCCCCACCTGGGGCGCTGGCAAAACGAAGGCGAAGAGGATCTGGCACTGGCACGTGCGGCCCTGCACCAGCTGGAACTGGATGACCTGGAGCAGCGGCAGATTCAGAGCCTCTCCGGCGGTGAGCGGCGACGGGTGGCGATGGCGACCCTGCTGACCCAGGCCCCGGCTCTGATGTTGCTTGATGAACCCCTCAACCACCTCGATCTGCGTCATCAGAAGCTGCTACTGGAGACGGTGAACGGCTTATGCAATGAGGGGCATGGGGTGATGATGGTGCTGCACGACCCGAATCAGGCGGTGCGTTGTTGTAGCAACATTCTATTGCTCACCGGGAATGGTGAGTGGCAAACGGGAACAACGGAAGAGATGTTAAATGCGGAAACACTGAGCCGTCTTTACGCCTGCGATATCGAACAGATCAGAACAGAAAAAGAAAACTGGTTTCGTTACCTCTGATCCAGCTCGTTAAAACCCTCTTCCTCTTCAATCCAGCGAACCAACTTTTCCCACTGACGACGATCCTGGCGAATATTATGCCCAGTCCATTCATAAACACCCAGCCCAGCTTCCGATGACTGCACATAGTTCTGGGTGTCACGCAGAAAGCCAACAAAGGGGATCTGCAGGCTGTTGAGAAAACGTTGCAGTGACTGATAGACCTTGGTCTTGCTTCGTACTCGGTTGGCCACCACGGCAACACGGATGGAACGGGCACGTACCTTGGCTACCAGCAGCAGGTCTTTAATGAAGTGCGAGGCGGCGTGAATATCGATGGGCGACGGTTGCACCGGAATGAGGATGGTGTCGGCTTCACGTACCAGCTCCACCAACTGCATTCCATGTACCCCGGCAGGTGCATCCATAATCATACGATCGGTGTTGGCGTGGGCACGTAACTGGAAAGTACGGGTAACAGTGCTTTCAGGCTTACGGTAAGCCGCAACACCACTAATCGGATTATGTTCATCAGAACGGAGTGCGAGCCACTGCGTACTGGAACCCTGCGGATCGTGATCAACCAGAGTGACCGAGAGTCCTTTGGAGGCGTAATAGCTGGCAAGATTGGTCGCGATAGTGGTCTTACCACAGCCTCCCTTGGCGTTAACCACAAGCACACGACGAATCTTCTGAGCACGCGCAGCAGTCGGCAGCTCAGTATTACCGGAGACGACCTCTAACTTACTGCCCTGTTGTGAATCGAACGGTTGCATCATGGCTTCTCTTCAAGGTTTCTCTGTTACCCACCAACTTCCATTCTGTCCGGGTTGCAGATTATCATACAATACAAGCTGTTATTTCAATTCCATGAAGTAGAGCATAAAGTTTAGTCTAGAATTTTCAGAAGCAATACCTTAATTGCTCACTTAATCTTCTCGCCCATCCCGAAAACAGAGTATTAAGGTCAGATTAGGGGGTAAAACCGCGTTTTTCCGCTACTCAACACACACTTTTTACAATTACTAATCCCGGTCACAAACCCCGAAAAAACACAATATCTCTATATCTTTTATAATGTTGCAGCCGTCGTTCTCTGCAGCGGTTGACACCTTACCTCTCTGCTGAGTAGAGTTGCCTCCAGTTTCAGGTGTTCCACGGAGCTTCCGCTCCACGGAATGAAACGGGAAGTCGGTGCGTCGCCCTCACGGGGTTAACGACAATTCCGACACTGCCCCCGCAACGGTAAGCGATTAAGGGGTCAATCACACAGCCACTGCGTCAACGACGTGGGAAGGCGATTGATCCGGGTTATCACAAACCCAATCGCGAGTCCGGAGACCGGCCTGAAACAGACATGCCAAGGCTGCGGTGGGCGGCGTTCGGGTGCAAACGAACTCTCACAGCTCCGTTGCCCCTTTCCATCCCCCTCCACACCCTGGCGCAATTAACCATGCAATGCGCGGGTGAGCGCAGGGGAACAGAATGCAATCCAACCGTTTTTCCATCACGGCACTTATCCTGCCGATGCTGTTTTCAATCTATTCCACAACCACCACTGCTGTCGAAGAAGATGACACCACTGCGGCCGTCATCGTCACGGCCACACGCACGGCACAAACCGTTGACGACACCCTCGCCTCGGTTACCGTTATTACCCGTGAGGAGATCGAGGCCAGTCAGAGCAACAGCATTATGGATCTGTTGCAGAGCCGGGTACCCGGTATCGACTTCAGCCGTAACGGCGGCCCGAGCAGCGCGACCGTACTACTGTTGCGCGGTGGCGAAAGTGATCATGCACTGGTGTTGGTCGACGGGGTACGTGCCGCCTCGGTAACCAGTGGCGCCTTCAACTGGCCGGGCCTGGCACCGGAACAGATCGAGCGTATCGAAATCGTACGCGGCCCCAACTCCACCCTCTACGGCTCCGAGGCGATCGGCGGCGTGATCCAGATATTCACTCGCAAAGGTGACGCCCTACACGCAAGCATCGGCGGCGGCAGCTACGGCACGGGCAAAGCGAGCCTCGGAGGTGGCGGAGAGCTCGGCAGTGGTAGCTACCATGTCAATCTCAGTCACGAACAGAGCGACGGTTTCTCCTCCACCAACAGTCAATCCAGCGCCTATGAAGCGGACTACGACGGTTATCGCAACAGCAGTATCGACGCAGGCTTCTCGCTGCCGCTGAGCGATGCAACGCAGATTAGTCTCAACCTGCTACACAGCGACAGCCGCAGTGAATATGACAACACCGGCTACAACAATGCCCACGACGAAACCGTCGACAGTAGTGGCGAATTGCGCCTCGACTGGCAAACCCTCTACAACTGGTCGCAGCGACTGGTCGTCAACGCCAGCGAACAACGCTATCAGTCCTATGACAGTTGGCCCGCTATCATCAACAGTCATCGCCGCGGCGCCAACTGGCAAAACGACATCACACTCACAGAGCAACAACTCCTGACCCTTGGCGTAGATTGGCAACAGGACAACGGCGTGATCGATGGCAGTTACAATGAAACCCTCGACAACCGCGCCGCCTTCTTGCAATACCAGTGGCACGGCGAGCGTTACGACCTGCTGCTCGGCGCGCGCGGCGATGAGCACAGTGAGTACGGCCAACACAACACGGGACGACTGACTCTGGGCAGCCGTGTCGGGAAAGGACGCATCTATGCCACCTATGCCAGCGCCTTCAAGGCCCCGGTATTCAACGAGCTTTATTACCCCGGCTACGGCGACACGAATCTCAAGCCTGAAGAGTCGACCACCGGTGAAATTGGTTATCGCCTGCACGGTTTTCAGGCCAGCCTCTACCGTACCCGTCTGAAAAACATGATCCAGTCCGACCCAAACACCTGGACTGCCGTCAATGTGGGCAGGGCGCAACTGGAAGGTCTGGAACTGGAATACCGGAAAAATATTGGTAGCTGGCAACTGAATAGCGCAGTAACGCTGCAAAAGACCGAAGACCTGGATAGTGGCAAACAACTGATCCGTCGTGCCGAGAAAAAATTACAATTCAGTGCGAGTGGCCCGCTGGATGAAAAAACCCGCATCGGTATTGAAGCGAACTACACCGGACCACGCACCGACTTTGGCGATGTGGAACTGGCCGCCTTCACCCTGCTCAATCTCACCGGTGAATACCGTCTGGATAAACAGTGGCTGGTGCGCGGACGTATCGACAACCTGCTCGATGAAGACTACTCGCTGGCATACGGTTATAACGCCGCTGGTGTTTCCGCCTACCTCACTCTGAGCTATCAGCAGTAGGCACCCCATGGACCAGCAAACACTTCAGCACAACAGCAACCGCAGCGACCTGCCCATTGGCTGGTTTGTGGCGTTCTCGCTACTGCTGCACGCGCTGTTGTTCTGGGGTGTTATCCGTAATGAACAATCGAACCTGATGCCTACCGCTCAACAGGCCGCGAGTGGTCTCCACATTACCCTGGCCTCTTATCAGGTACCAACTCAGCCTCGCAAAGCGAAGCCGATGAGAACCCCGACCAGGCCACCCACCAGGTCAGATACCGTCGCAGATGAAGCCGCAACAACGGACGAGCGTAGCGCCGAGGTAACGCAAGTTAGCGAATCCGCTTTCCGCGAACGCATCATGGTCAAACTACAGCAGGCGATCGCCGCCCATTTCACCTATCCGCTGCTGGCACGGCAACGTAACTGGCAGGGCGAAGTGGTACTGGAATTTCGGCTGGAGCGTGATGGCCGCATCAGCAGTGTACGTGTCGCCCGCAGTTCCGGTTACAGCCTGCTGGATCATGCCGCACTCAACGCACTGGCCCAGGTTGGGCGTATCAGTGAAATTATGCCACGCAGCCTGAGCGTGGAATTCCCGGTTATCTACCGGCTGGAGGGTTAACGATGGCAAGACTGACGAAGATATATACCCGCAGTGGCGACAAAGGCACCACCGGTCTCGGTGATGGTAGCCGGGTAGAGAAGGATCATCCACGCATCGAAGCGATTGGCACTGTGGATGAACTCAACAGCAGCATCGGCCTGCTGCGCAGCCGTGCGCTGCCAGAATCACTCGATGAGCTGCTGTTACAGATCCAGCATGAACTATTCGACCTCGGTGCTGAGCTCTCGGTACCTGGACGCAATGCGATCGATGAAGATTGCGTAAAACGCCTGGAACAGGCACTGGATCACTACAACGCCGATCTACCAAAGCTACCGGAATTTATTCTCCCCGCTGGTGGTGACGCCACCGGTCACTGCCATATGGCACGCACCATCTGCCGTCGCGCCGAACGCACTGTCTACACAGCGGCCAAAGTGCAGGAGATAAACCCACAGGCCAATGCCTACCTTAACCGTCTCTCCGACCTGTTATTTGTTGTCGCTCGGGTGCTGGCACGTTTTGAAAACGGTGGTGAAGTACTGTGGCAACAAAAAAAATAAAAAACACGCTGCTGATTATTCTATTGCTGATATTGCCACAACTGGTACAGGCAGCAGAGTGCCCTCGCATTGTCAGCCAGTCGCCCTACATCAGCAAAACCCTGCAATGGTTGGGTCTGGAAAAATGCATTGTCGGCGTCAGTCGTTACGACACCCTTGAGCTGCCACAGACCGGCGGCGTGCTCGATCCCGATGCGGATCTGATCGCTGTACTTGAGCCGGAACTGCTGTTCGTCTCCGACTGGACCGATGAAGAAACTATCGCTCGTATTACACCGCCGGGGACACAGGCAATCCGCCTCGGCGGCTTCGGCAGCATGGGGGAGATCGAGAAAAATCTGCGCACCATCGGTCAGGCAACGCATATCGAAGATATCGAACAACGTATTGCACTGTTTCACCGTCAATGGGTGAATGCCGCAAAAGAACTCCAAGGTAACGGAAGGCGGATATTGTTGCTCTCCTCCTGTTCCGGTCAACCCTACTCCTTCGGCAGGGAGCGTTGGATAGGTGATCTCTTCACCCAGGCAGGATTCGTGGTGGCAGAAACCGAAGCGAAGATTCGCAACATCGGCCCAGGCAACGAATACACCACCATCAACGCACTCATCGACGCCACCCAGCCGGAACTGCTGTTTATATTCGATCACAAGGATCGCAAACAGTGCGCCTTCATCAAGCCAAAAACCCCGCTACGCATCATCAACCTGGATGGTGAGAAATTCCTCAATCCATCACCGCAATTACTGGATGCCCTTGACGATATGAAGCAGGCTACAAATATCGAACCTTTGACCAACGCCAAATACGGGCGATAATCAGGGCAACAGGAAAATGCAAGGAGCAGTCTCATGAATCCACCTATCGTCGTCATCGGTACCGGTGAAATGTCCGGTGTCTTTACCCGCGGTTTCCTCAAGCAGGGATACCCGGTCTTTCCAGTTAATCGCAACACCGATATGGATAAGGTCGCTAAAGCACTGACTCCGCCGGCACTGGTGCTGGTCACCGTGGGTGAAAATGATCTGCATCCGGCACTGGAGAAGATCCCCGAGGCGTGGCGCGACTGTCTGGTGCTGTTACAGAATGAACTGCTGCCCCGTGACTGGGAAGCCCACGGTCTACAACACCCGACGGTCGTCTCTATCTGGTTCGAGAAGAAGAAGGGACAGGATTATCGCGTGGTTGCCCCCTCACCTGTTTATGGTGGTGCCGCAGCGATTATCGAAGGGGCACTACAGTCCCTCGACATTCCCACCTGGGAGGTCAGTAGCGAAGCGGAGATGGAGTACGAACTGGTACGCAAGAACCTCTATATTCTCACCACCAACATCAGCGGGCTGGCACTGCCACCAGGTACCGAGGTGGGTGAGATGTGGGAGCAGCACAATGCGCTGGCACGTGAGGTTGCCAATGAGGTACTCGATATTCAGTTCCACCTCATCGGTAAAGAACTGGATCGGGATAAAGTAATCGCAGGAATGGTGGAGGGAATCGAAGGCGACCTGCACCACAAGTGCATGGGCCGCAGCGCCCCGATGCGTTTAGAGCGTAATCTTGGTTTTGCCGATGAAGCGGGACTCGCGGTGCCGAAGCTACGTGAGATTAACAGCACCGGTCACGGCTAAGATTGATCACAATAAGCAGGTCGGATTAACACAGTGTAATCCGACCTATCTGCTAACCCGCTTTTCTTGTGTCGCCCTGGTGCAGCGCAAGAAACTCCGCCGCACCATCCTTGCCCATATACTTCTGTAACACCCGCTCATCGGTTTGACGCAGGTCGACCATAATCAGGCCATCGATGCAATCGTTGAAATCCCGGTCCACATTAAAGCCGAGTAGGCGGCCGCCCAGTTTCAGATACTGTTTGATCAGTACTGGAACACCCTTCTCACCACTCTCCTGAATCGCCACCAGTTCAGATACATCATCGATAGTGCCGATCCCGGCCAACTCGGCTTGCTGCCAGATGGGTCGTAGGGCACCGCGATAGGGCTTGCGAGGACGGATGTGTCGGCTCAACTGCTTGTCATAGTTGTTGGCACGCAGAAAATCGATCAGCAGTTGTTGCGACACGGAGCAGTAATCGTTGCTGATACTTACCGGCCCAAACAGTACTGCGTAGCGCGGATGGTTAGCAACAAACTGACCAATCCCTTTCCACAGCAACATCAGTGGAGCAAAACTGCGCTGGTATTCCGGACGGATAAAAGATCTCCCCAGTTCGATGGCCGGGTTGACCGCCTGAAGCAGACGTTTGCTGTAACGGAACAGGGAGTGGCTATAGAAGCCCTTCTTGCCATACTTCTCTACGATCTCATCGGCCAGACCCAAACGATAGGCGCCCACCACTTCGCGACTCTCTTCGTTCCAGATAAAGAGGTGCAGGTAGTAACTATCGTAAAGATCGATGTCGCTGGCCCTGCCGGTACCCTCGCCCACCGCACGGAAAGTCAGTTCACGCAGGCGACCCAACTCCTGCATCAGCCAGGTGATCTGCGCGGCCCGTGCAAAGTAAACCTTTAGACTGCCGCTCTCTGCCAGCTTTTGTGGTGCAGGCAGAGCAGCCACCTCGGCAGCGAGTAGTTGTGATTCGATGGCAGAGGCTACTGCTTCCATACCTGTGGTATCTCCGGCCATGACCGTTTCGCGTTTTTCATTGTCACCACGAATCAACATATAGCTACGCAAACGCAGATACTTTGCGATCTCATCATCGTTACCTTTACCCGCGACACGCTTGTTGCTGATCGATTCACCGACACGAAGTTCAATTACACGGTTACGTTTGTTAGCAAGCTCACGGGGCAGCATCAGTGTACGAAGGATGGGGTGTATCAAACCCAGTGCGTGAAACGTGACACTGTTACGTCCGGCGATGTGCATCGGCACCACCTGGGCACCGCTCTTGCGAATCATGCGTGCGATCACCGCATCCCACTTATCATCGCGAATAGTAAAGTTGCCATGACGGAAACGGGAGACATCACCGGCAGGGAACACCACCAGCAGGCCACCATCTTTTAACCAGCGCATCGCCTCACGCATTGGTGCCAGATTTTGGCGGGTGGCATTGGGATGCCCATATGGATTCACACCGATAAAGGTGTCACTCATCTCAGGGATACGCTTGAGAATACCGTTGGCCATGATGCGGACATCGGAGCGCACCTGACGCAACAACAGGGTCATAATCACCCCTTCGAGCCCACCGAAGGGATGGTTGGCCACAACCACTACCGGCCCCTCGCTCGGGATGTTGCGCAGATCGCCGTCGACGATGCGTGGCACCATATTCATATATTGCAGTGTCTGTGCGGCGAAGGCATCAGGAGTATCGGTCTCATCCAGACACTCGTAGCCGCGAGCCAGCCAGTCCAGACCAAGCAGGCGTTCGGTAACGGTCAGCAACGGCGTCCTGACTACACGTGGCAGTGAGGTAAACAGCAGGTCATCGATGCGAAAAGGGTTATACGGTTTTTTGGCTGACATTTTCATACCCAGTAGTTGGCTTGCCTGGGCATGAATCTATGGGATAAATGTGAAACAACAGCGATGAAATGATGACAGTTTGATGACTAGCGTCTTTGCGAATAATTTTTATTTGCCTCGTTGATGAAAGTACACATCTGCGTCGCCCCCTCTAGCAGGCGTGGCGTTGCTCTTTGCAACAGGTCAGGGGGAATAAAACGCAACCCATCATCGCGCACCGCCTTGATGGTTTTCCACTTCCGCCACTCATCCAGCCACTCAGGACGCTCCTCAGCCATACCGCTGGCGATGATCAGCTGTGGATTGGCTTGGATTACCGCTTCCTCTGAAATGGTCGGGGTCAGTGTCGTCATGTCGTCAAACACATTCTCACCACCACAGAGACGAATCACATCACTAATCAGGTGATCGCCGCTCACCGTCATTAGCGGTCGATTCCAGATTTGGTAAAAAACCCGCAAAGGCGGCTTACCCTTATTCATCTTGTGTAGCTGTTCCATGCGGGAGGTAAAAAGCGTGGCCTGTGCAAGACCCTTATCCGTGTGACCGGTCAGTTTGCCCAGATTCCGCAGCCCCACGGCAATGTCAGGAAGGTGCACGGGTGCGCTTCGATAGAGCTTGAGCCCAAGCTCCTCCAGTTTTTCCAACAGCCGCACGTCATTACCGCCCTCCCAGCCCACCACAAGGTCAGGCTTCAGTTGCAGCAATGTTTCAAGGTCAACGTTGCCGTAGCCTCCGACAGTAGGAATCTGTTTGGCAGCCTCAGGGAAGTTACTGAACGCGACCACCCCCACCACCTGCGATCCGGCGCCGACGGCGAACAGTTGTTCAGTGATGTGGGGCGCCAGACTAACGATGCGTTGCGCCGGTTGTGCCAACACCACTTCATGACCCGTCTCATCGGTCACGACCACTTCCGCGCGCAGTGGCAAACTCAGGATCAGACCAAACAGAATCAAACCAAATCGTGACATGCAGACATCCTCAACATTTGCGATGTAGACCGTGCAACAGGGTCAAAGTTTACCATTTCCATCACCTGGCTATACCCGCTACCATCCCCACCCATGAACAAAACCCTCATGATTCAGGGCACCGCCTCCGACGCGGGCAAAAGCACTGTGGTGGCCGGGCTGTGCCGGGTATTCCAGCGCCAGGGCATCCAGGTCGCCCCGTTCAAACCCCAGAACATGGCCCTCAACAGCGCGGTGACCAGCGATGGCGGTGAGATCGGCCGTGCCCAGGCGGTACAGGCCCAGGCCGCTGGTGTAGAGCCACACACTGATATGAACCCGGTGCTACTCAAACCGGCCAGCGACACCGGCGCGCAGGTGATCATCCACGGCAAGGCCCTGAGCCAAATGGAGGCGCAGGACTACCACGCCTACAAGCACACCGCGATGCAGGCGGTGCTCGACTCCCACGTCCGGCTCAACGCCCAGTACCAGCGCGTTATCGTTGAGGGGGCGGGCAGCCCGGCGGAGATCAACCTGCGCGAGAACGACATCGCCAACATGGGCTATGCCGAAGCGGTGGACTGCCCAGTAATACTGGTAGCCGACATCGACAAGGGCGGCGTCTTCGCCCAGATCGTCGGTACCCTGGAACTGGTCTCGTCTAGCGAGCGGGAACGGATCAAGGGCTTCATCATTAACCGTTTCCGTGGCGATATCGCCCTGCTCCAGCCGGGCCTCAATTGGCTGGAGGAGAAAACCGGTAAACCAGTATTCGGCGTGCTGCCCTACCTGCACGGCCTGCACCTGGAGGCAGAGGATGCCCTGCCACGGGAAAGAGACGCTAGCGGAGCATCGTTCCACATTGTCGTTCCGGTCTTCCCCCGTATCAGCAACCACACCGATCTCGATCCCCTGCGCCACCACCCCGGCGTCAGCGTTACCTTCGTCCCGCCCGGCGAGGCGCCACCGCCTGCCGATCTCGTGATCCTCCCCGGCAGCAAGAATGTCCGCGCCGACCTCACCTGGCTGCAACAGCAGGGCTGGGATGACTACTTACAGCATCACCTGCGCTACGGCGGCAAGGTGATCGGCATCTGTGGCGGCTTCCAGATGCTGGGAGAGATGATCCACGACCAGCAGGGGCTGGAGGACAGACCCGGTAGCAGTGAGGGGCTCGGCCTGCTACCGATGCAGACCACGCTGGAGGAGGAGAAACAGCTGCGCCGTGTTACGGGTCGCCTGAGCCTCGATGATGCAGCGGTAGAGGGCTACGAGATCCACATGGGCGTCACCAGCGGCCCCGCGCTGGATTGCCCAGCAGTCCATCTCAGTGATCGCCCTGACGGTGCCATCAGTGAAGATGGGCAGGTGCTCGGCACCTACCTGCACGGCCTGTTCGAAAGCCCTGAGGCCTGCAATGCCCTACTCCACTGGGCCGGATTGAAGGAGAAGCAGGCCATCGACTACCACGCCCTGCGTGAGCGCGAGATCGACCGACTGGCCGATACACTGGAACAGCATCTGGATATGGCGCGGATTGAGGAATTATTTGCCTGAGGGCACCACCATCCCTGCCCTATGGATTCCAATCACGTATAATCCCCCCTCACTCAAAACTACAAAGCCCATGGACCTGACCCCACTCAATCAAACCCTTGCCCATATCGAAGCCGACTCCCGCTCTGGCCAGTCGTTGCTGCTCTACGCGCTGATGAAAACCCTCTCCATTCCCCAGGGCGGCCACTCCTATCTGCTGACCAAGCTGAAGGAGATGGACCCGGAGACACGCCAACTCGCCTACGGCCTGATGGAATTGATGGCCCAGGGTGCTACCGCTAAGGAAGAGTGGAAACTGGCAGAGGCGAAAATGGATCGCGCCATCGGAGCCGGTTGATGGAACGATTCTGGGAAACAAAAAGTCTCGATGAGATGAGCCGCGAGGAGTGGGAAAGCCTGTGTGATGGTTGTGCCCGTTGCTGCCTCCTCAAACTGGAAGATGAAGATAACGGCGAACTCTTCTACACCAGCGTCGTCTGTCGCTACCTGGATCAGGAAAAGTGCAATTGCACTGTCTACAGTGAACGCACTGTACTCGTTCCCGACTGCCTCGAACTCGACACCACCATTCTCCAGCACCTCAACTGGATGCCGCAAAGCTGTGCTTATCGTCTGCTCGGAGAAGGCAAACCGCTACCTGAGTGGCATCCACTCATTAGCGGTAAAAAGAAGAGCGTGCATGATGCAGGTATCTCGGTGCGTGGCTTCGCCATTAGCGAAGATGAGGTGGGATCACTGGAGGAGTTGGAAGAATATATTATTGACGCCGACGATTAGCGGATTGTCAGCACAGCCAGTCCAGGCTAACTGCCGTTACAAAATGGATATGTAGCTTCTCATCACCAGCTGCCTCATCAATGAATGCGTTTTCCGCACTATCTTCCCGATCTTTTCTGTCTCTACTTCTCAGCACCAGTCGAAAACGGTTATAGCCGTGTCTATCCCTGTCCTGCTTTCCGGCAGCGACAAGGTGACGGATATTCTCAACAACTGTTTCTGCAGGGGTATCGGGAAGGATATAGATCAGGAGGGTATCGCCAATAACGATTCGGGTTGCAGTCCTACTATCAGGGTCGAGTTCAATATTCGAAACTTCGATTTTATTGAAGACCTCATCCGGGCAACCGCATCCGAGCACATCGCGAGTAAAGGCGGTTATCTTTTCATTGCGTAATAGGTGGCCCATTACTCACACAACGACCTGGTTTCGGCCAGCTTCTTTGGCGGTATACATTTTCACATCACAGGACTTTAACCATTCCGTTACATCCATATTTTCCAGAAAACGGCTGACGCCAATACTGAGCGTGATTTTTTGATCCCCTATGAGCAGGCTATGCTCCACCTCGTGGCGCAGCTTCTCTGCCACTCTGGCTCCATGATGCTCATCGGTGTTGTGTGCAAGCAGGAGAAACTCATCCCCACCGACGCGGAAAACCATATCGCTGCTACGGGCACGGGCCCTGATCAACTCACCCAGGGTTTCCAGGATTCGGTCGCCAATATCATGCCCATGCGTATCATTAATCTCCTTAAAACCGTCGATATCGAAACTGAGCAGGGTCATCGGTACCCCTGAGCGTTGGCTTTGCGCCATCGCATGTTGCAGGGCGTCGTTCAGCAGAGTGCGGTTGTACAACCCGGTCAATGTATCGGTTACCGCTTTCCCATGCAGCAAGCGGTAAAGAATACTGATTACACGCATGGAGATATAGGCAAACAGACTCACACCTAGCAATACCGCGGTGAAACGAAAGGCCGGAGCGGGCTCCAGAACATACCAGGCAGCTGGAAGGATCGCTGCCAGACTCAGGAGATTAAAAACCCAGGCCCGCTTTTCCGGCAGAATGAAGTAGTAGGCCACCACCAGCAGAAAAGGCCAGTAACTTCCCGGCGCACCAAGCTCTATCAGCGCATAGGTAACGGTGAAACCACCGATTGGCGCCACCAGCCAGGTATTGATCCAGAGGCTGTATTTTCCCTGACTGCCGTACCAGACATTGACCCCGCATACGGCAATAATCAACAGTGAGGCGATGGTGATGATATACCGTTGCTCGGCATAGTCATGTAACGCGAATGGCGTTAGAACGAACATCATCGTCAATGAACAACCAAGTGTCGTCTTGATCAAAAAATCAGGAATCATTGTATCTGTGTGCTGTATTTTCATTGTTGGCGCTTTCCTTGCCTTATTTATAATTAACTTCTGCCCTTACTGTCGGTCGACTACTACTCAGTAGTCCTTTCCATTTAAACGTGTTCTGCCCCGATTCCATTCCAGAACTTGTTTTCCCTTGCGTTCCTTCGCGTCCTTCGTGGTTAATTATCTTTCTTTATCCCAAACTCTTACTCACCACCTCATAAACATCTTTAGATGGCTTCCCATCCAGTATCCGTTGCAGTTGTGCACGGATCATTTCCTGGCGCGATTTATCGTAACGCCGCCACTGGGTCAGCGGGGTCAACATGCGTGAGGTCACCTGCGGGTTGAGTTTGTCGAGTTCGATAATGAAGTCGGTGAGGAACTTGTAACCTTCTCCATCGGCACGATGGAAGGCGACCGGGTTGCGCATACCGAAAGCGCCGTAGAGGGCACGCACACGGTTAGGGTTCTTGAGGTTGAAGTCCTTGTGTTGTGCCAGTTGTTTCACCTCGTCGAAGGTTTCAGCTAGCGGTGCCATGGCCTGTATGCCGAACCATTTATCCAGCACCAGGCTGTCACTTTTCCACTTTTCGTAAAAGTCCTGTAACGCGTTGACCGCATGAGCGTGACCGTTGAACACCAGTGCACTGAGTGCAGCCAGTACATCGGTCATGTTGTCGCTGTTGCGGTACTGTTCGTTGCAGGTGGTTGCAACAGTTTCGTCATCGAGCAGCATCAGGTAGCTCAAACAACGGTTTTTCAGGCGGCGACGTCCCATGGCGGCGGGGTCGAGGCTGTAGGCGACCTTACTGTTGCAGGCATCGTAACTCTTCTTGAAAGCTTCGCAGTGTTCTTTAGCCAACGCTTTACGCAGTGAGAGATGCACCTCATGCAGCAGCAGCGGATCGACTTCCTCTATAAATCCGGCGACGTAGCTTTCATCGGGCAGGGTGATCGCCTCGGCGATCAGTGCTTGATCCAGTTGGGTGTCTGCCAAGGTGTGGCCGATTGCAGCAGAGAGACCGCTGTGTGTGGCGGGTGCGGTTCCCGCTTTCGCCGCTTCATAGTTTTTCAGCAGCACACGCAACGCCAGCTGTTGCCCTGCTTCCCAGCGGTTAAAGGAGTCGTTGTCGTGGCCCATAAGGAAGGCCAGCTCTTCATCGCTGTACTCCATCTGCAATTTGATCGGTGCCGAGAAGCCGCGCAACAGTGACGGCACGCTGCCCTGTGGCACCTCTTCAAAGGTGAAGGATTGCTCCGCCTGTTCCAGTAGCAGGATGCGCTCTTCCCCTGACGCGTTCTTTTCACCTTGCAGACGTAGCGGCAGTGGTTTGCCGTGCTCATCGAGCAGCGCGGTCTTCAGCGGAATGGGCAATGGCTGTTTGGTTTCCTGTCCCGGTGTCGGCAGGGTGTGCTGGCTCAGGTGTAGGGTCAGGCGTTTATCACCCGCATGGTATTCGCGCTTCACTGTCACCTGTGGCGTGCCTGCCTGACGGTACCAGTTTAGGAAAGTAGTCAGGTCATAGTCGTTGGCATCGGCCATCGCCTGGACAAAATCCTCGCAGGTGACCGCCTGACCATCGTGACGCTCAAAGTAGAGATCACTGCCCTTGCGGAAACCCTCTGCGCCTAGAATGGTGTGCAGCATGCGGATCAGCTCCGCGCCCTTTTCGTAAACGGTGAGGGTGTAGAAGTTGTTGATCTCCACATAGGCGTCGGGACGCACCGGATGGGCCATCGGCCCAGCGTCTTCGGCAAACTGGTGGCTGCGCAGCATGGTGACATCGTCGATGCGCTGCACTGCGGCGGAGTTCATATCGGCGGAGAACTGTTGATCGCGGAAAACAGTGAAGCCCTCTTTCAGACTGAGTTGGAACCAGTCACGACAGGTGACGCGGTTGCCCGACCAATTGTGAAAATATTCGTGGCCGATCACCCCTTCGATGCCGTAGAAGTCGATGTCGGTGGCGGTCTCCTGCTTGGCCAGCACGTAGCGCGAATTGAAGATGTTGAGGCCCTTATTCTCCATCGCGCCCATGTTGAAGTCGTCCACCGCAACGATCATGAAGATGTCTAGATCGTATTCACGACCGAAAACCTTTTCGTCCCAGGCCATCGATTTTTTCAGCGAGGTCATGGCGTGGGCGGTTTTGTCTTCGTTGCCGTGTTGCACGTAGATCTGCAGGGTGACATCACGGCCGCTCATGGTGGTGAAGCGATCTTCAATGCAGGCGAGATCCCCGGCGACCAGAGCGAAGAGGTAACAGGGTTTGCGATGCGGGTCGTTCCAGGTGACGAAGTGTTTGCCGCCATCTAACTCGCCGCGTTCGATCGGATTGCCGTTGGAGAGCAGCACCGGGTATTTGCTCTTGTCGGCGATCACAGTGGTGGTGAAGGTCGTCATCACATCGGGACGATCCGGGTAATAGGTGATCTTGCGGAAACCCTCCGCCTCGCACTGGGTGCAGAAGTTGCCGCTCGACAGATAGAGCCCTTCCAGCGCGGTGTTGGCGGCGGGATTAATGCGGGTGACTATCTCCAGTGCAAACGCCGCGGGTGGGTTGTGCAGGGTGAGTGATTCCTCTTCGACGCTGTATTCGCTTTTCGCCACATCGTTGCCATCGATGCGCAGCGCCAGCAGTTCCAGATCCTGACCGTCGAGGTGCAGCGGTGCCGCTTCCCCCCTGGCGCGCAGTTGCAGCGTGGCCGTCACCTCGGTGGCCGAGTCGTCGAGATCGAAACGCAGATTCAGCGATTCGACTTCATAGGGGAACGGGGTGTAGTCCTTGAGGTAGATGGTCTGCGGGGCGGTTTCTTTATTCATCGTTCACTCGTTAAAGATTTATGTTCAGGGCCATCACCACCAGGGCGAGGCATTCAAGCAACTCCAGCATGGCACCGGCGGTGTCGCCGGTAAAGCCGCCAAGTCTCTTTATAAGGGCGTGGCGCAGCAACCACCAGAGCAGCGCGCTAGCGATTAACAGTATCGCGCCGTGCCACTGCCATACAATTAGCACCGCTGCGGTGACCAGCAAGGCGCCGATAATGACCGCCACACGGGGGCTGTGACGTGCCAGCGCCTCGCCGATGCCACCGGGGCGGACGTAGCGGGTGGTCACAAACAGCAGCGCGGTGCCGCTGCGGGCCAGCGCCGGGATCAACAGCAACGCCATCGGTGGCAGAGCAACGAGGGCGGCGAACTTGAGCAACAACGTCACCACGATGGCAGCGACGCCCATCGGCCCGCTGGCCGGGTCTTTCATGATCTCCAGGGTACGTTCACGATTCCCCATGCCGCCGACCCAGGCGTCGGCGGTGTCGGCGAGGCCGTCGAGATGCAGTGCACCGCTGAGGCCAACCCACAACGCCAGCAGGATCGCGGCAGTGAGCAACGGTGGTTGGCCCTGTAGCAACCACGCCACACCGTAGAGGATGGCGCCGAGCAACAGGCCCACTAGCGGATACCAGAGTAAAGAACGACCGACCTGCTGCGCCTGAATATCGTGCAGTGTCGGCGTCGGCAGACGGGTGAGGAATTGCAGTGCCAGCCAGAAGGAACGCATGGTTACGAACCCGGGAAGACCAGTTGCGGCCACTGCTCGCCGTGGCGACCGCTGTCGATGCGGATACGGACGATGGCGGCGTTGCGCGGATCGAAGCGGTAGAAACTCTCCAGCGGCAGGTCGAGCAGATGCAGCAGCAGGACACGCATCATTCCGGCGTGGCCGACCAACAGCAGGTGTTCACCCGCGTAGCGATCGAGCATCTCGAGCCAGGTGGTGATCACCCGTTGCTGGAAATCGAGCAACGGTTCGCCACCGGGTGGCGTGTTGCGCACCGGATCGTTCCAGAAGGCGGAGATGGCGTCGTTATCTTCCATCAACAACTCTTCGGCACTCTTACCCTCCCACTCGCCGAAGCCGACCTCGCGGAAACCGGGGTTAAGTTCTACTTCGAGATCGCGTTCTGTACCCAGCTTGTGGGCAAAGTCGGCACAACGGCAGAGATCGGAACTGACGATCCGCTGCCACTCGTTGCGCCCTGCTACCGCGTCGTGCATCTGTTGCCAGCCCTTTTCGCTCAGCGGATCGTCGAGCTGGCCGCGGTATTTGGAACCGCCGACCGGTTCGCCATGGCGCAGGATGTCGATGATGGTTGTCTGTTCTGTCATTCGGTAGCTTCCCGTCGGATTACGCTGCGCTAATCCGACCTATAATAACTCGCTATAAATCAGTTTGATTCGGCGACACCCGCTTCAGCAAACGTAGCCATATTGTTATGCAGCGCACAGGCAAGACGCAGCAGCGGCACACAGGTGGCGGCGCCGCTGCCTTCGCCAAGGCGCATACCGAGATCGAGCAGCGGCTGTTTGTCGATGGCCATGACCATGGCGGCGTGGCCCGGCTCAGCGGAGGCGTGGGAGAGGAACAGCCACGGTTCGATGGACGGGTTGATGCGCAGCGCGGCCAGTGCGGCCGCGGTGGCGATGAAACCATCCACCAGCACGACGATACCGCGTTGTGCCGCAGCGATATAGGCACCGGCCAGCGCGGCGATCTCGAAACCACCGACGCATCGCAGTACTTCCAGCGGACCACTGAGATCGCCATCGTGCAGCATCAATGCCTTGCCAATGACCTCGGCTTTACGCGAAATGCCTTGTGCATCGAGACCGGTGCCGGGACCTGCCAGTTCAGCCGGAGATTTGTGCAGCAGTGCGGCGGCGATGGCAGTAGCGGAGGTTGTATTGGCGATGCCCATCTCACCACCGATAAAGAGTTCGCAGCCATCGGCCGCGGCACGGTCTACTGCATCGCGGCCTGCGGCCAGTGCCTGTTGCAGTTGTTCTTCGCTCATCGCTGGGCCGTTACAAAAATTAGCCGTTCCGGGTGCGACACGACAATCAACCACTCCGGGCAGCCCATCGCTGGCAGAGAGCGCACCGACGTTGGCCACTTCCAGTCGTGCGCCCAACTCCTTGGCCAACACACTGATCGCCGCACCGCCGTGGGCGAAGTTGGCGATCATCGCCGCGGTCACCTCCTGGGGAAAGGCGGAGACGCCCTCCTCCGCCACGCCGTGGTCGGCGGCGAAGACGGTGATGGCGACCTTCTCCAGTTGTGGCTTTTCGTGCCGCTGTAGCCCAGCCAGGGTCACCGCCAGGGTTTCCAGTCGACCAAGAGAACCGCGCGGTTTGGTCAGTTGCTCCTGCCGTGCTGTGGCGGCATCGAGGATGGATTGGTCGGCGGCAGGAACTTCGACCTGAAACCAGGGTGACGACATCTAGTTTGCTCCTTTCAATAGCATGGGTAGTCCGGCGGTGACGAAGCTGACCCGCTCGCAGCGGGCGGCCACCGCCTGGTGTAAACGGCCGCTCTCATCGCAAAAGCGGCGGGTAAGTTCACCCAGTGGCACGATGCCGAGACCGACCTCGTTGCTGACCAGGATGATCTCGCCCGGAAGTTGCGGTAACAGTTCGAGAAACTCACCGCGACGGCGCTCAAAGGAGGGAGCATCGGTCAACAAATTGGTAAGCCAGAGAGTGAGGCAGTCGACCAGCAGGCAGCGATCCGCTGCGGCGTGTTGTTTGAGCACGGCAGCTAGTTCCAGTGGTTCTTCCACTAGTTCCCAGTGTGCCGGACGCTGTTGTTGGTGTCGCTCGATACGCTCAGCCATCTCATTATCGAGCGCCTGGGCGGTGGCGATGTAGGTGACGGCAAGGCCGCTGTCGGCAGCACGCTGCTCGGCCAGGGCACTTTTGCCAGAGCGGGCACCGCCGAGGATCAGTTCACGCATGGTTTAATTCGTCGGCTGTGAAAAGATGACATGATAGCAAACAAAAAGAGCGCGCCCCTTGCGGTGACGCGCTCTCATATTAAAAAGAATCGGTTAGAAGCTAGCTCATCCAGCCTGCGAGGGTAAACAGTGCTGCGATGCCGAGGAACACCACCACGGCGCGCCGTATCAGGGCGATGGTTTCGTGCACCAGTGCGACGTCATGCTCGTGACCATCCTCTTCTTCGCCCGGTACGTAACCCAGTGCGCCAAGGCCGCTGGCGATCAATATGAGATGGCTACCCTGCTCCCAGTCATCCTGACGCTCCTGAATACGCCAAGCATGCAGGGCATCGACGAAGCTACCGGCAAAGGCAAATGCCAGGGCGCAGAGGCGTGAGGAGGGCCAGTCGAGAATGGCGTGCAGACGTCGGGCCGCTTCTGCAACCGCACTCTGCTCCTCACTCCAGCTGTTGTTTGCCAGTTGTGAAGTGAGACGGTAGAGAATGGCGCCGGTTGGACCCAGTACCAGGAACCAGATGAGGACGGCAAAGATCCGCTCATTGGCTTCTACCAGTGAGGTCTGGATAATCTCGCGGGTAAGGTATGCCTCACCGCCTTCAGCACTCTGGCCCAGCAGTACAGAGGCGTGCTCTTTGGCTGATTCCTGGTCGTCGCGCTCCTCTGCCTCGACATAGGCCTCGATCTGGGCTTCCAGATCGTGGGGGCCGAAACTGAACAACAGGATCACCACCGAGAAGGCGAGTCCGAGAACGAACCACCAGTGGGTCAGGTAGTATTCCGCACTGAGAATGACAAGTACGGGTACCAACAGTATCAACAGAACACTCAGAGCACCGTTCGCCGCTTGCAGGCCGGAGAGGCGTTGCATCAACCATCCGGCATAATGGCGAAACCAGCTAAAGTTTCTGAACTCCTCCATTGAACCCAGAAAACGTTCAACCACCAGGCTGATCAGAATTGCGATAAGTTCCATATATTTTTGTCTCGTGCTTCAGGCTGATTGAATATTGCTGTGTGTAAGTTTGGCGTATAGCGTGTCCCAATCAAAAGCAGGGCCGGGATCGGTTTTGCGTTCCGGTGCAATATCGCTGTGTCCCACCATACGCTTACGGCTGATTGTAGGATAGGTCTGTTCCAGTGCGGTAATCAATTCGGCTAAGGTATCGTATTGTATCTTTTCATAGGGTACTTCATCTGCACCCTCAAGTTCGATACCGATAGAAAAATCGTTGCAACGCTCTCGCCCTTCAAAATTTGAGGCCCCTGCGTGCCAGGCGCGCAGCTGGAACGGTACGTACTGCACCACTTCACCGTCCCGACGAATTAAAAGATGGGATGAGACCTTTTGCTGGTGAATTTCTGCAAAATAAGGATGCACATTGGGGTCGAGACGATTGCTGAACAGGGCGTCGATCCATGGGCCACCGAACTGCTGCGGCGGCAGACTGATGTTGTGGATCACAATCAGCTCCGGTTCTGCACCGTCTGGGCGCTCATCGCAATTGGGTGAGGCTACCTGTCGCGCCTCGCGCAACAAACCGCTCGCCCTGTCGATATGCAGGCTCACGGTGCTTCCTGCGCCCCTTCGGCAAGGGCTGCATCTATCGCGCTTCTGATCTGCTGCGGCATCGGTTCTGCCTCAATCTGGGCGTGGAACTGACCTTCGCGGAAGAGAAACAGGCTGGGAAGGTGGAAGACGTCGAATTCGTTGGTCAGAGCCTGATCCTGTTGCGCGTCGACTTCAAACAGATGGAGATCGGCAAACACCTCTGCATGACCCTCCAGCACAAGCTTCAATTGACGACAGGAGCCGCAACCGGGTGCGGTGAACATCACCAGACTTACGCCCTTGCTCTCTGCCAGGGTCGGATGGAAATCGAACTGGTTCAATTTGGTGAGTGCCATTTCCTTGCTCTCCCTTAGTCGATATCGGCAAACATCCCTTTCACTACCATATCAGTGTAACTCACGATGCCAACCACCTCACCGCTTTTATCCACCACCGGACAGCGTGAAAGGTGGAAACGAGTAAACAGTCGCGCACAGTAGCGGATATCCATCTCCTGATCGACTGTGATCACCGGTTTTGCCATCACTTCATACACGTTGAGCCGCTCTGGCGCTCGATCAGTTGCCAGGATCTTGCGGCCAATGTCCGAGATCAGCAACATGCCGTATTCGTCATCGTCATGGCGCTTGTTAACAACAAGGCATTTGGTCTCCACGTGCTTCATGGTTTCAACGGCATCGCGAACGGTGGCCATGCCGTCCACCATATCGAACTTGCGCTTCATTACGTCTTTCACGCGTATGACCATTCTATCGCTAGTCATTAGATTTCCTCCTCTACCGCAGAAGTGAGTTGTTGCACCTGATGGATGACGCCGACTGCATCCTCCACATCGATCTGAAAGGCGATGCCGGTACCAGGCTGTTCGTCGAACTGCCCAACCTTGGCGATCTTCTCCAGGATCTTGCGACTCATATGTTCCTCCACCAGAAACATCACCATATCGCGCTGGCTCTCCAGAGAGAGGCCGAAGAAGGTCTTGTTCTTTTTAACCCCCTCACCTCGCGCCTGATTGAGCACGGTAGCACCGGTGGCACCGGCATCTCGCGCCGCATCCAGCACCGCATCGGTTTTGTCGTCTTCGACCATGGCGACCAGTAGTTTGAAATGCATGGCTATTCTCCCAGGTTGTCACGCCGCTTGAAGCGACGCGCTCTCCACTCACTCAGTTGTGCATAACCCATTACCGACATAATCGGAAACAGGCTGGCAAAAGCGATCAGGCCGAAGCCGTCTAACATTGGACTACGTCCCGGCACCGTACTGGCCAGACCCAGCCCGAGGGCGGTCACTAGCGGTACGGTAACCGTGGATGTGGTAACCCCGCCGGAGTCATAGGCCAGGGCAATGATCAGTTTCGGTGCGTAGAAGGTCTGAATAATGACCACCACGTAACCGGCGATGATGTAATAGTGCAACGGTGTGCCGCTAACAATCCGAAAGGCGCCGAGGGCGATACCGAGCGCGACACCAATCGCCACTGCGGTGCGCAGCCCCCAGACGCTGATGGCGCCACCGGAAACCTCGTTGGCCTTAATCGCCACGGCGATCAGCGACGGCTCCGCCACTGTGGTAGAAAAACCGATAGAAAGAGCAAATAGATAGACCCACCAGTAGTCATTCCACTGCAGTACACGCTGCGCCGTATCACCGAGAATAAAGGCCGGATCGGTAAGCTGTTTTGCCATCAGCTCACCCAGGGGGAACAGTGCCTCCTGCAGGCCGATTAGGAATAGAGCCAGACCAAGCAACACGTAGCCGAATCCGATTAACACTTTTTTCAGGTTGGCGATTGGACGGCGGATAACAAATATCTGGAAACCGAAAATAACCAGTGCAATGGGTATGACATCACGCATGGTGCCAACCAGGGTGTCAAGAATGAGGTGCAGCAGATCCATCAGCCGATCACCATGCCGTAACCCATGACAAAGATCATCGGTGTAAGTGATGCAAAGGCGATGAGACCAAAACCATCGACCATTGGATTGCGCCCCTTAATAGAGGAAGCAAGACCGACACCAAGCGCGGTCACCAATGGCACTGTGATAGTAGAGGTGGTGACGCCGCCCGAGTCATAGGCGATGCCGATGATCTCCTCTGGTGCAAACATGGTCATGATCACCACGCCAGCATAGCCGCCAATAATCAGGTAGTGGATTGGCCAGCCACGAAGAATCCGCAATACGCCAAGAACAATGGCAAAACCAACCGACAGGGCCACGGTGTAGCGCAGACCATTGGCATAACTTTCCATCGCGGCTTCACTCTTTTCAATCATCCCACCCGATGCGGCGACTTCTGCCGCCTCGCCTGCGACGGCAATGAGTGCTGGTTCCGCCACGGTGGTGCCGAAACCCAGGGCAAAGGCAAAGGTCAGCAGCCAGAACACGCTACCCTTGCGGGCAAAGGCGTAGGCCATGCTTTCACCGATGGGGAACAGCCCCATCTCCAGTCCGCGAATGAACAGGGTGAGTCCTAGCACCACCATCAGGGTACCAAACAGCAGCTCACCAAGATTTGGGATCGGCTGTTGTAGTACAACGATCTGAAAGAAACCGATAACCAGAATGATCGGCGCCAGATCGCGCAGACTATCGATGAAGGGACGTAAAGCAGCGGGCAGGGGGAGACTCAAAACTCGGCTCATCACGGTTTGCGAATGTCCTGTCAAAGGTACACTATTGAACGATACGTGTTAACCATAGCCAGTTCTGAATATGTCACAACAAGATAACGCCCCTCGCACGGGGAAAACGATGATGATCGCAGGCTGGATTATCGGCCTCGGTCTGCTCAGTCTGCTGTTCAACAACGTACTCGAAAAGCAAATCAATCCCAATCAACGGGTTGCTGCGCGAATGAACGACAGCGGTGTGCGTGAGGTGGTGTTGCAGCGAAACCGTTACGGCCACTATGTTGCCAGCGGCGAGATCAACGGTCACACGGTGGAATTTTTGCTGGATACCGGCGCCAGTGATGTTTCGGTACCGCAATCATTGGCGGGGAGACTGGGGCTGAAACCCGGCCGACCGATTACCTACAACACGGCCAATGGCATCATCACCGCCTACATGACCCGTATTGGCGATCTGCGTCTGGGTAATATTGCACTGCAGAATATTCCTGCGAGCATAAATCCCAATAAAGGGGATGAAACCATTCTGCTGGGGATGAGTTTTCTTAAGCATCTGGAGTTTACCCAACGCGGCGATACCCTGATAATCCGGCAGTATCCTTGAGGGTACATCTAATACTCCACACAAGCCGCGATTGCTGCCTTGGGAAACAACTCAAGATGTATACCGAACAAGAAGATTAACGATGGGGGAATTGGGATGGATGGTTTTATTGCGCAACTAACCGAGTGGACCGGCTGGCTTTCCGGGCTGCTGTGGGGCAACTACCTTACTCTGGGCCTGCTGGTTGGCACCGGTTTCTATCTGACCTTAAAGATGGGCTTTGTGCAGATACGTGGCTTTCGCCACAGTGCACAACTGATTAGCGGCAAGTTCAACGATCCGGATCATCCGGGCGAGGTTTCCCATTTCCAGGCCCTCTCTACCGCCCTCTCTGCCACCGTCGGTACCGGTAATATCGCAGGTGTAGCTACCGCGATATCTCTTGGTGGACCGGGAGCGCTGTTCTGGATGTGGGTCACTGCTTTCGTCGGCATGGCCACTAAGTTCACCGAATGTACCCTGTCGCTGAAATTCCGTGAGGTGGATCCAGAGGGGCAAATCTCTGGTGGGCCGATGTACACACTGCTGCATGGCCTGAAGATGCGCCGTACTGCGGTGCTCTTCGCCAGTTTTGCACTGATCGCCTCTTTCGGTATCGGCAACATGGTGCAGGCCAACTCGGTGGTCGATGGGCTGGGCTATATCTGGCCTGAGATTAAGCAGGATAGCTGGATGATCGGCGCGGTGATGGCCATTCTGGTGGGGCTGGTGATCCTCGGTGGGGTGAAGCGTATCGCCAGGGTCGCTAGCACCATCGTTCCCTTCATGGCGGTTCTCTACGTCTCTGCTGCGCTGATTGTGCTGTTTAACAATGTGGATGCGATCCCCGCTGCCTTCGGCACCATTCTCAACCACGCCCTCAACCCCTGGTCAGTGGGTGGCGCTGCCGTGGGTGAGGCAATCCGCTGGGGTGTGGCCCGCGGCCTCTTCTCCAATGAAGCGGGGCTTGGCTCCTCACCT
>JBNKQR010000040.1:0-27761 GCA_050295975.1 Thiohalomonadaceae bacterium
CGAAGAGCCCTTTGCCGCCGATCTTGGCCAGCGGGGTGTCGAGGATTACGTCACCCTTGGATTTCATCTTGAGCAGCTCCACTTCAAGACCCGGATGGGCGCTTTTCAGTGCGGCGGAGACATATTCCGCCTGCCACAGGGCGAGCAGACTTTCACGGGTGGCGATGCGAATGAGTTTTCTGGTCATGAGAATTGGTAGTCCTGATTTCTTCTAATAATGTGCTGTAAAGAGCCGATCATACACATCCCTGCCCTTTGGGCCTATTGCAGTAGACAAATTGGTTGCTTATCCTGCCGCCCTTCCCTGGAGTCGATTTTATGAAGAGTACCGCAATTCGCTATTTGCTTCTCACCCTGTTGCTGCCCGCGGCGTTTTCATCGCCAATGGCGGTGGCTGAGATCAAGGTGCCCGAGATAAAGGATTTCTCCTTTATCGGCCAGCAATCGGAGCGCAAGCGGCTGCCGATCCTGCTGATGTTTTCCGCCGAATATTGTGCCTACTGCGAGCAGCTGGAGGAGGACTTCCTCAAGCCGATGCTGCGCAGTGGAGACTACAAGGACAAGGTGTTGATCGGCAAGTTACGTATCGATGGTAATGACATGATTCATGACTTCAACGGAGAGGAGGTCAGCCCGGCGGACCTGGCAGAGCGGTACGGGATTACGTTGACCCCAACTGTGGTCTTCATCGACGGTGACGGGGTGGAGCTGGCGCCAAAGCGGGTCGGACTGACTACCCCTGATTTTTACGGCGGCTATCTCGACGATGCGATTGCACAGGCGTTGGACATACTGCGGCGTAATAAGCCGTTGCGGGTAAAGATATCGGCGCTGGATTAACCCCGCGATTTCAGTACACGTCTTACCTCAGCCAGATGGCGGCGTGAGATCTCCGGTCCACACCCAACGCCACGTAGGTTGACGTGGCAGCGGCCATCGGGATTTTTTTCGATCCCCTCCAGCGCCTCCATGGCGATTAGTGCGTTGCGGTGAATACGTAGGAAGCGCGGGCCAAACTCCTCCTCTAGCTGTTTCAGCGACTCCTCCAGCAACTCCTCGCGCCCCGGTAGAAAGGCGGTCACATATTTGTTGTCGGCCTGGAAGTAGAGGATCTCCTCCACCGGGATCAGCTGCAGGTTGCCGTGTTTGCGCACGGTGAGGTGACTTCGTCCCTGGGGCTCATCGGTGACCATGCCACGTTTGTGCAGTCGTGCCAGTGCCTGTTCCAGTCGCTCCTGACGCACCGGTTTGACCAGATAGTCCAGCGCTTCGGCTTCAAACGCCTCCAGGGCGTGCTCGCCGTAGGCGGTGGTGAAGATGACTGCGGGCGGGTCGGGCAGCTTTGCCAGCTCCCGCGCCGCGTCCAGACCATCCATGCCGGGCATACGGATGTCGAGCAGGATCACGTCGGGTTGTAGTTGCGTATTAGCCTGCAATGCGGCCCTGCCATCGGCGGCCTCACCGACAGTGGTGACGCCCTGGATCTTCTCCAGCAGACGCCGCAGACGATCGCGGGCCGGGGCTTCGTCATCGACGATCAACACCTTCATTCATGTACCTCCAGCGGCAGGGTCAGGGTCGCCAGGTAGTGGTTGTCGTGTATTTCGGTCTTCAATGAGGCGCGCTGGCCGTAGTGGGCTTCGAGGCGCTCACGAATATTGCGCACCGCCAGTCGGTTGCCTTCTCGCTGTGCGCTTGTCTTATCAGGTAGTGGATTGTCTACCTCCAGTTTCAGCATTCCGTTCTCTTCGCTCCCGGTGAGGGTCACTGTGCCGCCCTCGCGGCGGGGCTCAATACCATGATAGACCGCGTTCTCTACCAGCGGCTGCAACACCAGCGGTGGAAGTAGTGCCTCTTCCGGAATCGCATCCACATGCCACTCAATGGAGAGACGATCACCCAGACGCAACGACTCCACATGAAGATAGCGCCGGGTCAGCTCCAGCTCTTCGCTGAAGGTAATGTGGCGATTCTCCTCGCGCATGCTGGCGCGGAACAGATCGGCAAGATCGAGCAGCGCTTCCTCAGCCATGTCTGGCTTGTCGTGGATCATGCTGGTGACCGTATTGATGCTGTTGAACAGAAAGTGCGGCCTGATCCGTGCCTGCAGGGCCTGAAGCCGTGCTTCTGCCTCGGCACGTACCCGCTGTTTCCACTGATGCTGTAGAAAAAGATAGCGCAACATCAACGCACTGATGATGGCGCCGATGGACAAATTACTTAGTAGGAAAGCGGTGTGGTGGGGACCGAAGCGGGGCAGGTCCGGGTTGCGTACCAAATGGAAGGCGAGTTCCGAGAGGATCAGGATTACCAGCAACAGGATCAGATAACTGATTCCAGCGGCGGCCAGGGCATCGAGTTTGGCCAGTAGCGGTCTTGCACGGCACAGTACTGCTGCGCAGCAGAGACCGACCCACTGCATGAACAGGGAGGTCAAAGCCAGGTGGTGCCAGGGGTCGATGGTAATTTGGCTGGCGGCGAGGGTGAGGATCAGGGCGAACAGCTCAGAGAGGATCACTACGGCGAACACGGAGTTCAGGCCGCAGAAATCGGGCAGGAAAAAGTTACTGGTTTGGTTGTCGCTGGAGGCCACCGTAGAGAATCCCCAAAAAGTTACCCGTTTATCATAGCCCCATTCGTGCCACTGAGACGAGAGAGCCGTCGCGGCGTGCGCAATGAATCGGCTATACTGCGGCGAATTCCCAACCGTTTCAGCCAGATGGATCAGTCATGAGCGAAAACAACAGCGTCGAAAAACCGTGGACCGGCCGCTTTAGTGAGCCTACCGATGCCTTTGTCGAGGCCTTCGGTGCCTCAGTCGGTTTTGACCAGCGTATGTATAGCCAGGATATCCGCGGCTCCATCGCCCATGCGCGGATGTTGACCAAGGTCGGAGTGCTCACTGAGCAGGAGCGCGATGAGATCATTCGCGGCCTGACCCAGATCGAGGCGGAGATTGAGGCCGGCGATTTTCCCTGGTCCATCGCCCTCGAAGATGTGCACATGAACATCGAGAAGCGTCTTACCGACAAGATCGGCGAGGCGGGTAAGAAGCTTCATACCGGTCGTTCGCGTAACGATCAGGTGGCTACTGATGTGCGTCTCTACCTGCGCGACGAGATCGACGGCGCTATCGCCCCGGAATTGAAACGGCTGCAGAGTGCGTTGATCGATCTTGCCGAGCGCGAGGCATCCACCATCATGCCCGGTTTTACTCACCTACAAACAGCGCAGCCGATCACCTTCGGTCACCACATGCTGGCGTGGAACGAAATGTTGCAGCGCGACAGCGAGCGCCTGGTCGACTGCCGCAAGCGGGTCAACATCATGCCGCTCGGCTCTGCCGCGCTGGCGGGAACCACCTATCCGATTGACCGTGAATTTACCGCGAAAGAGCTGGGTTTCGATCTGGTGGGTCGCAACTCCCTCGATGGGGTTTCCGATCGCGACTTCGCCATCGAATTTCTGAGCTGGGCATCGTTGATGCTGATGCACATGTCCCGCTTCAGTGAAGAGCTGATCCTCTGGAGCTCCAGCCAGTTCGACTGGGTCGATCTCGGTGACGCCTTCTGCACCGGCTCCTCGATCATGCCGCAAAAGAAAAATCCCGACGTGCCGGAACTGGTGCGTGGAAAAACCGGACGGGTGTTCGGTTCCCTCGCCTCCATGTTGATGATCATGAAGGGCCAGCCGCTCGCCTATAACAAGGACAATCAGGAAGACAAAGAGCCGCTGTTCGATGCCATCGATACTGTAAAGGGTTGCCTCAAGGTCTACGCCGACATGATGGCGCAGATCACCTTAAAGCCGGACAACATGCGTGAAGCGGCACTGCGTGGTTTTTCTACTGCGACCGATCTTGCAGATTATCTGGTGCGTAACGGTGTCGCCTTTAGAGATGCCCATGAAATTGTTGGCAAGGCCGTCGCCCTTGGGGTGAAAACCGAGCGCGATCTCTCCGAGATGAAACTGGAAGAGCTGCAACAGTTCTCCAAAGCGATCAAAAAAGATGTGTTCGACTATCTGACACTGGAAGGATCAGTTGCGGCAAGAAAACATATCGGTGGCACCGCGCCTGAGCGAGTAAAGGAAGCGGTTAAGCAGGCAAGGGATCTGTTGTAACCATGTAGGATGGGCATACTATGTTTTGCCCATCCTGCAAAAGTTGATTATTTAAGAAACTCCTCCGCGATTTTGTACTGCTCTTCATTCTCCGTACCGATGTACTCTTTCCCCTCCGCCACATCTTTCGCCAGTAGCGCCATGCGCGCACTGATGGCGGCGCTGTAAGCGGGAACATCTACCCCCGTTACGATGGCTTCCACTGGTGCAACGATGGCGCTGACACCACAGGCGACATGGTGTGCGGCCATGGTGTGCCAGTCGGCCTCCTGACCGCAGGCGGCGTAGGTCTCTACGGCGATACTTTTGGCTGCACGGTAGGCGTCGAGCAATTCCGCTTCGTCGGGGTCGCTGGCACCGGCGCAGGCGAGGGCGGCGTTAAGTCGGCTGTCGGGGGCGAGGTCCAGTACGCGGCGCATGAAGCGGGCACCCAGTTGCCGTTGTTGTGGAAGTGCCAGTGCGGTCAGTGCCTGTTTGAAGCTCTCTTCGTTATTGATGGTCATCCGTTTACTCTCCCTTTCGTGCGCCGCGTGGTAGATCAAGCGTAGTACAGAATCGTGGAACTACTGGTACCGCAGTCACTTTCCTGCGCTACAATGGCCGCCCATTTTGCGAGCACACCTATGAATCCCTGGAAGCTAATCGACAGTTGCGAAATCCCCGCAGAGGGCGGCGAGCTGCGCCTTTATCAGCGTGGTGAGCAGCACTCCATTGCCATCGTCGGAGAAGGCGAACTGATGAACAGCCGGGTGTTTGGCTCCGAGGAGGCGCTGGCGGAGCTGGGTTGCTCACCGGTTTCGGAACGTATTCAGGCGCGGGTGCTTGTGGGTGGACTGGGAATGGGTTACACCCTGGCGGCGGCGCTGCGCCATCTCGGCCCCGATGCGGAGCTGGTGGTGGCGGAGCTGGTGCCCGCGGTGGTGCGCTGGAATCGGGAGTTTATCGGCGGCTATGCCGGGCATCCGCTGGACGATCCCCGGGTGACGGTCGTCGAAGGGGATATCGCCCGTATCCTCAAACGTGAAGACGACAGCTTTGACGCGATTCTGCTCGATGTGGATAACGGGCCCGAGGGGATGACCCACAGGGACAACGACTGGCTCTACAGCGATGCGGGGCTTGCGGCGGCCTACGACACCCTGCGCGGCGATGGCGTACTGGCGGTCTGGTCGGCAGGGCCGGATCGCGGCTTTAGTGAACGGTTGCGCCAGGCCGGTTTCGAGGTGGTGGTGCATACGGTGCGCGCCCATGCGGGGCGCAAGGGTGCACGGCACACTATCTGGCTGGCGACCCGACAGGGCTGAGTCCGCGCTGCTAGAGCGTTAATGGTATAGTGACCCCTCTGGTTAAGGTCGTCGGCAGCCGCTGACGTTCCAACGCCCGGAAATCCCTCTTCGGCTTTGCCTTGCGCCTCACCGCGTGCTGCCTGACTGAACAGTCGTTTTCAGGCACGCACAGGAGGCGTCACCCCATGCCGGGTTATAAGGTCAAGGTCGAGACCCACACCATCGGCGGTTCCGATTACCACATTCGCTCGCTGCTCGATCGGCAGCAGTACGCCGATCCGGATGGCGCCGCAGCACGAGCCAATATCCCCCCCGCCATGTGGCCGATCTTCGGTCTGGTGTGGCCCGCCGGCCTGTTTCTGGCCGAGACGATGGACACCTTCCCGCAGCAGGGAAAACGGATCCTGGAGATCGGCTGCGGTATCGGTCTGGCCAGCCTGGTGTTGCACCGACGTGGCGCCGATATCACCTCAACCGATCTGCACCCTCTGACCGAGGATTTCATGCGGCGCAATCTGGTCCTCAACGGGATGGCGCCGCTGCCGTTCCACTTTGGCTCCTGGGAGGAGACCGATCTGAAGCTGGAGCGCTTCGATCTGATAATTGGCAGCGATCTGCTCTACGAAGCGGAGCACCCGGCCCTGCTGGCGACGTTTATCGAACGCCACGCCTGCGCCAGTGCAGAGGTGATTATTGTTGATCCTGGCCGCGGTCATCACGGCCGTTTCCATAGGGAGATGGTGCAACTAGGTTATCGTCAGGAGAGCGAATGGTCAGACGGGCAACAGGTCCGCGATACCCTGAAGAAGGGGCGTATCCTCAATTTCCGCCGCAAGATGAGCTAAAGCAGCCCGGTGGAATTTTGCTAAGATGGCCTGCCGCCACAATCGCATGGGTGCATACGGGTGATTTACCTCAATCAATCGCAGGCTGCCTGGGGCTCAGAGGCCTTTACTCGCTGTTTCCAGGAGGAGGCCGAACGTCTCACCGCTGCAGACCTGCCGCTGCAGCAGGGGCTGGCGCACAGTTCTGCGGTCGCCGATGAGCCGTTCCGAGTGGTATTGATCTCGGCAGGCGAGGAGCCTGGGGTGTTGCGGATCAAGGCAGGAATTTTTTACAGTGGGATTATCGCCGGCTGCAGTTGTGCCGATGACCCGACGCCACCAGACCTTCAGCAGGAGTATTGTGAGCTGGAGTTTCTGATTGATCGCGACTCGGCGGCGACCACCGTCAACTTACTTACGACTGATTAACCTCTAACCAAAACAGGTACGACTATGTCCGAACAACCACCATCAAATACCTTCTGGCTTGGTAACGGGATCCTCGCTGTGGCGATGTTCATGCTGCTGTTTATGGGCAGCGCCTGGGAGAGTTTAGGTGTCGCCGCAATGGTGGTCTGGGTTGCCCTGGTGGTACTGGGCGTCTACCTGGTTATGCAAAAGGGCGAAGGGTCGTAGTACTTCTATAGTGCTTCGCCACTATCGGCAAAACGTATCTGGCGGGTCTCCCCCGCCATGGTGATCTCCGCTTCTTCCAGTGCACCGCTGTCGTAGTAACGGTAGCGGTGCTCCATCTCCAACTCCCCGTACACAACCTTCTGACATAACACCATCCGTGCCTGCTCGTCATAGGCGGCGCGAAAGTAGGTGTTGCGGTTATCCGTGTCGCTCTCAACCAGTTCATTCACCAGTTTTAGCGGCAGTTTGACCCCGCTATAGCTGAGAAAATAGCGCCATTCAGGGAGACATTTATCGGGCATCGCGGTGGACCAAATGTGTCAAAAGTAAAACCCTATCCACTTATCACCTGGTCTGCCATAAGGTTTGCTGATTATCGTCTATGAGTGCGTTGAGAATCGTCAGGGAAGAACTTTGATCCAGATCATGCATTGTGGCAAAACCCTGCGTTTTAAGGGGGTGAAGTGAGAAAAAATTGATCAACATCAATGCTAGTCAGGAGGGGTGGGTCTTAGATAGCCCTAGTTCGAGAATGCTGTCTCGGACTGACTTGAGCTCATATTGATGTTTACAGATATGTATAAGGAGTATTGCAATGCTTGAAACAATTATCGCCCCGTTAATCTTTGGCGCAATTTTTTTCTTCCTCTTCTCAGCGTTCATCTTTGATCACTAAGCAGCACCTCAGAATGGTACTTTTTTATATACTCCCCCCCATTCTGAATTAGCAAAAACAGCCAACTTTCGTTGGCTGTTTTTTTGTCTCCACAATTCTCTTCAAGATATATCGTCACTGCCCCACTGGTGGAGGTAGGTGCATTGACGCCCCTTTCCGGTTAGAGTCAGCTGCAGAGGGAATAAAAAAACGGCATACAGGGAGGAGGCCAGATGGAACACCCAATACCGCTCTACACCCTTGATGGGGTGAAAAACGCAGAAAAAAGTACCCACCCCTTTTCAACCGATGATGGCCTTGGTCTGACCCTGGAGCGCTTCCAGCGCGACGAATGCGATGACGTGGTAGTGTTGATCCACGGCCTGACCAACTCCAGTGACATGTTTATCATGCCTGAGCACTACAACCTGGTCAGTTACCTGCTGGATAATGGTTTGACGGACGTCTGGTGTCTCGATTTTCGTATGAGTAACCGCTTCAGCTATAACCTTTATCCTAACGATTACTCCATTGATGATGCGGCGCTCTACGACCAGCCAAAGGCCTTTGAGCAGATAAGGGCGGTGGTAGGTGAGGGTAAGCGTATTCACGTTATCGCACACTGCGTCGGCTCGCTTTCGTTCGCCATGGCTTTGGCAGCAGGAAAAATTCAAGGGGTGAGTAGTTATGTCTCCAATAGTATTTCTCTTGCTGCCTATATTCCGCCTTGGTCACGCTTCAAGATTACATTCTTCCCGTTTATTCTTGAGCGTATTCTAGATGTCGCGTACGTGTCACCCAGTTGGCCAACAGAGCCACGCTTAACCCGTGGCAAAATACTCTCGAAGGTAATTAATCTGTTTCATAGTGAGTGTAACGAACCCGCCTGTCATATGTTGAGTTTAATGTGGGGTAGTGGAAGGCCGGCGGTATTTGAACATGAAAACATTACAGATATTACCCATAAACGGCTGAAGGACCTGTTCGGTGGTACAGGGTTGAACTACCATAGGCATGTGGCCAGGATGGTGAGTTCGGACCATAGTGCAGTAAAGGCAAAACGTGGTGATCCGAAGTTTAGTGACATGCCGGATGACTATTTTGAGGCCGGCCTGGGTATAGAGACACCCATACTGTTCATGACGGGAGACAGGAACCGGGTGTTCGCGGATTCAAATATTCGCTGCTATGAACGTATGCAAGAACGCGGCGTGAATCATCATAGCCTTAAGGTGTTTGAAGGCTATGGTCACCAGGATGTGTTTATGGGAAAGCATTGTGACAGGGATACCTTTCCGGCAATGCTTGAATTTATCCTGGAAAATAAAGCAACGCTTTGAGTAAGTTGCTGCTACACGAATGTTATAGCGATGGAAAGCCAAAAGAGCACGGAGCGCAAAACAATAACTATGAATAGGAAGAGCCAGCATCCGGGCGACTTTACGGCTGAAGTGAATAATAAACTACAGTATCAACTGCTAAAGGAGTATTACAAGCTAGCCCCTCTGGTTAGTTTTAGCTCCTATGGTCTTCTGCTTGTCATCATCTATTTCTTTTGGGGTTTAGTACCCAATTCAACACTGTATATATGGGGTGCTATCACCTTCGCGGTGGCGACATGGTTGCTGATCTCGATCTCCTTGTTTAAACGCTATGGAAACGAAGATAACGCTGGGTTTTGGTACAAGATAAGTGCGGGCTCAGCCGTTATACATGATATGCCGCTGGGCTTTATTGGCCCCCTGGGCTTCATGGTCGATAACCAACTTTATCAAATATTCGTCGTTTTCATGCTGGGCGGAATGTGTGCTGGGGCGATCACCACTCGCGGTGTGATATTCAAGATATATATAGTGTCGATGATTACACTATTAACACCAATCATCATTGTCCTGGCACTACAGAAGACAGATATAGCCAGCGGAATGTTGGCGCTAACAATAATGTTCTTTTTGTTCATGCTTTCAGTAGCCAAAAATTACAGTTCGACCACAATTAATAATTTCCTGCTTTGGCTGGATAATGAAAAGCTGGTTGGTCAATTGAGGCATTCACATTCCGAGGTAGAGGATGCGAACCGTGTACTAACCCGTGAGATCGAGTACCGCAAGAAAATTGAAGATGAGTTGGTTACGGCCAAGGAGCGCTCAGAGCGTGCCAGTGAGGCTAAGAACCAGTTCCTCGCCAATGTTAGTCACGAGTTACGCACGCCACTGAACGGGATTATGGGGTTTGCTGATCTGCTCCAGCAGGAGAAGCTGAATGAAATACAGGAGCGTTACGCAGGACAAATAGGCAAATCAGCAGATTCGTTGTTGCGTATTGTGAATGACATCCTGGATATCACCGCCATCGAAGCCGGACATCTGACCTTTTACGAAGACACCTTCTCCCTGCGTGACGAACTGGAGAATATAGTGGCCAATTTACGCCCCAGAGCAGAAAGCAAATCACTGCAACTGGAACTAAGTGTTGATGAGGATGTGGAGGATAATCTTTACGGTGAAGCGAACCGTCTGCGCCAGGTAATCAGCAATTTGATCACAAACGCAGTGAAATATACCGAGCAAGGAAAAATTGATGTCCGTGTCAGCCGTAAGGGAGAGAAGGATGATCAGGTAATTGTACACTTTGCGGTTGAGGATACCGGTGTCGGTATTGCCGATGATGCGCTGGCCACAATCTTTGAAAACTTTACCCGAATAGAAGGCTTCGAGACCCGCAACAACGAAGGGATGGGGCTAGGATTGGCCATTGTCAAAAGCCTGGTGCAGAAGATGGGTGGCACATTAGATGTGCGAAGTACGCCCGGTGAAGGTTCCTGCTTCAGCTGTGAAATTCCCTTTGTTCGAAGCATTGAGGCACCTCAAAGTAAACGAGAGGATGAACAGCCAGGTCTGACGCCAGAACAGTGGCAAGAGTTAAATGTGCTTGTCGTCGATGATAACCAGGTCAACCGCATGGTGCTTGGTGCTTTCCTCGGCAAGGCAGGCATCCCCTTCACTGAGTTAGACAATGGTTTTGATGCCATGGATCGTATTCGTGAAGGGGGTTTTGATGTGGTGTTGATGGATATCCAGATGCCGGAAATTAGCGGCATAGAAGTTCTTGAACAGTTACAGAAAGAGCAAATTAAGTTACCGATAATGATCGCGGTGACGGCGCATGCCTTCCAGGAGCAACGTCAGGGTATGCTCGATGCCGGATTTGTGGACTTTCTGATTAAGCCGATCTCAGAGGCAAATATGCTCAAGACGCTGGCCCGTGCTTACATGAGTAGATATGACGTGGAGTCAAAAGTCGAAGAAAAGGTACAGAGTTAAAGTAAAGAAGGCCGCTTGAAGCGGCCTTCTTTATTTAACACAGGCTTTTTATTTGCGAATCCCTTCAAGAGAAAGCTGTAGCTCTGCCTTAGTGGAGGCAGGCCCCAGATTATAGGTCATGCCAAAGTCGGCCAGGGTGATGGTGGTGGTACCGTAAAAACCGCGACGATATCCACCCCATGGATCGGGACCGGTACCGATCTGTTCAACCTTAACCGAGATCGGTTTGGTCACGCCGTGCAGGGTCAGTTTGCCCTTCAGTATCCCCTTGCCGTCACCGGTAGGCTTATACGATGTGCTGACGAATGTCGACTCAGGGTATTTCTTCACATCGAAGAAATCATCACTGCGAAGGTGCTTGTCGCGCTCGGCGTGGTTGGTGTCGATACTGGCGGTTTTTAGTGTGACATTCACCTTGGCCCTCTCGGGATGTTTCTCGTCATAACTGAAACTGCCCTGGAAATCGTTGAAGCGTCCATAGAGCCAGCTGTAACCCAGGTGCTGAATTCGGAACTGGATAAAGGCGTGGGCATTTTTAGTATCGATGACATACTCCTCGGCCTGTACGGCGAGAGGGGCACTAAACATGCCTAGCAGAACCAGGCCCAATAGTGTTTTTTTCATGGTAATACTCCTTTTTGCGTGGGTTAGAGTCCGAGCATGCGCAACAGGGTGCGATCCCGGTCGATTAAATGGTGTTTGAAGGCCGCGCCCGCATGTAGCAGGGCAAGGCCGATGAGTGTTGATGCCAGTACCAGATGGACAAGACCCGCAACGTCCTCCTGATTTTCCAGCCCGCTGATTAAGGCGGGCACAGTGAACCAGTTGAAAACCTCTACGCCGCGGCCATCGGCGGTGGAGATCAGGTAGCCGCTAAGCATGACGGTAAACAACAGTAGATAGAGCAGGCCGTGAACCAGACGAGCCAGTAGTCGTTCCCACCACAGATGATTTTCCAGCGGTGCTGGTGGCGGACTCCAAAATCGCCAACCGAGGCGCAATAACGTGGCGATAAAAATGACTACGCCGATACTGCGGTGCAGGTGCGGTGCCTCGTGATACCAGGGGTGGTAGAGGTTGAGATCGGTCATGTAGAGGCCGAGGGCGAACATGCCGAATATCGTCAGCGCAGTAAGCCAGTGCAGGGCGATGGCAGTGGCGCCCCAGTTGTCTGTCGTATTGCGCCATCTCATTGCTCTATCCTTCAGCCACGCGGCCAAAATCACCACGGCGGTAATCGTTATAGGCCTGATGAATCTCTTCTTCGGTGTTCATGACGAAGGGGCCAGAGCGGGCTACCGATTCGTTGAACGGTTTGCCTGCAATCAACAGGAAGCGGCATTTGTCGGTTGCTGCGCTGGCCGAGAGTCGATCGCCGTCGGCGAGTACCGCCAGGGTATTGGCGGGAACCGTCTCCTCGCCGATACGTAGTGCGCCGTCGATGAGATAGACGAATGCGTTATGCCCAGCCGGGATCGCCTCCTCAAATGCTGCACCGACCGCCAGGCTGACATCGAAATAGATGGGCTGCGCCGCGATCTGATGTACCGGTCCTGCTGTACCTTGCGACGTGGTCCCGGCGATGACCCTGACCTCGGTGCCGTCCTCACGTGTTTCCAGTGGGATCTCTTCAGGCTCGTACTCCTGATACCGCGGCGGGTTCATTTTCTGCTCGGCAGGCAGGTTTACCCAGAGCTGAAAGCCGGACATCAGGCCGTTTTCCTGTTTGGGCATCTCGGAGTGTTCGATACCGCGACCGGCGGTCATCCACTGCACCCCACCGGCACGTAGAGTCCCGGCGTGACCGGCACTGTCACGGTGCTGCATGACGCCGGCCAGTAGATAGGTGACGGTTTCAAAGCCGCGGTGGGGATGGGGTGGAAAACCGGCAATGTAGTCGTCTGGATCGTCGGAACGGAAAGCGTCGAGCAGCAGGAACGGATCGAGCATGTTCAGTTCCGGGCTGGCGATGATGCGCCGTAACCGCACACCTGCGCCGTCGGAGGTTTCGCGGCCATGGACGATCTGGGCGATATGTCGGTCATGGTACTTGGCAGAATTCATGATTGTTTTCCTTGGTTTTTGCGCCTGTCTGCATAGTATGGTGTTGCGATTACAGGGATAAAGACGATAATTGGAAACATGCCGTTCTGAAATAGAGAACAATCATGGATCGTTTCGATGAAATGCAGACCTTTGTCCGGGTCGTGGATAGCGGCGGGATCAGTGCCGCCGCAGAGAAGATGGTTATCGCCAAGTCCGCTGTCAGCCGTCGGCTGCAGGATCTGGAGAACCGTCTCGGGGTGGAATTGCTGCGTCGCACCACCCGGCGTATGACCCTCACCGAAGAGGGTCGGCAGTTTTACGAACGCTGTGTACGCATCCTTGATGAAGTGGCGGAGGTGGAGAACAACCTGATCAACGAGCAGCATCAGGTCCAGGGACTGGTGCGTATGGCGGTGCCGCTCTCGCTGCCGCTGTGGCCGTTGCTGGGTGAGTTCCTGCAGCGCCACCCCGGCGTGCGTCTCGATCTGGATCTGGAAGACCGCTATATCGACATTCTGCGGGAGGGGATGGACCTGACCATACGTATCGGTCAGCTAAATGATTCGAGTCTGATAGCGCGGCGACTTGCACCAGTGCGCACCGTTCTTTGTGCCAGCCCGTCCTACCTGGAGCGTTATGGTGAACCGCAGACCCCGGAGCAGTTGAACGAACATATCGGTCTGAGCTATGCACATCTTAGCGAGCAGCGTCAGTGGACCTTTAGCGATCGGGCTGGAAAGGAGCACACTGCCCAACCCGATATCCGCATGCGTGCCAACAACGGCGATGTCCTGTTACAGGCCACACTGGACGGACTGGGGATCGCGGTGATGCCGCTGTTTATCTGTTACCGTGAACTGGCGGCGGGTCGTTTACGCAAGCTGCTACCGGATTTTCCGACTGAAGAGAGTGCTGCGTATGCGCTCTATCCTTCGCGGCGTCACCTGCCACAACGGGTACGTCTGCTGGTCGATTTTCTGGTGGAACGATTGGGCGACAATCCACCATGGGAACAGGATAGAATTAGCGCAACTGTTCAGAAATAGACAAACGGAGATGATCAATGGAAGGCCATAACTTTACCCTTGAGATGCATGTACGTGACTACGAGTGCGATATTCAGGGGATTGTTAACAACGGCGTCTACCAGAACTATCTGGAGCATGCGCGCCATGTTTATCTAAAAGAGATCGGCGTCGACTTTGCTGCGTTGGCAAAGGATGGGGTCAATCTGGTGGTGGTGCGTGCTGAGCTGGACTACAAGTTTCCCCTCGCATCCGGCGACACCTTTGTCATCGGCGTGAATTTAAAGCGCGAATCGAAACTCAAATTTGCTTTCTATCAGGACATCTATCGCCTGTCAGACAATAAGCTGATCATGAATGCCAAGGTGATCGGAACCGCTCTAAACGCACGTGGTCGTCCGGAGATCCCCGCGGAGCTTGATCGCCACCTGGAGGCGTAGTGGCACGACTGTTATACAAGTTGAATGGTGTGCCAGAGGACGAGGCGCAGGAGATCCGCGATCTTCTCGATGAGCACACCATCGACTACTACGAAACCTCTGCAGGACGTTGGGGTATCTCATTGGCCGCATTCTGGTTGCGGGATGAAGCACAGTGGCAGGAGGCCACTACCCTGCTCAACGGCTACCATGAGCAGCGCTATCAAACAGCCCATGCAGAATATGAGCGCTTAAAGGCAGCGGGACAACTGGAGAGTTGGCTGGATCGTATACGTGCCAGGCCGTTACAGGTGTTGGGATATCTGCTGGCAATCGCGGCTGTGCTATATATCTCCATATTGCCCTTTATCCATCTGAGTAAATAGTGATTAAGGGCAGGGGGCTTCGCAATGAATGAAAACCTGCCGACACTGATTCAGTCATTACTGACGCAACCCTGTTTTGATCATCCCGCCGAAGAGATAGAACTGATCGAAACCCATATCTCCTGGGTGATCCTTGCCGGTGAGTTCGTATATAAAATTAAAAAACCGGTTAATTTTGGCTTTCTCGATTTCTCCACCCTTGATAAACGAAAGTTCTTTTGTGAAGAGGAGCTGCGTCTTAACCGGCGTTTGGCGCCGGAGATCTATCTGCAAGTCTCTGCCATCGGCGGTACACCAGAGCAACCAAACTTTGATAGTGATAAAGATGTTCTTGAATATGCAGTAAAGATGCGCCGTTTTCCCCAGGAGGCACAGCTCGATCGAATCCTGCAGCGCGGTGAGCTTACTGCGGAAATGATCGATGCCTTTGCCAGTATGACAGCGGCATTTCATGCGACAGCTGCAGTGGCAGAAAAAGAGTGTGATTTTGGAACGGCACAACAGGTGTGGCAGCCGGTAGAGGAAAATTTTATACAAATTCGCGAGCATCTGGTCGATGAGCGCTGGAATGAAAGACTCGGACGACTGGAGCAGTGGAGTCGTGAACGCTATCAGCGGATATTACCGGTGTTGCAGCAACGCAAAGCAGAAGGGTTTATCCGTGAATGTCACGGTGATCTGCATCTACGCAATTTGGCCTGGATCAATGACAGTGCGGTGGCCTTTGATTGCATCGAATTCAATCCCGCATTGCGCTGGATCGATGTGATAAACGACATCGCGTTTCTTGTTATGGATCTGCAGGAACGTGGCGAACCTCACCTGGCGCAGCGTTTACTTAATCGTTACCTGGAGATCAGCGGCGACTACGAAGGTATGCAACTGCTGTCATTTTATCTTCTCTATCGCGCCATGGTGAGAGCTAAAGTAGCGGCACTTCGATTTGGACAACAAACCCTCAGTGAGGAGGAGCGGGATCAGGCGCAAGCAGAATTTGGCGCTTATCTCGACTTTGCTGAAAGATGTGCACAACCAAGGCAACCGCTGTTAATTATTGCGCGAGGACTCTCTGCTTCTGGAAAAAGTAAACAGAGTGGCATGTTGCTCGAATGGTTAGGCGCGATTCGTGTTCGCTCCGATGTGGAGCGCAAGCGACTATTCGGTTTGCGAGCGGAAGAGAGTGGTAAGGCAGCACCGGGTGCGGGAATATACAGTGCCAGCGCAGGGAGAGAGACCTACGCTCGCCTTCTACAATTAGCAACACAGCTACTGGATGCAGGATATCCAGTGATTATCGATGCCACCTGCCTGAAGCGAGAACAACGAGAACCGTTTTATCGCCTTGCACAGGAAAAGGGTGTTCCGATGATGTTACTGGAGTTTACTGCTGCAGAAGCAACCCTGCGTCAGCGCATCAGCAAACGTAAAAAAGGCGTCTCTGATGCTGACCTTGCAGTGTTGGAGAAACAGTTGCAGCAGTGGGAACCGTTGGCTGAAGAGGAGAAGCACTCTTCTCTTTCAGTGAATACCGACGGGGCATTGCCGGAAAGTGGTGAACGACTTTTTCAGAAGATTATGGAAAAGTTGAATCTTAGTTAATTTGGCTCATCAGCTCGAAATGTTGCAAGAAGGAGTTGCTGAGTGCGGGATTGCGGATCATTCGACGATAATCACCGACGGTAAACTGCAGGGCACCAGTGGCAACCGCTGGCCCCAGCTTTGTGAGGCCAAAACCACTATCGATCCACTCGGCCCACTTTTCTGGAGTAGCACGTAGGTCCCAGTCAAGAATAGAACCATCGTAAATGCCACCCTCTATGGCATGGCCACTTTCAATAACCAATAAACCCGTTGGATAGGGGTCACTTTTAAAGCCATAACCAATACGGGCGGAAAACCCGGCCTGTTGGAGTGGGCTAACGATTGATTGGGTAGCGTTCCAGTGTCGAAGCAGCTGTTCCATCCAGGTTTGAGTGAAGAGATTCACCATGTGTCCATCCTTGAATTTACCTGAATAATAAAAAGTGAACCCGGCTATAGTGTAACCAGGAATGTTTGGAGCCGAGCGGAGAGTATAGCAATGAAGTTGTTTATTGTATTCAGTGTTCTGGCACTGCTATTCATTATTGGTTCTGCCATGGCGCTTACGGCCATAGGACGCAATACACCGAAAAAAAAGATGGAAGATAAACCGGTTGAGAGTAAGAACGATAGGGATGATTGATGGGTATTGCCAGGACTATTCAAAAAAACTACTTATCGGCAGTCAGACAACAGCTAAAGCACAGAGTGTTAATGTTTTACGCTATTGCCCGCTGCCGATAGTGTTTGCGGCCTATGCACCTGCAGCCCACATGGTTATCTCAGAATTAAAGAGTGTACCAAGGGTTACAGTAAGGCCAAGGATTACAATAAAGCCGTCGCGTATTGCGCGAGCGATCTTTGCCGGGTAGTGCATGGTGATATATTTTTTCATGGTGCTTCCTCCTGGGGGTAGTCGTGATAAAACCGCTTATCACGATTGCTAATCTATTCTCTTTGACTTAAAAAACGCTGAACGTTTTCGTATCGATACGGCCAATTTTGTGACGCAGTTTGTAAATCCGACCGTTTTTGTCGGCTTAACCACTTTTACTCTGTGTATATAGGGGTTTTTGCTATTTTTAAGGTTAAGAATTGATTAAGAAAAAAGGGCCGCAATGCGGCCCTTTTTTTACAAGGGAATTACTGCTTACCAACCATGGAAATCACCGCTCCAACGGTCGTCACTGTCACGACCTTTTGACGGCTTCATGTTGCTCAGTTCTTTGCGTTGCTCTTCAGTGAGAATGGCGTTGATCTTGTCACGCATCTGGGCACGGGCAACGATCATTGCGGCGACCTGGTCGCCCTGCTTTTGTGCTAGCGGTTTGATCTTGTCAGCAGTCGCGTTATCTCGCATCGCTTCCTGCAGAGCATCGCGATTGTCTTGCATCGCATCCATCAGATCACGCATGGACTTGCGCTCCTCCTTCATCAGTTTTTTGATCTCGGTGCGTTGTTCATCGGTCAGGCTATCCAGTTGGTAAAGAGCACGCATGGGTGAGCTCCTGTGACCACCTCTATCGCAGCCGTACCCATGGTCACCGAAGGCAATCGCATTTCCGGCAATGCCCAGGGTTAATCCAGTAGCTAATAGTGCGGCGAGGGTCTTGTTTGATATTTTCATTTCAGTGCTCCATATGTGTTGTGTGATGTTTGTATAGCAGACGGTGAAAGCATATGTGTTACCCGGATAAAGTTGGGTCTGGCTGAGTCAAGTAATGCAAAGAAGTGCAAATGGTTATCTCCTGGTCTTTCGCTCACAGCAATCACAGCGCATCATATGAGGTATGAAACAGCAGATACTGTTAATCGACGATGACCGCGACCTGTGCGAGTTGCTCACGGAATACCTGGAAAGTGAAGGGTTTGAGGTGAGCAGCGTCCATGATGGTGAGAGCGGAGTCACCCGCGCTCGGGCACAGCAGTGGGATGCGATTATTCTCGATGTGATGATGCCGGGAATGAGTGGCTTCGATGTACTGAAGCAGCTACGTCCCGCAATTGCTACACCGGTATTGATGCTGACCGCCCGTGGTGAAGATACCGATACGGTGGTGGGTCTTGAGCTGGGCGCGGATGAATATGTGGCCAAACCATGCAGCCCCAGAGTGCTGGTCGCCCGTCTACGCGCCCTGTTGCGTCGTGGCAGTGGCGACAGTGCTGAGCTGCTACAGGTGGGCGACCTGCATCTCGACGTGGGCAGTCGCGGTGTTACCGTTGCCGGTGAGCCGGTGGAACTGACCGGTGCCGAGTTTAACCTGCTGCACTTGCTGGTAGCCCAGGCGGGCAAGGTGGTGAGCAAAGAGGTGCTGGCCAAGGAGGGGCTGGGTCGAGCCCTGCAGACCTACGACCGGCGCATCGAGACACACATGGCACAGATCCGGCGTAAGCTGGGGCTGCTGCCCAATGGTGACCAACGTATTCATACGGTGCGTGGCACCGGCTACCAGTACACGAAAAACTGATGGATTCCCTCTTCGGCAAAATTTTCATCGCCTTCTGGTTGACCATGATCCTGCTTGGTGTGGTGATGTTTGTTGGCGAGCGCACCCTGGGCGGACAGGAGGTCGAGCGGACGGAGCATTGGTTGAATGCCCATGCGGAGACTGCGGCCACCCTGTTGCAAGATCGTGAAGAGGAGTCGCTGGAGCGCTGGTTGCGTGGAATCCGTCGCGAAGAAGGGCGACCAGTGCTATTGCTGAATAAGCATGGCGAGCCGCTTCTGCATAAACACCTGCCGCCGGAACTGGCGAGAGAGTTAAAACGATTTCCGATGGAGAACGGCAGTCATCGTCTGCGCTTTGGTCACTATCTGGTATTGGCAGCGGTTCCCGGTGAGAAGGAGCGCTTTCTTGCCACCATGGTCGATCCGGGTCATCTACATAGCATCCCTCCCTGGATACGCGCCCTGATTGCCCTGTTGATTACAGGCCTGGCCAGCTATGGCCTTGCCAATCTATTGAGTCGCCCTGTGCGTCGCCTGCGCGGTGCCGCCCAGGCACTGGCCGATGGTGATCTTAGTGTGCGGGTCGGCGGTAGTGGGAGTGATGAAATAGCTGCGCTAGGTCGTGATTTCGACATTATGGCCGAGCGCCTGCGCGAGATGCTGGAGAGCCAGCGGCAACTACTGCGTGATGTCTCCCACGAACTACGTTCGCCGTTGGCGCGACTGCGCATTGCACTGGAGTTGGCAGAGCGGGAGGGCGGCGATGAACCGTCACGCAATCTGCAACGAGTAGAGAAAGAGGCAGATGAACTGGAGCGACTGATCCGAAATCTGCTATCACTGGCACGACTTGAATCGGGGCAATCGATTCTGGAACAGCAACAGGTCCCGCTGGTTGAATTACTCGAAACGATTGTTAACGACGCTGATTTTGAGGCGCAGGCACAACAGCGTCGAGTGGAATTAAAGGTAGAGCGAGAGGCTACGGTGAAAGGTGACCCGATCCTGTTGCGCTCTGCGATTGAAAACGTGGTGCGTAATGCGGTGCGCTATACCGCAGAAGAGAGCGCGGTCGAAGTGTGGTTGGGCACTGCTGGGAGTGAGGCGGTGGTACAGGTCTGTGACCAGGGCAGCGGTGTTCCTGAGGAAGAATTGACACGTATGTTTGAGCCTTTCACCCGTATTGGTGAAGCACGTGATCGCGATAGTGGTGGCTACGGTCTGGGTTTGGCGATCACTGGAAAGGTTGTCGCTGCACATAGCGGCCAGGTTCGCGCCTGGAACAGTGAAAAAGGTGGTCTCTGTGTAGAGTTTTGTTTGCCGTTAAAAAAGTAACAGTGCCGCTTGCGGTAAATCGTGTTGAAAAGGTATCCCATGGAAAAGAGTGAAAAGAGAATTCGTGAAACCCTGATGCTTGATCGTCAGGGTAAGCATCGCCCTAAGTGGCAGATCTGGAGTGGTGGCGCGGTAGCACTATTACTGATCATATTTCTGTTTAACCTGCTCTTCTCCAGCAGTAACGGCGCCGTCAGTTATAAAACCGTCGAGGTAAAGCGCGGCGATCTGATTCTTAACGTTACCACCACCGGTACATTGCAACCGGTCAGTCAGGTGGTCGTGGGGAGTGAACTCTCCGGTACCCTCGCCACCGTTGAGGTCGACTTTAACGATACGGTGGAGAAGGATCAGGTTCTAGCGCGGCTCGATACCACTGCGCTGGAAAACCGCATCGCAGAGGGCAAGGCCACCTTGCAACAGGCCGAAGCCAAGGTGCAGGAGGCGCGTGCTACGGAGCAGGAGACAAAGGTTAAAGCCAAACGTTGTAGTGAGCTGGCCAAGCGCAAGATGTGCTCCGCCAATGATGTGGATATTTCCAAGGCGGCACACTCCCGTGCAGTGGCAGCAGTTGCCAGTGCGCGTGCGCAGGTGGCATTGGCTAAGGCTACACTGGGAGGCTTTGAGACCAATCTGCAGAAGGCGACCATTCGTTCGCCAATTAAAGGCATCGTGCTGGACCGAAAAGTCGAAGCGGGCCAGACCGTGGCAGCATCCCTGCAAACACCGGAGCTGTTTACCCTGGCCGAAGACCTGACAAAGATGGAGCTGCTGGTTGCCATCGACGAGGCGGATATCGGTCGTATCCGTCAGGGGATGGAGGCGAAGTTTACGGTGGATGCCTATCCCGATCGTCACTTCACCGCCGCTATCACCCAGATCCGCCATGCACCACAGACGGTTGATGGGGTGGTGACCTATGAAACGGTAATGACGGTGGATAACCCTGAACAGTTGCTGCTGCCGGGCATGACCGCCACCGCCGATATTCGTATTCGTCATATGAAAGAGGTGTTGTTGGTACCCAACGCCGTATTCCGCTACAGCCCACCGGTGACCAGCCAGAAGAGCAAGAGCGGCGGAACCATTTTCAGCCGTATGTTCCGGCGCCCCCCCATGTCGCGTAGCGGTGGCAAAACACCGGTTTCGGAAAACAGTCACGAGCGCAAGGTCTGGTTGTTGCGTGACGGTAAGCCGGAAGAGGCCACCATCACCGTCGGCGACAGCAATGGCATCATGACCGAGGTCACCGGTGGAGTGGAACCCGGTATGGCGGTAATCACCAGCAGCATGGCGAAGGGCGGATGAGCGGGTCGCTGATCGAACTGCGCGGGGTGACCAAGATCTACGGCAAGGGGCAGGCAGCGATGCGCGCCCTCGACGGTATCGATCTCTCCATTGAGCAGGGTGAATTTGTCGCGGTGATGGGGCCGAGTGGTTCCGGTAAATCTACCTGCATGAACATCATCGGTTGTCTCGACACACCAAGCGGCGGTCAATTCCGTTTTGAAGGCGTCGATGTGGGTAGCCTGAGTAATGATCAGCGTGCCCTGCTGCGGCGTAACTATCTCGGCTTTGTCTTTCAGGGTTTTAATCTGCTCAACCGCACCTCGGCGCAGGAGAATGTGGAGCTGCCACTAATCTATCGCGGTATGCCCACTGAAGAACGTCACCGCCTCAGCAGCGAGGCGCTGGAGCAGGTGGGACTCAAGGGTTGGGAAAATCATACCCGTGGCGAACTCTCCGGTGGACAACAGCAGCGTGTTGCTATCGCCCGAGCCATCGTTACCCGTCCTGCAGTGCTGCTCGCTGATGAACCGACCGGCAATCTCGATACCGCACGTAGCCACGAGATCATGGAACTGTTGCGCAGTTTTAATCGCGATCTCGGCATCACCATTGTGATGGTCACCCATGAGTCGGAGATCGCCGAGTATGCCGAGCGGGTGATCAACTTCCGCGATGGACGCGTAGCGGAAGACAAGCAGCAGGGAGGCGCGCACTGATGTTGTGGAATGCTTTGCTGTTGGCCATGCGCTCCATTCGGCGCAATGTGCTGCGCTCATTTCTAACCACACTCGGCATTGTTATCGGTGTTGCCTCGGTGATCATTATGGTTAACCTCGGTAGTGGCGCCACGCTGCAGGTAAAACAGCAAATCGAAAGTCTCGGTAGTAACCTGCTGTTCCTCACCGTTGGGCAACGCCTCGGTCATGGTCAGCGTACCAAGGCCACCCCATTTGACCTGGCCGATGTGGAGGCGATTGCCCGCGAGGTTCCCGGTGTGGCTGAGGTCACCCCGACGGCATCGCAGGCCATGGTGGTGATCTACGGCAACGAAAACTGGAGTACCGGTGTCACCGGTACCGACAACCGCTACTTCACCGTAGGTAACTGGACCCTGGAGCAGGGGCGCTACTTCACCAATAGCGAACTGCGGGGCGGCATGGGCGTCTGTGTGATCGGTGAAACGGTGCGAGAGAAGTTGTTCGGTGCACAGGACCCCATAGGGAACAAAATCCGTCTAAAGCAGGTTTCCTGCGAAGTCGTCGGCCTGTTGCACAGCAAAGGACAGTCGATGGGCGGATCGGATCAGGACGACACCATCCTGGTACCGCTACGGTTTTTCTGGCGACGTATTGCGGGCAATCAGGACGTCAACCGGATTCCTATCTCTGCCCGTGATGGTGTCTCCACCAGCAAGGTCGCCAGTGACATCAGCAGCCTGATGCGCGAACGTCGCCGTATCGGTGCAGGTGAGGATGATGACTTCAGCGTGATGGATCTGCAGGAGATCACGCGCACAATCACCGGCACCACCAAGGTGCTTACTGCCCTGCTCGGTGCAGTGGCTGCAGTAAGTCTGCTGGTGGGCGGGATCGGTATCATGAACATTATGCTGGTGTCGGTGACCGAGCGTACCCGCGAGATCGGTATTCGTCTTGCCATCGGTGCACTGGAAAAAGATGTGCTCACTCAGTTCCTGGTGGAGGCGGTGGCGCTCTCCTCCTTCGGTGGCCTGTTCGGTATTTTGCTGGCATTGGCGGTCTCCTGGTTTGTTGCCAATGCGTTGGGGATGCCCTTCGTAGTGGAGCCGGGGATGATGCTCTTCGCCTTCCTCTTCTCTATGGCGATTGGGGTGGCGTTCGGTTACTTCCCTGCGCGCAAGGCGGCGCGGCTCGATCCAATTGATGCCCTACGCCACGAATAGATCGTCAAACCGGCAGAGATGTTTTGTCGACTACCCGACGCAGGACAAAGCTGGAGTGAACCCCACTCACCCCTTCTATGCGGGTGATCTTCTCCAGTAGTAGCACCTGGAAGGCGTCCATATCCTTCACCACCACCTTGAGCTGGTAGTCTGCGTCCTGGCCGGTGATCAGCAGGCACTCCAGCACCTCCGGCAGTTCAGCGATCTTCTCTTCGAAGTTGGTGAAGCGCTCCGGGGTGTGGCGATCCATGGAGATGTGGATCAGTGCTATCAGAGAGAGGCCCAGTTTATTGGCATCGAGCAGGGCACGATAGCCACGGATGAGGCCTGACTCCTCCAGCGCCCGAACCCGTCGCAGGCAGGGCGAAGGCGACAGGCCGATGCGTTCGGCAAGGTCCTGATTGCTAATGCGGCCGTCTTTCTGTAACTCCTCAAGAATGCGGCGGTCGTAGCGGTCGAGTTCCATATCACTTCCTTTCAGTATCTTGGAATAATCTACTGTGTATAGCTGTCATTTGGAAATATTATTCTAAATAAACGCCAATATCTGTTTTTGCATCTATCATTGGCGTTAGAGTAGTACCTGTCATAACCACCCGACCCAGAGGAGGGTCCTGCCATGAACAAGCCACTCTCTACCGGAGTTCTCCGGATCGCAAAGGTCTGTTCATCATTGGAGAGGGTTGGTTATGGCAAGAAACAATTCGTGGCTGCTCGCCACAAACCTGCACTATGTACTGCCGAATGGCAGGGAGTTGTATCGCGGGCTTGAGCTTTCGCTCGGCCCCGGAATCACGGCGCTAATCGGAGAGAACGGGGCCGGTAAAACTACCCTGGCCGCACAACTGGCGGGCGTCATCCCTGCGGATAGTTCGACTCACATTCAACGGCATGGACGTATCGGTTATCTGCATCAGCAGACCATACGCCCCAAGCCTGGATCACGCCTGGTCGATTTTCTTGGCTGTACTTCCCTGTTTACTGCGTTGCGTCGTATTGAAAACGGTGAGGGGGAGAGTACCGATTTTGAGATTGCCGAGGGAAGCTGGGATCGTCCTGCCCGATTGGCATCGTTGCTGAGTAGCGTAGGTCTACCCTTTCTCGAACCGTTTGCTTCCATCGATAACTTGAGTGGCGGTGAACTTGCCCGTCTGGCGTTGCTGCGGGTGCTGTATCACGATCCCGATCATCTCATCCTCGACGAGCCCGGTAATCATCTGGATCGTGAGGGGCGTGCCCAACTCATCGATCTGCTGTGCAGATTTCCTGGTGGCGTATTACTTGTCAGCCATGATCGTCAGATGTTTGGGCTGGCAGAAGCTTTGTTGGATCTCGGTGCATGGGGATTGCGCCACTTCAGCGGCAGTTATACGAACTATCGCGAGCAACGTAGAGCATTGCAGGAAAAGCAGCAGCGTAACATTGAGATGGAGCAACGCCGTTTACAACAACAGAGGCGCGAAGCACAACGTGATCTGGAAAAACATCAGCGACGAGCAGCGAAGGGTAAGGCAGCCAGACGCAGTCGTAGCCAGTCGACGTTGATACTCAATCTGCAGGAGGAGCGTAGCGAGCGTACACAGGGACGTCTTCGGCAACTGGCGGAAGACAGGTTGCAGCGTGCAAGCGAACGTCTGGTCGGTGCCAAGGCAAAAAAAGATGAGACGGGACGTGCACAACTTGCCGTTGCACGGGTAGCTGTAAGTGGCGGTGTGCGGCCAATCATGCACTGTGAAAATGTGCACTACCGTTACCAGCGTTCACTGCCGCTGATTGAGGGATTCGCGCTACAGCTTGCGGTGGGTGAGCGAATTGAATTGCGTGGACCGAATGGTAGCGGAAAGAGTACCTTGCTGAGGATTTTAAGCGGTGAATTGGCAGCACAAAGTGGTGAGGTTCAACGGCGTGTTCCGTTTGCCCGTCTCGATCAACACCTCTCGTTACTCACTCCCCATTACGATGCCGTGGAGAACTTCCGTCATTTGGCGCCGGGTCTTGAGTTGCATGAATACTATGCGCGCCTGGCAGCGATGGGGTTACCACGCGAACGAGTGGGTTTGCCTGTCACGGCACTAAGCGGCGGGGAGCAGGTACGCCTGGCTCTGACCTGTCTGTTGTTAGGCCCTGAACCGGCAGAACTGCTGTTGCTGGACGAGCCGACTAATCACCTCGATCTGGTCGCCACAGAAGAACTGGAAAGTGTCCTGCGTGAATATCCAGGCGCGTTAATGGTTGTTAGCCACGATGATCAATTTTTGCAGCAGATTGGTATCTCCAGGGTAGTCGATATATCGCTAGCAGGATAATCGTTGAAATATTATTGCGAGCATTTTGTCATGCATGATAGTAAATTGCTGTTTAAGGATAATATCTGGCTAATTCGCAAGATAATTTCCCTCGCACTGCACTAATCTTTCACTATCCGCTGTTATGGCGGCATGGCCTGCCGGGCTGCTTCACGAGAGCCCCCGCGCATTGCCCCACAAGGGCATTGGTCGAACAGCCTCTCCATCCTCCTGGATGGCGGCGGACACTAACTAAAAGTAAGTAAGGAGCAGTAGCGTGAAACCCTTTGACCATCGCAAATACCAGCCAGCCCCGGTCATCCCGATGACGAACCGCCAGTGGCCGAATCGCACAATCGAAAAGGCGCCGATCTGGGCCAGCGTCGATCTGCGTGACGGTAATCAGGCGCTGCTGGAGCCGATGAATGTGGCACAGAAAAAGGCGATGTGGGCGCTACTGGTCAAGCTTGGATTCAAGGAGATCGAGATCGGTTTCCCCTCCGCCAGTCAGCATGAGTTCGATTTTGCTCGCTGGCTGATCGAAGAGAATCAAATTCCAGAAGATGTCACCGTGCAGGTGCTGGTGCAGGCACGGGAGCATCTGATCGTTCGTACCTTTGAGGCGCTCAAGGGGATACGCCGCGCCATCGTCCATGTCTACAACTCCACCTCAACGGTGCAGCGGGAACGGGTCTTCGGCAAGGACCGCGAAGCGATTAAGCGGATCGCCGTGGAAGGCGCAGAGATGGTGAAGCGTGAGGCAGAGAAGAATCCAGAGAGCGAATGGGTGTTCCAGTATTCACCGGAATCATTTTCCAATACCGAAATGGACTACGCGGTGGAGGTAGTCGACGCGGTAACCGACGTCTGGAAACCGACGCAGGAGAAACCGTGCATCATCAATCTGCCGGCAACGGTGGAGAGCGCCACGCCGAATGTCTTTGCCGATCAGGTGGAGTGGTTCTGTAACCACGTTGCCAGACGTGACGCGATTATTGTCTCCCTGCACACGCACAATGATCGCGGTACTGCAGTAGCCGCATCCGAGTTGGGTCTGCTGGCCGGTGCAGATCGTATCGAGGGAACCCTGCTTGGAAATGGTGAGCGTACTGGCAATATGGACATCGTTACCATGGCGATGAACCTCTATAGCCAGGGGATCGATCCGCAACTGGATCTCTCCAACCCGGACGAAATTATCGATACCTATACCCGCTGTACCGGCCTGCCGGTACACCCGCGTCATCCCTGGGTGGGTGAGCTGGTGTATACCGCGTTCTCCGGTTCGCATCAGGACGCGATCCACAAGTGCCTACATAAACAGCAACAGGATGAACATTGGCAGGTCGCCTATCTGCCCATCGATCCAAAAGATTTGGGCCGTGATTATCAGGCGGTGGTGCGGGTCAACAGTCAGTCGGGCAAGGGGGGTGTCGCCTTTGTGATGGAGCGCGATTACGGCCTGACCCTTCCGCGCTGGATGCAGGTGGAGCTGGCGCAGATCGTTCAGCGCGAAAGCGAAAAACAGGGTGGCGAGATAAATGGCGAAACAATCTACCAACTGTTTCGCGAGAACTTCATCGCCGCACACGATTCACCACGTCTGAACGGTTATCAACTCGAACGTAACGGGGGAAGTGACGTCATCGAAGCGCGTATCACCGAGGGCAATGTGGAACAGGTAATACGCGGTGAGGGTGAGGGGGCCATGTCAGCGTTCGTCAATGCGTGGCAACAACATAGCGGACAATCTGTTGCCGTGGTTGACTACAGTGAACATGCAGTGGGTGCGGGTACCGATGCGGAGGCAGTCGCCTATGTACAGCTCAACATTAATGGGAATCGTGTCGGTGGTGCGGCTTTAGATCATGACACAGTGAGTGCCTCGCTGATGGCAGTGATCGCGGCGCTTAACAGGGTGGCGGCGGAAAAAAGTTCTGCGGCGTAGCTGATTTGGAAAAGTGATGGGACAACGTTTCAACGAAATATCAGATAAACACAGAGTGTTCATTGAGGCGCAGAAGATCTATTTCGTCGCGACTGCGGCAGCAGATGGTCGGGTAAACGTTTCGCCCAAGGGGATGGACTCACTGCGCGTAGTTGATGCCAATCGGGTTATCTGGCTAAACGTGACTGGAAGTGGGAATGAGACGGCAGCACATGTAGACGAATTGCCGC
>JBNKQR010000041.1:0-27352 GCA_050295975.1 Thiohalomonadaceae bacterium
CCGCTAGTTGCATGAGCAGCAGAGGCGGGAGCCAGCAGGCTTTTGAACCGCATTGTCACGGCCCGAGCGTTTTGTGATAATGCCCGACCCTCATTGTTTAACCAGTTATCGAGCCGTGGGCACCTGAAATCCCGGCGGCTCCCAGGAGTAATTCCAATGTCAGACGATATTAAGGCCAAAATCGAAGCGGCGCTGAAGGGCTATACCGATCCCTACATGCAGAAGGATCTGGTCTCTGCCGGTTGTATCAAAGCCATTAGCGTCGACGGTGGCAAGGCGAAGATCGAAGTTAACCTGGGCTTTCCCGCCGCCGGTTATGTGGAAGAGCTGAAATCCCAGCTAAAGACGCTGGCAGAAGGCGTCGATGGCGTCAGCAGTGCCGAAGTGGATGTGGCGGTTACCATTGTCTCCCACTCCGCGCAGAAGGGCGTGAAGCACATCAAGGGTGTGAAGAACATCATCGCCGTGGCCTCCGGCAAGGGTGGCGTGGGCAAATCCACCACCTCGGTGAATCTGGCCCTGGCCCTGGCCGCCGAGGGTGCTACCGTCGGTATCCTCGATGCCGATATCTATGGCCCCTCCCAGCCGCGCATGATGGGTCTCTCCAACATGAAACCCGACTCCCCGGACGGCAAGACCCTGGAGCCAATCGTCAACTACGACGTGCAGTCCATGTCTATCGGCTACCTGATCGAGGAAGACACCCCAATGATCTGGCGTGGCCCGATGGTCACCCAGGCGTTGGAGCAGCTGCTGAACGACACCAACTGGCGTGAAGTGGATTATCTGGTGATCGACCTGCCGCCGGGCACCGGCGACACCCAGCTGACCCTGGCGCAGAAGGTACCGGTCTCCGGCGCGGTGATCGTGACCACCCCGCAGGACATCGCTCTGCTGGATGCGCGCAAGGCCTACAAGATGTTCGAGAAGGTGGAAGTGCCGGTACTGGGCGTGGTGGAGAATATGTCGATCCACATCTGCTCCAAGTGCGGTAACGAGGAGCGTATCTTCGGTGAGGGCGGTGGACAGAAGATGTCCGACGACTTCGGTATCGATTTCCTTGGCGCACTGCCGCTGGATATCGCCATCCGTGAAGAGGCCGATGCGGGTAAACCGACCGTGGTGGCTAACCCGGAGGGGCGTATTTCGGAGATCTACCGTGAGATTGCCCGTCGTACGGCGGCCAAGCTCTCTCTGAGCGCTAAGGATTACAGCTCCAAGTTCCCTAAAATCGTGATTGCCAACGACTAACGGGATGCCCTCAACGGGCAAACACCTTATAATAGCGGCGGGCCTCGATGAGCGGGAGCCCGTCGTTTTTTTATCTGCAGAATAAAGGGCGAGGATGAGCATTAAATCGGACAAGTGGATCCGCCGCATGGCGGAGCAAGAAGGCATGATCGAGCCGTTTGAAGCGGGTCAGGTGCGTGAGGCCAACGGTGAGCGGATCGTCTCCTACGGTACCTCCAGTTACGGCTATGATGTGCGCTGTGCCGACGAGTTCAAGATCTTCACCAACATCAATTCGGCCATCGTCGATCCCAAGGCGTTCGATGAGAACAGCTTTGTCGATGTGAAGTCGGATGTCTGCATTATCCCGCCCAACTCCTTTGCCCTGGCGCGCACGGTGGAGTATTTCCGCATTCCGCGTAGCGTGCTGACCGTCTGCCTCGGCAAGTCTACCTATGCCCGCTGCGGCATTATCGTCAATGTCACCCCGCTGGAGCCCGAGTGGGAAGGCCATGTGACCCTGGAGTTCTCCAACACCACACCACTGCCGGCCAAGATTTACGCCAATGAGGGTGTGGCGCAGATGCTCTTCTTCGAATCCGATGAGGTGTGTGAAACCTCCTACAAGGATCGTGGCGGCAAGTATCAGGGACAGCGTGGCGTCACGCTGCCCCAGACCTGAGGAACCTCTGACTAAGTGGCTGCGGGGGTGATCTGCGGTTTTATGTCCATGGATGGACGGTATTTGACGTGAGGCAGGGATGCCGATAGCCATGCGCGGCGCACACTTTTTCAGATGTTTCCAAAGGGCATCAATCTCGCGTTTAACCCGGTGGCAGTGGCCATGACAAGAATAAAAACGGTGTTTTCATGTTTGCCACGCTGACGCGCAGGTTCGTCCCCTTTCCCCGCTGGATTCAGTTGCTGGTGGCGCTCACGCTGCTCGGCAATCTGTGGGCGCTCTTCAGCATTAATCTGCTGCCTGATGAGGCCTACTACTGGGTCTGGTCGCAGCGACTCGACCTGAGTTATTACGATCATCCCCCCCCTGATTGCCTGGCTGATGTGGCCCTTTACCGAACTGTTCGGTAATGGTGTCGCGGTAGTGCGCTCCCAGGCGGTGCTCTCCTGGCTGGTGGGGGCGGTGATCGGTTACGACCTGGCCCGTCGCCTCTATGGCGATCCCGATGCCGGTGCCCTGGCGGTACTGGTCTGGAGTAGTCTCCCCATCGTTCAGGTCGGTTTTCATATCTCTACCCCCGATAGTCCGCTAATCATCTTCACCTGGCTGGTCTACTACTTCGCTTACCTGGCGGTAGCGGAGCGCAAGCCGACGCTGTGGTTGGCAGTGGGTGCCTCGGTCGGTCTGACCCTGTTGGCCAAGTACCCGGGGGTACTGGTACTGGGTGGTCTCTTCTTTACCCTGATCTTCACCCGCGAGGGCAGGGCGGAGTTGACTACACGCTGGCCGTGGCTGGGGGCTGGCGTGGCACTGCTGCTGTTTTTGCCGGTGGTGGTGTGGAATGCACAACATGACTGGATCTCCTTCGCCTTCCAGATCTCCCACGGAGTAAAAGAGACGGTTGCAGGTTCTGCGGGTGAGCTGTTTCTGCTCTTTATCGCGGGTCAGCTTGTGGTGCCTATGCCGTGGAGTTTCGTCGCCATGCTCTGGGCCAGCTTCCGCCCCGGCAAGTTGAGCGGCTACAACCATCTACTGCTTAGTTTTGGTTTCTGGACCCCGCTGACGATCTTTGGTCTGGCGGGCCTGACCACCAGCAGTGCGGCTAACTGGCCAGAGACCGCCTATGTACCGGGCACGGTATTGTTGGCGGGACTGCTATGGCGCTGGCTCTACTACTTCGATGACATTCTGAGTCGGGGTAAGGTGGTGCTGATTTCGGTGCTGGTGCTGGTTGGGGTGCTGCTGATCAATGTGATGCGCTTTCCTGCGATCTTCTCCTGGTTCGGTATGGAAGGTTCGACCAATCAACGCACTCAGTTGAGCCAGAGCTACGGTTGGGAGCCGGTGCGTGATGAACTGCGCGCAATGCTACCCGGTATCAAGGCAGTGAGCGGTGCAGATTGCACCATTCTGCTCGATAACCATGCCCGTGCCGGGATGGTAGCGTGGCTGTTGAACGAACCCTATCGGGTCAATGTGACCAGCAACACCCGTATCAATCAGTACAACCTCTGGAATAGTGAAACACCACCTGCAAAGGCGTGCCTCTATCTCGCCAAGTACGATGGGGAGAAGTGGAAACAGAAACGGATCCCGGAGTATGTATCGCTACCGGAAGGGGAGTGGCAGCGGGTTAAGCTGCTCGAGGTGAAGAATCCTGATCACACCGTCTCCTGGTTCGGCTTTTATCGTCCGGACAATAAACCGGTTACGCCATGAGTCTGCTTGCCGGGATCAAACAGCGCCCTTCACATGCTGCCATGCTGGTGCTTGGCGTTAGCATGCTGCTGCATCTGCTGGTGATGGGTGGGATCGATCTGGGGGTCGATGAGGCACACTACGCGCTCTATGGTCTCATTACCGACTGGAGCTATTTTGATCACCCGCCACTGGTGGGCTGGTTGCAGGCGGTGGTACTGCTCTTTTCTGATAGCGAATTTGCCCTGCGGCTCTGGCCGCTTATGTTCACCGCGCTTGCTACCTGGCTGCTCTATCGTCTGACCTGTGAGCTTTTCCCCCAGGCGCCTAAGTGGACGCCGTTTATCGCCGTCCTGCTGCTCCATTCGGCGTTGATGTTTCAACTGCTTGGCATCGCCATGGTGCCCGAGGTGCCACTGCTGGTTGCGGGTCTGGCGGCCACGCTCTATTTGTGGCGGGCGGTGCAGGATAATCGCTGGAGCGACTGGCTGCTGCTTGGTGTGATGTTGGGTCTGGCCGGTTTGTCGAAATATACCGCGGTGACCCTGGCACTCGGTGTGGCAATTTTTCTCGTCTGGCAGTATGGCTGGCGTAGTCTGCTAAACCCCAGACTGTGGGTGGCGGCTGTTGTGGCGATGGTGGTGGTGCTACCGGTCTTTTACTGGAACGCCGAGCATGACTGGATCTCTTTTGCCTATCAGATGGGACATGGTCTGCCGGATCGTGACTGGTCACTGCGTCGCTTTGCCATTGCTCTTGTGGGACAGCTGCTGACCTACGGTCCTGCGGTTGTGCTCTTCGGTAGTGCCGCTGTGGTCGCCACTGCACGTTGTAGTAATGCGGCTGGACGGCTGCTGCTGGCGATGATTCTGCCACTATTTCTGCTGCTACTCTGGGGGGCAGGTCTGGAAGAGACCCTGCCGCACTGGAGCCTGATGGGCTGGGTGTTGTCGATGCCACTGGCGGCCTGCTGGCTCATGGACCGCCTGAATCAGCGTTGGCTGCGGAACACGGCGCGGGTTTCCGCTGTCTACTCGTTCCTGTTTATTCTGCTGGCGCATTTTATCCTGTTCGCGCCTCAGGTTATGCCTTTCACACCTCTGAAGCATCCATTGGGTGATATGCTTGGTTGGCGCGAGGCGGCGCAAAAGGCGCTGGCAATACAACAGCAGCATCCGGGTTTGGTGATTTACCTGGGTAACTGGGCCACCGCTAGCCGTATCGCCTGGTATGCGCGTCCGGCCACAGTCAAAGTGGCTGATACACGTTACGATCAGTTCGATCTCTGGTACGGTTCACCCAGCAAGACCGACACGGGATTGTTGATCGTACCGGACTATTTGCAGGGACGGGATAAGTTGAATGGAATCGGCCGTTTTAAACACTGCACCCAACAGGATGAAATGACTTTCATGTTGGCCGATAAACCGGTCCACAATTTTAATTATTATCTCTGCCGCGGATACCATGGATAACTACAATCAACAACCGTTTACCGAAATACTTCGCTCGCCATGGAACTGGGCAGTCCTGCTGGTTTTGTCACTGGCGGTTGTGCTGGTTTACATTTTTGATGCCAACCTGGGGCTGTTTCATCTCTTCAACGGTTTGAGCCGTTACACCGGAGAATGGTTGTGGGCGGATATCACCACCTTCGGTGATTCACTGGTTATTTTCTCACTCGCGCTGTTTCTGGTAGAGCGGCGCCCCATGCTGCTTTGGGTACTGATGTTCTCCGCCATTGCCAGTACCTTGCTGGTTCATGGTCTGAAGGAGTGGGCGCTGGTGATGCGTCCCCCCGGTACCCTGGCTCCCGATGAGTTGATAGTAATTGGTCGCTCACTCAGCGCGGTCTCCTTTCCTTCCGGTCACACCACCGCAGCATTCAGTCTGGTTGCACTGTTGGTGCTACAACACTCCCTGGCTAGCCATTGGAAAGTACTTTTGCTTGTTGCTGCGGGGCTGGTTGGGATCTCACGCATGGCCGTGGGAGTGCACTGGCCTTATGACGTGCTTGGTGGAGCACTGATCGGTTGGGCATCAATACTGTTTGCCTACTACTTTGCGCCGCGTATTGCCTGGGGCGTTTCCGATGCGGCGCAGCGCTTCTTCACCGTGGTGTTGCTTTTTGCCGCCCTCAGCCTGACGTTGTTTCATAACAGTGGTTATACCCAGGCACGCTGGCTTGAGATTGTGATTGGCCTGGTCTGTATTGCCGCTTCATTCCGCAACGTGCGTGCACTCTTTACCCGTAAGAGCGCGATTGAGGTGGCACAGGAAGCGGAGAGCGGCGAAGTGGTGGAGAGACGTCCACCATGGGGTGCCTTGCTACGTATCGTGGTAACCCTGCTGATCATTGGACTGATCTTTCGTTCCGTTGATCTGCAAAGCGTGATTGACCACACCAAAGATATCGTTCCGCGCCTGTTGTTGTTGGGCATTCTTTTGCAGCTTCTAAGCACTACCCTGGCAGCCTACCGCTGGTATCTGGTGATGAACCCGTTGGGTTATGGACAGGAGTTTGGTTTCTATCTGCGCAGCTACTTCAAGGGTGCCTTTTTTAATCAGGGTCTGCCCACCAGTATTGGTGGTGATGCCATTCGAGTGATCGATGTGGCACGTAAGGGTTGTCGCAAGCGTGATGCCTTTTACGGTGTGTTCATTGACCGGGTATTGGGATTGGTGGGTTTGTTGATTCTTAATCTTGCTGCCAATGCGATGAATCCTGATCTGCTACCACATGGGATGTTTCTAACGATTAATCTTCTTGTGGCTTTAGGTGTAGTCGGATTTATTGTGTTGCTGTTTCTTCGTCATCTTGATTGGTTGAAACGCTGGCGTGTCACCCGTCTGTTCCATACCATTTCAACACAGCTTCATAGAGTATTGGTTACGCCGCGAGATTATGTGATTCAACTTGGACTCTCGGTGGCGGTACATTTTCTCTCTCTGCTGGCTATCTTTCTCGTAGGGCGTAGTGTGGAGATGCCGTTTGATTTGCTGACCTTCCTTATCGTCGTGCCACCAGTGCTGCTGTTGACCCTGATTCCGCTTTCACTAGCGGGCTGGGGGATTCGCGAGGGTGCGATGATTGGCTTGTTTACTCTGATTGGCGCGGATAAGGTTAACGTGCTGACCATGTCTATTCTTTACGGGTTGGTACTGGTAATCGCCAGCTTGCCCGGCCTTCAGGTTTACCTGAAGGGCAAACATCACCTTTGAGGATTGCTGGATGAAAGTCGACACAATGAGGAAAGTAGATTATTTCGCAGGCGTTCCGCTCTGCCTCCTCGTTTCCTTGTGGCAAAAACTGTGGCGCCTGTTTTTCTATCGCGATCAGGTTAAGCCAAAAAAGGTGCTGCTAATTGAGTTGTCGGAGATGGGCAGTGCCATTCTGGTTGACCCGGCGATGCGTAAACTACAGGCACACGGTGCCGAACTCTTCTTTGTCATTTTTGATAAAAATGCTTCAAGCCTGCGTCTGCTTGGCACAGTACCGGAAGAGAATGTTTTTCGTATCCGTGAGACAGGTCTGGTAACCCTGGCGCTGGATACCCTGCGCTTTCTGTTGTGGTCACGCCGTATGGGCATAGACACGGTGATCGATCTAGAACTTTTCTCCCGTTACAGTGCACTTCTCACTGGCATGTGTGGTGCGACCAATCGAGTGGGCTATCACGCTTTCCATAATGAAGGGCTTTATCGCGGTGATATGCTGACCCACAAGGTTGCTTATAACTCACACATGCACATCGCCAAGAACTTTATCGCCCTGGTCAATGCGGTATTGAGTGATCGTCCTGAATTGCCCTACTCAAAAACCCTAATTGGTGATGATGAAATTGAACTTGCCCGGGTTGAGCAAAATGAGGCCGATCTGGAGGCAATGCGTCAACGTGTAAGAGAGGATTTTGCTGAGTATGATCCGAGCAAGCACCGTCTAGTTCTAATCAATCCCAATGCCAGTGAGCTGCTAATTCAACGCCGCTGGATGCCGGAGCGTTATATTGAGTTGATGCAGCGTATTCTGGCCGAACATGAGGATGTGCTGGTATTGATCACCGGCGCGCCTGCAGAGCGTGAAGAGGCGGCAGGACTGAAGGCAGAAGTGGATCACAAGCGCTGCATCAATTTCGCCGGGCGGGTGAAATTTGCGGAGTTGCCGCCGCTCTACGGTATCTCAACCTTGATGGTAAGTAATGACTCCGGTCCGGGTCACTTCTCTGCTGTGACCGCAATGCCGACCTTTGTGATATTCGGGCCTGAGACACCGAAGCTCTACGGTTCTTTGGGTAACTCCACACCAATTTACGCAGGGCTTGCTTGCTCTCCCTGTGTCAGTGCATCCAATCACCGCAAGACACCGTGCCACGATAATGTTTGTCTACAGGTAATTACCGTTGATCAGGTTTATGACACCATTCTTCCTACACTGCGTGAAGAGTGATTGATTACGAGTGAACAAAAAAGGCGGCCAATGGCCGCCTTTTTTATTGTGCTGAATCACTTCTAGAAAACAACGTTTAGCATTGCCATCATTACGATCAGGAATAGCACAGTCATGATGCTACCTGCACGCATAAAGTCCTTCACTCGATAACCTGCGGGTCCCATGATTAGGGCATTAACCTGATGAGTGGGGATAAGGAAGGAGTTAGAAGTGGCGATCGCCACGGTCAGGGCAAAGACTGCTGGGTTCGCATCGATACCGTTGGCCTGTGCCGCCAGGGCAATGTTTACCGCCAGTGGCACTAGTAGCACGGTGGCTCCAACGTTGGACATCACCAGGGTAAAGAAGGTGGCAAGAATGGCAATGACTCCCTGCAGAATAAATGGACTGACGTTGCCAATCAGTGCCAGGGTACTTTTTGCGATCCACTCTGCGGTACCGGTGGTCTGTACCGCTGCACCGAGAGGGATCAAACTGGCCAGCAGGAATACAGTCTTCCAGCTAACGGCCTCGTAGGCTTCGTCGATGGAGAGTACTTTAGTGAGGATCATGCCGACGGCGCCGGTGAGCAGGGCAACCGAGAGTAAAACATCGGTAAATAGCACCATACCGATGGCAATGAGAAAGAACAGCATGGCATGCGGCACTTTTTGTGGTCGCAGCTCTTCGTGAGGGAAGTCCTGGGTGACCACCAGGAAGTCGTTGTGCTTTTTATCGATGGCAGTGAGGTCTTCCCAGGTACTGTGCTGTACCAGGGTATCGCCGCTCTGGAGCACCAGGTCACGAAGATCGTTGCGGATGTTGTCGTTTCCACGGTGTACGGCCAGTATGTTCATACCGTAGGTATTGCGCATGCGCAGCTCATTTAAACTCTTGCCGACCAGACTGGAGTTAGGTGGAATGACTACCTCAGAGATACCTGAGCGGCTCTGGGTCAGCACCTCGGCAAAAACAGTAAGATGGTCAGAGACCTTTAATTCATAGGTCTCTGCAAAGACCTTTACCGGAGCTGCCGGACCCATTAGTGCTAGCACTGAGCCGGCCTCTACCACGACATCACGTGACGGAGCGACACGCGTACGTGTGCGATCTCGCATAGCAATAATCGACACGGTATGTTCCAGATTTGATTCCAGTTCCTCAATGGTCATGTCCACCAGACGATTACCACCCGGTATGGTCACTTCGAAGATGTCACCATCAAGGCCGTAGGTATCACGGAAATATTTCAGCGTGTTGCCTGCGCCCGAACCTTCACTTTTAGTTACTGGGAGTACAAAACGTCCGGCAAAAACAAAATATAGGATACCGGTGATAACCAGTGCCAGGCCGATGGGGGTAACTGCGAACAGGTCAAAGGTCTGCATCTGTTGGTCAGCTGGCAGGGATTTGTTGGAGGTTAAAATCAGATCGTTGAGTAGAATCAGCGGGCTAGAGCCGATCATAGTCATTGTACCGCCGAGAATGGCGGTGAAACCCATCGGCATTAGCAGGCGTGACAAGGGCAGGCCGGTGCGTCCCGAGATTCGACTGACGACAGGAAGAAAGAGTGCTGCGGCACCGACGTTCTGCATAAAGCTTGAGATGACTCCCACGGTGCCGGAAATGAGTGGGATGATACGACCTTCCGTGGAGCCACCTACACGCATTATGAATGAAGCCAGGCGGCTCATCAGGCCGGTCTTGTCCAGGCCGGAGCCGATGATCATTACGGCGATAATGGAGATCACGGCGTTACTGGAGAAACCGACAAATAACTGGCGTGCATCAACCAGTGAGGGGACCAAGCTGTCAGGGATTACCGTAGTCAGTCCTAGCAACACCATTACAAGCACAGCCGCTACGTCTACACGTACCACCTCTGAAACAAAAAGATAGATGGTGAATGCCAGGATTCCCAATACCCACACCATTTCCGTCGTCAGCTCTGGCACATCCACACCTCACGTAACTATCTGTAGTTAAATAAGTAAATCTTCTATCGATAGAAGAAATAGATATTTTGTAAAAATTTTATCATAGCCTTACATCTGGGAGGGAAAGAAAAAACTTGTGCAAGCCCAAAACGGTTTTTCAGGCGCTGGTTTGTACACTGAGTATGACTAAGGAGAATAAAAAAACCCGGCCTGGGGCCGGGTTTTAACAGAACATGGATATTGTTCTTATTTGCGAGTACTGGGAGCGTTAACGCTAATGCCGTTGCTCATGTAGGTGTGGAAATACTCCAACGCCTTGTACTCATCACTCTGTGCTTTGAACGGCTTGGCACGAACCTGCTTGTTACAACCACCGTAACGGCGATGCATGGTGCCCAGGCCATTCCACTTCAGCCGCCAGACCGGGAAGTGGGTCGGGTGACCCAGAGCCGGGCTGAGTGTATCGGCACGCACCATATTGCCCGCGTTGTCGTAGTGGCAGTTGGCACAGGAGAGGTTTAGCTGACCACGCTTGGCATAGAAGTGATGCTTGCCGCGGTTATAGGCCTTTATGGCACGCTTATCGTTAGGAACAACGATGTTCAGCTTTTTGCCGTTTGAGGTTGATGCCATATAGGCGGAGATTGCGGCGATATCGCCTTTCTTCCAACCTAGTGGTTTTTCACCGTTTTTACCGCGGCATTCGTTAATTTCGCCTTCCAATGTTTTGATCTGGCCACTGGCCTTATCAAAGTAGGGGTAGTTCTGGCGAATGCCCTTGCCACCGTTAGGGAAGCAGCTTGAGTAGCTCTTGCCATTGGCGAACTTGGTCTTGAACAGTTTTTCACCCTTAGCCAATGCATCCTCATAAGGAGGAAACTCTTCAATAGCCTCCCAAGACATACGGGCGTCGGCGTTGATAGCGTAAACACCGTTCTTGTACTCCTCGAGCGGTACACCCGGGAAACGCTTCATAAAGTATTCACGGAACGCCTGGAGATCTTCCTCCGGTGTCGCTTGAGCAGCTGTCGGAAGGCCGACGAGAAGGGCGACCAGCGTAGCCGTTAAGGCGAATATGCGCATATTTATTGACTCCTTAATCAGGAAAGTAGTGCTGCAAACAAGTGAAAGACCGGCTTACTTGATAGCCGACTCAGCTGAATCACTCTCACCCGTGTTGTCTTTCCAGCTCAGCTTGAATTTGTCGCCCTTCTTGGCGCCACCGAAGCTGAATGACAGGTAGGGGTTTGCAGAGATGGCGGTGCCCCAGTTAGCGCTCATAACGGTCTTGCCGTTGTGTTCGCATTTCACTTCCTGAATGAAGTGAGCTGGGATCACTTTGCCTGTTTTCTTGTCTTTGCGAAGGCCAGTTTCCATGACATGTTTAATAAGCGCCTTTACTTCGCAAACATTGCCTTTCATTCTGGCGCGGATCTTGATTGATTTAGCCATTGTCTATTTCTCCAAAACTAATCTTTGTATTAATGTCCAAGGCGCAGGGATTAACCGCCACAGCCACCGATGGTGACCTTGACTTCCTTACGGGCGCTATAGAGTTTGCCGCCTGCCTTGACTACCGCGATGACATTGGAGCTCTCACCCATTTTGATTCGGGTGGAGATCATGCCCTTGGCTTTGCCACTCATAGTGAAGCTGGCAACCAGAGGGGTGCGGTTTTTCTCGGAGATGATGGTGATGGACTCGACCTTAGACATCGTGGTGGAGACGGTGACCGGTACAACGGCGCCGTTTTCAGCGATTTTTGGGACATCAACACTAATGTCGTTGCTGCCTGGGGCTAGGTCGGTACCGAACAGGCCACTCAGTGCATCATTTACACTTGTGGCTTCGAAAGCATTTTTCGGCCATGCCGCAAGTACCTGGCGGGGGGTGATAAGTCCGGCACCTACAGCGACGGCAACCGCGCTGCTGGCCAGTGTGCCTTTAAGAAAAACTCGGCGTTTCATGTTCACAGTAATACTCCTTAACAAATATTTCGCAGAGCGAGCGATAACGATTAGAGCGAATAAACGAATTCAACCACTTTATCGATCTGAGCCTCGGTCAAAATTTCGTGACGACCAAAGGGAGGCATCATGCTGTTTGGGTTGTTCCGGGTTGAATCCCAAATTTGTGAGCGCAATTTAGCTTTATCTGGAAAACGTGCCTTCATCGCTACCAGAGGTGGACCAATGTTGCCCGGCAGATCACCACCTTCAATCTTGTGACAGGCCAGACAATTGCCCAGTTTGCGATCAAAAGCGATTTGTTGGCCTTCTGCGATAACGCTTTCGTCTGCTGCGATAGCCAGTTGGGGGGATAGACTCAGGACACCAATAAGGGTGGCGAGAGCGCTTGCTGTAGTTATAAGTCGTGCGGTTAGCCGCATTGCTTCCTCCTAAGAATGAATTATGCGATTTCTATAGCAGTAACGATTCATGCGATGCATCGAAAAGCCTGCTAAGCAGATACATCTGTGCTGCCATCCTTAGTCATGACCAGATATGACATTTCATACCTGACAATCAGGACAGGCCTTAGAATACCCAAAGGGAGGGGGAACGCAATAGCCCTAATGGAAAAAAATCTATATGTTTTAGTATATTAGCGAATTATGAATAAGTCCGAGTTTTTGACTCTGAATTGCCCCACAGCCTCACGGGATAATGTTTTTAGAGATTGGTTCGCTCCTGCGCAAGCAGGATTTCATCCTTTATCTGCTGCATGAGTGCATCGATTCGTAGGGCAAAGTAGTGGGGCAGATTGGGTAGTCGTTTGGCGTTGGTCAATTGATCCAGGGCACTGTGGGGTTCGTGGATCAGATAATAGTATTCGGCTCTTGCCAGATGGGAGGCAGCCATATTACCTGCCTGAGCCTCCAGGTCTGCCTGTAGTCGATAGACATCCGCGTTGGGATGCTTGCGTGTCAGTTGCTCTAACAACACACGGGCAGTCGCATTCTGTTTCAGGGCAATGTGTGTCTCAGCCAGGGCAAGGGTCAAAAGTGGGTTACCCGGATATTGGCGCAGTCCTTTACGGTAGAGGGCGATGGCTTCGGATTCATTCTTTTGCGAGTTTTCCAGTTCCGCCAGGCTATAGATATAGGTGATTCGGTCTGGGTGGCTACGTAACAGCGCCTTTAGTCTGGCACGCGCCTCACTGATTTTACCTTTTTGTTGTAGTACCAGCGCTTGCAGGTACTGGTGTGCCTCCTGCTGAGCTGGGGTGCCCCCTTTCTCAGTCTTTATTGTGCGTTCCAGATAGTCGATGGATGTTGCGGTCAATTGACGCAGCCTGGCTCTAACTAGCAGGTAGTTGATTGAGTCAGGCCTATTCTTGCCCGAAGTGAATTGGCGCGAACGTCCCTCGGCTTCGGCTATGCGACTGGTGGTGACCGGGTGGGTGCGCAGGAATTCGGGCACCCCTGCGCCGTAGTATTTCGTCCCCTCCTGCATGCGGGAGAAGAAACTACTCATACCCTGTGGGTCATATCCGGCGGAGGCGAGTAGTTGGATGCCAATGAAATCGGCCTCTTTCTCGTGTGCACGGCTGAAGTCCAGCTGTACCTGCGTAGCACCTCCAATACTCGCGGCGATGGCTGCATTGGCGATCTGCGGGTCCCCTGCACCTAGCAGGATCGCGGCAATCACTGCTGCTGTGAGTGGCAGCTGCATTTGATTGGCCTTCTCCACGTTACGGGCAATATGGTGCTGGGTAACGTGTGAAATCTCGTGTGCAATAACACCGGCAAGTTCACTTTCAGAGCGGCTGGCCAAGATAAGCCCTGCGTTCACACCGATATGTCCGCCAGGCATGGCAAAGGCGTTGATGTTCGGGTCTCTGAGGACGAAGAACTGAAACTGATTCTTCCTGGTTGCGGCCAGTGAGCCGATTGATTGCCCCAATTCCTGTATGTAGGTAGTGACAATAGGGTCATTGAGCATGGCTCCACTGTTTATCAGCCGGTTCATCATCTCACGGTCGATCATCAGCTCATCCTCCAGGGAGAGCAGGGTCGCCGAGCTGTCACTGATCTCAGGAAGCTCGCTACTACCGACTCTGGCGTAGGAGGGGGTTACCAGGAAGCAGAACAGGGTCAGGTAGAGTAGTAAGGCCTGTTTAATATTGTCTTTCATTCTTTTCGCCACCCCTTTTCGGGGTTCAGAGAGCCATCGGCTGGAGTGTGCCATTCGACCTCATATCATATAGGAAGTTTAACTTCGATCAGCGAACCTCCTTGCACTGAAGAGCGAGAAGTCGATTCCAGCAGAATTCAATACAGACTATTTGATTTTTAACATCTTGAAATATATCTGTTTGTTAGCTTTTTTCAGACTAGCGACTAGCCGGAAAGACCATATTAATAGTAGGGTGAAGGGTTGCTTTCAACTATGAGTTGGCATATAAGTTCTCGGCGGAATACTAATTTTCAATGACTCGGGGCGACATGAACGATGAGCACTCCGGGTAATTAACTGCAAAAATCCATTGGGAGAGAGAAAACATGGCAAATTTTGATCAAGAACTCGATGCATCTGGCCTGAACTGCCCGCTGCCGATCCTGCGCGCAAAGAAAACCCTTGGTGGTATGGAGTCCAATCAGGTGCTGCGTATCGTCGCCACCGATCCGGGTTCAGTAAAAGACTTTGAAGCATTTGCAAAGCAGACTGGTAACGAACTGATGGAATCTGGTGAAGAAGGCGGCAAGTTCGTTTTCCTGATCAAGAAGTCCTGAGATTTCTCGCAGTCACTACCACAATATTTGAATGGGGGAAGACCCAATGTCAGATCAGAAAAAACTGGCGATCATTGCCACCAAGGGTACCCTGGATTGGGCGTATCCGCCTTTCATCCTGGCGTCCACAGCGGCGGCACTGGGTTACGAAGTGCAAATCTTCTGGACCTTCTATGGCCTGCAGTGCCTGAAAAAGGACCTGAATCTTCAAGTTACTTCATTGGGTAATCCTGGTATGCCGATGCCGATGCCTATGCCGGTACTGCTTCAGGCGCTGCCGGGCATGCAAGCCATGATGACTACCATGATGAAGGCGAAGATGAAGAAGAAAGGCGTTGCCAGCGTCGCAGACCTGCGAGAGCTGTGTGTTGAGGCCGAAGTCAAAATGATTGCCTGTCAGATGACAGTTGACCTGTTTGACATGAATCCCGGTGATTTCATCGAAGGAGTAGAGTTCGGCGGTGCCGCCACCTTCTTCGAGTTTGCTGGTGAAGCGGACATCACACTCTACATCTGAGCATTGATGCATGCTGTAAAGAAATCCTCCGTAAGGAGGATTTTTTTTGCCCGCTCGATCCCAAATCAGTATATGTCACAAAGCACAAAAAAATTGGTAATGCCCCTATACGAATTTTGAGTGATAGATAGCAAACTGCATACAGGCATAGAAAAACGTCATTTTAACCTATTGTTTTGGTTGGACTATTTGAATGCGCATTAGTGAATAATGATGCGCTAATGCGTATAACATATTGAATTGTATAGAGAAAATTTACATGACGTTTCTTGACATGACTCCCTGACAACCATATCTTGAGCGCAATTGGGAGCTGTTTAAGAAAAGTTTAAGCAAAGAAACAATTATCGGTTATCCAGTCGGATAACCCGCCTCACGCTGTTTTTTAAGGAGTGGTCACGATGAAACAAACCAAGCACCTTCTCGCTGTTGCTGTCTCTTTGGCAATTACTTCCCCCGCTGTTTTCGCTACCAACGGTATGAACATGGAAGGTTACGGCCCCATTGCTACCGGTATGGGCGGCGCCTCCATGGCCTATGACAACGGCACCGCGGCAATGATGAATAACCCTGCGACTCTTAGCATGATGGATGATGGTGATCGACTGGACCTTGCCATTGGTGTTCTTGGGCCTGACGTTAAAACCAACTCGGGTTCAACAACTTGGAATTCAGGTGGCGATAGCTATCTAATGCCTGCGGCTGGTTGGGCGCGAAAAAATGGCAAGCTGACAGTTGGGGCTGGTGCATTTGCTCAAGGTGGTATGGGCACAGAATATTCAAGTGGTGGGCCTGGAGGCGCATTTGGCGCATCACTAATTCCAGGTTCTACCCAAGCAGCAGGTAATCCTGTTCCTGGATACGGTGGTGCGACAATGGCTCAAATCCTGCCTGGAATCGAAGAGCGTTCCGAAGTGGGGGTGATGCGGATTCTGGTACCTGTCTCCTATCAGGTCGATGACAAACTAAGCATCGGTGGCAGTATCGACTATGTTCGTGCCACCATGGACTTCAAATGGTTTATGCCGGGAAATATGATAGGCGGATTGATTGCTGACGGTAGCCTCTCTGGCACTATGATCGATGGATTTGTTGCGGCCCAAGGTACAATAGGTGCTGCTCCTCCTACGGGAGGTGTTATCGCTCAAGATGGTGTCTATGGAGGCTATTTCGATTCCAGTGACAACAATGATTACGATGGAAACATGTCCGGTGATGGTTTTAGTGCGAAACTAGGTTTTACCTATAAAGTCGATTCAAAATTAACTATCGGCGGTACCTACCATCCGAAAACCTCTATCAGTGATCTAAAGGGCAATGCAACGCTGGCGTTCGCACTTACTGGTGATCAGGGTTATTTCACCACTCCTACTAACACACCTGATGGCACTCCGATTGATTTAGTTGTACCCCTGTCGGGTAAAATCAAAATCATAGACTTCCAGTGGCCAGAAACATTCGCTTTTGGTGTTTCCTATCAAGCTACAGACAAGTGGCATCTGGCAGCGGATATCAAGCAGATTATGTGGTCAGGCGTTATGTCTGATTTCAAGATGAACTTCGTTGCCAATAATACAGCAAGTAATGGTCCATTTGCTGGTGCTGAGTTGAACGGTAATCTGGCCATGGACTGGAAAGACCAGACTGTATTTGAACTGGGCGCAACCTATCAGGCGAATGATCAGCTTGCCGTGCGCTTTGGGGCGAACATGGGGAGTGAGGTTGTACCTGGTGATACTCTCCACTACCTCTTCCCCGCAACTGTCGAGAACCACTATACCGCGGGTTTAGGATACGCCTTCAGCAAAGCTGATAGCGTGAATTTCTCACTAACCTATGCGCCGGAAGTAAAAGTGACAAATTCTGCTGGGTTTAACGTTACTCACGCGCAGACCAACTACCAGCTGATGTACAGCCACAGCTTCTAAAGCTAAGATAATGCCGTTGCAGAATGGCTGATACACACGGGGTGACCGGCCTAGCCTGTCACCCCGTTTGTTTTTGTAAGTAGAAACATTTCGGGGTGGAATGATGATTAAAAAACTTTTTTCGGCACTTGCCATGTTGTTCTGTGCAGCAGCCATTCAGGCAGCTGATTCCAATCTCAAGCCATTTGTCCTTGCCGATGTCACCACTGGCGACGTTGCCACCGTGCAAAAACAGATCGAGCGAAAGTTGTCTGAGGGCGGATTCGAAATAGCGGGTAGTTATTCCCCCTACAAGGATGCAGTGGTAATTGTGATTACCAACGACGCTCTCAAACAGAACGCAGCCAAGAGTGAGTTTGGCGGCTACGGTGCCGCGATGCGGGTGTCGATCACCAAGGTTGGCAATGATGTTCAGATCAGCTTCACCAACCCCACTTACCTGGCCAACGCCTACCGCATGGCGGGCGATCTAACGGCGGTCACCAAGATACTGGCCAAAGTACTGGGTCAGAAGGAAGAGTTTGGGTCGGCCAAGGGGTTGAGTGTCAGCAAACTGCGCAAGTATCACTACATGTTCGGCATGGAGTACTTTGACGATACCAACATGCACATGCTGAATATGTTCCCCAGCCACGAGAAGGCGCTAAAGACCGTTGAGCAGAATCTGGCCAAGGGTTTGGCTGGGGTGCAGCAGGTTTATCGTATCCAAATACCCGGAAAGGATGAGGTGGTATTCGGTGTTTCGATGAAAATGCCCTCTTCAGGAGGAGACAAATACATGGATGATGAGTATATTATGAGTGTCATCGACTTTAAGCAGCCGAAATCGACTGCGCATTTGCCCTATGAGATTTTGGTTTCTGGTGATAAGGTGTACCATCTCTACGCCAGATTCCGGATCGCAATCGATTTCCCAGATCTGTCGATGATGGGTGAAAACAGCTTCATGAACATTATTCAGACACCGGAGGCGATTAAGAAAGCCCTCACTAAGGTCGCCGGTGGCACAGTTAAAGACGACTACTGGGAACAGTAGCAACGAATACTCTGGGGGGAGTATATAAAAAGAAGCCAATATGGCCGTATGGAGTTTTCTGCTACCACAGTGCGGATTTGGACTGGATGTCCTAGATCAACTCAGCCCCGCTTCGGCGGGGCTTTTTTATGTCCAGGAATAGGTGCATGACGGCAAAGCACCAGATTGGCATCTATCAGTAGAAGATTTCCCCTCTGAAATACGCTAAACCCATGAAATATTTGGCCGGATCGGGTAATCTTGCCTCCTTTCCGCAGTGAATGGACCGGGTTCGGGGATAAAATTCCGTTTTATGCCCAGTTATGGTTTGTAAGCTGTTGTTCTATAGGCTCTTTTCAATTCAGGGGTGGTGGATGTTCAGCAAAGAGATGACGATTCGTGGATACGACGATGAACTGTGGAATTCCATGGAGCAGGAGCGGGTTCGCCAGGAGGAGCATATTGAGCTGATTGCCTCCGAGAACTATACCAGCCCCCGGGTCATGGAGGCGCAGGGTTCTGCGCTAACCAACAAATATGCTGAAGGTTATCCTGGCAAACGCTATTACGGCGGTTGTGAGTATGTGGACGTGGCTGAGCAACTGGCCATCGATCGGGTTAAGCAGCTGTTTGGTGCCGATTATGCCAATGTCCAACCCCACTCCGGTTCCCAGGCTAATGCGGCCGTCTATATGGCGCTGATTCAGCCGGGCGACACCATCCTCGGTATGAGTCTGGCCCATGGTGGTCACCTGACCCACGGTGCCAAGCCCAACTTCTCTGGCAAGATCTACAACGCTATCCAGTACGGTCTGAATCCGGAGACTGGCGAGATCGATTACGACGAAGTGGATCGACTGGCCCGTGAACACAAGCCCAAGATGATCGTGGCAGGCTTCTCTGCTTACTCCCGTGTGGTCGACTGGCAACGCTTCCGTGCCATTGCCGACGAAGTGGGTGCTTACCTGTTTGTCGACATGGCCCACGTTGCTGGTCTGGTCGCAGCGGGTGTCTACCCCAGCCCGGTACAGATCGCCGATGTCACCACCTCTACCACCCATAAAACTCTGCGCGGTCCACGTGGCGGCATTATCCTGGCTAAAGCCAACGAAGAGATTGAGAAGAAGCTCAATTCTCTAGTCTTCCCTGGTACCCAGGGCGGCCCGCTGATGCATGTTATTGCTGGTAAAGCGGTGGCCTTCAAGGAAGCGCTGGAACCAGAATTCAAAACCTACCAGGCTCAGGTTGTTACCAACGCCCGTGCCATGGCCAAGGTGTTCATGGAGCGTGGTTACGAGGTGGTCTCTGGTGGCACCGATAACCACCTGTTCCTGCTGAGCTTCATTAAACAGGAACTGACCGGTAAGGATGTGGATGCCTGGCTTGGTGCCTCCAACATCACCGTGAACAAGAACTCTGTACCCAATGATCCCCAGTCCCCGTTCGTCACTTCCGGTATTCGTATCGGTACCCCGGCGATCACCACCCGCGGCTTTGGTGAAGCGGAGTCAGTGGAACTGGCTGGCTGGATCTGTGATGTCATCGATTCGCGCGGTGACAGCAAGGTGATCAATGAGGTGAAAGACAAGGTGCTGAAGGTCTGCAAGCGGCTGCCTGTCTACGCTGATTAGTTGACGCCTCGCCATGCGCTGCCCCTTCTGCGGTGAACCCGATACCAAGGTGATCGACTCCCGTCTCGCCAACGAGGGGGATTCAGTGCGTCGTCGTCGCGAATGTGTCACCTGCGGTGAGCGTTACACCACCTTTGAAACGGCGGAACTGGTGATGCCGCGTATCGTCAAGCGAGATGGGGTGCGAGCCCCGTTCGACGAAGAAAAATTGCGCTCCGGCATTATGCGTGCGCTGGAAAAAAGGCCGGTAGAGATGGAGGTGATCGAGGAATCGATCAATCACATCAAACATAACCTCCGGGCAACCGGTGATCGTGAAGTCAATTCACGACAGCTCGGTGAGTGGGTGATGGATGAACTGCGCGAACTTGATGAAGTGGCTTATGTCCGTTTCGCCTCGGTCTATCGCAGCTTCCAGGATGTAAATGCTTTCCGCGAAGAGATTGAGCGGATGCAGAAAGAGCCATCACCGGCAGTTAGAAAAAACCAGCTATCTCTGCTGGACGCGGCCAGACAAGATAAACAAAAGAAGTGAAATCTATGAGTGACTTTACTACCACCGACATCGCCATGATGAGCCGTGCCCTGCAACTGGCGGAGCGCGGCCTTACCACCACTGATCCCAATCCGCGGGTGGGCTGCGTGCTGGCGGTGGAAGGACAGGTCATCGCTGAGGGGTGGCACGAGGTTGCTGGTGGTCCACACGCCGAAATCGTGGCTCTGGAACAGGCGGGTGAAATGGCAAAAGGTGCAACGGCCTATGTCACTCTAGAGCCTTGCTGTCACCAGGGCAAAACACCACCCTGCAGTGACGCTTTAATCAAGGCGGGTGTGGCCCGTGTGGTTGCGGCGATGGAAGACCCCAATCCCAAAGTGGCGGGTCAGGGCCTGCAACAGTTGCACAAGGCAGGGATTGAGGTGGCCAGTGGACTGTTACAGGCACAGGCGGAGACTCTCAACCCCGGGTTTGTTTTGCGTATGCGTGAGCAACGTCCAATGGTTCGTTGCAAGCTGGCAATGAGCCTTGATGGTCGTACCGCCATGGCCTCGGGTGAGAGTAAATGGATCACCGGTGCAGCCGCGCGGGAAGATGTGCAACGGTTGCGTGCCAGAAGTTCTGCCATTATGAGTGGTATCGGTACCATTCTGGCCGACGATCCCTCGCTCACCGTGCGTGACGCTGAAGGGGTATTGGCTGAACGTCAGCCACTGCGCGTAGTGCTTGATCCGCATCTCAGCACACCGACCAATGCACGCTTTATTTCACAACCTGGCAATTCACTTATCGTGACCGCGGTAGATGAGCCGGAACTACAGGAACAGCTGGAGCAGGCAGGTGCGGAGGTGATTCATCTGCCCAATGGTAACGACTCCATCGACCTGCATGCCCTGATGGGTGTACTGGCAACGCGAGAGATCAATGAGGTGCTGCTGGAGACCGGTGCCATCCTTAGCGGAGCCGCTCTACGCGCCGGGATCATCGATGAACTGGTGATCTACATGGCGCCGAAACTGATGGGTGATGGTGCCCGCGGTCTGTTCCATACACCAGGTCTGGAAAGTCTTGCCGATGCGGTACAACTGTCGGTTAAAGATATACGTGCTGTCGGTGACGACTGGCGTATCACTGCTACTATCCAGCAGGAAGATTGATGTTTACCGGCATCATTGGCGCAGTCGGCACTGTTATTGCCATTACCCCGGCGGGTGGTGACATGCGGCTTTCGATTAACAGCGGTAAGCTGGATCTTACCGATGTGGTGCTCGGTGACAGTATTGCGGTTAATGGAATCTGCCTCACTGTGGTGACACTTTCTGCTAAGGGATTTGTGGCCGATGTTTCGCGCGAGACCATGATGCACACGGCCTTTTCCAGTTTGAAGACCGGTAGTCGGTTGAATCTGGAAAAGGCGCTCACCCCGACCAGCCGCCTGGGAGGTCATCTGGTTAGCGGGCATGTGGATGGTGTCGGTGAGGTGTTACAACGCAGCGAGGATGGGCGCTCAATCCGCCTGCGGGTCAAGGCACCGGATGAGCTGGCGCGATACATTGCACACAAGGGGTCGGTTACAGTTGATGGTATTAGTCTCACTGTAAATGAAGTGGATGGTGCAATCTTTGAATTGAATATCGTGCCCCATACCTCACAGGAAACGACCGTCGACGAATTTGTCGCGGGACGTAAATTGAATCTTGAAGTAGACCTGATTGCTCGCTATCTGGAACGTCTGTTACAGGGAGAAAAGGCAGCAATATCCGGTCAGGGTATCAGCGAGGCATTCCTCGCCGAGCACGGATTTTTGTCATCACGTCGACACTGAGCGACGTATGCAGTAACTGGAAACTATATATGGCATTGAACAGCATTGAAGAGATCATCGAAGACATCCGCCAGGGGAAAATGGTTATCCTGATGGACGATGAGGATCGAGAAAACGAAGGCGACCTGATTATGGCTGCCTCCATGGTACGCCCAGAGGACGTTAACTTCATGGCGCGCTATGGTCGTGGTTTGATCTGTCTTACTTTGACTCGTGAACGTTGTCAGCAGCTTAGTTTGCCGTTGATGGTCAGCGACACAAACGACAAGCACGGTACCAACTTCACTGTTTCCATTGAAGCGGCTGAGGGGGTCACCACGGGTATTTCCGCCTATGATCGGGCAATGACCGTACGTGCTGCGGTAGCTCCAAATGCATCCGCAGAGGACATCGTACAGCCAGGTCATATCTTCCCATTGATGGCCCAGGCGGGTGGTGTATTGACCCGTGCTGGTCATACCGAGGCGGGTTGCGACCTGGCGCGATTGGCGGGTCTGGAGCCATCGTCTGTGATAGTCGAGATCCTTAATGAAGACGGCAGTATGGCGCGGCGTCCAGATCTTGAAGTGTTCGCAAAAGAGCATGGCATCAAGATCGGTACAGTCGCCGACCTGATCCACTATCGTCTGCACAACGAGCCGACGGTTGAGAGAGTGGCCGAGTGTGCCATGCCGACCCGTTACGGCAACTTCCGCCTGTTTGCTTACCGTGACCTGCTAAGTCAGGAGATGCATCTGGCGCTGGTCAAGGGCGAGCTGAAGCATGATGATCCGGCACTGGTTCGTGTACACTTGGAGAATACCCTGTGTGACCTGTTCGGCAGCGAGCGCGATTGTGGCCGTTCACTGGAAGAGTCGCTACGTCGCATCGAGACAGAAGGGCAGGGTGTGGTGATTATCCTGCGCCGCAAGGAAGATACCGAAAAACTGTTGCGCCGTGTTATGGATTACGAACTGGAAGACAAGGGTGTTGCGCTGGCTGAGCTGGAAAAAGGCGACGACCTGCGGACCTACGGCGTCGGTGCACAGATCCTGATCGACCTCGGGATTAGTCACATGCGGGTACTGGGTACGCCGCGTAAGATGCATGCACTTTCCGGCTTTGGCCTGGATGTGGTTGAATACATCAACGATTAAGCAGAAGTGGTCTCAAAATGGTCTTCGTACCCTGATCCTACGTTACAAAACCTGCTGCGGTGCTCATTTACTACCGGTAAACTGTGCTCCTCGCAGGCTTTGTGTCTTGCCTCAGGGCACGAATTTTAATTTTGAGACCGCTTCTGAATTTGCGCTACCTGGTGGCGCCAACCTGACAAGGGAAAAGCAAGATGGCTGAGATCAAAAGTATTGAAGGTGGCATGGTAATCAACGGCGCACGTTTTGGCATCGTTGTCGGTCGTTTTAACAGCTTCGTGGTAGAGAGTCTGCTCGACGGTGCGCTGGATACGCTCAAGCGCCACGGTGCCAGCGAAAAAGATATTGAAATTGTCCGTGTCCCCGGTGCCTTTGAAATCCCACTGGCCTGCAAACAGATGGCTTCGGGTAAAAAATACGATGCGATTATCGCCCTCGGTGCAGTAATTCGCGGTGGTACGCCACACTTTGAATTTGTTGCGGGTGAGTGCGGCAAAGGGCTGGCCCAGGTGATGCTGGAGTACGGTATTCCAGTTGCCTTTGGTGTCCTGACCGTCGATACCATCGAACAGGCCATCGAACGTGCCGGTACCAAAGCGGGCAATAAAGGTGTCGAGGCGACCCTCTCTGCGATTGAGATGGTTAACCTGATGCCGCAGTTAAACAAGTAACAGCCGAATCATCGCGCAAAGTATTTCTGGAAAACGAACTATGAGTAATGCCCGAAGCCTTGCGCGTGAGCGTGCCATGCAGGCGCTCTACCAATGGCAGATGACCAGTGAGTCACCCGCTGAGATAGAAAAGCAGTTCATGGATGAACAGGAGATGAAAGGCGTCGACAAAAAATTCTTCGCCGAACTTCTACGTGAAATCCCCGCGCGACTGGATGAACTGGACGCCCATGGTGGTGAAGTGCTGGATCGTCCTCTGGCACAGGTCGACCCGGTGGAGCAGGCGATTTTGCGTATTGGTATCTATGAGTTACAGCAACGCATCGATATTCCCTATCGTGTGGTGATCAACGAAATGGTTGAGTTGGCGAAACAGTTTGGCGCCGAACAGAGTCATAAATTCATCAACGGTACGCTGGATAAACTGTCGAAGAAACTGCGTAGTGTTGAGGTGAATGCGCGCAAGCGTTCTTGATAGCGCTTGCAGTTCCACGATCATCCCTGATTCGTGGTTATAATCTCCCATTATGTCCCTAAACGAATTCTCCATCATTGAGCGTTTCTTCACCCGGCCATCGCGCCGCGGTGATGTTGCGCTCGGTGTCGGTGATGATGCCGCATTGTTGCAAGTGCCCCATGGTATGCAGCTGGCGATGAGTGTTGATACCCTGATCGCAGGCCGCCATTTCCCACTCGAGACAGATCCAGAGGCCATTGGCTACAAATCACTGGCGGTAAACCTGAGCGATATGGCCGCCATGGGTGCGAAACCCGCCTGGGTGACATTGTCGTTGGCCTTGCCTGAATCTGATGAAGCCTTTATTGAAGGGTTTGCCAAAGGTTTCTTTGCCCTGGCACAGGAATACGACGTAGAACTGGTTGGTGGTGATACGGTACGCGGCCCACTGACCTGCACGGTGCAGGTTAACGGTTTCGTACCATCGGGTGAGGCACTGCTGCGTAGTGGTGCGCAACCAGGCGATCACATCTATGTGACCGGTAACCTCGGTGATGCGGGAGCCGGTCTGCAACTAAAACTGGGTGGCTCTTGCAAAGATGAAGTCGCAGCTGCGAGCCTAATTCGGCGTTTGGAATATCCACAACCGCGGGTAATAGAAGGTATTTCACTGCGCGGCATTGCTTCATCCGCCATCGATATTTCAGATGGTTTACTTGCCGATCTTTCTCACATTCTTGATAGCAGCGGCTGCGGTGCAACGCTACAGCTCGGCACTCTACCTCGATCCACGACGTTACTTAATTGCATTGGAGATGATGTAGAGAGTCTGCGCTTGGCGTTGAGTGCCGGTGACGATTACGAACTCTGCTTTACGGTGCCACAAGAAAAGGTGGATGAGCTAGAGCGTGTTACGGCAAACTGGTCTTGTGGGGTTAGCCGTGTCGGTGAGATTGTGTCAGAGTCTGGAATCGCATTGACCGGTACCAATGCAGAACTCGTGCATCAAAATGTTTCAGGTTTCGATCATTTTCAGGAGTAGTGATGGGTAACGCAGCACGCCGACTGACTCTTACTGATCTTGCAAGCCCCTGGCGCTTTCTTGCGCTAGGTTTCGGTTCTGGTCTGGCTCCTGTTGCTCCAGGTACCTTCGGTACGTTGATGGCGGTACCACTCTATCTACTGTTGCTACAACTCTCTCCCGGATTTTATCTACTGTTCCTGCTGCTGGTCTTCGGTATTGGTGTCGCCCTGTGTGGTGTTACCGCAAAGCAACTTAATGTGCATGATCATCCAGGGATTGTATGGGATGAGTTTGTTGGTTTCTGGATCACCATGTTCATGGCGCCACCGGGGTGGTTGTGGATTGTGCTGGGATTTATTCTGTTCCGCCTATTCGATATTCTCAAACCGTGGCCAATTCGTTTTATCGATCAGCGTGTGGCGGGTGGTCTGGGTATCATGCTTGATGATGTATTAGCAGGAATATTTGGTCTGGTTTGCCTGCAACTGATTGTTAGCTGGGTGGGAATAATTTAAACACGTCCCTGTGTTCTTAGCCGTTGGTTAATTAGCCCGCGGTCTTGTCTTTTTCGATCATGGCGTAAGCCGAGTGGTTATGGATCGACTCAAAGTTTTCTGACTCTACGATGTAGCTGGTGATACGCTCATCCTGATTCAGGCGCATCGCCACATCCCGTACCATGTCTTCAACAAACTTAGGGTTGTTGTAGGCACGTTCTGTTACATGTTTTTCGTCCGGACGTTTAAGTAGGCCGAATAGTTCACATGACGCCTCTTTTTCCACCATATCAATGACATCTTCAATCCAGACAAACTGGTCGGTACCGATGGTAACAGTGACGTGTGAGCGTTGGTTGTGTGCACCGAAGTCCGAGATCTCCTTGGAGCAGGGACAGAGGCTGGTAACCGGTACAACCACCTTTACTTTAAGATGTGGTGTACCGTTGGTGACTTCACCAATGAAGGTAATGTCATAGTCCATCAGGCTCTCTACACCAGAAACCGGGGCTTTTTTGTTGACGAAGTAGGGGAATGACATCTCGATGTGTCCAGCCTGTGCTTCCAGCCTTTCGGTCATTTCCTTCAGCATCACCTTGAATGATTTCACTGATAGTTCGCGCTCGTAGTTGTTGAGGATCTCAACAAAGCGCGACATGTGAGTACCCTTGAAGTTGTGCGGCAGGTTCACATACATGTTGAAGTTGGCGATAGTGTGTTGTTCACCACCGGTGCGATCCTGAATTCGGATCGGATGACGAATGTCTTTAATCCCCACCTTGTTGATGGCGATGTGGCGGTTGTCCTTGCTGCTCTGGACGTCTGCGATCTTGTCGTCGCAACAGTGTTCGGTCATGACTCTTCCTCTGTGTAGCGCACACAGGCGCGCTCGGTTTCCCACAATGTGACGGCGTGTAACCGTACATGCGGCGCTTGCAGTTCATCGGCAATGCGCCGGAATATCCAGGCTGCCAGGTTTTCAGCCGTCGGATTTATTTTGTCGAACGGCTCAATTTCGTTGATGAAGCGGTGATCCAGTTGATCGGTCACCTTCTTCGCCAAATGTTTGATCACTTTGAAATCGACCACCATGCCGAGTTTGTCCAGTTCTGTGGCGCTGGCCTCGACTTCCACCTTCCAGTTATGGCCGTGTAGTCGGTGGCAGTCGCCAGGGTAGTCTCGTAGCGAATGGGCCGAGGCGAATTCGGTGACGACTTTTAGTGTGTAACGTGCGGCCATTAAACGATGTTATCCGAATCAGGGGTTGGACTGGCCAGCAACTACCGGGCGTGTTTCGATAACACCAGCAGTCTGGAGAGTACGCAGGATGCCGGCCTTATCCAGGCCACAGATGGCGAGTAACTCTTCGCGTCCGCCGTGCTCAACGAAGTGGTCAGGCAGGCCCAGGTTAATAATTCGTGTGGTGATACCGTGCTCAGCCAGTAGT
>JBNKQR010000042.1:0-27163 GCA_050295975.1 Thiohalomonadaceae bacterium
GCATTATCAGCCTTGGCCTCGCTGAAGCCAGGGGCCTCGATCAGTTTTTCCTTACCTGCTTTAAGTAGATCCTCTGCGGTCTCGATTCCTTGAGTCTGGAGGTATTCTGCGGTTTTGGGGCCGATTCCGGCCACTTTGTTCACTGGTGTAGTCATGGGTTCAACCTGTCTATTCGTAAAACGTCATAGTGGACGATAGCCCGGGTTGAGCATCGCGAGCGCTATATGTATCAAATTAATGTCACCGCATCAATTTCAGCAGAAAATGCGAAGGCCATCTATTACTGTTTTCACTATTCTTCTGTAGAGTAGCTGACAGATTTGGCCACTCCGGTCCAGTCGGAGGTTTCGCCCACATGGAAAACGATCTGGAAGCTGAGAACAAGCAACTACGGCGTCAGTTGAAGGCCTTCGTCGCCCAGGCGAGAGAGAATGAGGCCAAACTGCAGCGCTTCAAAGAGTACGAACTGGCACTGATCAGCGCCACCTCCATCGCTGAGCTACTTCATCTGGTACTTCATGTCTACCCCGATACCTTCCATCTCGACTGTATTAGTCTGATTCTGCTTGACCCTGAATACGAACTGGTCAGGATGATGGAAACGGGCGGCACCCAGTTGGAGGAGATGCCAAACCTGCTGGTGGAGACCGAGCCCTCAGTCCTCCAGGCCTACTTCCCCAACAACCTGCTCCCACGCATCGGTCCAGATACCGAAGGTGGCTTACACCTGTTCCCACCACAGATCCAAACGATACGCTCCCATGCCTGTCTTCCGATGCTACGCAACGGCGAACTGATAGGAATTCTCAATCTTGGGAGTTACGACCCTCAGCGATTCATTCCAGGCAGCGGTACTGAATTTCTTGAACGCCTGGCGAGCATTGTTGCCATCTGTATCGACAACTGCGCCAACCACCAGCGGGTGAAGCAGCTCGGTCTCACCGACCCTCTGACGAAAGTCAACAATCGCCGCTACTTCGATCAACGTCTGGGAGAAGAAGCGACCCGGGTACAGCGCCATCAGCAACCACTGAGTTGCATGTTTCTCGACGTGGATTTTTTCAAGCGGATCAACGATACCCAGGGGCATCAGGCCGGCGACCAGGTACTGCAGCAGGTAGCGAAGTTGATCGGAAAGCAGCTTCGTCACAGTGACATATTGAGTCGTTACGGCGGCGAGGAGTTCGTTGTCCTGCTGCCCAGTACACCTATCGATGACAGTCGCGAGATTGCCGAAAGGGTTCGCCAGAGCATTGCAGCGCATCCCTTCGATGTGGAGAGTGAGGAACCGCTCCGTTTGACCATCTCCATTGGCCTATGCTGCCTGGAACATATTCCCATGGAACAGTCGCCACAGGGCTACGCACAGAGCATGCTCGCCTGTGCCGATCAGGCCGTCTACCAGGCGAAGGAGAACGGAAGGGATCAAGTTTGCAGCGCCCCTTTCGAGGCTCCAGAGCCGATCTCAGAGATGGCGGCTCAGCAGGGTGTCAGCTAAGCCTTTTTAATGCTGGCGTAGGGCGAACAATCCAGACACAGCTCCAGGGATCAGCTCCACCCACTGCTGGTACTCCTCTTCACTCATCTCTTCACCCTCGTCATCCATTAGCAGGGCCAGCTGGGCAATCGGGATAATCAGGTCCTGCACCTCATTCGGCTGTCCCTCCCATACCTCCCACTGCTGCTCCAGACCAAGCATGAATCCGAAACACCAGCCCTCATAGCTTTCGACGACCACCCCATCCTCTTCACTTTCGATCACCAGGGGATCGAATGGTTCTCGCCGGGTCAGGCAATCAACGATATCAAGCGGTAACCGCTCCAATAGTTCGCTCATACGAGCGCGCTGAGCCTCATCGGTAAAACGGGGTTGCCCCCAGATCTCCTCCTGCCAACCGGTTGCCAACTCACCGTTTTCAGCGGAGAGACTCAGTGCCGTTAGATAGCCATGGGCCTCGTCGACACCCAGGGTGTCTTCATCGCAGGCAGAGGAGTTGAGAAAGGTATCCAGTTCGGCGAGTTCGTCCTCGGTCAATAGGGCAATGGGGGGCGTGGACATGGTGTGTACCTGTATGGACGAAAAACGCAACCATATCACGCAGCGATGGCTTTCCCTATCACCACAGGTGGGTTGCGTACCCAATTCGGCTATTTTGCGCCCATTTGCCACGACTTAGCAGGTGTTTATCGATACAATCGTATATAAGAATTTCACAATTCTGTTACACTTTTTAACGTAGAATCCCCGGCCATATCATGGTTTTACGACTCAAATGACGTTTAAGTTGTTTACATCTCGGCATCAGACGTCTCCCGGTTATCAGAACCGCCTGAGCGAGGTAAGGAAACAGAGCAAATGGTAAAGCTTGAAGAACTGTCAGCCAAGGAACTCTACGAGCTGGCCAAAAAAAAAGAGCAGGAAGAGGAGCTTCAGGAGAAGTTGCTTGGCCGGATTAATGAGATCAAGGCCACCCGCGAGCAGGTGAAGATTACTTACAAGGAAGTCCTCAGTGATATCGATCAACAGCTTGAAGAACTTGGCAAACAGCGCCAAGCAGTGGTTGCCGACCATAAAAAGGAGCTGGAGGACCTCAACCATGAACTGGAGCAGTTAATCCAGGAAGTGGAAGAGAGCCAGGTTGCACTGGCCGAGGCCTCCTCAGCGGAAAAAGAGGCCGCACAGAGAGAGAAGGATGAGGCAGAGGCCGCTGCCAGAGAGAAAGACGAAGCCACTGCTATCAAAGAGAAAGCTGAAGCCACTACTGCCAAAGAGAAAGCCGAAGCCACTGCTGCCAAAGCGAAGGCCGAAGCCAAACCAGATGCACCTTCCAAAAATCCACGCCCGGGCGATCTGTCCAAAGAGGAGGAGATGGATATGCTGATGGAGCACATGATCACTTTTATGAAGGGCCGTGCCTACATCAGCGAAAGCCTACTTCGGGAAAAACTGCAGGTGGTCAAGTTCAAACCCGCTACGAATCTAAACAAACTGCTTGAAGCACTAGTGCAGCAGGCGCGCCTGGTACGCAGGAATGGCAGCAATTACGTGCTCGGAAGAGTCAGAAAGTAGCATTCTTGTATCCCAATACAAACAAAAAAGCCGCTTTCCCAAGCGGCTTTTTGTGCTCAAAACGGCACGGGAGAAGAGAAACTCAGCCTGTCACCACTCACTGGATGGCAGAACAGCAAACTTGAGGCATGCAATAACAGGCGGGGGGCCATGGCACGGGCCTTATTGTGGGCATAGAGGCCATCACCAAGGATTGGGTGTCCCAGACTCTGCATGTGTACCCGTAACTGGTGGGTACGCCCTGTGATGGGAATCAGTTCGACCCGACTAGAGTCGCTCTCTGCCTGCAGCAGGCGCCAATGGGTTTGTGAAGGCTTACCCTCGAGGGGATCAATAATCTGCCGTGGCCGATTGGGCCAGTCACAGCGAAGCGGCTGATTCACCTCGCCCTGCACCTTATCAGGAATACCATAGATAACAGCGACATATTGCTTGCTCACCTCCCGCTCGCGGAACTGACGGCTCAACTCGCTATGTGCCGCTTTGCTCCGTGCCAGCAGCATCAGACCAGAAGTCTCCCAATCGAGCCGATGTACCTCGCGAATACCTGGATAGTTGTCACTCAGGCGAGTGACCACGCTATCGCGCTTGGCCTCACCACGTCCTGGCACACTGAGTAGCATGCTAGGTTTGTCGACCAGAACGATGGATTCGTCTTCGTAGAGTACCTGAGGCAAGGGAGGTCGCTTCGAGCTATCCTGCGCTATTTACGCAGCAGAACAAACACACCAGCCACTAGTCCCAGAAGTCCAACAACCAGATTGTCGTAGCGAAAACTTAGGTCAAGGAGTTCGATAAGGCTTTGTAAAATCAACCAAATACCAAGAAACAGATAGCCAAGTTTCATGATTCACTTCCCGCACGCTAATTAATGAAGAGACGATACTACCCCATTCACGACGGCAGGCAGAAGGAAAACGGGGGCGTAATTTTGTAACAGGACGAGAAAGGAGGGATTATTCGGTGACCTTGAACAACTGTCCCTCAATGCGTCCGAGTAACTCTTCGTCGCTAAAGGGCTTGGCGATAAAACCGTTGGCCTTGATCTTAATACTCCAAAACTCCTCCGTAGGTTGAGCGTTACCACTCATTATGATTACCGGAATGGAGGAAATCTCAGGATCGAGGTCCTTACGTATCTCACGGGTCGCCTGGAAACCATTCATTCCCGGCATCACCACATCCATCAGAATCAGTGCCGGTTTGATTTCACGGGTTAGTTCTACCGCTCGCTGACCATCGTAGGCGGAGAGGGTTTGGTAACCATACTGGGCAAGCATACGGGTCAGAACAACCTGGATGGTCTTGGAGTCATCGACCACAAGAATGGTGGTGCCGGGTTCGGGACGCAGACGCTGTGCAGCATCAATGTCGCGCTTTTCGACTTCATAACTATTACTGGGAGGTATCCCATCGTTATTAATGTCAGGCGCCTCTTCCCTGGCCTGTACCGGATTACGCTGGAAAAACCGACTGATGTCGAAACTCTTCATCCCCTTCTTATCCTCACTGTCAGTACAAACTATGCCGGATGCTGTCCAGATGTCCGGATGGTTGGCCGCAGCCCTGTTTGGGTGGAGTATACCGCACCATGCCCGCACGATTTATAACACATTTTCCATTTCCAGATGTACCACACAAAACTTATGGAAATAGTCCTTCTCAACCATTTAAGATCGCCAGAATGGCCAATTTAGCTTCGACTTACCTTAAGAACCCCTGCTTTTTCGCCCCAAAGTGTAGATTTCGGCGTAAATAACCCATCTAGCCCTATTCTGTCACCGCTCATTTCCTGTAAGATATGCGCCTCGCGAAATAGCCCGTATGGTCTGTCCATCGATTCAATGAAGGAAACAGTGGGTTTGTCGCCAATAGATCCCTTTTACCACTTTGTAACCAGAGTACCGTTATGACTGACCTGACACATTACCGAAATATCGGCATCTTCGCTCACGTGGATGCGGGCAAAACCACTACCACTGAGCGCATTCTGAAACTCACCGGCAAGGTACATAAAACCGGTGAGGTACACGACGGTGAGGCGACCACCGATTTTATGGACCAGGAGCGCGAGCGCGGTATTACCATCCAGTCCGCTGCCACCTCCTGTTTCTGGAAGGATCACCGCTTCAACATCATCGATACCCCAGGACACGTTGACTTCACCATCGAAGTTTATCGTTCACTGAAGGTACTCGACGGCGGTGTAGGCGTATTCTGCGGCTCTGGCGGCGTTGAGCCCCAGTCAGAGACCAACTGGCGCTATGCTAACGAATCAGAAGTTGCCCGTGTCATCTTCGTCAACAAGCTCGACCGCATGGGCGCAGATTTCTACCGTGTGGTAAAGCAGGTCGAGGACGTCCTGGCCGCTCGTCCGGTAGTGATGACCCTGCCTATCGGCATCGAGGAAAACTTCAAAGGTGTGGTCGATGTACTGACCCAGAAAGCCTACATCTGGGACGACACTGGTCTGCCTGAGAACTTCGAAATCACCGATATCCCGGATGATATGAAGGACAAAGCTGCCGAATACCGCGAAGCGATGATTGAAACCGCGGTTGAGCAAGACGATGACCTGATGGAAAAGTATCTGGATGGCGAAGAGCCTTCTATTGAGGATATCAAGCGCTGCATCCGCAAGGGCACCATCGCACTGGACTTCTTCCCCACCTTCTGTGGTTCCGCATTCAAGAACAAGGGTATCCAGCTGGTGCTGGACGGCGTAGTCGATTACCTGCCGAGCCCGACCGAAGTTAAGCCGCAACCAGAAGTAGATCTGGAAGGTAACGAAACCGGTAACTTCGCCATCGTTGATGCCAGCAAGCCTCTGCGCGCGCTGGCGTTCAAGATCATGGATGACCGTTTCGGTGCCCTGACCTTTACCCGCATCTACTCTGGTACACTGAAGAAAGGCGATACTGTCCTCAACACCTTCACCGGCAAAACCGAGCGTATTGGTCGTCTGGTAGAGATGCACGCGGACGATCGTATCGAACTGGATTCAGCCCAGGCCGGTGACATCGTCGCCCTGATTGGTCTGAAGAACACCCAGACCGGTCACACCCTGTGTGACCCGAACAAACCGGCGACCCTCGAGCCAATGGTCTTCCCGGAGCCGGTTATCTCCATCGCCGTTGCACCGAAAGACAAGGGTGGTGCTGAGAAGCTGGGTATTGCGATCAATAAGATGGTGGCTGAAGACCCCTCATTCCGCGTCGAGACCGATGAGGAATCCGGTGAAACCATTCTCAAGGGCATGGGTGAACTGCACCTCGACATTAAGATCGATATTCTCAAGCGTACTCACGGTATCGACGTTAGCGTCGGCAAACCGCAGGTAGCCTATCGCGAATCGATCACTCAGCGTGTCGAGGACAGCTATACCCACAAGAAACAATCCGGTGGTTCTGGTCAGTTCGCCAAGATCGACTACATCCTCGAACCGGGTGAGCAGAACACCGGCTTCACCTTCGAGTCCAGCGTAACCGGTGGTAACGTACCACGCGAATTCTGGCCTGCGGTAGAGAAGGGCTTCCGCCTGATGATGGACGAAGGTGTACTCGCCGGCTTCCCGGTGCTGGACGTCCACGTCAACCTGACTGACGGTGGCTTCCACGCAGTTGACTCCTCAGCCATCGCCTACGAAATCGCCGCCAAAGGTGCATTCCGTCAGACCATGCCGAAGGCGGGAGCACAACTGCTTGAGCCGATCATGAAGATCGACGTATTCACCCCTGAAGATCATGTGGGTGACGTCATCGGCGACCTCAACCGTCGTCGCGGTATGATCCAGGGCCAGGACCCGGGTCCTACCGGTGTACGGGTTAAGGCCCAGGCACCGCTGAGCGAGATGTTCGGTTACATCGGCGACCTGCGTACCATGACCTCGGGTCGTGGCCAGTTCTCCATGGAGTTCTCGCACTACGCAGCCTGTCCTAACAATGTCGCCGAAGAGGTGATCAAGGAAACCAGGGAGCGCAAGGAAGCGAAGTAACGCTTTGCTACCCACGCACAAAAAAGCCCGAACGGTAACGTTCGGGCTTTTTTAATTCTGGCAGTGAAAATAGGTGCTCAGCTGCGACGTATCTGCTGCTTGTTCCCCTGCTCATCAATCGCTACATAGGTGAAGGCCGCCTCGGTGACCTTAAAGCGTCGCTGACGCTCCTCCTGTCGCAGGATCGGTTTAACCCACACCTCCAGATTGATCTTCACCGAGGTATTACCTACCTGTATCACCCTGCCGTAACAGCAGACCACATCGCCCACCTGTACCGGGCGGATGAACTGAATCGATTCAGCCGCCACGGTGACTGTACGGGAGTTGGCGATCTCCTTGGCCAGAATACCTCCGGCCATATCCATCTGTGCCATAATCCAGCCACCAAAGATATCCCCATTGGCGTTGGTATCGGCGGGCATCGCCAGGGTGCGTAGCACCAAATCACCTGCTGGCTCATCATCACGCTCTGTCACACACATCCATCCACTGTTGAATTTTCCTTCATCATATCAGAAACATCCAATCACCTAATTAGCTTGGGCGACGATGAAACGGGCAAAGGTACGCACTGCTACCACCTCACGAATACTGAAACCGCCATCTTCTAACAACATTTGCCACTCGCTCAGGGTACGCTCACGCCCATGAGTGCCAATCAACATCTGCATATCAAAGGCGGCAACATTGGGATCAATACCGACCTCAGCCGCTACCGTGTCTACAATCAGCAGGGTCGCACCGGTACTTCCGATCGCTCGACTAATATTGGCTAGCACGCGGTGTGCATCTTCATCCCCCAAAGCGTGGAACAACGCCATACAAAGAAAGATGTCCCGTTCTGAACGGGCAGGAGGAATCTCCTTCATGGCATCACCAGACGCGAAATCAACCCGCAAGAGCAATTCCGCTGTCCCCTGCTGGTGCCAGAACGCTTCTGCCGTTGCGATCACCTGTGGTCGGTCAAAAACCAATGCCTCTAATTGCGGATTATTCCTGAGGATTGCCATGGCCTTTGCTCCCTTTGAGCCACCCACATCAATCAGCCGTTCGAACCGGCTCCAGTCAAAATCGTGCAGGTAATCAAGACCGGTTAGCGACTCCACTGCATCCATAGCACGGGCAAACAGGGTATCGAATTCCGCATGCCGGTCCATGTAGGTGAACAACTCCTGTCCGTGAGTTTTGACAAATGGCGTCTCCCCACTGCGGATTGATGCCGCAAGCGACTCGTACCAGGGTCGAGCCATCACCTCCGAATTGTGCATTAGCACCATGTCACGTACCGATTGGGGATGGTCGCTACGCAGATAATTTGAAAGACGATTATTACGAAACATTCGCGGCGCTATCTCTTCGAAGACACCGATAGAACACAGCATGCGCAGCAGGCGGTAGAGGTATTCCTGATGTAAAGAGAGGGCTTTTGCGATCTCACCGGAATCCTTTACTCCCTCACCTATTTCGTCAGCCACCCCCAAATCCGCAGCAACGTACAACGCTCGAGACTGCCAGAAAGCGGAACCGATCTGCATCAGGCGAAATGGCGGCGGTGTCAGTTTATTGGGCAGTGTGGCCAGCCAATTGGCAAGCCCAACTACTCTGGCAAACATCTTTACCTTGAAGCGATTCCTCTGCAGGCTCTGCATGGTTAATCCTCCCTGGCAGAGTCTGGCATCAGACCAGCTGCAAAGAGCCGCCCATTTAGCTCTGCCAATTGCTGTAGAAACTCGGCATCCATTGGACGGTCAAGTTGTTCTTCAAATATCCCCTTAGCCAGCATCGGCATCATTGCCAGACTAACAAAGGCGATGCGCACCATATCAGGGTCCACATGCGCCGCAACCTGTCCCTGCTGTTTAAGTTGCTCAATCCTCTCCCTGGCACCACTCCGACCACGCTCTAATAATTGATAGATAAAACGCTTTCCAGGCCCCTGGTTGAGTGCCAGTACTTTGATAATCAAGGCAGGAAAACGGGGATTCTGTTGCATGGTTCGATAGTAGATTGAAAAATAGTCGGCAAACCCGCCGGTGGAGGAAAGTAGAGAGCTCTCCAGCACATCCAACAGTGGTTGCAGCGTTTGCCGCAGCATCTCCTCGTACAATCCCTCCTTACTACCGAAGTAGTAGCGAATCATGGCAATGGTGGTATCTGCCGTGGCAGCGATTTGCCGGGTAGTAACCTTGTGGTATTCGTCTCTGAGAAAACACGTCAATGCTGCCTCAATCAGGCGTTGTTGCACCGATTGCAGACTACTGTTTCCCGTCATCGCTATGCCTCCGAAACCTGTCTAAAAACTACCACCTGGCAAAAGGTGCAAACAGTAAAATCATTAATCAGTTTGGGGGACTTGAATAATCCTCTCATCCCTTCCATGCTTATGACGGCAGACCCAGCCGGAAGCCGGGGCACAATGGAGAGGGAGAAATGATGGATATTCCGCACAATCCATACCCCCAGCAGCATCCCGCCAGGCACTTTGGCATCTACACCTATACTGACTAAGCTAAGATAAGAATGGTTTTGGGTAACCCTGACTCTCGACAACAACAATTCGTGAAATAACTAAAACCGCACGAATATAAAAGGATAGTACAGTGGGAGCAGCATGTGGATATCACTGAGCGAATCATAAAAAACAGAATTTACTGGGTCGTACTACTTGGGTTCTGGGTCGCCCTGGGGACCTTTTCCTTTTTATATAACCTGGAATCACTCAATCATCATGCTGGCTCGATGGCTAGTGAACGTGCCAAGAACTTTTACAAAGCGGTTTTTCTGGCACGCACATGGAATTCACAATATGGGCCAATATACGCGCCCGTTACCGAGCAGAATCCCCCCAACCCCTACCTGCACCTTCCCAACCGTGAGATAACCGCACCAAACGGCCTGGAACTTACCATGATCAACCATGCTTATATGGTGCGGCAAATCTCCGAGATAGCGGAAAAGGAGAAGGTCTACTTCCATGTCACCAGCCTGAAACCCCTCAATCCTGATAACAAGGCAGACCCTTGGGAGGAGAGCACGCTGAAGTCTTTTGAGAAGGGTGAGCCTGACAAAATTGAAATGGTTATGGGTGAAAATGGGCCGGTATTTCGTTACATGACTCCGATGTTTGTTAAAGGCACCTGCCTGGCCTGCCATGCACAACAGGGATATAAAATGGGAGATGTGCGAGGTGGGGTCAGTGTTACGTTAAACGCAGATGAAATAATGGATGACCTGAAACGAGAAAAGCGCTTCTTAATCGTGGCACACCTGGTTACCGGTTTTCTTGGAATATTTCTTGGCTTTCTGTTCCTGCGATCTGCACGTAAACACACATTGATACTGGAAGGCATAACCTCTTCTCAGAAACAGGATCTGCAGATACAAAAGGAAAAACTTAACGAAACCACCAAGGTCATGCACGATCTGGTCACTCGCGATACGACTACCGGTATTCATACCGCTGAGCATTTCAAAAATCTCTCCACCATTATGTGGAACAACGCCATTAATAACAGTAAGCCAGTTGCTATGCTGCTGCTTGAGATAGATAGCTTCAACGACTACACCGACAATTACGGCGCCCTGGAGGGGGATATCTGTCTTAAGGAGATTACCGGGGCAATAACCCGTAAGGTGCAGGACAAAGGCAGCGTCGTTGCCCGTTTTGGTGCAGCCTCATTTGCGATTATGTTGGCCGGCGTGGATTCCAGCCGCGCATATGATTTAGCACAAAAAATACATGGCGATGTGCTGGGTCTGAATATCCCTCATGAGACCTCTGATGTTTCCAAGGTGGTCACAATCACCGGAGTGGCTGCCAGCATTGTACCGAATCACGGACAACAACTTGGTGACTTTATCAAGCGAGCCAGAGGTGCTCTGCTTATGGGTAGAGAGAAAGGCCGTAACCACATTTACAAAATATAACCGGACATGACAGAACAAAGCCCACTCATCATTGCCCTGTTTGTGGGTTATTTTTTGCTTCACTCTTTTACCGCCTCGCTTTGGCTAAAACGGCAGATAGCTGCCTGCTGTCCTGCACTGGTTCCCTGGTATCGACTACTTTTCAATCTATTGGCGACTCTGCTGGCACTGCCGCTCGCCTGGATCGCCTGGCGTTATCCAGGGGAGCCGTTGTGGCAGTGGCAAGGGGTAATGTTCTACCTGATGAATGGCATGGCACTACTGGCACTGTTGCTCCTGTTCTATTCATCACGGCTTTATGACATGCAGGAGTTTCTTGGCCTTCGCCAGTTAAAAACACGAACTACAGATGTAAATGACCTGGAGCGTTTTCATATCTCAACGCTTCATCGCTATGTCCGCCACCCTTGGTATTTCCTGATTATAGTGCTGCTCTGGAGTCGTGACATGAGCAGCAACCAGTTGCTGATCTATTCGCTGGTGACGTTATACCTGTTTATCGGTTCACGCATGGAAGAGAGAAAATTGATCGTTTATCACGGCGGGGTTTACAAGGAGTATCGCAAACGGGTGGCGGGACTCATCCCGCTGCCGTGGAAAACCCTGTCACGGCAGCAGGCGGATGAATTGATACGCGCGTACTCACTCAAGGGACAAGCGGCTGCGCCAACTGATTCTGCCAGGTCGTGAGAGCCGATCTGGCAACTGGCGTAGGCACTGTCCCGTCGTAGAGGCCGGTATCGCGCCATATCTGCGCAATCGGATCCTGCCCCAGTGCATTGGTCCACAGGTCGTCGTAGTCGACGATGGAAAACCAGATCACAAACTTCGCGTTCAGTGCCTGCGCTTCACTGAACAGCTCCTGCACATAGGCATCCTGATTGGCCGCTGTCGCGGGAACATTCACACTCAAAGAAGGAATCACCAGGTCCTCGGCAATCCAGCCGGTCTCGGTGACGGCAACAGGTTTGCTACCAGCAATCGTTTGTAACTGCGACAACCAGTTAGTCGGGAGGTTTGCCGGGTCACCCGCATTTGCATGGCCGAAAAAGACGTAGGGGTAGACACTGGCGCCGACCACATCGACATATTGAATCAGGTTTGGCAGCGCCGCGGCTATGGCCTGCGCATCAGTAGATCCTGGATACTTCAGCCCCACACTGATCATCAACTTGAGATTGGGGAACGAAGCCCTGAGAGCTGTGGAAACCGCGTCGACAAAGGTCAGGTAATTGGCATATTGCGTTGTGCCATTCTTCGCATCGTTGAGAATCAGTTCACTCGCCTCGATACCGAAGTTGAAATAGTCCGGATTGAAGCGGTTAATCAGATCGGTGGCAAAGTTAATGTATGCCGTCTGCACCTGGGTGGAAGTGAAATCGTAACCACTCCAGGGCGCAGGTAATGGCTGCCCTGTGCCGCTATCGTTCCAGTAATCTGCCATGGCGGTACGTGAGGTATTCAGCGGGCTGATCGCCAAGTAGACCTTCTTGCCTGCCGGAGTGTTACTCACCTTCGCGGCGATTTCGTTCTCCACGGCAGCTGGGTAAGCGACACCATCCAGCGCCTCCTGCCAGGGGATACCACCGTCGAGATGATGGGCAATAATGTCGCCGTTGGCATTGACCTTGGCATAGGTGTCATCAACGGCTGTCTGTGTCGCCGCGTAGGGCCAGGGGGTAAAGCCCATGGCGAACGAGCGACCGGTTGGATTGACACCACCGCCGTCGCCGCCACAGGCGGCCAGCAGTAGTGACAGAGTGAGTAAAATGAGTCTGGTAAGTGTTTGCTGTGGCATCGTGGTTCGGCTCCCTGCGGCCGCCGACTCGATGCCGGGGCCAGCTTATTGTGGTGGTCCTGCAAGCTGTTCCAGTTGTCGCCACGCCGCGCCGGACTCCAGCGTTTCACGTGCCGTGGCAACACCCGCTGCGATACTGTCTGCTTTGCCGCCGAGCCAGATCCGCACCCCGCCGTTGTAGAGCAATGAATCTTGCAGTGGTTCCGCTTCGCCACGGAAAGCCGCAGTAATTAAGCGCGCGGTCTCCTCTGGTGATTCACAAGACAGTGGTTCGCTCTCTTTTAAACCATAGTCTGCCGGAGAAAGTTCCAGTTGTTCGAGGCGACCATCACGGTATTCCACCGCACCGATCGTTTTCAGTGGCAGTTCATCACCACCGTCCAATCCCTGCACTGCAAGAGCATGCTCCACGCCCTGCGCCACCTGCACCTCAAGAAAACGTTTCATGAAATGAATGTGGGCAGCGCCCAACAGGGAGCGCTTTGCCCCACCAGGATTGAGCATCACTTCGCAGCTATGGAGGAAGGATCGATAGAAGAGTTTCTCCCGCACCGGGCGTAAGCGTTCGATACCGTGACAGTAGATCCGCGAGTGGAGATAACCAAAACCTCTTTTCTCGATGTTCTGCCGCACCTGCTCCGGCTGCTGCATCGCCGGGATACCCAACGCCTCCAGCACCTTGCCACTGGTGACACCGTTTTTCGGTGGCAGACCGTCGGAGGAGTGGAGCAGCATTGGTACACCCGCCGCCGAGGCAATGATCGCCGCCGCCGGGCTTAGCTGTAGCGTGTGTTTACGCCCATCGTAGGGACCGTTGGCGTTAACCAGGTTGGGCACTTCGGGTCGGATAGTTGTGGAAGTGGCGTAAATGGTATCGAAGAAGCCGAGATACTCATCCAGCTTGGTACCCTTGTAGCGCATCGCGGTGAGAAAGGCACCCACCTGCGCCGCATCGCATTCGTTCGAAAAGAGAAAAGCCAGTGCCTCGCTTGCCTCTTCACGGCTGAGGTCACGTGCACCGTGTTTGCCCTTGGCAATATCGCGCAACATGTAGCGGAATCGCAGCCCCGCTTCGCTGGTAAAATCGGTCATCCCCAATATTCCACTTCAGTGCCGGTGCATACCGGCGGTTATTCAGATCTTTTTATATATTTCAGCGCCGTCTTCGGCAAACTTCACCGCCATCTCCTGCATCCCCTTTTCCGCATAATCCCGAACCTCCTGGGAGATTTTCATGGAGCAGAATTTGGGACCACACATGGAGCAGAAGTGCGCCACCTTGTGTGCTTCGGCAGGCAGAGTTTCGTCGTGGAAGCTCATCGCCTTTTCCGGGTCGAGTGCCAGGGCAAATTGATCGTGCCAACGGAATTCAAAACGCGCCTTGGACATGGCGTTGTCCTGCACCTGCACACCGGGAAAACCCTTGGCCAGATCAGCAGCGTGGGCGGCGATCTTGTAGGTAATAATCCCCTCGCGCACGTCTTCCTTGTTCGGCAAACCGAGATGCTCTTTGGGTGTGACATAGCAGAGCATGGCGGTGCCGTACCAACCGATCTGCGCCGCGCCGATCCCGGAAGAGAAGTGGTCGTAGCCGGGGGAGATATCGGTGACCAGCGGACCGAGGGTATAGAACGGCGCCTCGAAGCAGTCCTCTAGCTCCTTATCCATGTTGGCCTTGATCATCTGCATCGGCACATGGCCGGGGCCTTCGATCATCACCTGGCAGTCATGCTCCCATGCACGTTTTGTCAGCTCACCCAAAGTCTCCAGTTCACCGAACTGTGCGGCATCGTTGGCATCGGCCAGACAACCGGGACGCAGACCGTCGCCGAGGGAGAAGCCCACATCGTACGCCTTCATGATCTCGCAGATGTCATCGAAATGGGTGTAGAGGAAACTCTCCTCGTGGTGTGCCAGACACCACTTGGCCATGATCGAACCACCGCGGGAGACGATGCCGGTAACACGCTCGGCGGTGAGCGGTACATAGCGCAATCGCACCCCGGCGTGGATAGTGAAGTAATCCACTCCCTGCTCCGCCTGTTCGATGAGGGTATCGCGGAATATCTCCCAGGTGAGATCTTCGGCCACGCCATCCACCTTCTCCAATGCCTGGTAGATGGGCACGGTACCGATAGGTACGGGTGAGTTACGCAGGATCCATTCACGGGTCTCGTGAATGTTCTTACCGGTGGAAAGATCCATCAAAGTGTCTCCGCCCCAACGACAGGACCAGACCAGTTTCTCTACCTCTTCGGCAATCGAGGAGGTCACCGCAGAGTTGCCGATATTGGTGTTGATCTTCACCCGAAAGTTACGGCCGATGATCATCGGTTCCAGTTCCGGGTGGTTGATGTTGGCAGGGATCACCGCGCGCCCGGCGGCCACTTCACTGCGCACGAATTCGGCGGTAATGATCTCGGGAATGGCAGCACCGAAAGATTCCCCTGCGTGCTGACGCAACAGCTTGGCGTAGCGTGGATCGTCACGCATCTCCTGCAGATGGTTGTTCTCGCGGATGGCGATGAACTCCATCTCCGGGGTGATAATGCCTTTGCGCGCATAGTGCATCTGGGTCACGTTCTGCCCAGCTTTAGCACGACGTGGTTGGCGAATATGCTCAAAGCGTAGCTCCGCCAGTGCCGGATCACTCTGTCGTTTGGCTCCGAATTCAGAGGTCGGCCCACTGAGCAGCTCCGTATCATCGCGCTCTTCGATCCACTGCTCACGCAGGGCGGGCAAGCCCTTCAGCAGATCGATCTTAGCTGCTGGGTCGGTATAGGGACCGGAGGTGTCATAAACATAGATGGGAGGATTTTCCTCTGTGCCAATCGATGCATGGGTCTCGCTCTGTTCGATCTCACGCATCGGCACTCGAATGTCAGTGCGGGGGCCTTGCACATAGATCTTGCGCGACTTGGGAAACGGCTTGGTGACCTCACTGGAGAGCTGTGCGGTCTTTTGCAGGAATTCTTCTGGGATGGCGCTCATGGCGGGTCCTCTCTGGTGCGACGAGTGGAAGGGAGCGAAAGTGTCGCACCGCTTCCCTACGCCAGCGCAAACTGGATCAGGTTCAAAGGGTGTTTTCTCAGCCTTTGGCAGGCTGCTGCAATGTGCTCAGACGAATGTGAGGTCAGGCGGAATCGGTCGAAGAAGCGCAGTTTACATTCCGTAAATGAGCATTCTGAGACGGTTTCAACGCCACATCGCATCGACTGATTAGCATTTCATCAGTCTGCCGGGGCACCCCTAGCAGTAAAGGCAAAAGGTATACGATGCACCCCCTCATAGCAAGCCACGAAACCTGGCAAGGCAGTGAAAAACCCCATTAAATTAAGCGATTTGCGCGTAGCGTGTGCTTACCTCATGCTCTCCTGCTGCTGTCCTATATGGCCACGCCGGTCTTGCCTGTCATCGGCAAAAAGCTTACTCTCGGCTCTCTCTTTTTTCAGCACACGGGGAACCAACATGGCCGATATGAATATCGAAAAAGCGCGCCATAACATGATCGAACAACAGATTCGCCCCTGGGATGTACTGGATCAACAGATCCTGAGTTTGATTCAACGCATCCCGCGCGAAGAGTTCGTCCTACCAGAGTATCGTTCACTCGCCTTTACCGACATGGAACTCCCTATCGGGAACGACGAGGTGATGATGGAGCCAAAGCTTGAGGCACGTATGCTCCAGAGCCTTGCCGTCCAACCGACGGACAAGGTCCTGGAGATCGGCACCGGTAGTGGCTACGTCACTGCCATGCTGGCCAACTTGGCAGCCCAGGTGGTCTCGGTGGAGATTGAACCGGCATTGCAGCAGCAGGCTGCCCGTCGACTGGCCACCCAAGGCATCGGCAATGTCACCCTGGAACAGGGCGATGCCTCCAATGGCTGGGCCAATGGACAACCGTACAACGTCATCGCTGTCACCGGCTCCATACCTGTACTGCCTAAGGCACTAAAGGAAAACCTGCAGGTAGGTGGACGCCTCTTCGCCGTGATCGGTGAGGCCCCAGCCATGCGGGCGGTACTGGTTACCCGCATCAACAGCAACGAGTGGCGTGAAGAGATCCTGTTCGAAACCGTCGTGCCATCGTTGCACAACGTGCAACAGGCCGAGGCATTCATCTTCTGAGTGGGCTGCGAGACGTCACCACAATGGGGCCATTCGGCCCCATTTTTCGTTTCCATCCATCAAGTTTTGCAAAGAGTGACCCGTGGCTCTTGATCCTGTGAGCTTACGACCTCAATATAAGCGCCCACTAATATTAATTCTGTGCTGGTATGACGAGTTTGGTAGTATACTGTCAACTTTCGCCGGAACGCACCGGCCTGCTAGCATTCAAACCTTACGGAACCGTAACCCGTCTTAAGACAAAGGACGCACAATGCAACGAGTTGCCATCACCCTCTTCACCGCAACCGCCATGCTCCTCGGCAGCGCCTCCGCCCAGGCCGAGAATCTGATCGATATCTACCGCCTGGCGCAAAAGAATGACCCACAGTTGCGCGCCGCCGAGGCAGCCAACCAGGCCGCTCAGGCCACCCGTGGTCAGAGCCGCGCCGCGTTTCTACCGCAGATTAGTCTGAGTGCCGATTACACTCAGGTCAGTTCAGAGACACACCCAAACCCTGCGAATGATTACCTCAGCAAGGGCTACACACTCCAGCTGACTCAGAGCCTCTACCACCACGAATACTATGCGCAGAGTCGCCAGACCGACGCAGCCATCGCCGCCGCCGACGCCCAGTTCGAGGCAGCCAAGCAGGGCACCGTGCTGCGTGTCGCCCAGACCTATTTCAACCTGCTAGCGGCCCAGGACAACCTGACCACAGCTGAAGCAAGCAAGCGCGCCATCAGTCAGCAACTGCGCCAGACCCAGCAGCGTTTCGAGGTCGGTCTCTCTGCCATCACCGATGTGCATGAGGCCCAGGCCGGATACGATGCCGCGGTCGCCGCAGAACTGGCTGCCCAGAACCAGCTCGATATCGCCAAGGAAAACCTACGTGAAATAGTCGGCCAGGAGCCGATGGCACTGGCGGTACTGAAAGATGAAGTGCCACTGGTATCCCCGGAACCGGCCAACATCGACGAGTGGGTCGGCACCGCGCAGAAGCAGAATCTTTCACTGATCGCCGCTGAGGCATCTGCCAGAGTGGCAGATGCTGAACTTAGTCGTCGTTCAGCCGGACACTACCCGAGCCTCGATCTGGTCGCCACTCAGAGCAATCTGGATACGACGGACGACAAAACTTCTGGCTACGAACGTGATACCACTACCGTTGGCGTACAACTGAACGTACCGCTCTTCTCCGGTGGCCTGACTACCGCGCAGACCCGCGAGGCCCGTGCCCTCTACAACCAGGCCAATGAGCTCCTGGAACAGCAGCGTCGTGCCACCACCCGCGAGGCGCGTAGCGCATACCTGAGCGTGGTCACTGGCATCAGCCAGGTAAAGGCACGCAAGCAGGCCCTCTCCTCCGCACAGACCGCTCTGGAGGCAACCCAGGCCGGTTTTGAAGTGGGGACCCGTACCGCGGTAGACGTACTCAACGCGCAGCAGGTTCGCTTCCAGGCACAGAGTGAGTACTACAAATCGCGCTACGACTACATCCTCGCCACCCTGCAACTGAAGCAGGCCGCCGGTAATCTCGGTGAAGATGATCTCGCCAAGATCAACGCGTGGTTGCAGTAACAGGAATCAACTGCCGGGGAAGGACTCCTTCCCGATCCCCGGCAGCTTTATAGCCATCCCGTTACTCCCCCTGCTACACTCGTCCGCCTATGGATAAGACCATCCCATTTCCTTCGCACGCCCCGCTTTGAGCACCAGGCCGATGCAAAAGAGTGAGCCGTTCCGGCCCAGCCGTTTCCTTTCACCCCGTCACTGGCCAACCTGGATTGGTCTGGGGTTGTTACGCCTGACCAGCCTGCTGCCGTACCGTGCGCTGAATAAGATCGGAGAAGTTCTGGGTAGCCTGCTCTACCGTCTACCCTCCAGCCGCCGTCACATCGTCGATACCAACCTGCGACTTAGCTTTCCTGAACTCAATCAAACGCAGCGGGATCAACTTAGCAAAGAGAATTTCCAGCACACCACCCTGGCACTGCTGGAAACCCCCTACAGCTGGTGGCGTGAACCTGAGGAGCTGGAGAAGCTGGTAGTTATCGATGGTATGGAGCACATGCAACAGGCGCTGGCTGGAGGGCATGGCGCGATCATGATGGGGGCACACTTCACCAGCATGTTAATGTGCGGTCGTCTGCTGGCGATGCACCTGCCGTTTCACATTCTGGTCAAACCGGCCAGCAACCCGCTCTACGAAACACTGATGCGTAGTTACCGTGAACGGGACTATGCCGGGATCATTAACGCCGACGACCTGCGTAGCATGGTCAGGGCGCTCAAACGCGGCGAGATAGTATGGTACTCCCCCGACCAGGACCTGGGCCGCAACCGCTCGGTGTTCGCTCCTTTCATGGGCGTACCTACCGCCACCATCACAGCCACCGCCCGCCTGGCCAAGATGTCCGGCGCACCGGTAGTGCCGATCAACTTTGAGCGTCTGCCCGATTGCCGGGGTTACCGTATGCGTCTGCTGCAAGCAATGGAGGGTTTCCCCAGTGGCGACGATGTGGCCGATGCGACCCGGATAAACCGCTTCATTGAGGAACATGTGCGCGAAGTACCTGAACAGTACCTCTGGGCACACCGCAGGTTCAAAACCCGCCCACTCGGTGAGCCCGGTGTCTACTGAACAACCGCGCGACCTGCGGAGCTACAACTGGCTGCTACGCCTGCTCTTTCTGCCGCTGACCCTCTATACCGCCTGGCTCGCACTGCGAGAGAAAGAGTGGCGTTATCTGCGTCAGCGGCTGGGGTTTTATGGTGAAGCGGAACGACGACGGGTGATCTGGCTACATGCCGCTTCGGTGGGCGAGGTCAACGCTGTGCTGCCGCTGATACTGCAGCTGCAAAAGCAACAACCGGAGCAGCCGCTACTGCTCACCACCACCACCACCAGCGGTGGCCGAGCCGCACGCGCCAAACTGCCCGATGGCGTCCAGCACGCCTATTTCCCCATCGACTGGCAGCGTGGCATTCGTCGCTTTTTCGACACCTATCGCCCCCGCTGCGTACTGCTGATGGAGACCGAGCTGTGGCCCAACCTCTATCTTGAATGCGGACAACGCAACACACCCCTTATGATCATCAATGGTCGCCTCTCGGCCCGTACCACCCGAGTCCGCCCGTGGATTCGACGGCTCTACACCCTCTGTCTACAACAGGTCACGGCAGTACTGGCCCGCTCGGAGCAGGACCGCGCCAGCTTCATCACTCTGGGCGCGGAGCGTGAACGTTGTGAGGTGATCGGGAATATCAAATTCTCCTCGGCACCGAAGCCGGATCGGGTTAGTAGGACAGACCTTGGCCGCCCCTATCTGCTGGCCGCCTCGACCCGCAACGATGAGGAGCCTCTACTTGTCGATGCCTGGCACCGTTCGGGAAAGGATGACCATCTGCTGGTAATCGCCCCGCGCCATCCACAGCGTCGCGACAAGATCCTCACGGCCCTGCGTGGCGAAACCATTGCGGTACGCAGCCGTGGTGATGCGATTACCCGTGAGACCGGGATCTATCTGGCGGACACCTTCGGAGAACTGCCGGGGTTGATCGCCGGAGCAGAGCTGGTGTTTATGGGCGGCTCATTGGTCCCCAAGGGGGGCCAGAACATTCTGGAAGCAGCGGCTCTAGGCAAGGCACCGCTATTCGGTCCGCACATGGACAACTTCCGCACCGAGGCGGCGATACTCACTGCTGCGGATGGTGCTATTCAGGTTGAAAATGGTGAGGAACTTGCCAAGACGATCCAGCAACTATTAGCCGAACCACAGCAGTACCAGGAGATGGGAGAGAAAGCGAAGGAGGCGGTGGAACAGCACCGCGATATGGCCGAACGCTACTGCAGTGCCATCAGGCGTTACTGCGAACCGGCCTCTTCATAACCGCGTAACAGGGTCTTCCAGTCCTCATCATCAAAGGAGAAGCGCATCTCTGAACGACGAAACTTCTCCAGCGAACGCTTCAGCCGCGTCAGATTGGCCTGTTGCCAACCCCTTGCCGGGGTACGTAGCCCACCGCGATCAAAATCGATCAGAGTCACCTTGCCCTCATCGTCCAACAGGATATTGCGGGCATTGAGATCCGCATGATAGACGCCGGCATCGTGGAAACGGCGCAGGCAGGTGCCAAGCTCTACGAGAAGAGTGTTGGAGAGACGTCCCTTGACCAACCAACTGGCCAATGTCTCAGCTTGGACCACCTCGGTGATGATATCGGCACTGTAGGTGAGTCCGTGACGAACCACCCGCGCTGCCACTGGACGCGGCACTGGCAGGCCACGCTGGTAGAGTTCTACCAATAGCTGCCATTCGCGCCAGGGACGGGTCTTCGCAAGGCCCTGCCACAGATAACGATCACGGGAAAACCGTGCAGGTACCCCACCACGGTGGTAGTGACGCAGAGCCAGGGTTGAATCATCATGGCGAACAAAGACAGTGGTACCACGTCCCGGTGCAGAATCCAGCAGTAAACCCTGCTCTGCCCACCAGCCCGGAGTGAAAAAATCGTCGCTCAACTGGCCGATGGAATCGGCATCATATAGGATGTCGCTTTTGTCTGTTTTGATACTGCTCGGATTCATATCATGGCTCTGCCGTTAACCTCGCCACCGAAAAACCTGTGCCTGTTGCGCCTTTCGGCACTTGGCGATATCAGCCATTGCCTGCCGATTCTGCGCACCATTCAGACCGCATGGCCCGAGACACAGATCACCTGGATTATCGGCAAGCGTGAACACGCACTGGTCGGTGACATTCCGGGCGTGGACTTTATCATCTTTGACAAGTCGCGGCGATGGGCAGCCTTTGCGGATCTGCGTCGCGCTCTGCGCGGTCGCCACTTCGATGTACTGCTACACATGCAGATGTCACTACGTGCCAGCCTGGCCAGTTTGATGATCAGGGCCGATATCCGGCTTGGATTCGATCGTGCTCGCGCCGGTGACATGCAGTGGCTGTTCACCAATAAAAAAATTGCGTCGCAACAGAACCAGCATGTGATCGACAGCTTTTTCGGCTTTACCGAGGCGCTCGGGATCCAATCGCGTGATCTACGCTGGGATGTCCCCATCCCAGAAACGGCCCACAACTGGGCAATAACACACTTACCCAAAACCCGGTTTCTGGCGATCAGCCCCTGCTCTAGCATGGCCTATCGCAACTGGAGCAGCGCCGGTTATGCCGCCGTGGCTGAGTATGCGATTAAGCAGCACGGTTTGAGGGTGGTGCTGTGCGGTGGCAATTCCGCGCTGGAGCGATTGTACGGTGCGGAGATCCACGCCCGCCTGGAGAGTGCCTCCTGTGCCGATTCCATGCTCAACCTCATCGGCCAGACGGATCTCAAACAACTGCTTGCACTACTACAACAGGCCAATTGCCTACTTAGCCCCGATGCGGGTCCGGCACACCTGGCGACCGCAGTCGCCACGCCGGTAATTGGCCTCTACGCTTGTACTAACCCGGAAAGGGCCGGCCCCTATCTGAGCAAGGAGTTTATTGTGAACCGGTACCCGGAAGCTGTACAGGCAGCCTATGGTAAACTCCCCGGCCAATTACCCTGGGGTATTCGCGTCAAGGATCAGGGGGCAATGGAGCGCATTCGGGTCGATGACGTCACCCGTATGCTGGATCGCTTTCTGGACATGGCTGCGGCCACAAACTAACGATTTTTTTCAGGTGTTATTTGATGTTATCTAATCTACGTTTCTTCCTCCTACCAATGTTGCAGTTCTTGCTCATCGCCTTCACCGAGCGGGTAGTTTTTGTTGTCTACTACCGAGGAACCCACTTTGAAGGTATCTCGTTGGGAGAGATCACCCATGCCCTGCTGTGGGGAATTCGCTTTGATCTCTCGATCGCTGCGGCCTTCACCTTCTTTGCCTGCCTGCTGGCCTATGTACTGCACCGTCTGGCACGTATCCGTTTCGTCACTGGCCTGCGCTACGGCACGCTGTTATTTGCTGTACTGCTACTGCTACTGCATGGCGCAGATATCATGTACTACGATGAAGCGGGTCGCCACATCGGTTATGAAGTAAAGGAAGGGCTAAGTTCTGCAAAAGAGCTGGTGGAGATGGCATTCAATGTGCACCGCGAGATGTTCTACTTCCAGCTTTTCCTGCTATTGCCGATTCTGTTTTTCAACAATTTCCTTTTTAATCGAGGAAATCCGATCGACGATGATGCACCGTACCTGCAAAAATCCAGTCACCCTCTGCACACCGAACTGGCAATGCTGATCCTGCTGCCAATTTGTGTACTGATGGTACGTGGCGGACTTAGCAGCGTACCGATGGAACCATTGCACGCTCAGGAGATTGGCGATACACGAAAAGCCAGTATTGCCCTCAATGGTTCTTACAATGCTGTGTTCTCCGTGGTCACTCCCTACTCGATCACACCTGTACTGGCCACCGAACCCAGTGCCAAAGAGCTCAAACTGGTTCGCAATCTCTACAAGGGCTATCCCACCGAAACGACATGGGGACGAGAGTTCCACTATAACGTGGTGATGATCATGCTGGAGAGCTGGTCCGGGGCTTATATGCAATCCTATGGCTACGATAAACCAACCACGCCGTTTTTTGACGACCTGCGGCAACGCTCCCTCACCACTCTTGCCACCCTGGCTGGTGGACACCGCACTACAGAAGGTATTTTCGCTAGCATGTGCTCCTGGCAAAATCCTCTGGGACAAACCGTAGCCCAGAGCCAGTTGCAGAATTATGCCTATCGCTGCCTGCCGAAAATTCTTGATGAGCGCGGCTACTACACCGCTTTCTTCCAGGGCACCCTGAAAAATACCAGCGGCACAGGCGCCTTTGCCCAGCTGCTCGGCTTCAGGAATAGCTACGGTAAAGAAGATGTGGACGACACCCAGTATCCGCACAATAGCTGGGGCCTGCAGGACCCTGACCTATACCGCTACGTATTGAAACAGCTCAAACAGATGCCACAGCCTTTCTTCGTCGGCATCAATACAAATTCAACCCACTCCACTGAACTGCCGCCTAGCGTTAATCCGCAGTTTGAAGGCAATGACCCGGAAACCACCTATAAGAATGTTCTGCGCTTCTCCGATGAGGCACTGAAAAGCTTCATCCTCAGCTTTGCCAATTATCCAGAACTTAACAACACCATTTTCGTCATCGTTGCCGATCACGCAGGTCGTTCGAAGGGCGGTGCAAAATCTCTCGACAGTAATTTCAATAAATACCAGATCCCATTCCTGATCTATGCGCCAGGAATCGTAAAACCCAAACAGCTCGATGTGGTCAGCAGTCAGCGTGACATCGCTCCGACCCTGCTCTACACCATGAACATAGACCCTAAGGCCCCCTTTACCGGTATGGCACTACAGGATAAAGGTGGTACTCACTCTGCAGACTATTATCACGATGGTCGACTAGGGTGGATTGAAGGACGGGACGGTATCGAATTTAGTGTCGATAATGACAATAAAATGAGTTGTTTCACTGTAGATAAGGTGCCACTACAACTCACCGCCAAAGAGTGCGGTAAAAAGCAGAAGCTACAACGTCTCCGTGCCCTGGCATTCACTCATCTTAATCAGTCGCTATTATTTGCCGGAAAAACAGAAGATTTCCAGTCACTTGCAAAGAGCAAAAAGCCTTGAAGATATCTGGCTGTCATCTTTTTTATGGTAATATGCTGCCGTTATTGGAAGCAATTTGTAACCTGACCTGAATCTTAACCAGGGGTATATATCGTGAAAATCGTTGTTGTTGGCACCGGCTACGTTGGACTGGTCACCGGAACCTGTTTTGCCGAGATGGGGAACAGCGTCACCTGTGTCGATATCGACAAGGCCAAGATTGATGGGCTGAAGAATGGCGTATTACCGATCTATGAGCCAGGCTTGGAAGAGATGGTGCTGGAAAATTTTCGTGAGGGTCGCCTCAACTTCACCACCTCAATCAAAGAGGCTGTGGTCGACGCCGATATCCACTTCATAGCGGTTGGTACTCCGCCGGGAGAAGATGGCTCAGCTGATCTGCAATACGTCCTTGCTGTGGCCAAGGAGCTTGGCCAGCATATGCAGGCCCCATACAACGTGGTGGTAGATAAGTCGACAGTCCCCGTTGGTACTGCTGACAAAGTTCGCGCCACTGTCCAGGCGGAACTGGATAGCCGTGGTAGTGACATTCAGTTTGACGTAGTCAGTAATCCAGAATTCCTCAAGGAAGGGGCCGCCATCGACGATTTCATGCATCCCGACCGTATCGTTGTCGGTATCTCAGATGAACGTTCCGAAAAAATCATGCATGAGCTTTACTCCCCATTCACTCGTAATCATGACCGTATTTTGTTCATGCGAGTGCGTGATGCGGAGATGACAAAATACGCCGCCAACGCCATGCTCGCCACCAAGATCTCGTTCATGAACGAGATCGCCACCCTATGCGAACGACTCGATGTGGATGTAGAAAACGTGCGTTTGGGTATTGGCTCTGATGAGCGCATAGGCTATCACTTCATCTACCCCGGCTGTGGATATGGTGGCTCCTGCTTCCCTAAAGACGTCAAGGCACTGTTACGTATGGCAGACGAGAATGATATGGATGCGATGGTACTTGATGCCGTTGAACGGCGTAACGATCTGCAAAAACATCGCCTGTTCGAAAAGATCACTGCAAAATTCGGCAACGATCTCTCTGGCCTTACCTTTGCCTTATGGGGTCTGGCCTTCAAGCCGGGGACAGACGACATGCGTGAGGCACCTTCGCTGGTCTTGATTCGCGAACTCATCGCCGCTGGAGCACGTATTCAGGCCCATGACCCTGTGGCCATTGAAACTGCGCAACATGAAATGAACGCTGCCTGGCTTGAAGAGGGCAAGATTACCTTCCACGAACACCAGTATGACGTACTATCTGCTGCCAACGCGTTAGTACTGGTCACCGAGTGGAAGCCTTTCCGTAAACCCGATTTTGAACGTATCGGCAACAGCCTCAAATCCAAGGTGATTTTCGATGGTCGCAATCAGTACGACCCACGTGAACTGTTCGAACTTGGCTTCGATTACACAGGCATCGGCCGCAGCCACAAAGGATAGGCGTCATGCATCTACGTAAACGTATCCTGGTCACTGGTGGTGCGGGTTTCCTCGGCTCACACCTTTGTGAACGTTTAGTTGAGGAAGGTCATGACGTACTCTGCCTAGACAACTTTTTCACCGGCACCAAGGATAATGTTGCTCATCTTCTAGACAAGCATAATTTTGAATTGATGCGTCACGATGTGACATTCCCTGTATATGTGGAAGTTGACGAAATCTATAACCTTGCGTGTCCTGCATCACCAATCCACTATCAACACGACCCAGTGCAGACCACCAAAACCTCGGTGCATGGTGCAATTAACATGCTAGGCCTGGCCAAGCGGACTAAAGCAAAAATTCTCCAGGCATCAACATCCGAGGTCTATGGTGATCCCCAAGTCCACCCACAAACCGAAGAGTATTGGGGCCACGTAAACCCCATAGGCCACCGTTCCTGTTATGACGAAGGAAAGCGCTGTGCCGAAACCCTGTTTTTCGACTATCACCGTCAACATAATTTACGCATCAAGGTCGCACGCCTGTTCAACACCTACGGCCCGAGGATGCATCCAAATGACGGACGTGTCGTATCCAATTTCATCATGCAGGCACTGCAAGACAAGCCCATCACAATCTATGGTGATGGTAACCAAACCCGTTCCTTCTGCTATGTCGATGACCTGATCGAGGTATTAGTACGCTTGATGAACTCCGACGATGAGATAACTGGCCCTATCAACACTGGCAATCCAGGTGAATTTACCATTCTCGAATTGGCAGAAAAAATCATATCGCTTACCGATTCAAAATCAGAACTGATATTCCAGCCACTACCTCATGACGATCCGATGCAACGAAAACCTGATATCAGTAGAGCTCAACAACTTCTAGGATGGACGCCAACAGTAAACCTTGAACAAGGTCTAAAACACACCATTGCCTATTTTACAGAGCTGCTAAATTAGACTAATTATCTTATGACTCGTATCCATATTGTCGGCGTTGCCTCACGTACGGGTACCACCCTGATGGCAGAGTTAATGCGTACATGCTTTGCCATAGATGGTTACTGTGAACACGAGATGAGCATCTTTCGTCGTCCTGTACCACCAGTAGATCTACTTATGACAAAGAATCCCACTGAGTCGGAGTGGGTTATTCCGGTGCTTAAGCACGATCCTAACCTGTGGG
>JBNKQR010000043.1:0-27034 GCA_050295975.1 Thiohalomonadaceae bacterium
CCGATCTCTGAAGCGCTGAACATCGGGATTTTTACCCGACCAGCTGAAACTCCTGTCCTGTCGTTCTCCTGTCAGGGGTTATGAGCCCTCAGCCAAATATTGCTGCACTATACCCATTTGATGAACCGATGGACGCTGCCGCTCGATATAGCGCGGCATGCGTGACAGGGCTGAGCTCGCTTTCGCTTCACTTTCGAACTGGCCATAGACCAGTGCAAAGTGCTGTGCGCCGTTGTCGTTCACCGGCAGGTAAGCAAGATCATCCTGCAGATAGTGGCTGTAGCGTTCGGCCAGCTTGTACAGGGCCTGTTTGTCGCTCAGGGTGGCAAGGTGAATCACGTACTGGCCTGCCGCTTGTTGTGCCAACCATGCCGGGCCATGGATGACATTGCCGTTGCCGAAGCTTCGAGAAGGGTGCAGGTTGCTAAGACGGCCGTCCAGGCTGTCGACCTGATCGCCGATGGTGGCGAGCTTCTGGTTTATGCTTGAGATCTCCTCTTGCACCGCCACCTCAGCGGCTTGTGTCTGCTGTTGCAGCTCACCCAGGCTGTTATCGATGGCAGTCACTTGGTTATCGGTAGCGGCCAGCTCTTCACTGACACTGGTGATGCCGGTCTCCAGCGCCGCATTGGTCGAGGACTCCTGCTGCCAATTTGCCTGGTCGTAGAGCATAAAACCGAGAAAGCCGATCAGCAGCAACACAAGAGAGCCTGATAACAGGCGGAAATGGCGCTTCTCCAGCATGATCGATGCAAACAGGACATTGCTGGTCTTCTCGGCATGATCCTGCAAGTCGGCTATTTTGCTGCTGTGTTCCTCTGTCGTCTCCTGCAGTTCACTGACAGCCTGCGCCAACTGTTGTGTCCGCTGGTTAAGGGTCGTGGTGGAACGCGACAGTTCACGGCTCTTCTTTGTCAGTTCGCTGGTTGTCTCTTCCAGGGTCTGGGCACGTTTTTCCAGGGCCTGGTCAATCGCCTGCATCTTGATCAGTCTTGCTTGACTGGCCCTGATCTCCGTGTCGGCTTTGTCCAGGCCTTCTGCCAGCACCTCTGTTTTCTTGTCCAGGGTTTCGTCGCGGCTTTTGCTGGCACTGGCCAGATCGTCGATCTCAGTGAGCAGGTTTTGCTCCAACTCCTGCATGGCCTTGGCGTTGGCTTTGATGCTTTTGTTCAGATCTTGTGTTGTCCTTTTCGACTTCGCGGCCAGCTCCTCAACACCGCCAACCAGCTGACGGTACTCCTCGCTCAGGCTGTCGAAATTTTCATCGCTCTTTTTATTCACCTCATTGATGCGTTTCGATACCGCTTTTATCTCGCGACTGATCTCGGAAGACTTGCTGGTGAGTGATTGGTAAGCGCTATCCAGCGCCCCCAACTGTTGGTAGGCCTCAGAGACCTTTGAGCGTAAATCGGTGTCCTTTTCGCTGAGTTGGGAGAGGTTGTTCATCAACCCCTTGTTGGTCGAGGTGAGCTCTTTTCTCAAGCCGTCCAGATCGGCGTCGATCTGACCGATTTTCTGATTCAACTCCCCCGGGTTGGCGCGTTGTGCCGGCTTGTCATCCAGCTCGACCAGATTGCTTGTCACCGCCTTGCGGATTTTTTTGGCCTGTTGTGCGGCCTGTTTTGTGGCCTGATTTTTGTTCGACATCGCTGTATCTCCATGATGCAGTTTCGGCGCCTCGGACCTGCATGGACGCGACAAGAAATAGAATCCCCAAACGAGGAAGATAAGCAATTAATAATATAAAGAATAATTAAAAATATACGACGCTTATGCCTATAACCATTAAATTCGCCGTATCTTTCTGAAATCCAGTAAAAAAACTTGGCCAGAGATGGCTGGGTGAACGCTGCTGGAGGGGCCTGTGTCAGGCTGAAATCTAGTGGGAAAAGCGGGGATGCTCATCAATGCGCCAACGCTGGGGGGCATCGGTCGTGTCATCAACAAAGCGGAGTTTCGACCAGAAGGAGAGAGCGATCACCAGGATGAGGATGAGTGTTACGGCAACTCGGGCAGGTGTCAGCATGGCAAGTTCTCCACAAGATGAAAAATAGCTTCGTTGATTCCAGGGTGCTCTGCAAGTCGGTCGTTGCATGCCAGATCAAGAGTGACCTTCTGACAGGAATCACATCATACAATTTTCCGCACGGGTACTGTCCGGATCGTAACAAACTTAACTTGCCGGGTAACAATATCCTAGTTAACGCGCTGAAAGTATGGACGTTAATCCTTACTGTTCTTGTGGTATGTATTTTGCTGATGGCAGTCATCTTTCATTGACTTAGAGGTTGTCATGACGTTACAGCAATACAAAGAGAATAATCTTCTGTTCAACATCAATTTTCTCGAAGCGGCGACCACGTCGGATCTTTTCGGCTACCGGGGCGAGCTGGTTTTGGTCGAGGGGGAAGTGGCTGATGCCAAAGGTCACTCCAAGCCGCCGGTTGAGGTCATGCGCGGGGTAGCCATTCTGGCTGATGAGAAGATGAAAATGGTTGTCGGGGCCATCGATCATCTGAACTCCTTCGAGACATTCCTGCAGAAATACAAAGCCGATTTCGCTGCCGACATGAGGGCCCTGATCTATGTGGTCAATCTCAGCGCTTCGGTAACGGTGGAAGCCGAGGGCGCCAATTTTATTCTGATTCCCCTGGTGCAGGGTGTGCCCTGGAATGAGGCACTTGATGAACTTGGACTTGAGAAGAGCGACTTCAAGGGACAGTCAGCTGCCGACAAGGTGGTGACTCTCTACGAAGAGCTGAAGAGCTACAAACCGAACTTTCCCCAAGCCTCGCTGCAGGAGCTATCCGGCATGACCAATGAGGTTGTTCGGGAAGGGTGGGGCGCTATCTGAATGCTCTCTGCCGAGGGTGCGGGACCACCGCATCCTCCCCCCTCACTTTCCGGATTCGACACGCGGTTTCGCCGCTCGGGTTTGGTCATACAACCTCCATGTTCGGCGGGTTGTCGTGTTTGTGACAATGCCGAGACGGAGAAAAACGTCATTAAAACAATTGGATATCTTGTGGCATGAGCATTGCATCCTGTTAACCATCTAATGGAATCTCAGGTCACGCCATGAAACAGAAAGATATCGCCGCGCTGCTGGATGAGCCGGCCTGTGCTCACAACAAGAAGTCGAAATCGGGTTGTGCCAAGCCAAAGCCGGGTGCAACAGCGGGTGGTTGTGCCTTTGATGGCGCACAGATCGCACTGCTGCCGATTGCCGATGTGGCCCATATCGTCCACGGCTCGATTGCTTGTGCCGGAAGCTCCTGGGACAACCGGGGCACCCGTTCCAGCGGTTCACGTCTGTTTCGTATCGGCATGACCACCGATCTGACCGAACAGGATGTGATCATGGGGCGTGGCGAGAAACGTCTTTTTCACTCCATCAAACAGGCAGTGGAGAACCACAAGCCCGCGGCGGTTTTCGTCTACAACACCTGTGTTCCGGCCCTGGTCGGCGATGATGTCGAAGCGGTCTGCAAGGCCGCTGCCGAACGCTGGGGTACCCCGGTGGTGCCGGTGGACGCTGCCGGTTTCTACGGCACCAAGAATCTGGGTAACCGCATCGCCGGTGAGGCGATGGTGAAATATGTCTGCGGTACCCGCGAGCCCGATCCGCTGCCGCAAGCTGCGGCCAATTCGGGACACAAGATCCACGACATTGCCCTGGTCGGTGAATACAACATCGCCGGCGAGCTCTGGCATGTGCTGCCCCTGCTCGACGAACTGGGTCTGCGCGTGCTCTGCACGCTGTCGGGTGATGCGCGCTATCGGGAGGTGCAGACCATGCATCGTTCCGAAGCCACCATGATGGTCTGCTCCAAGGCCATGATCAACGTCGCCCGCAAGCTGCAGGAGGCATTCGGCACGCCCTGGTTCGAAGGCAGTTTCTATGGCGTGCGTGATGTGTCGCAGGCGCTGCGCGATTTCGCCCGTGTGGTCGGCGACGATGATCTCAGTCAACGTACCGAAGCCGTGATCGCCCGCGAGGAGGCAAAGGTCGACCAGGCCCTTGCGCCCTGGCGAGAGAAACTGCGCGGGCGCAAGGTGCTGCTCTACACGGGGGGGGTGAAGTCCTGGTCGGTGATCGCCGCGTTGCAGGATCTGGGTATGCAGGTGGTCGCCACCGGCACCAAGAAATCCACCGAAGAGGACAAGGCGCGTATCCGCGAGCTGATGGGGCAGGATGCGGTGATGCTGGAGGACGGCAATCCCCTTGGCCTGATCAATATCGTGCGTGAACACCAGGTGGATGTGCTGATCGCCGGTGGCCGCAATATGTACACCGCGCTGAAGGCGCGCATTCCCTTCCTCGATATCAACCAGGAGCGTGAGTTCGGTTATGCCGGTTATACCGGCATGGTGGAGTTGGCGCGTCAGCTGGTGCTGACCATCGAGAGTCCGGTCTGGCGGCAGGTGCGGACACCGGCGCCCTGGGCTACCCACACCACGACACAAGCGGAGGCCTGCCGATGACTGAAATCATCAAACGCAAAAAGGCCCTCTCGGTGAGTCCGCTGAAGGCGAGCCAGACCATCGGCGCCGCGCTCGCGTTCCTTGGCTTTCATCGCGCCATGCCCATGCTGCATGGCTCCCAGGGCTGTACCGCTTTCGGTAAGGTCTTTTTCGTACGCCACTTTCGCGAGCCGATCCCGTTGCAGACCACCGCCATGGATCAGATCACTACGGTGATGGGCTCCGAAGAGAGCGTGGTGGAGGGGCTTAAAACCATTGCGGAGAAGAATCAACCTTCGTTATTGGGCGTGCCTACGACCGGTCTCTCTGAAACCCAGGGCAGTGATGTGCGTATGGCGGTTAGAAACTTCCGCCAGCAGTGCCCCCAATTCGACGCCATTCCGGTGGTACCCGTCGCCACCCCCGACTATACCGGTTGTCTTGAGACCGGTTTCGCCAAGGCGGTAGAGGCGATTATCGCAACCATCGTTCCCGCTGCCGAGGATGCCCAAACCAAACCGGGCCGGCGTCGTCATCAGGTCAATGTGCTGGTTGGCTCGCTGTTGACGCCTGGCGATCTGGAAGAGCTGAAAGAGATAGTGGAAGCCTTCGGCTTGCGTCCGGTGGTGATTCCCGACCTCTCCGATTCCCTCGATGGGCATTTGGGTGAAGAGGACTTCTCACCATTGACCATTGGCGGAGCGCAGGTTTCTGAACTGTTGACCGTGGGCGATGCGGCGGCCACGTTGGTTGTCGGTGGGTCGATGAACAAGGCGGCTGACGAACTCCGGCGGCTGACCGGTGTGCCCGACTACCGTTACGACCATCTGATGGGTCTGGAGGCGGTGGACGCCTTCATCAATACCCTGCATGAGATCTCCGGCGAGCCGGTACCCGTCAAGTTGGAGCGCCAGCGCGCCCAACTTCAGGATGCCATGCTCGACTGCCACTTCATGCTTGGCATGGCGCGCGTCGCTGTGGCCGGTGATCCCGATCTGTTGATCGCTTTCAGCCAGATGCTGGCCGGTGTCGGCGCCCAGACGGTGGCCGCTGTTTCACCGGTGAATGCAACGTCGCTGCAGCAGGCGGCGGCCGCACAGATCAAGATCGGCGACCTGGAAGACCTGGAGCAGTTAGCCAGGGCCAACGACGCCGAGGTGCTGATCACCAACTCACACGGTGTGGAGAGCGCCAATCGCCTGGGTATCCCCCTGCTGCGCGCCGGTTTTCCCCAGTACGACACCCTGGGCGGTTACCAGAAGACATGGATCGGTTATCGCGGTGCACGCCAGAGCCTGTTCGACCTGGCCAATATCATGCTGACCCTGGAGAAGGGCGAGATCCATCCCTACCACTCCATCTACGCACAGAAACCGGAATACCGGGAGGTGGCCAATGAGCCTGACGCGGCGACTGCAGCTGGTGGGTTGCACCACTGAGGAGAAGTGGATGGCGACTGCACTGAAAGTGGCTTTCGCCACCAGCGACATGAAACACGTGGATCAGCATTTCGGTGCGGCCCAGGTGTTTGCTATCTATGCCCTGGACCAGGAGAAGGTCTGTTTTGTCGAAGCGGTGGAGTTCGGCAAATTAGCGATGGACGGGAATGAAGATAAATTAACGGAAAAAATTGATGCCCTGAAAGGCTGCATCGCCGTCTACAGCCAGGCGGTTGGTGCGTCAGCGATCAATCAGCTCAAGGCCAGGGGTATACAGCCGGTAAAGATCACCCCCGGCGCGACCATCAGTGGCTTGCTCGCCTCCTTGCAGGAGGAGCTGAGGCAGGGGCCAGGCAGCTGGCTGGCGCGCGCCATTCAGAGCGTCACGCCGGCCGATCCGTCGCGTTTCGATCAAATGGAAGCGGATGGTTGGGAAGAGTAAGGGTTAGTGGGTTTTCCGGTACGGCAGGTCGCATTCTGCGGGGGAAATTGCCGCACCAATACAGGTTCAGGCCCTGGAAAAAAGGTACGACGAATAGCGACATGAGCGACAACACTAACATGCTGGAAGAGACCGCTTGGGTCATCGATGTGAATGATGGCCTGTTGACGGCGGAGACCGAAAGCCGCAGCGGCTGCGGTCACTGCAATACCGACAGCTGTACCACCTCGGTGGTGGCCAAGCTGTTCGGTGTGCGACGCAACCGGCTGGTGATGGAGAACAGCCTCGACGCCAGGCCGGGCGATCGAGTGGTGATAGGGATTCCTGACCCATTGCTGGTGCGGGCTGCATTGATGGCTTACCTGCTGCCGTTGCTGTTCATGCTCGGTATGACAGGCTTGGGTGACCTGATCGGGATTAACGAATTTGTTTTGAGTCTGCTGGCCCTGGCGGGGCTGGCGCTGGGTTTTTTTACAGTGCATTGGGTAGCTCGCGGTGGCGCTTCGCAACGCTATGAGCCTCGATTATTGAGGATCGTTGCAGCGGCTTATCAGCGGGTTGAGATACCGACATTTACGAGGAGTTAAAGCAATGAGTGAAGCAGTCGCGGTGATAGCCGAAGAGGATCCGGTTCTGGAGACCGATTTCGCCAAAGAGATGGTACGCCAGATGCGGGCCATAGACACCTATGGCACCTATGACACCTGGCCGGTGAGCAAGATTCTGGAGCCGTTCGTGCTGACCAGGGAGAAGCGCAGGGAGATCCCGGTGGTGGGCGATCCGGATGAGATCGTGATGGCGCGAGTGAAGGCCTTCTACAACGCCATCTCCGCCATGATAGAGAAGGAGTGCAGGCTGATGGCGGTGCCGATGATCAATCTGACTCACGAGGGTTTCGGTCGTGCTCTGATCACCGTCGGCAAACTGGTGGTGATGGACAAGACCCTGCGCGATGTACACCGCTTCGGTTTCCCCAGCTTGTCAAAGATGAAGGACGAGGCCGACAAACTGCTCTCTGTGGCACTGGAGATTATCGGCCAGTATCCCAAAGTTGCCGGTATGTAAGTGAGGAATTGCCGATGATACCCGAAGAGTTGAAGGCGATGTCGAAGGCCGTCAAGAGGGCCAAGCGCATTGCGACGGAAAGGGCAGGTGAGCTACACGATCTGGTCGAGGATCGGCTGCCCGCCGCCTATGCGGAGATTCCTGCCATTGCGCAGGCCACCTACGATGCCTGCCAGGCGTGGGCAGAAGCCGAGGCCGCTTATAAAGCGGCCGAAGTCGAAATAAGTTGAGGGAGCACCCATGACGATGATTACAGGTTTGACCCGGGGCGGTGAAGAATACACCCCGGCGTTTGTAATGGAGATCAATCAGCAGAACTGTATTGGCTGCGGCCGCTGCTTTAAGGTCTGTACACGTGAAGTCTTCGATCTGATTGAGCGTGAAGAGGTAGAGGGGCTGATAGCCGATGATGACTACGACGATGATGATTACGGTGAAGACGATGACGGCTTTTCAGATGACACCGCCATGGTCATGAGTCTCAAGGACGCCATGGACTGTATCGGTTGCGGCGCCTGTTCGCGTATCTGTCCCAAGAAGTGCTTTACCCACGAACCCCAGACCGCCGTAGCCTGAGCAGGAGAGACTGACATGCCAAGACCTCATAAGCACGTATTCGTCTGTACGCAAAGCCGTCCCCTGGGACACCCGCGTCCTTCATGCAGCCAGAAAAACTGTGCGGAAGTGGCGGAGGAATTCTACTGGCATCTGCAGCAGCGGCAGTTGTTCGACAAGGTGCAGGTAACCACCACCGGCTGTCTCGGCCCATGTAGCGAAGGCCCGTCGGTGCTGGTCTATCCCGAGGGTGTGATGTATGGAGGCGTCAGCAAGGCAGATGTGGCGACCATCTTCGACGAACATCTTCAGAACGACCAGCCGGTGGAACGCCTGCAGGTCGCCGAGGAGTTCTGGGGGTAACCTGAATGGACGAGTCTGTCGCTATACGCTTCTTCAAGATCGAGCAGTTAGCCGAGCGGGTGTTCGAGAAGCTCTATCACGAAGTGCTGAAGCTGGGGTTTAGCGCCGAGGACGTGACGCTGAAACCTCCCAAGGAGGCGTCCTATCGATTGCAACGGGACCCTTCCAACAGTGAGTACAGCCTGGTCGGTGACTGGCGCAATGAGCAGGGTATGAACCTGGGTACCCTACTGTTCCATGCGGACGGCAGCTTTTACGTCGAACAGGATGTGGTGCGCCCACATCCGACCCGTAACGGATGGTTTGTCGAGGCTGTCAACGCCTGGGGCAAGGGTGACAAGATCAGGGCCGAGGCCCGATTGTTGCAAATGCCTGAATGATGACCCGAAAGCCGTCTGTGACTATGCCGGCCGATAGAGGGTGTAGCAAGGACATGGAATTTATCTTCACAGTTAATAATTACTAAAATGGATTACCGCGTTATTCTCTATCACAAGCAGGCAGCCAGCGCGCGTACCCGCTTCCTCAAATATGCTTACGACAGTGTCTGTGCCTTCGATACCATTCCCATGCCGGCCCAGCTGCTGGAGCGGGTGCCAGACTCCAATATGGTCAACCATCCCGCAGCCATCCTGCAGCAGCTGGAGCGAAAACTCTCACTGCCTGACGGTTGCCTGAAGGCGGAGGGGGAGTACCGTCATAGCGTCGATGTGCCCGGTGGGTGCATACAGATCATTCTGGCCTGCATTAGCACCATGGATCCGCCCTTTGATGCGGCGGAGAAGGCCGAAGCCCAGTTCATCGATCTGACCCAGGCCAGGGGATTGCCCGGTGTCGAGCTGGAGTTGCTGCGGCATGCTTACGAATTGATTCTGGGTGGGTAATTATTGTCTGCATACGGTGCGGCAAGCCGCACCAAGATACCATGGATTTTGGTCATCCCAGCAACCGTGAAAACTGCAATAAGATGTGGTTATCCGAATTCAAGGATGCATCGGAATGACAAGCGTCAAACAATCAATTCGGCGACCAGCGATGTTCTATTCAGGGCTTTGTTGAATCGTTGACCGGCAGCAGCCGCACCAGCTTGCCGTCATCCTCGTCGGTCAGAAGATAGATCAGCCCGTCCGGCCCCTGGCGTACATCACGAATGCGGCCAAGCTTGCCTTTGAGCAACCGCTCCTCATGGGTGATTTTATCTCCGTCGAGTTCGAGTCTGACCAGCAGCTGGAGTTTAAGCGAACCGACAAAAAGATTGCCTTTCCAGTTTTCAAAACGGTCACTATCGTAGAAGGCCATACCGGAAGGGGCGATGGACGGCACCCAGTAGTAGATGGGTTGCTGTATCCCGGCTTTGTGTGTGCCTTCGCCGATCCGGGTGGCGGTGACATAGTTGACGCCGTAAGTGATGATCGGCCAGCCGTAGTTCTTGCCCGCCTCGGGGATGTTGATCTCGTCGCCACCCTGAGGGCCATGCTCATGGGTCCAGAGTCTGCCGCTCCAGGGATTGAGAGCGGCACCCTGCATGTTGCGGTGACCGTAGCTGTATATCTCCGACCTGACGTCTTTGCGGCCCACGAAGGGGTTGTCAGCGGGCACGCGGCCGTCGTCGTGGATCCGGATCAGCGAACCGGCATGATCATTCAGATCCTGGGCGCGAGAGCGCTCGCCCCGGTCCCCCTGGGTGATGAAGAGATGACCGTCGCGATCGAACACCAGTCGTGATCCGAAGTGCTGGCGGGCATGGCTTTTGTGCGCCATGCGGTAGATCACATCCACTTGCGACAGCTGATTATCTTCCAATCGTCCTCGGGCCACGGCGGTGCCGTAGCCGTTCATACCCGCTTCGGCAAAGGAGAAATAGATCAGCCGGTTGCTTTCGAACTGGGGGTGCAATACCACATCGAGCAGTCCTCCCTGACCATGTTGGCGGATCTTGGGTAGGCCGGTGATCGAGCGGGGTTCGAGGCGGCCGGTTGGGTCGATCGCCTTCAGGTCGCCACTGCGCTCTGTTACCAGCACGCGTCCATCCGGTAGAAAGGCGAGCGACCAGGGGTGAGACAGGCCCCGGGTCAGGATTTCGTAGGTAAAGATCGCCTTCTCGCTTTTAAAGGCCGGTTCCGCGAAGCTCAATGGCGACATGCACAGCAATAGGGCGAGTAGGGTGAAACGCCAGTTCATTCTCGATTCTTGCATCGACATGTTTTTTCCAAAAGCGACAATGAGAGTGGAATATTTGGACAAAAATGCGGCGACCGCGTTCATTATCTGTCCCCTGTAAAGCGGGCTTGCCGCGTATAAAAGATGATATATGCTTGTCTTACCCTCCTTTCTCCATATGTCCTAGCAACGGTTTTATGAAACTCAATTCCCGGGTCTTTGTTTACGGTACCTTGCGTCGCAACGAGGTGAATCACCACCTGCTCGAGGGTGCCCGCTGCTGCGGCCACCACATCACCGGGCCCTACTACAAAATGATCAATCTGGGTGCCTATCCAGGGGTGGTCAAGCGAGGCCGCACCCGCATCCAGGGAGAGGTCTACGAGATTGGCGCGCAGGAGATGGCGGTACTCGACCGGCTTGAGGGTTATCCCAAGGCCTACTCGCGTGAACTTATCTCCACACCTTGGGGCAGGGCCTGGATATATATCTATCGAGGCCCACGGCGGGGCAGGGCGATGATTGCCAGCGGTATCTGGCACGATACAATCTTTCATCGTCGCTGGTCACGTTGAGATCCCTCTTGCGCCCTTCAGAATGACTGAATCGAACTGAAGTGTAGATACGGGGCATAGAGAATATTTGAGATGAAACGCTAACTTTCAGCTTCTTGTGGCGGGGCAGGCCCCTCCCTACGGTCCATCTCGAGCAGTAGGGTGGAGCCTGCTCAAGCAAGCATTTGATGAACAAGACAAACCTCGCTTGCGCTTACGTCTCGTCGCAAAAATCCAGCTCGGTGGAGCTTAACTCCTCTGGCCAGCAACCGGTGGCAGGCCCCAGGTTCAGTTCGCTGTCTTCAAAGCGCACCAGATAGACGGTGCGTTCAGGGGCTTCCTCCAGATATCCGGTTTCGATAAGTACCCCGCGGGTGCCGGGCTTCGCCAGCAGTGCATCATCGGGAACCTCAGGAATACCACCGTCATTATAGATATGGCTAGCGGCGTAGACCGCGTCTCCAGGGGTGAGTTGTTCGAGTGTCATGGTCTCTTTCCTTTGTTGCCTTTGTTACAAAACATAGCTTCGCATTGTGTTGTGAATGCGACTGCTTGGTATGCCAAAAGCCGAAAAAATGCTGTAAAAACAATCAAAAGCGTTGTTCGGAATTACATGGCACAGGCTTTGCAGCAGCTATGTAAACACAACGATGCAAGAGACTTGCCACGGAGAAAACGACCATGATCACACTGACCGAGAATGCACAGAAGGCCATAAGCCGGTTCATCAAAGGCGCCGAATCACCTGTTGAGGGATTGAGAATATCCGTCACCGGAGGCGGCTGCTCAGGTATGCAATACGGCATGGAACTTGAGGCAGCGGCCAAGGGCGACGACACCATCGTCGAGGTGGGTAGTCTGAAGATTTTCATCGATCCCTACAGCGCGCCGATGCTGCAGGGCGTCACTGTCGATTTTCTCGACAGCATGGAAGGCAGTGGCTTCAAGTTTGAAAATCCCAATGCCTCCGCCAGCTGTGGCTGTGGTAACTCTTTCTCTGCCTAAACGTTCAGGAGCAATGAAATGTGGGACTATTCCGAAAAGGTACAAGAGCATTTCTTCAGTCCTCGTAATGCGGGCGCCGTGGAGGAAGCCAACGCGGTCGGGGATGTGGGTTCACTATCCTGCGGCGACGCGCTGCGTCTGACCCTCAAGGTTGATCCAGAGACCGAGGAGATTCTCGATGCGGGATTTCAGACTTTTGGTTGTGGCTCGGCCATCGCCTCCAGCTCGGCGCTGACCGAGATCATCAAAGGCATGAAGATCGATGAGGCGCTGAATGTGAGCAACCAGGACATTGCCGACTATCTCGACGGTCTGCCGCCGGAGAAGATGCACTGCTCGGTGATGGGACGAGAGGCGCTGCAAGCCGCTGTCGCCAACTATCGCGGCGAAGAGTGGAAGGATGACCACGAAGAGGGCGCCCTGGTCTGTAAATGCTTTGCCGTCGATGAAGTCATGATCGAAGAGACGGTGCGCGCCAACGGTCTGCGTAGCGTGGAAGAGGTGACCAACTATACCAAGGCGGGTGGTGGCTGTTCCGCCTGTCACGAGGGCATCGAAGAGATCCTTGCCCGGGTATTGGTGGAGCGGGGCGAGAGATTCGATCACAATGCGGTGGCCGGCGAGATCAAGAAGCCCCAGTCAGGTTTGACCAATCTGCAGCGCATGAAACGCATCGAAGAGCTGTTGGAAGAGATTCGTCCCAATCTGCAGCGTGATCATGGTGATGTAGAGTTGGTTGAGGTTGACGGCAAGTATGTTTACCTCAATATGATCGGTGCCTGTTCAGGCTGTCAAATGGCCGCCACCACCCTGGGCGGCATTCAGCAGCACCTGGCTGAGGGTCTTGGCGAGTTCATTCAGGTTCTGCCCGCCGAAGAGCTGGCGCGTCGTGCGGCGATGGGGGCCTAGCTCATGAAACAAAGTGACACGGTCGACGGAATCTATCTCGACAACAACGCCACTACCATGGTGGCTCCCGAAGTCGTGCGGGAGATGCTGCCCTTCTTCACCGAACAGTTCGGCAATCCTTCGTCCCTGCATCAGTTTGGCAACAAGGTCGGGCTCGCACTGAAGAAAGCACGCAAACAAGTCCAGGCGTTGCTGGGCGCAGAGCACGATTCAGAGATCATTTTCACCTCTTGCGGTACCGAGTCAGACTCCACCGCGATCCTCTCCGCTCTCAAGGCGCAACCCGAGCGCAAAGAGATTATTACCACAGTGGTTGAACATCCGGCGGTATTGAGTCTATGTGAATATCTGGAGAAAGAGGGTTATACCGTCCACTATCTCAAGGTCGACAAAAAGGGCCGGCTCGATATCCGGGAGTATTACAAACTGCTTTCCGATAATGTGGCCATTGTCTCGGTGATGTGGGCCAACAACGAGAGCGGTACACTTTTTCCGGTGGAGGAGATGGCGGAGATGGCCCGTTCCGCCGGTGTCATGTTCCATACCGACGCGGTGCAGGCGGTAGGCAAGCTGCCAATCGACCTGAAGAACACAAGCATCGACATGCTCTCCCTCTCCGGACACAAGCTGCATGCACCCAAGGGTGTCGGTGTACTCTATCTGCGTCGCGGTGTCCGCTTCCGCCCTCTGCTGCGTGGCGGGCACCAGGAGCGGGGACGTCGTGCCGGCACTGAAAACGCAACCTCTATTGTCGGACTCGGTAAGGCCTGTGAGATGGCGATGGAGTCACTGGAATATGAAAAGAGCTTCGTGCGCGCCATGCGCGATCGTCTGCAACAGGGTATTCTTGAACAGGTCAGCCACTGCTTCGTGACTGGCGATCCCAACAACCGCTTGCCCAATACCCTTAATGTCGCCTTCGAATACATCGAGGGCGAGGCGATCCTGCTACTGCTGAATAAGATGGGGATCGCCGCTTCGAGTGGATCCGCCTGTACCTCGGGCTCGCTGGAACCCTCCCATGTCATGCGGGCAATGGATATTCCTTTCACCGCCGCACACGGCTCGGTCCGCTTCTCCTTCTCCCGCTACAACACCATGGAGGAGGTTGAGCGCGTGATCGAGGCGGTGCCGCCCATCGTGGCTCAGTTGCGCAAACTCTCTCCCTATTGGAACGGTAACGGCCCGGTCGAGGATCCGCAAAAGGCCTTCGCGCCCAGTTATGCCTGATCGGTTATTTGGTTGAATCCTCTCCGTTCTTCACCGCAGCTTATGTTGCGGTTTTTTTTGCCTTTAATTCGGGATGATACGGCGAAGTGAAGGCTTGTCTTAAGGTGTGGCTTACTGCTCCGAAAGTAATCTAACCCCCCTCCACCCGACACGCTTCTCTCGGAGAAAGGGGGATATTGTATACAGCAGTGATGTGTCATTCATCACGACAGCGCGCTCCCCTATATGGAACGCAGAGAACGCTTATACCACTCAATGCATTGATTTATAACGAACAACATGATGATCAGGGCCAACGCGATCAAGATCATTATGATTCCGTAGTAGGCCAGATACCAGAAGTTGGCCAGATAGCGGTTATCAATCACGGCCCCCCAAGAGGATACTGACATAGAGATAAAAGTCATAGAAAACAGAATCGCAATGATTTTATAAAGAATCTGGTTGATAGTATTCATCCCCCACTCCCTGGTTCGTTGCTCAATCCGATTATTCCATCGACGTTACATGGCATAGGTAATAGCGATAACGCTTCACCGATATGTCATGCAAGTCTGTTTCTCAAAGCTGAAATCAAACTGAACAATGAGAAAATAATGCATCGTGATAAGATTTCGAATTTTGTAAATGTGATTCAGCTCTCAAATGCACCTATCCAGTCAGTTTCGCATCGCTCGATTGGCTCCTCTCCGCTGTTTAACGCACTACCCGACTAGATGTTGTTGCCATTATGTCGGGTTGGCAGAGGGACGTGATGATCTCAATGGTGTGAGTGGCAGGGTGTGGTCAGTGGCAGCCAATTATTAGGTGGCCTTAAATAGCCAAAACTTCGCCATAATCGGCTATTAGGTGCTTTTTTTGCCCAAATCCTGGACATTTCAATTTTAACTATATTATCAATATGGGACCTGTATTCAGTGCCAAACACAAACTTGAACTAAAATAAAATGACGGAACTGGAAGTGTCGCGGCGATTCGAAACAAGTGCTGCCGAATTATTGCCGATACGGCCAAAACTCACGCGATTCGAAGTGAGCTTGCGGCCACAACGCTCATATGGAGGTGCGCTATGAGTATTTCGAAAATATTAAAGTCATATATGGATGGACAATCCGTCCCCTGCGAATTAATTTCCCATCGGCATTCGCATTCTAGCATGGAAAGCGCCGGGGCCGCCCACGTAGCCGGTGACTGTCTGGCAAAAGCCGTTATCGTCAAGGAGGATGGTGAGTACATGATGGTTGTCGTTCCCTCTGATTACCGCGTTCATCTCGGCATGTTGCACCGGCTACTGGGGAGGGAAGTCGGACTTGCTACTGAGAGCGAACTCATTCAACTATTTCCCGACTGTGAGGGTGGGGCGATCCCACCTCTGGGCGCTGCCTACGGGCTGATTACCCTAGTCGACAGCAAACTGTTGAATCAGTCGGAAGTCTATTTCGAGTCGGGCGATCATGAACATTTGATTAAGGTCACGGGCGAGCAGTTCACACAACTTCTGGGTGATGCGGAACGGGTGGAGGTAACCCGCGCGAATTGAGTGACAAGTCATATCCGGAGAAGATGAAACCTCATGCCACGACGAGTGGGTCTAACAGTCAGTTGACGACCAATTCAGCGATTAATTTACCACGAAGCACCACCTGCGGATCGTTGGAAGAGTCCAGCATAAATACACCGTATCCATTGGTGAAGAAAATTCTACCGTCGCTCGTGATATCGTAGGCCGCCACGTTCGTGGCGAGCAATTGTTCATTGCCGGTGCGTGTTCTTCGAATGAGCTGCCAGGATCTTGGTACCAGGGAACGGACACCATTGACCCGAGTTTCCTTCCGTAGTGCATTCTCCGCATCAATGCGTTTGCCCTTAATGAGCAGTTCCTTCAGGTCAGCCTTTACCTCGGGGCCTGAGGCGCTAGTCAAGGGTTTGCGCGTATACATAAGGGAGAAGAAATTGAGGTAATGAAAGATGGCTCGCAGCAGTCGGAAAGGGAACAGCAGCAAGTCGATCAGGAAGTTGCTGCTTGCGTAACGAGGTGGTTCATAGGGTCGCCGAATGAAAAGAAGTTGACCAGACGGGTCGACCTTGGGTTGAAGAAAATCGAGATTGTTCTCCTCCCTTACTGAAGTCAGTTCACTTTTTCGCAAATCGAGCATTTGAATGCTGGAAGGTCCCAGGGCGACGACAAAACCGTGTTCATTGCGCGCGACACCGGATGACTGGAATACGATCTGATCGGGATTGCCGGGAATCCACGCCGGTGCTGAATCCACGGTGTCGCCACCAGTAACCTCCCGGTAATTGCTGCCATCCGCATCCATCACGGCGATGTTTGCGGTACCATTGGTGCTGTGCTGAGAGCAGATCAGATGCTGGCCAGCCGCATCGACGCTCAAGTCGTCCAGTTGCAGGCGTTGCTGGTGAATCAGTCGTTTTTCATCTCCAGTGTCAAAGTCATATTCGAACAAGCCGCCCACATGATCATCGCCTAGAAAATAGAGTAGCTTACCGTCGGGTGTGAATTGCGCGGTTTTAGTATTCAATGCATGCTGATCGGAAGGTACATTGGATCGATCACTAATGTATGAGGACTCGAAAGCGGTACCTTCTTTCCAGCCATGGCGCTGTCGCGAGCGTTCTATTCGATCCATCATGCTCTGGACATGTGGGCTTTGAATCTCTTGTGGTGCTTTGTCGCCATCCTTGAGAAACAGTTTGCCACGGGAAATGAAGGCAAGACGTCGCCCGGAAAAATGACCCTGGTTGGCATCCGTGGCCGTAGATTCTTGAGGCGTTTGGCTGTCCGGCCTGTTGGACATCGAATATCTCAAGAAAAGATATACAACAATCCCTACAATGAGCAGAACTACGACTACGTGCATCCTTTAAACTCCATTCAATAGTGATTTTTTACGTTGCACATGATTACGCTAATAAATGTTGCGCCTTTTGCTCGTGTGCATTATTTATGCAGAGATTTGAATTCGACAAGAATATCGCTTAGTGCTTTGTTGAACTCATTAGGCTTGGCTTGCGCTACGAAATGCCCGACACCTGGGATGAGGTTCACACTTTCATGTAGTGCTTTTTCGTCACCTGACGGTGCGCCATTGATATTGCGTAGTATATCTGAGTAGGCGTTAAGTGCAGTGCTCCCCTTTTTTGCGTTCCAAATGAATAATTCATACATTGCACTGACGCCCATGTCCGGGTTTGCAATGGACATTTGATTTACCGTTGAGGTTATTAAGTCCTGATCCGCCTTTGGTGTAAACATGGAACGAACGAGTTGCTCCGATGCGGCTTTGAAATCATTTTCAAATGGTTTCACAAAGTCTTTGATCTTTGCTTCGGAATCAGGGTATTGAAATGGAGTAAAGAATGTGTCGACGCCAACGATGCCAATTACTTTATTGCCAAGGATTTGTGCTGCTTCGATTGCTACCGGCCCCCCCATGGAGTGTCCAATTAAAATCACATTCTCCGCCTTGATCTTATTTACTACTGACGCGATATCCTGGCCGAATGCCTCCATTGTATACTGCGTACGGTGGCTTCCGGATAGTCCATGGCCAGCCAAATCTACCCAGACAACTTGGTGGTTGTTGGAGAAATTCTCAATTTGTGCTCTCCAGAACTCATGATTACATGTCCAGCAATGTATAAAAACAAGAGTGGTCTTGCCTTGGCCGCTAACGCCATAAGTAATTGGGCTTCCATCCGCTGAAGCTGCCGTTGATATGCTCTCACTTCGTATGCTTTGAGGGGTGGTGCACCCCAGTGCAACAGTGATGATTGTAATTGCAATGATCGTCATCACTGACTTGTTGTTTATTTTCATTGGTATTCCTTGTGGTGGTCGGATCAATATTATCAATGGCTGTTATGGTTGAATTTCAATGGCTGTACCAACTTTAACTAAACTCAGGATTTCATCCATTTTGATGTTGTGGCAAAGCAAACGGTAAACGAGATTGATTGAAGTTTTTCATGCATTCTGAGCTTCGACCATTTTACGAATGTCTTCTAACTTGGCCTTCATTGAAGAGTCAATTTCATGCGGCCTGATTTTGGATATAATATTTCTTAATACGCGTATTTCATTGCGGTCAATTTCTCCGTCTCGTTCTGCTATTTCAACAATTTTGCCAAGCTCTTCTGCGTCAAGTTTTCCATCGTTTGCAAAGCATTCGATTGAGCGAAAGGACATTTCCAGGTGATCTTTTGAGTCTTTCATTTAATATTCCTCATCTAATCATTAATTGATTTGAAACTATGTAGTGATAAAAGCGGCATTTTGCGGTCTGTTTGGAATGCTGTGACGAACAGGCTGGGCAACGGCATCTTAATCTCATCAGTCTGAAAGATAGTAAGCGACTGTAGAAACGACTCTAACTTTCTTGATATGGGGATTGTTCTTGTCCCTTGCGCTAATACTGAATTGTCCTTGAGACGCAGATCGAATTTTTCCCAATGTGCTTTTCGAGTCGGATGCAAACTTTTCTGCCACCTCGCGAGCTTTCCTGGTGGCCTCTTCAATCATTTCAGGTTTTACCTCATTCAGGCGCGTAAAAATGTATTCGGTTTTTAATTCATAATTGCCACCGGTAAACGCTATTCCTTGCTTACCTAATTCTGACATTCTTCCCATGACGTTCTGTACTGTTTCAATGTTCTTAGAATAAACGGTCACTGTTTGGAAAGCAGTATACCTGAATTCGGCTTTTGGCTGATTTCCGTACTGTTGTGCGGATTTATCAGTGATCGCTGGAGAGGAATAGGTGATTTCACTTGCCTCAATGCCGGCGCGCTGAAGAAATGACATGATTTTCTCAGTGCTCCCATCAATAGACTGGTAAATTTCTTCAAGGTCATTGCTGGCGGCGCTGAATTGTATGGGCCAGATCACGATATCCGCTTTATACTCTCGCTCAGAAAGTCCTTTTACCGTCACCGTTCGCTCATATTCCTTATATTTGATGGCCGCACTGCCAAGTAGATAACCAAGAGAAGACAGCCCAATAACGAGGCATGCGCCAAGAATTATTGAATTGCTTTTTTCGAATGCGGACATAAATTATCCCTTTATATACGGTTAAATCAGTAAGTGGTTTGTTGTCAAGGCTACCTCCATTTTTGTCATAAAGGCGATTACCCTGCTGTCACCGGTAATGTGATATCTACCCGGCACAGATGGAGTATGTCGCGAAGCGATGGTTCTGATGGAGGGGCTGCTTGGTTTTCATGTGCGTCCCTGGCGATGAGTGGCGGATGGTCTTGGCACGAGAGAGCTTTTTTCTGTTTGTGACACTATATTAGCATCGGCAGAATCCTCCAACCATCTGTAATCCTTGGTGCTTTCTAAAGTTGGCTAGTGCATGGGATTACCGAGGCGAGGCCTGTCGATGAGAATGAGTCGGCAGATCCAGCGTCATAATTACCCATCCATCCCACTTTGTCGCAATCCCTACAAAATCTAGTGAAGTAACACAGACTTGTTCATACATGAAAATCATAAGTCTATAATATAAAAGATAAAAATCTCATGGCACAGTGATTGCATTTATCCTCCCAACCAGGAGTCAATCATGTGTCAGTCACCACCCAATGCCATCATCAACGACACCACGCTACGGGACGGGGAGCAGTCCGCAGGGGTCTCTTTCACCTTGCATGAGAAGCTGGCGATCGCCCAATCCCTGGATGAGCTGGGTGTGCCAGAGCTCGAAGTTGGCATTCCGGCCATGGGCGGGGAGGAGCGCGATGCCATACGCGCTGTGGCAGCGAAAGTGGATCGCGCCAGCTTGATGGTCTGGTGCCGCATGCACCGTCGGGATATCGCTCACTGCCGCGATCTGGGTGTGCAGATGGTCGATCTCTCCATGCCGGTGTCGGATCAACAGATCAGCAAGAAGCTGGGTCGCTCGCGGGAGTGGGTGCTGCAACAGATCGCGCCCTGTATCGCCGAGGCTCATGAGTTGGGGCTTGAAGTCTGTGTCGGTGGTGAGGATGCCTCGCGGGCCGATCCCGAATTCCTCTGGCAGGTGGTCGAGACGGCCGAACGGGCCGGAGCACGGCGTTTCCGCTTCGCCGACACGGTCGGTATCATGGAGCCGTTCCAGGTCTTTGAGTGTATTCGTGATCTACGCGCCATCAGCGAGATCGAGATCGAGATGCACGCCCACGACGACCTGGGTCTGGCTACCGCCAATACTCTGGCCGCGATCCGGGCCGGCGCCACGCATGCCAACACTACGGTACACGGCCTGGGCGAGCGGGCCGGCAATGCGCCTCTGGAAGAGGTGGTGATGGGGCTGCGCCGTTTCTACCAACAGGCTGATGCGATCGACATGACCCGTTACTCCGCCTTATCGGAACTGGTGGAGATCGCCTCCGGCCGCAGCGTCGGCTGGCAGAAGAGTCTGGTTGGCGCCGGTGTCTTCACCCACGAGGCGGGCATCCATGTGGACGGTCTGATGAAGGATCGGCTCAACTATCAGGGTGTCGATCCCTCGGAGCTGGGTCGCGACCATCAATTCGTGCTCGGCAAGCATTCGGGAAGTCATGCCGTGATCCAGGCCTATGCCGACATGGGCATGGCCTTGAGCCGGGAGCAGGCGGAGTCGCTGCTGCATCTGGTACGGCTCCATGCGATGCAGAACAAACGTCCGCCCGCGGCGCAGGATCTGCGCCGCTTCTATCTGCAAATCAACCACGAATCTCAGCAATGGATGCAACGATAATGAACAGTGAAGTCCTGGTCGAAGCGGCGCCGCCAGCCAAACCGCTCTCGCTAACGAAGCAGGTGAGTGAAGATATCAGCTGCGTGTTCGAGCGCGATCCTGCGGCGCGCACCCGCTTCGAGATCATGACCACCTATCCGGGGGTGCATGCCATCCTGCTACACCGTATCGCGAACAAGCTATGGCGGCGCGGTTGGCGCTACATGCCGCGCCTGATCGCCTATATCGGGCGTATCTGGACCTGTATCGATATACATCCCGGCGCCACCATCGGCCGCCGCTTTTTCATCGATCATGGCGCTGGCGTGGTGATCGGTGAGACGGCGCAGGTGGGCGATGATGTGACCCTCTATCACGGTGTCACCCTCGGCGGTGTCTCCTGGAACAAGGGCAAGCGGCATCCAACCCTTGGCAACAAGGTAGTGGTGGGGGCCGGGGCCAAGATTCTCGGCCCCATCCTCATCGGCGATAAGGCCCGTGTCGGCGCCAACTCGGTGGTCATCACCCCGGTGCCGGCGGGAAAGACGGTGGTGGGCATTCCGGGCAAGGTGGTGCAGTCGAGCCGCAGTATGACCGACGGTATACACGACATCGATCTCAACCATCACCTGATTCCCGATCCGGTGGCCGATGCCATCGCCTGCCTGCTCGAGCGCATCCGGTTGCTGGAGCACGAGGCAGGCATACACGGTTGTCTGCCAGGTGGTGAGTCGCCGCAAGATGAGTGCAGCCACTGTGACGCCATCCTGGTGTGCGATCCAGTGCGCTCTCAACCGGCCGAGGCGAGCTGAGTCATGGCCATCGATCTGCTGGAGTTTGATAGCGAGGAGCTCTATTTCGATGAGGCGATCGATGCCGAAGCCCGATGCTGTCTCGATCAGGCCTCGGAACACTACGGCACGGAACAGGCGGAAGAGGCGTTGATGCGGGCCTACTTTCTCGAACCGGAGCATCCGATGGTGTTGGTGGCGCTCTACCGCTTCTACTACTACCAGCATCGGCTCAACGATTCACTGCGGGTAGCGGAACGGGTGCTGAAGGTAATCGGCAAGCGCCTGGAGTTCCCGGATGAGTGGCGGGACCTGACCGAGATGCGGCTCGGCAGTGGGGTGATGATCTCCATGACCCTGATCCGTTTTTACATGCTGGCGCTGAAGGGTGCCGGCTTTCTGGAACTGAGGCTGGGCGACTACAAGTCGGCCCTGGAGCGCCTGGAGAAGGTGGTGGAACTCGACTCGAAGGATCGGCTCGGCGCGCGGGCGCTGCTGGAAGTGGCGCGCGAGGCGCTGGATAAAGAGTCGGATTCTTTGACGGCATAGCATACGAACGGGAGACAATTTATGAGTGACAGTGAATTCGATTTGGATATGGATGAGCTCAGCAGCGCGGAGGATTTTCTTGACTACTTTGGCATCGAGTACGATCAGTCGGTGGTGCATGTGAATCGCCTGCACATCCTGCAACGCTTTCACGACTATATCGATAGCGCCGAGGCAATGCCCGAGGCGGACGAAGAGAAGCGGACCCTCTTCGCCGGTCTGCTCAACAGCGCCTACAACGACTTTGTCCAGTCCGATGCATTGACCGAGAAGGTGTTCAAGGTCTTTCGCATGCACGAGCCGGTGACGGTAGAGATACCTTTGATGGATCTGACACAGCAGGTGAGAAGCGTTGCGTCCAAAGTTTGAATATGGCGAGAAGGTGCGGGTGGTGCGCAATGTGCGCAACGACGGCACCTATCCCGGCGAAGCCACCGGCCGCTTGCTGATCCGTCGCGGCAGTGTCGGTTTTGTGCGTGACGTCGGTACCTTTCTGCAGGATCAGCTGATCTATTCAGTCGATTTTCTCGATGCCAAAAAGCGTGTTGGCTGTCGCGAACAGGAGCTGCAACTGGAGAGCGATCCCTGGATTCCCACCCGTTTCGAGTTCCGGGACAAAGTGACGCCGACCATCCCCCTCGGTATTCAAGGCGAGGTGATTGCCGAGCCCGGTGATGAAGGCGAGATCGAGAAGGTCCTACGCGAGCACCCTGGCGGTCCCGCCTATCATGCCCGCTTTGCCGGTCGCACACTGCAGGTGCCTGAGCGCGCCCTCGAATTTCTACAGCCCGAGATCGAGGAGGAGGAATGACCTTGGCCGAAAAGCAACCCGAGATCTCCCCCGAGTTCAGCTATCATCTGCTGCGTAACGCACTCAACGGCTATCGCAAGAACCTGAGTCAACTGGATCCCGCCGAGTATAGCCAGGTCTATCGCAAGGCCAGCAAGAGTTATGAACTGGAGACACTGGTTATCGCTTCGCCGGAGGCGGAGGGATTGGTGATCTCCGAGCGGCAGCTGGATGAATCGGTGACGGCGGTGGCGGAACGTTATGGTAGTCGCGATGAGTTTCTGAATGATCTGGACAACAACGCTCTGGACGAGGAGGGTCTGCGCAAGGCGCTCTACCGTGAACTGATGTTCGACAGCGTGATGCAGCGGGTGGCGGCCAATAGCGCCGAGGTGAGTGAACTCGATGTGCATCTCTTCTATGAGATGCATCACGACCGCTTTCAGACCCCGGAGTCCCGGGTGGCCAGCCATCTGCTGATTACCATTAATCCCGACTATCCCGAGAACACCCGTGAGGCCGCCCGCCAGCGCATAGGGCAGCTGTCTGAGAAACTGGCGGGTCGCGGCAACCGCTTTGAAGAGTTCGCCAAGCGCTACTCCGAATGTCCCACCGCCATGGACGGGGGCAAACTCGGTGAGGTGACCCGGGGACAGCTCTATGAACGTCTCGATGCGGCCCTGTTCAAGATGGCGGAAGGCGAGATCAGCGATATCGTCGAGTCGGAGCTGGGTTTTCACATCCTCTATTGCGAGAAGATCAAACCGGTCCGCAAGGTGCCGCTCACCAAGGCGGCGCCTCGCATCCGTGAGGTGCTGGGTGAGCGCCAACGCCGTAACTGTCAAAAGGCTTGGCTCGCGAGTTTGCAAAAGATCAAGAACGCTTGATCGGATGTTCAGTGCGGTGAGCCGCACCCCCACAAGGTTCATGTCATAGATTGGCGCCTGTATGAGACCGGTAGCACAGGGCGCAGATCGGAGCGCTTCGACAAAGTTTGTGATTTTGGTTGGGCAGGGTTCCACCCAACGGTTCAATCACGGGTAGGGCGGGGCTCTGCCTTACCAAACAGCGCTACAGGCAACCACTCCATTTAAGCCGTTCTTACAAGCAAGGGCGGCAAACAAAACGACCAACAGCTCATCGCAGCCAGGAGATTTCCATGAGCGGCCCGAAACCCCACTGTTCCTTCTGCGCTCAGGTGCAGAGTCCGGAGGTGCCACTGATCGCCGGTGAAGAGGGGCATATTTGCGAGGAGTGTGTGCGACTCGCTTCCCAGGTGGTGGGTAGCTGGGGGCGTAAGCGCGCCGCCGCGAAACCCATGCGCAATCTGCTCAAGCCGGTGGAGCTCACCGAACAGCTCAACCGTTACATCATTGGACAGGAGCTGGCCAAGGAGACCCTGGCGGTGGCGGTCTATAACCACTACAAGCGGTTGAGCATGGAGAACGACCAGCCGCGCATGCAGGTCAGTCAGCCTGAGGTGGAGATTGAGAAATCGAACATCCTGCTGCTGGGCCCCTCCGGTACCGGCAAGACCCTGCTCGCAAGCACCCTGGCGCGTATTGTCGGCGTGCCCTTCGTCATCGCCGATGCCACCACCCTGACCCAGGCCGGCTACGTGGGCGAGGATGTGGAGAGTATTCTGACCCGCCTGCTGGACAGCGCCGACGGCAATCGGGAGTTGGCGGAGTGGGGTATCGTCTATATCGACGAGATCGATAAGCTGGCCAAGGCGGGAGAGTCTTCCCACGGTACCCGCGACGTCTCCGGCGAGGGGGTGCAGCAGGCGCTGCTGAAGCTGGTGGAAGGGGCGCAGATCAAACTCAGCGCCAAGGGGCGTAAGGACCAGATGGGCGATCAGCCGGTCGACACCCGCAACATTCTGTTCATTGCCGGAGGTGCCTTCGCCGGCCTCGAGCGGCTGTTGGAAAAGCGCCTGGGCAATGCCGAGCGAGGCATCGGCTTTCATGTCGATCTATCGGACCCGGGCCAGACGTATGATCAGCTGCGTCTGTTCGAAGAGGTGCAACCGGACGACCTGCGCCACTTCGGTTTGATCCCCGAGTTTATCGGCCGCTTTCCGGTAATCACGGCGCTACACGATCTGGATGAACAGGCCCTGGTACAGATCCTCACCGAACCGCGCAATGCGTTGGTGCGCCAGTATCAACGCCTGTTCGAGTATGAGGAGGTACAGCTCGAATTCACCTCCGGGGCGTTGCGCGCCATCGCCCGCCTGGCCATCGAGCGGGGTACCGGCGCACGCGGCTTGCGCGGGGTCATGGAGGGCCTGCTGCGCAAGGCGATGTATGAGATGCCGTCAAGCAAGGGTATCACCGCCTGCCGGGTGGACAAAGAGATGGTGCTGGGTGAAAGGCCGGTGGTGTTCGATATGGGGGGAGAAGTCCCAAGCGCCGAGTCACAGCAGCAGTGACAGAGGTCACGGTTGGGAGCAACTGCCTGGTGGAGGCGGCAGGGCGGCTGACCTGGGTTCATTTAACTCATGGCCGAATCCACTTCGCGGTATAGGTTGAAGTGTAGGGTGCGTCAAGCCGCACCCTACCTGCAAATGACAGGTAAGACATGGTTTGCCGGACACATCGGTGTCAGCCGTTGTTCTGACTCATGACAAGCGTCGGTCATCCGGCGGCTGAACGATACCGATAATGGTGCCGGGTTACATCGTACTCTTCCGTCGCAGTTCGGAAATCGGCTCCCCGGCAAAACCCCAGTTATCCATATCGACTTCGTCGATGACCACTACCGTGGTTGACGGGTCCTTGCCGAGAACATCCACTAACAGTTGGGTGGCGCCGGTGATCAGCTCCTGTTTCTGCCGCTTGGTGACGCCTTCGCGCGTGACCTTGATGTTGATGTAAGGCATGTTTCGTACCTCGATGAGACTCCTTCGGGACGCTGCAATGAGCGCACTCAAACCGCCCGCTTATGAGGTTGGCCGGTTCCCTGTATCCAGTTTAGTCCCAACCGCCCTGGCATTGAGGGTGGCGTCAGAGAAATTGTCGTGTTTTGTTAATCCGGCAATCAAGTTAGAGCTGTTACTGGTTGAATAAAAGCCTATATTGTATGGTTTATTCCCTACACAATCCCACCGAACTAAAATTGCAGAGTGGAGATCAAAAGCGCGGGGTGCCGTGGCCGATTTCCGCCAGGTAACAGGCCAGTATCACCGGCTGGAGCCTGACCGCGCCTATTTGGCGCAATGCACGTTCAACAGATTGCAGCATCATCGACTCACGGCAAACGGGCGGTAAAAAATGAATTCAAAAAACAACCCGGCTGAAGCGATTTCAGAGTGGCTGCGGGATTTCATAAAGCAGGACTCCGCTAGCGGCATTCTCTTAATTCTGGCTGCCGTGCTGGCGATGGTGATGGAGAATTCGCCCCTCTACTGGCTCTATGACACCCTCTTGAGTACGCCGGTTGAGATTCGTGTGGGCGCCCTGCACCTGGACAAGCCGCTACTGCTGTGGATCAACGATGGCCTGATGGCGGTGTTCTTTCTGCTCATCGGCCTCGAGGTGAAGCGTGAGTTCCTGGAAGGGGAGCTGTCCAGACCAGACCAGATTATCCTGCCGGGACTCGGCGCCGTGGGGGGAATGCTGGTGCCGGCGGCGATCTACTACTGGCTGAATCAGGGCGATTCCCTGGCTTTGAACGGCTGGGCCATCCCGGCGGCCACCGATATCGCCTTTGCCCTGGGCGTTCTGGCCCTGCTTGGCAAGCGTGTGCCGCTCTCCCTGCGAGTCTTCCTGATGGCATTGGCGATCTTTGACGATCTCGGTGCGGTGTTGATCATCGCTGTCTTCTACACTGCCGATCTCTCCCTCACCAGCCTCATGTTGGCGCTCATCGCGGTGGTTCTGATGCTGGGGATGAACCTGATGAAAGTGACCCGTATATCGGCTTATATGCTGCTGGGCACCTTCCTCTGGGTGGCGGTGCTGAAGTCGGGGGTTCATGCCACCCTGGCGGGTG
>JBNKQR010000044.1:0-26582 GCA_050295975.1 Thiohalomonadaceae bacterium
CTATGCAGGGCTATCTTTTCGCACGGCCGATGCCGTTAACTGACTATGAGGCCTACTTGAAACAATTTGCTCATGAACCTGAAATGAACAGAACTCTAAAAAACAAACGCGCCCACTAAAAATAGAATCGCAGCCTCAGCGTCATCGCTGCTGGCAGGTGACCGAATTCCGATTGAGGCTGAGTACCACTATTTAGCCCTTCCCCACCGGCCAATAACAGAGATAAAAGCAGATCCGATTCGTTGCTTACCGAATAGGTTAAAGTAATTTGATGTAGCAGTGATGTGGCAAGCCGATCCTGATTATTATTAACCGCAGCGGCGAACAACAAATAACTACCATGAAGTAACGGTGTAATATCTCTATCCACCATCAATCCAAGTACCTGCCTGCCCAATTGCTGTTGCAAGCCATAGGCCACCAGTGGGTCAGTCGGCATCTGCTCAAGCTCAGACACAGAACTTGCCCCATGCCCATTGTCATACCACTCAGCGGCGATTAGGGTGCCGTCGGAAAACTGATAATCGACACCGGCAATCCAGTAGAGGAACTTCTCGTCCGTATCCTTGAGGGTGTAATGTGCCCCCTCCACCCGCCAGCCCATCCCACCTAACGCGCTTTCGAAGGAACCACCGAGAACGGTATTGCCCAGTACGCTGCCACCAAGCAGAGACAATTCAGAAATATCTCCTGCCTGTCGTCGGTAATAGAGCGCGCCGCTTTTCTCCAGTAAGTCATTCTCTTTCGGTTTCAATACATAGGCCGCAGTCAGTGAAGAAAACGCGGAGGGATACCAGTCGAACACAGCGCCATCAGTGCCCGGTTTGAAATCGGTATCGAGGTCGGTGGGCGCAAACGCACCAAAAATATTGAGTGGCTGCCAGAAACGGCCGCTGCCCCAGTCGATGGGCTGGCGACCAATAGCGAAGCTCATATTATCGAAGCGACGTTTGTAAACAATTCGATCCACTTCATAACCAACACGGGTGACAGTATTTCCGCTACTCTCATCAAGCCAGTTCTCAGCCAGATCGTCGTAGCGAAATAGTGATGACGAATCGGGATAGGAAAGATAACCTTCCGTGTGCTGACGAACCGTTTTCAGATGAATCGACCATTCATCATTTTCTGTGGCGTCGTCCAGCATCAGACGTACGCTCTGCTGATCGGCAGTGAGGGTTTGATTGTCGCCATCGACATAACCGATATCACCCGGTTCAGCCACGGCGGTGGTACCCAGCATGGAAAAACGGCCGGTCAGCTCTGCCGCCTCCGCCGTTGTACAGGCCAACAGCGTCAGAACGATAAATAGAAGATTAGTGTGTCTGTACATCTTTGTGCTGGGAAACCTTTTCGTCAGTTTCGATATGGCCATCGCGCAGGGTGATAATGCGCTCCGCCCGTTCCATTACCCGTGGGTCGTGGGTAGAGAAGATAAAGGTGGTTTTCTCCTCATGGGAAAGTCGGTGCATGATATCGAGCAGCGCACCTGCGTTTTCTGAGTCGAGGTTGGCGGTCGGCTCGTCGGCCAACACCAGGCGCGGATTGGCCGCCAATGCACGCGCCACTGCTACCCGTTGCTGCTGTCCACCGGAGAGCGCGGCGGGACGACGATGCATCATATCCTTCAAGCCGACCAATTCCAGATAGTGCTCGGCACGCTCACGCTGCTCATGCAGCGGCCTGCCCTGTAATACCATCACCAGCTCCACGTTTTCCAGTGCACTCAACACTGGTACCAGATTATAGGCCTGAAAGATAAAGCCAAGCTGGAACAGGCGGAAATCGGAGAGCGCCGCCTCACTCAATGAAGTGAGATCGGTGCTGTTGAGGTGGATGTTGCCGCTACTCGGTGCGTCGAGTCCACCGATGATATTGAGCAGGGTGGTCTTGCCGGACCCAGATGGGCCGACCAGTGCGGCAAACTCCCCCTCCTCCACCTGCATGTTGACGCTGTGCAGGGCCTGTACCTCCACCTCGCCCTGGCGGTAGCGTTTGCCAATGTCGTTCAATCTCAGTAGCGCCATAGTGAATGCTCCAAATTAAGTACGTAGTGCCTGCACGGGGGTAACCCGCGCCGCTTTCAGTGCCGGATAGATCCCTGAGGCCAGCGTTGCAATGAATACGATTAAGGTCAGTTGAATAACCCTGCCCTGTGACAGTTCGGTGTAGATAATCGGATCGATAAAGGTTCCCATCATCGCGGTATCGCCACCCATGATGGCGGAGAAGTCGAGACCGTGTTTGGAGAACCACCAGTGGGTACCGCCGCCAACGATCCAGCCAATGATCACGGCGAGCATACTGAGTAGCATTGACTCGCAGAATACCAGTAGCAACAGATGGGTACGGCCCAACCCAAGTGCACGCAACAGACCAAACTCACGGGTTCGCTCTAGCACGCTCATTAAAACGGTGTTGAGAATACCGAACACCACCATGGTCAGGATCAACACCAGAAAGACATAGTTACCCGCATCGTCGATAACGATGAACTGCACCAGTTGTGGCATCAGTTCCTGCCAGTCAAGCACCACGGTCTTGTCATCACTGACGGCATTTTTAATGATGCGCTTCGCCTCGTTTAGGTTATCCGGATCATCAAGGAACACGGCGAAACGGGTCACCGGCTGCATCTCCACATCGGCCCCCTCACCTTCGAGGAAATAGCGGGCAAAGGCGATGTCGCTCAACACCAGAAAATCATCGAGCTCATCCACATGGGAGTCGAAGATTCCGCGCACCCGGCCGAGTTGGGCCTGGGTATCGCCACCTCGAGTACCCGCCATCAGCACTACCTTGCCACCCACCTTAACCTTGAGCTTGCGTGCCATGCCGTCGCCGATAACGATGCCGCGATGGTCATCCGGCTTGATCCAGTTCCCCTTGATTATCTTCGGCTTGAGCATCGCGACACGCGGATCGTTGCTCGCGCTCATACCTTCCAGGGCGGCACCGACCGAGTTGTTGGCAGTGCTGGCCAGCACCTGCAGCGAGATCCGCGGCTCGATACTGCCTGCGATACCGAGTGTTTCCAGTTGTTGCTGCAGAGAACGACCATCGGCCAGGTATTTGTGGTTGGCAGGCGCCTCCAGGTATCCGCGCGGCTGCACGGCCATGTGACCCTCGCCAAGTTTGATCGCATTGCGAATCATGGAATTGTGGCTGCCGTCACCGATACCGATGGAGAAGACCGCCAGACCAAAACCGATGGCGATGGAACTTAGAGTGATCACTGTTCGTTTACGGTGACGCCATAGATTTCGCCAGGCCAGTTTCGCCAGCAGGGTGATCGGCATTTGACTACGTTGAACGATCATCGCAGCACCTCCGCAGGCTTAAGTCGTATCGTTCGCCAGGAGGGAATCAGTGAGGCCAGCAGGCTGACCACCAGAGTCAACAGAGAGGCATCGACGATCTGGCTCGGTTCAAAATAACCCCTGATAACCGGCTCGAAAGCGATACCGGCCCAGTCGTACCCGTCAGGCATGCTGGCGCTGAAGTCGATACCATGTGTTTCCAGATAACGCGAAGCGAAGGTACCTAGGATCGAACCAACCACCGCCGAGACCAGGGTGAGAAAGAACGACTCCAGTAAAACCATTAGCAACAGCCAACGGCGTTTCATACCGATGGAGAGCAGGATACCGAACTCGTGGGTCCGCTCATGCACTGCCATCAGCATGGTGTTGAGCATCCCCAGTGAGGCAAGACCGACGATTATCAGGCCCATAAACAGCAGCATCGTTCGGCTCAACTGCAGCATATCGGCAACCGCCGGATTGAGCTGGCGCCAGTTGCGTAGTACTGCGGCGCCACCCAGTTCATCGAGAGGCTGCTCCTGCTGCAACTTCTGCAGTCGCTTTTCCAATTCGGGCTGTATGTGTGGCAGTGCTTCTATATCGTCCAGTTTGATCGACAGTTCGTGAAAACCACTCTCCAGGTACATCAATTGCCGATAGGCCTCGATCGACATCAACACACCCATGCGATCGAAATTCGGCTCCACCGGTTTGAGCACTGCGGCAATACGATAAAGACCGTTGCCGATACTGCCATCAGCACTCTGAGTAACCAGCACCAGTTCGTCACCGGGAGTCAGCATCATATTCTTTGCCAGTTGTGCACCGATCACCACGTTATAACGGCGCAATCCGGTTTCGGTCGTATCGGCCACGCCGAGGTCTACCTCACCATTACGCACATGGCCCAATATTTTGGTCACCTTCGTTTCGCGCTGCGGGTCTACCGCCTTAAGCAACACACCAGTGGAAGTATTGGCCGAGCTTGCAAGCCCGGCCGCATAGAGGCGCGGCGCAAAATGGATTGAGGGAAATTCCTGTTCAAGCCGATCGAGATATGACCAGGGCTGCGTAGCATAGAGGTCTTGATCGTCGATAAAGGCCTGGCGATGTACCTGCATGTGGCCGGTGCTGACATCGGTAGCATATTGCACCATCTGGCGGGTCATCCCATCCAGAACCGAAGCATAGAGAATCACCATCACTAAACCGCCGACCAGAGCAGAGATGGTCAGCATACTGCGCACCGGATTCCGCCAGACATTGCGCCAGGCGATGAACACCAGTATGGGTATTCGGCTGAACATATTGGCATTAACAGCTTGATTCATATTCATCGGATCAACGCCGCTTTTTCAGGTTTTGCAGGGAGAAGAAGGACTTCTCCAGCGGCACACCGAATTCAATCGCATCGTAGACAATCACCGTTGACTCGTTCGGTTTCTCTTCCGGTTGCAGGCTCATGCGCATCGGTACGGCGCGACCGTCGATGTTCTGGATCTGATCGAAGGTCATGGTACGAATCAGCACCCCTTCCTCGTCATAGTAGAGCGCGCTGAAAGGCGCCAGCGTTTTCTTATCGATCGCCATCGTCACCTTGCCCCACACCACAGCCGCATCCGGTTTGGGTATCGAGGTTATTTCATAGATCGCCTTGCCATCCCGCTCGCCCTCGAAGGATATGCTGGAGTTGTAGTCATCTTCGTAGGTACTCTCCTTCACCAGGTCGTCGTTAGTGAAGTGACTACCCATCCAGGAGCCGGACATCATGCTTGATGGAACCTTGGTAACGCGGTTGATCTTGGGCAGGTAGTTCCAGATGTTCTCCACCACTTTGAGGGTGGCGATGCCACGGTCCTTGACCGGCTCGCGAATGACCACCAGTGAATAGTCTTTTCCCCGTGACCAGGCTTCCATAGTCATACTGCGCTCATAGCGGCGGGTTTTGACTGTCATGGTCATGGTGGCCAGTGAGGTCTCGCCGCGCCAGAGTTTATCGATGTGGCGAATGAGCTCTTCCACTTCCATCGCCTGTATCGGGGCAGATACAACAAACAAAATGAACAGGAGCGAGAGTGATCTGAGTGTGCTCTGATACCGAGCTGTGCGCGTGGACATGTCGCCTCCTTTGCGTTGTTCCAATACCGTAGCAGCAATGGCTGTACGAAACCGTGAATATAGTTTATCCTAACAATGACTGACCGGTCAGTCAACTTCAAAGCGAGGCAGAAATGGCAAAGCATGTAGACAAAGAACAACGCCAGGCGGAATTGCTGGAAAAGGCAATCGAGGTCTTTGCCGAGCGCGGTTACCAGGCCACCACCATGGATGAGATCGCCGAGCGGGCAGGCGTCAGCAAAGGGATGCTCTACATCTACTTCAAGAACAAGGAAGCCCTGTTCGGCGCGGTATTTCGCTGGTTCGGTCAATCGGTCGGTGAGATGGTGCTGGAAGCCATGAAAGGTGCGGAAGATGAGGCGGAGCAGATTCGGTGCATCGCCACCACCTGGGCCGAGGTGGCGATCCATCACCGTGACTTTGTTCCCCTATTCCTGGACTTCTGGGCTGCGGCCAGTATGAAGGGGATGCGTAACGACTACGCCGAGGATCTGGAGACGATGTATAAGGAGTATCGCACCATGATCATCGGCATCATTGAACAGGGGAAAGCCAACGGGAAATTTCGGCAGGATGTCGATGCCCAGGCCATCGCCTATTTTTTTGTTGGTGGTATGGATGGCATGTTCATTCAGTCCTGGCTGTCGAATCCCGAAAACATCGATACGCTGATGCGCAATGCAACGGAAACGGTGTTACGTGGAATAGTCGTCTGACTCAGGCAGGCGATTGCGCCAGACTCATACTTTTGATCTGCGCCTGCACCGCCATACCGTTGCGCAACTCTAGTCGCTCCCAGGAGTAACGGGAAATTCGTGATAGTAGGCGAGTTTCACTCCCCTCCAGACAGAGCTGTACCAGTACTCGTCCCGGGTCTCCCTCGCTGTGATCGATAATCGTCGCCGGCAGGATATTGAGGATCGATGTGCCCTGCGGCACATTCAGGGCGATGCTTACTTCGCGTGCAGGAATTCGGACCCTTGCACGGGCACCGACGGCTGCAGCCAAGCGTGGCGCTATTATTTCCAGGCCACCCGGTAACGCAAGTTTTGTGAGATGGTGATCGTCATCGTGCGCAGCGATACTGGCCTCGATCACCGCACCGGGTTCTTCGCCGGGTACGAAGTGCTGGTGGAGGCTCGAGAGTAATTCCATTGCCTGCCCCTGCTCCACTACCCTGCCCTGCTCCATCTGTACGATATGGTCAGCAAGACGAGAAACCTCTGCGATGGAGTGACTGACGTAGAGCATGGGGATCGCCAGTTCATCATGTAACCTTTCGAGATATGGCAGGATCTCCTGCTTACTCTTTTCATCCAGTGCCGACAACGGCTCATCCATCAATAGTAATTTTGGGCTGGTCAACAGTGCCCGACCAATTGCTACCCGCTGGCGCTCACCACCGGAAAGGCGCTGCACGCCACGCGACAACAAGTGGTCGATACCCAGCCAGTCAATCACTTGTTCCTGTTTGATCTGTCGTGCACTTTCAGGAATACGTTGCCAGCCAAAATCGAGATTTTTCGCCACACTCAAATGGGGAAAGAGGCTCGCCTCCTGAAAGACATAGCCGATAGGGCGTTGATGTACCGGCAAAAACACGTTTTCGTCCTGCCACTTTTCGCCATTGATGGTGAGTGTTCCTGTGCACCGCTCCAGTCCGGCAATGGCACGCAGTAGTGTGGTTTTACCTGAACCGGAATGACCGAACAGGGCGATCACACCATGGGAAGGGAGCTTGAGATCCACATCGAGGGAAAATTCACCAAGTGTGGCAGAGAAACGAGCAGTGATGCCGTTCATGCGCCCTGCCCCCGACTGATACGCCCGTTAAGCAGATAGAGCGCTAGCAACACCAGGAAGGCAAAGCCGATCATTCCAGCTGATAGAATGTGCGCCTGACCATATTCAAGTGTTTCAACATGGTCGTAGATCGCCACCGACAACACTTTTGTCTGGCCGGGAATATTCCCACCGATCATCAGCACTACACCGAATTCACCGACGGTATGAGCAAAACCTAGCACCATCGCGGTAAGGAAACCCGGACGCGCCAATGGCACTGCGATATGGATAAATCTATCCCAGGCTGAAGCACGAAGGGTTGCCGCAACTTCCAGTGGTCTTTTCCCCAGTGCTTCAAAGGCGTTGTGCAACGGCTGCACCACAAATGGTAGTGAATAGATTACCGAGGCGACGACCAGTCCGCTAAAGGTAAATGGCAACGTGCCAAGGCCCAGTACCTGGGTCAATTGTCCACCGGGGCCATGTGGGCCAAGGAATACCAGCAGATAAAAACCGATCACCGTGGGCGGCAGCACCAATGGCAATGCCACAATTGCGCTGACAGGTTGCTTAAGTCGGGAACAGGTTTGCGACAACCACCAGGCAATGGGCGTTCCCACCAGCAACAAAAATACCGTGGTGACACTCGCAAGTTTCAGTGTCAGCCAGACCGGCTGCCAGTCAATAGCCATAATTTACTCCAAAAGAAAAGACTAAATCACTAAGCAAATTGTTCATCTCCATCTATTTCACACCATACCCATATCTGGTGATCACCTTGCCTGCCTCACTACCTTTGAGAAATTCTAGGAAGGCTTTTGCTGCCGCACTGTCTTCACCATTTTTCAGTAACACAGCTTGTTGATTGATGGGGTCGTAGTAACTCTGAGGAATATCCCAAAGCGTACCTTTACTCTCTTTCCACGCCTTTACTTGCGACATGGCCACAAAACCAATCTCTGCATTACCGCTGGCTGCAAACTGAAAGGTTTGAGCAATGGAATCACCACTGACAATTTTACCCTGTAGATGGCCCCATACGCCCAGCTTTTCCATCACCTGTTGCGCTGCCAATCCATAGGGTGCCGTCTTAGGATTAGCAATGGCCACATGGGCAAAAGATGCCTTTTTCAAATAGGCCGCTGCATCATTAAAACGCTTCTCTTCTGGGCTCCACAGCGCCAACTTACCCATGGCATAGGTGAAGCGAGTGCCTTTTACTGCAAGAGATTCAATCTCGGCCTTCTTTGGTCTTTTACTGTCGGCAGCCAGAAAGACCTCGAATGGTGCACCGTTTTCTATCTGGGAGTAGAGTTTGCCGGTCGAGCCAAAACTAACCTTCACCTTATGACCACTGGCCTTCTCGAACAGGGGCACAATATCACGGGTAGCATCGGTAAAATTTGCCGCCACGGCAACATTGATTTCCTCAGCCGCAACTGAAGCTGAAACAGCAACTAATACCAAACCCAGCACCATACTATTTTTCATGTTTACATACCTTGTATATCACAGGCCGGACTAGCGCAGCGACATCCGACAGAATGGAAGTTAAATCGGATTACGCTGCGGCTAATCCGACACGTGTTCTTAATCAGTCATGTACCGCCAGGATCACGCTTGATGCCTTGATCAAAGCGCATACTTCAACACCCTCTTTCAGTCCAAGAGAACGGATACTTTCGTTGGTAATAATTGCGGTCAGGGTTTTATTACCTGGCAAGGTGATTCCTACCTCGCCATTAACAGCTCCCTCAATACAGGTAGAGACAATGCCGCAAAGACGGTTCCGCGCACTACTACGCATTCCGCTCTCATCGGTCACAAGAATGGGTACGGATGCCTTAATCAGCGCGTAGGCCTCGCGTCCTTTTTTAAGCTTTAGATCTTCAATGCTTTCATTCGTGATTATTGAAACAATTCGTAGACCATCACCTATATCAAGTTCTACTTCACCATTGACTGCGCCCTTAATCACTCTGCTCACTCTTCCTAAATACTGATTCCGAGCACTGCTACGCATGGCGAATCTCCTCATTAACTGATTAAATTGTTCGAAATCGGCAAGTCCGTCACTGAGCCGTAACATGAAGCGCTGATACTCATCCTCTACCTGGCGAAACATCTCCACGGTGCGACGACCTTCCTCGGTAAGGTGGGTACCACCACCATGTTTGCCACCGGTCATCCGCTCAACCAGCGGCTTGTCTGCCAGATTATTCATCGCCTCTACGGCTTGCCAGGCACCTTTGTAGCTAATTCTCAGGCTACGAGCGGCTGCGGATATGGAGCCGGTTTCATCAATAACCGCCAACAGTCTTACGCGATCACTACCCAGAAAGGCCTCACCTGCTTTATCGACCCTAACCTCGCCATCGACCCGGTTTGCGACGGTTTTCTTGCGTTTTTTTTCTGCCATTTGGGCTCTCCTATCTCGTTATATCCTAAAAGATATAACGCTATGCGTAACAGGCCGTTTGTCAGTTTATCTACAGCTCGTTTCAAATAGTTGTTACAAAGCGTACAAACAGAGTTGAATTGTCGTTATTTCCTCATGTACATAACGCTTTTGCAATGACTATGCCAAAACAGGGCAAGATTTTCATGTTTGATTTATTGTTGTTTCAAGGCAGCGGTAAGCATACTGTCCATGCGGCTAATATGCAGATTGAGCCTTTCAGGCAGACGGTCACTAATATATGCGCGAGCGAAGGGTAAACGACGCTGGAGCAACTGGCGAACCTCCTGCAGCAATTGCCGGTGGTCTTCCATATGCTCTTCAGTATGACGAAAGGCGTGCTCCTTCATTAACGCCTCCTCATCTGCAAAATGCTTTTCCAACTGTCCTAGCAGGGAAAGATAACGAGAAGGGAACTCATCATCGCTGACGGAATTAAGAGAAAACGCATAACTGGCAAGATGATGATGGGCCTCATCCAGTTTGGAGTGATTAACCTTCACAATCGAAGGCGTATGATTCAGTTCAGACATCCTCATCCCCTCTCCGAGCATCACGTTTCTTCAGTAGCAAAAGATAATCACGAAGGTCACTCAGGCAGAGGATCAGACGGCGATCATCGGCAAACATATCATGCACGTTTCTGTTTCCTTCGTTGTATGCGGCGAAGGTGTTACGAAACTCATTGGGTAGCACAGAGTATGCAGGTAGAGTGGTACAAATTTGTTCCCAGGCAGTACGGCAACGTGCAGCGATCTCAGGCGTCTCTTCAAAATCACTTTGAGCAAGGCGATTCCAGTACAAGATGCGCCAATATCGCTCAAGTTCCTGCATTTTAATCCTCGATTACACGTCCACGGTAGACACGCTTTGATTTGTCAGAAGGTGTCTTCGGCTCAGACTGCATAGGAGATGTAGGTGTACTACTCCCCATGAGGTTACCACGATACATTCGCTTACCCGGAACCATATCACCAGGTGCTTCTGTTTCGTTCTCAGAGCTAACCACGGCACCACGATAGATATTTGCACCCTGCGCTGCAAGTGCCTTCACTTCAAGCGGAGTTAAAAGACGGCGAAATAGTTCAAACTGCTTGCCAATCTCTTCGTTAATACTGTCAACCGCGTAATTAATTAGCGTGATAATATCTTCATCACGAGACATGCGAATTCTAGCACCACGTTCTCTCTCGTAGACCAGACTCATCTTTGCCAGCATCATTTTTGCATCCACTGACATTTCAAACGGAACCATTTTATTCTCTCTTATTCTTCTTCTGGATATTTCTCGGCGATTACCACTCCTGTAGCCAGTTCAATATCGTTGGTCAATGTCAAACAGTGCTCACTACTACCAACCAGATAGATATCAAACCCATCTTTTTCTATGACGGGCTTTCCAGCATGGATATCATCCTCGCTGCACAGGGTGATACGAACGTCTGGAAATGTTTTGATGAGCTCATCCTGTAAAAGACTATCAATGAGACGACCTTCCACCAGAGTTGCAACCTTGGATAACAGGGTCTCATTAATAGCCATTACACTGTTTCCTCTTCCTCACGCTCAAAACGAACACGCTCTTCAGCGGCTTTGCCCATGATTTTTGCTAACCATGGTGGTGGATTTTTATCCAGCACGGCACGTAACTGGTCAAGTGTTTCGCTGGCTGGACCACCATTCGGAATTTTTACCGGATGGATATCCTGCTTAATCACTTTGGCTGCTGCAGGGCCACCGATGGAAACCACATACAATACATCACAGTCCTTAATTTGTTCCGCACGATAGGTGTTTTTGTCTTCACTGTGAGTGGGTGATGCTGCCATTGAGGCAATTTCGATTAGACGGGCTTCCTGCGGAGAAACCTGATAGATAAGAAAACGGGCACAGGAGCCAAAATGTCCATCAAGCATTTCGCCGTTATTTGAGGCCACTGCAACACGGATGGATCCAGGCATATCACCATCCTGATAGGGTTTAGTCTCTGGTAGTGCCAAATCACTGACTTCCACCAAATTTTTCCCCCAGAGAAAATCCAGCGCTTCTTTTATAGCTGGCAATGGAGTTTCATTGAACAGGTCATCCGCCGCTTCCTGCAATTCGCGGACGGTTAGACGTCGTAGCTTCTCCTCACTCAACGGCAATTTAAGGGCCTTGACCAACACATTCATCAGCTGTGCTGCTTCAATGTCGGGCATGGCCCTTGCCGCCAGGCCGATACGGAGCGCCACATCACGGGATATGGATGTTCCGTCCATGACCGTTACGCCGGTATGATGCAATCAGGTACGGGGCAGACGTCCTCGCACTGGGGCATATCGAACTCGCCTTCACACTCGGTGCAGGCATCCAGGTCGATGACGTAGGTTCCTTTCTTTTTTAGAACAGCACCCATTGGGCAGACCGGCATGCAGTCACCACATGAGGTGCACTCTTCAGCAACAATAGTCATAGCCATGATCTTTCTCCTCAATACTTAATGAAAGTTACAGGCGTTTTGCCCTGAGCGTGATTGGTAGTTTTGGTGCGGGCTCCTGTGGTTCGAGATAAAACTTCGATCCATCGGAAAGCACGACTTCACCACCCCACTTCTCTGGACTATCGAATTCAAGTGTGGAAACCGTCTCTTCCATATCCTTTTTTGCGATATAAAAAGAGATGGCACCATCATCTGTTTGACGAATCATTACACTTGGCATTGGTTTTCACCTTTAGGTTATAGCCACGGGACCGCACAACACACGAAACGGTCCCGTGGCGACCTCTTAACGTACCAGGTCGTAGTTAAAGTCGGTGGTACCCATACCGCGGGTCTCTTCGTCCAGACGCTCCAGAATCGCATTCACCAGGGTGGTGAGGATCTGCATAGCGCCTTCATAACCCAGAGTGGTTGAACGATGTAGGTGATGACGGTCGAAGATCGGGAAGCCAAGACGAATCAGTGGCACCTCGAACTCTTTGCCCTTCTGCAGCGTGTCACGCTGGATGAATTTTGCGTAGCTATTACCGATCATGAAGTCAGGCTTGTTGGTGAACATCAATGAACGGAAGTGCCACAGGTCCTTACTGATATGAACCTTGGTCTCCTGACCGTATGGTGATGCTTCCAGCATCTTGTTCATCGCCTTCATCCAACGCTTGTTGGCGTTGTTGCAAAGCACATCAGTAGGCTCAGCACCAAGCTCCAACAGGAAGCGTGTCATACCCATAACAAAGTCTGGATCACCGTAAAGGGCGAACTTCTTTCCGTGCATCCAGGTGTGGCTGTCGGTCATCATGTCTACCAGGCGGCCACGCTCCTTCTCCAGGCTAGCCGGAATCGGTTGACCGGTGATTTCAGAGACCTTCATCAGGAAGGCGTCAGTCGCTTCCAGACCCATAGGGATATCGATCTTCGGGGTGGTGTGATTCCACGTACCCTTAGTGAACTTTTCAGATTTAGTAGACTGCCATTGCTGCAAGAACAGGGTGTCCTTGGCATTCGGTGCATCCTTAACTTCGTCAATGGTGGTGCCACCTTCGTACATACGGAAGGTGCCATCGGCCGGGGTATCCAGCACTTCAGAAGGATCTGAGAGCAGGCTGTAACCCACGCCCATTTCATCCATCATGCGCTTGATAACACGGTAGTTACCCAGATAGGTTTCAAAGCCAGGAACGATGTTGATTTTACCGTTACTGCCGACTTCCTTGCCTTCCATATGGTTAAGGGTGAAGTAGCGGACAACACCTTCGAACATGTTATCCCAACCGGTGGTATGGGAACCAACGAAGCTTGGGGTATGTGCGAATGGAGTAGGAAATTCATCTGCTACTGCACCAGCATTTTTTGCGTTACCGATAAAGGCGTTCAGGTCATCACCGATAACCTCTGCCATGCAAGTGGTGGAGACAGCAATCATCTCGGGCTTGTACAGGGCCTTGGCATTTTCCAGACCAGCGATAATGTTCTTCTGACCACCAAATACCGCAGCATCTTCAGTCATGGAATCGGAAACACAGGCTACCGGCTCCTTGAAGTGACGGTTGAAGTAGGTACGGAAGTAGGCAACACAACCCTGGGAACCGTGGACATAAGGCAGGGTCTTTTCAAAACCCAGCGAACACAGCACTGCACCGAGAGGCTGACAAGCCTTGGCGGGGTTAACGGTCAGGGCTTCACGATTAAAGTTCAGCTCCTGGTATTCCATGGTGGTGGTCCACTCGAAGGTCTCGTCGATCTTCTCCTGGGGCACCCGATCTTCGTAATTGTCCTGCTTGTTCTTGAGGGTAGTTTTATACTCTTCCTCTCGAAACAGCGGATAACACGGCATTACTTTTTCAGCTGACTGAGGCATGACTTTTCTCCTGCCGCGCCACTAATCTGTGGACAACGGCGTTATGGATCAATTTTCCGTGCTGCGGGTCTTTTGACCCGCAGCGACCGATTAGGCTGCGGCGCTATCCGCGTCGCTGGCTTCACTCTTCTTCCATGGCGCCTGCAACTTGCCCCAGCAGGGGTTGTTGAGGGTCATGTCCATATCGCGGGCGAAGATAGCGAAACCGTCGTAGCCGTGATAAGGACCGGAATAGTCCCAGCTGTGCATTTGACGGAAAGGAACACCCATCTTCTGGAAGATGTATTTTTCCTTGATACCTGAACCGACCATATCTGGCTTGACCTTTTTCACGAACTCTTCGAATTCGTAACCGGTCACGTCGTCATAGATCAGAGTCGCATTGCCCATGTCTTTGGTCGTGCGGTCGTAGTCGTCGTTGTGACCGAACTCGTAACCAGTACCAACCACTTCCATGCCCAGGTCTTCATAGGCACCGATAACGTGACGCGGACGTAGACCGCCGACATACAGCATTACCTTCTTACCCTCGAGACGTGGCTTGTACTTATCAATAACTGCCTGCATAAGTGGCTTGTACTTGGCGATAACCTTCTCGGCATTGGCCTGGATAGTTTCGTCAAACTTTGCCGCAATGGCGCGCAGTGATTCTTCGATCTTGGTCGGGCCGAAGAAGTTATACTCCATCCACGGAATACCGAACTTCTCTTCCATATGACGTGAGATGTAGTTCATAGAGCGGTAGCAGTGCAGCAGGTTGAGCTTCACTGAAGGGGTACGCTCCATCTCGGCGACAGTACCGTCACCTGACCACTGAGCAACAACATTCAGACCCATCTCTTCGAGAATGGTACGTGAGGCCCAGGCATCACCACCGATGTTGTAGTCACCCAGGATGGCTACATCGTACGGACCGGCTTCAGCCTTCTGCTCTTTATCAAGCATGTGGTCACGGATGGCGTCGTTAGCGATGTGGTGACCCAGTGACTGGGAAACACCGCGGAAGCCTTCACAACGAACCGGTACAACCGGCTTATCGAGTTCCTTAGCTGCTTTTTTGGAAACCGCCTCAATGTCATCACCGATAAGACCGATGGGACACTCTGACTGTACGGAGATGCCTTTGTTCAGTGGGAACAGGGTTTCAACTTCTTCAATCAGTTTGGCCAGTTTCTTGTCACCACCGAATACAATGTCCTTCTCCTGGAAATCAGAAGTGAAGTTCATGGTACCGAAGGTGTTTACACCAGTAGCACCAACATAATAGTTGCGGCGACCAGCGCGAGAGTATTGTCCACAACCGACCGGACCGTGGGAGATGTGGATCATGTCCTTAATCGGACCCCACACAACACCCTTGGAGCCAGCATAGGCGCAACCACGAATGGTCATAACACCCGGCAGGGATTTACGGTTGGAAGTAATGCACTTTTTAGACTGTTCGACACTCTGGTCGTTGGCCGTAAGGTGCTTTGCGCGATCTTTCTTCGCGTCCTCAGGATAGACCTCAAGCACTTCCTGAATAAGCGCTTCGGTCTCTTCACGAGTCATCGTTGCCATTTTATTAAACTCCTTTCATCGCCACCTAATCCGGTGGACGTTGAAGTTGAGGAATGGGACGTGGTAATCCACGTCCCTCAACAGGCGCTTCTGCTTATGCGGTTGCTTCTGCAGCCAGTTCTTCAGCAGTCTTACCAACGATGGACTCGTCTTCCTCTTCGAGGATACCGAAGCTCATCATTACATCTTCAAGTTGATCCATGGTCAGCGGGGTAGGAACAACAAAATTCTTGTTATCAATCACCTTCTGAGCCAAAGCACGATACTCATCAGCCTGCTTGGCCTTAGAGTTATACTCGATGACGGTCATACGACGGATCTCAGCGCGCTGTACTTCATTGTCACGCGGTACGAAGTGAATCATCTGAGTGCCGAGCTGGCGAGCCAGTTCTTCAATCAGTTCGTCTTCACGTGCGGTGTTGCGGCTGTTACAGATAAGACCGGCCAGGCGAACACTGCCTGAGCTGGCGTATTTAACGATACCCTTGGCGATGTTGTTGGCTGCATACATAGCCATCATCTCGCCGGAAACTACGATGTAGATCTCCTGGGCTTTGTTCTCACGGATAGGCATGGCGAATCCACCACACACAACGTCACCCAGTACGTCGTAGAATACGAAGTCGAGGTCTTCGTCGTAGGCACCTTCCTCTTCAAGGAAGTTGATGGCAGTGATAACACCACGACCTGCACAACCTACGCCCGGCTCAGGACCACCTGACTCGACGCATTTAATGTCGCCGTAGCCAACAGACAGTACATCTTCCAGTTCCAGGTCTTCTACAGAACCAGCTTCCGCAGCGAGGTGCATTACAGTAGTCTGTGCCTTGGAGTGCAGGATCAGACGGGTTGAGTCAGCCTTGGGGTCACAGCCCACAATCATGACCTTCTTACCTGCCTCGGCGAGAGCCGCGACAAGATTCTGGGTGGTGGTGGACTTACCGATTCCACCTTTGCCGTAAATAGCGCATTGACGTAAAGCCATGGTATTTTCTCCTTGCGTTTCGATAGTTTGGACCGATGTCAGGTACTCTTGAGCAAGGAGCGTACCAACGCCTCTAACAACCATTAACTTGCTGTTATTTATGGCTTTATTATATTTTGCGGAAATCTTTTGTAAGGTTTGATCTACGACAAAGCCTCAGTTGCTGTATGGATAACGACAAACCCATGAGCCAAAAAGAGAACACTGGCCCCACCCTACCCAGAGAAGCCAGCTTGCCGATAAATCGCTGCAATCTGCCCGCAGTGATCCTTGGCAGCCTTACCTTCCAGCGCCATCCAACCGCTCTGAGCATTGACGGTATTGAAGTGCTGCACCGGGATCTTCTGCGCAGGCTGGAAGGTATTAAGGATGCAGGTAATCGTTCCCAGCAATTCCTTGATTACATGACGGTGCACTTCTGTCTGCACGAACCGGAAGAGGCAGGACTGCAAGAAGATACCCGCCTAGATCGCAGCAAGGCTGACTACCTGCGTCTGCTAAGGGGGTGGTCTTTCGACGCGGAGAGCCGGGATGCGGCGGTGTTGAAGGGATGGGTCGAAACTCGTTTTGGGCTGATACCACGTTTTCATCAGCAGCCGATCAACAACACTGAGGATGAGGCCTACCACGATTATCAGCACGCCTATGCTCAGGGTATTTACAATACCAACTCACTGGAGGCACAACTGGATCTGCTCTATACCTATTGCCAGTATGAGTTGGCTCGTCAGTATCCAGAACAGACCCATATCACACTCTACCGTGGCAGTAATGATATGGAGAAGCTGACTCATGTTCGTAATCATAAATCTGTACTGTTACTCAACAACCTCAACTCATTTAGCCGTAGCATCGAGCGCGCCTCGGAATTTGGTGACACTGTGTTCCGTATCGAGGTCCCCCTGGCCAAGATCTTCTTCTACTCGGAATTGATTCCACGCTACCTAAAAGCCGAAAGTGAGGTGATCGTCCTCGGTGGGGTGTACGAAGGCGAAATGGAAGTTTTGTAGGCCTCCAACTTTGTCGTCTTTGCAACAAACACACTATCTGTCTTCATAAAATCAATACCTTAGTTTCCGGCCCGATAATTGCTGTAACCAAGTAAATCCATCAGATAAAACGGAACGGAACATGGAACAGCAACTCATCGAAACCATAAATGCTGGTCTCAAAGACGGCAGCATCATCCCCTATCTTGGGCCGCAGGCACTCACCGGTTCAGTGAACAGTGAAGGCGAACCGATTTCCGCTGACAGTGACAACCTGATCCTGGCGATGAATGGCGGCAAACCCATGGCACCAAAGCTGATGTATGAATTCCCTCGTGCTGCAATGAACCTGGAACTAAAGCGCGGCCGTAGTTTTATTAGCCGCTTTCTCAACAAACTCTACGGCGAAACCGAATGGAGTCGTGCACCAATTCACGATTGGATTGAAACCATCAAACCTGCCTGCGTCATTGATATCAATCGTGATCTACAGCTCCAGCATAGTTATAGCGAGACACCTCACAACCTGATGATCGGCATTGCTCGGATTGGTGGTACCGACTTTCGCTATAAGCTTTATTACTATGACGGCAATGAATACAGTGAGATCTCCAATGAAGAGGTAGATGCGTCATTACCACTACTGTTAAAGCCGATGGGTTCACCCCAACCTGAAGCGAATTATATTGCTTCAGATGCAGACTACGTTGATTACATTACTGAATTAATGGGCGGCTTTGGTGTGCCGAAGTTCTTCAAGGAAAAACGCAAAGATAAACGCTATTTGTTACTTGGGATGAGTTTGAATCGCGATACAGAACGTATGGTACTTCACGATATCACTCTTGATCGTGCCACAGAGTCTGGCTGGGCAATTATTCCGGGTGCCACCGACAAGGAAAAACGTTTTTGTAAAAAGAAACTGAATATGGAAGTCATTGATATGCCATTGGTTGAATTCATGCACGCCTTTGGTGTTGAGCTAGCGGAAACTGTTGAGGCATAACATGACATATCATTTTAAACCCTGCGTTAGTCGTACTGCCTGCACAGAAGACGGAACACACTGTCGAGCCTGTGGTAGAAGTCACGAAGAGATCAATGAACTCCGCAGTCTGCTTAACAGCGTTGCGGGATTTGCGATAAAAATGGAGTATGACAACTGCGAGGAGTTTCTCGACTACCTGAAAAACAAGGTGATCAAGAAACTAAAGAGTGCGCAGCTAGAAGGTTAAGTTAAACCCTCATAGCAAGCGGTAAATTACTGCCATTGTGAAAACTAGGCTCGAGCGAAAAAGCGCTTTAGCCAGCCACGCCCTTGACTTGCCTCATTGGCCTTGAGAATTGTACCGATATTGGCTTTAACTGCGGGAATGTAGTCCGCATCATCATGTTTGATATGATTGACTAACCAGTTGGCCAACATGCCGTGTAACTCCACAGCAACATCTTCGCCATTTTCCAGGCGCTTGCGGTATTCACCAACACGTCGGGTAAAAAGTTCGTGTACTTTCTTGTGTGGGCGGCAGTATTCGTACCCAGCCTCTTCCTGAATTTCTTCTTCAAAGGCGAAGTGGGAAAGTGTGTAATGCACACAGTCCTCGACGACTCGACGCACAGTTTCATGCTGCTGAGTATCTTTTACATTTTCCAACTCATTGATGAAATCGACAATCTGCCTGTGCTGATCGTCAATTATATCAATCCCGGTATCCAGGTCTTTAGTCCAATTAATAGGCATGACCAATACCTCCATTATTGCTCTATTTATCCGTCAACATTCCATGAGCCACAAATCGCATAGACTCAACCGAAAAGAGTCTGTGACGATTATGACATAAATGATGAGTAATTTGGTGAGGAATTTCCAGTGAAATAAATTTATACATGCGTGGCCAATTGATAGGAAATTTCAACAGATTTATCATCCCAGCAATTTGCTGATAAATCCTTTACCGCCCTTGTTCTTACTCTGTTTCAACAGTGAGGCCTGGTGCATTTTTATCGCACCAACATAATCTGCATCATCGAGTTTAATGTGGTTGATCAACCAGCGAGCCAACATGTCGTGCAACTCATCGACGACATCATCCCCAGTTTTGAGTCTTCGTTGGTATTCGCTGATACGCTGAGTAAACATAGCGTGAACCTTCCTGTGAACATCAAGGAATTCATATCCTGCTTCACGCTGTAGAGATTCTTCATAGGAGAAATGAGTGGCTGTGTAGTCGACACAGGAAGAGACCACCTCAGCAATCATCGCTGGATCCTGTTGCGCTTTTGCTACTTGCAAACTATTGATGAAATCGACAATGCGTCTGTGCTGCAAATCGATCTCTTCGATCCCCGTGTTCAACTCATCGGACCATACAATGGACATCCATACCCCCTAAATAGTCTTTTTGTCGTGACCTGAAACCATGCAGACTATGGGAAAAAGTGGTACTCAATATGGCTGATGTGCTCACCGCTCTACTTCGAACAACGTCACTCAGCCAATAACTTACTTATAATGTGGTAATTACGACGCTATTCTGCACGATTAGCGTCCTGGTAAAAAGGACCCCACACACAGATTCACATTGTTTACGTTTGTGACATTTGTGAGGTATAGAGCGAAGATACGAGTAGAACTCTGCGTGAGACAGGAGCAGCAGGCACAAAAAAGCCGACAGCATGTGTCGGCTTCTATTGTTTGGTCGGAGCGGGGAGATTCGAACTCCCGACCCCCACAACCCCATTGTGGTGCGCTACCAGGCTGCGCTACGCTCCGATTGATATCATCCAGTACTGAATTAGCCGCGCATCATACACCAGATACCCTCTGTTGAGAACATCAATGTTGGCTTAGCGGAAATTATTACGATGGATGACAGAATGATTGGTAAAACCAGTAAAATCTAGCGTTTGAGGATGTCCAGAACCTCTTCCAGTTCCGTTCTCAACTGCTTGATGATCTGCTGGCTTTGATTGGCATCAGTGCGGTTGTCATCACCTTCAAGCTGCTGACGTGCGCCACCAATGGTGAACCCCTGCTCATAAAGCAAAGCACGGATCTGACGTATGATAATAACGTCCTGACGCTGGTAGTAACGACGATTGCCACGACGCTTAACTGGCTTGAGCTGAGGAAATTCCTGCTCCCAGTAGCGCAGCACATGCGGTTTGACCCCACAAAGCTCACTCACCTCACCAATAGTGAAGTAACGTTTGCCAGGGATCGGTGGTAGTTCGTTATTGTTGCTGGGTTCCAGCATACGCCTCTACTCGTGCCTTGAGTTTTTGTCCTGGTCGAAAAGTCACCACTCGGCGAGCGGTTATTGGTATTTCCTCACCAGTCTTGGGGTTTCTTCCTGGGCGTTCGTTCTTATCGCGTAGATCGAAGTTCCCGAATCCGGATAACTTGACCTGATAACCGTTCTCCAGGGCAACACGAACTTCTTCAAAGAACTGTTCTACCAGTTCCTTGGCTTCGCGCTTGTTCAATCCAAGCTCGTCAAATAGCTTTTCAGCAATCGTTGCTTTGGTTAACGCCATGATTACTCTCTTAAAGTCGCACCCAGTTCACAAACCAGGGAATTCACTACCTGTTCGATTGCAGTATCAACTTCTTCGTCAGTAAGAGTGCGTGATTGTGCTTGTAAGGTCAAGCCCAAAGCAAGACTTTTTCTACCTGAATCAATGCGTTCGCCAGCATAGAGGTCAAACAGCTTTAAGTTCTTAAGAGTCTCTGGAGCCGCATTTTTGATGCACTCAAGCACCCTGTCAGCACTAATCGCTTCATCAACAACTACAGCAAGATCGCGACGAATCGCCGGAAATTTGGAAATTTCTGCGAATTTCGCGACATTTTTCTCATATAGCATATCTGCTTTAATTTCAAAGAGATAGCATTGTCCACGCAAATCGAAGGCCTTTTCCAGAGCCGGATGGAGAGCTCCCAGCCAACCAGCAGGTTCTTCACCGCAATAGATTCTTGCACTCTGTCCCGGGTGCAAAGCGGGGTGTGATTCGGGTACAAACCGGAATTGGGCACCCTTTCTGGTCAGCCCTAGCAGAGCTTCAATGTCGGCCTTGACGTCGTAAAAGTCGATTTTCCGCTCCGCACTGCCCCACTGCTCCGGTTCAAGCGAGCCATAAGCCAGGCCAGCGAGCATATTCTGCTGTTGAATCTCATCACCCTGACGGACAAAGTTGAGGCCGTACTCAAACAGGCGGACCCTGCTCTGCTGACGGTTCAGGTTGTGCTGTAGCACAGGCAGCAGCCCCGCCCACAGGGTGGTGCGCATTACAGAGAGATCGCTGGAGATAGGGTTTGCAAGTTCAATACCCTGCCCTTCCGGATCAAGTTGCTTCTGTACAGAGGGATCGACAAAGCTGTAGCTAATCGCCTCCTGGTAGCCACGATCAGCCAGCAGGTTAAGAAAATCACGCCGATCAAGACGCCCTTCCGGCTGCGGATGCATCAACAGCGCACCGAGTGGACGTTTACTGGGCAGGTTTTCATAGCCCACGATACGGCCAATCTCTTCGATCAGGTCCACTTCAATGGTGATATCAAAGCGGAAGGATGGTGCAGTTACCTGCCAACCATCAGCAACGGATTCAACCGTCATACCGAGGCGGGTCAGAATATCCTCGACCTCATTCGCAGCAATCGCACTCCCCAGAATGCGCTCAATCCGCTGCTGACGAAGATGGATGGGGTTCCGTGCAGGCAGCTCCCCTTCATTCACAACCTGCTCGACAGGACCCGCCTTACCACCGACGATATCCAGTAGCAGGCTCGTCGCACGCTGCATAGCGCGCTCAGCAAGCTGTGGATCAACACCACGCTCAAAACGATGTGATGAGTCGGTATGCAGCCCATAACGGCGTGCACGGCCAACGATAGCCTCTGGCGCAAAGTAGGCGCTCTCAAGGAAGATGTCAGTCGTGTTGTCACCAACTGCCGAGGCACTGCCACCCATCACACCGGCCATTGCTAGCGGACCGTTGTGATCCGCAATAACCAGAGTCTCTGCATCCAGTTCAACTTCCTGCTCATTCAGTAGCGCCAGCTTCTCACCGGCTTTGGCATGACGAACAACGATGCCTTTGTTGAGTTTTGCCAGATCAAAGGCGTGCATAGGTTGGCCCAGCTCCAGCAGAACATAGTTGGTGACATCAACCACTGGGCCAAGACTCCGAATACCACTACGTCGCAGGCGTTCCTGCATCCACAAAGGTGTTTCGGCAGAAACATTCACACCGCTAATTACGCGACCGAGATAACGCGGACAATCCGCTGCGACGCTAACTTCGATCTTGAATGTATCTTTCGAGGTTGCCGCAACATTCTCAATAACAGGGCTGTTCACGGCCGCTTGATTGAGTACGCCTGCTTCACGGGCCACACCGGCAACACTCAGGCAGTCACCACGATTCGGTGTCAGACCTAGTTCAATGGTAACGTCATCGAGATTGAGGAATTTACGGATATCTTCACCAATCGGAGCATCATCCGGCAGTTCCATTAAACCGCTTGAGCTCTCTGCCAGACCAAGTTCAGATGCGGAACAGAGCATCCCTGCAGAGGGTACACCGCGCAGTTTGGCTTTCTTGATCTTAAAGTTGCCCGGCAGTACTGCACCAATCACGGCAACCGGCACTTTTAAACCTTCACGCACGTTGGCAGCACCACAAACGATACCGAGCTTTTCTTCACCACCAACATTAACTTCAGTGACACGCAGTTTGTCTGCATCAGGATGGGGCTCAACCTTCACTACCTCACCGATTACTACGCCACTAAACTCACCTGCAACTGGCTCAACAGCATCAACTTCAAGACCGGCCATAGTTAACTGGTGACACAGCTCATCGGTAGAGTTGGCAGGATTGACCCACTCGCGTAACCACTGTTCACTGAATTTCATATCGTTTTAAACCTGAGTAAATTTTTATAAATTAATTCAACTTGCGCGACGAATTCGACTTAATTGAATTGCTGCAGGAAACGCAGATCGTTTTCAAAGAACAGACGTAGATCATTCACGCCGTAGCGCAGCATCGCCATTCGCTCAACACCGATACCAAAGGCAAAGCCGTTGTACTTTTCACTATCGATACCAACATGACGGAACACTTCTGGATGAACCATGCCGCAACCGAGGATCTCGATCCAGCCGGTACCACTACAGACACGACAACCTTTACCACCACACATCACACACTGAATGTCGGCTTCAGCGGAAGGCTCTGTAAAAGGGAAATAGGAGGGACGAAAACGTACTGCCAACTCCTGCTCAAAGAAGTTGCGCAGGAAGTCGTCAAGAATCCCTTTCAGATCGGCAAAGCTCACCTGCTCATCCACCAACAGACCTTCGATCTGATGAAACATGGGCGTGTGAGTTAGATCCGAATCACAGCGATAGACACGGCCCGGTGCAATCAGACGCAGTGGCGGCTGTTGCTCCTCCATAGTGCGAACCTGCACAGGAGAGGTGTGGGTACGCAGCAGCGTATGTGCATCGAAATAGAAGGTATCGTGCATCGCACGTGCCGGATGACTTTCGGGAATGTTTAACGCTTCAAAGTTATGGAAGTCGTCTTCGATCTCCGGCCCTTCGGCGACACTGAATCCAAGCTGTGCAAACAGAGATTCAATTCGTTCCATCGTTTGACTGATCGGATGCAGCCCGCCACTCGGTTGACCACGACCAGGCAGAGTAACGTCAATACGCTCGGCTTCCAGACGTGCATTCAATACCGCGTTCTGCAGTGACTCTTTACGCGCTTCAAGCGCCTGCTGCACAGCAGCCTTGGCCTGGTTGATTACCTGACCAGCCTTGGGGCGCTCTTCCGCTGAGAGTTTGCCCAGGGATTTCATCTGCTCGGTCAATACGCCTTTTTTACCGAGATACTGCACCCGAATATCTTCAAGTGCCTGCATTTCGGTGGTAGCAGCAATCGCCGCCTCGGCCTCTTTCACCAGCCCAGTCAAATCATCCACGCCATCTACTCCGGATTAATTATTTGTTCCTGCAAAAAAACAAAAGGGGGAAAGACTGTCAGGCCTTTCCCCCTCTGTCACTAAAGCGGCTGATTAAGCCGGCCGCTTCGTTTCGTTGCTCAGGCCAGTGCGTTCTTCGCTGTGTTCGCCAGGGCAGCAAAACCTGCCTTGTCGGTCACAGCGATGTCAGCCAGTACCTTGCGGTCGATCGCAACGCCGGCCTTGCTCAGACCATTGATCATGCGGCTGTAAGAGAGACCGCACTCACGAGAAGCAGCGTTAATACGAGCAATCCACAGGGCGCGGAATTGACGTTTACGCTGACGGCGGTCGCGGTACGCATACTGACCGGCTTTGATAACCGCCTGCTTTGCTACACGGAAGACGTTCTTGCGACGACCGTAGTAGCCCTTGGCCTGGGCCATAATCTTTTTGTGACGGGCGCGAGCCTGTACACCACGTTTTACTCTTGGCATCGTTCCTTACTCCTCAGCTATACGGCAACATGCGGCGTACCATTGGTACGTCGACGGCGGCAACCATTTCCGGCGAACGCAGCTGACGCTTACGCTTGGTCGGTTTTTTGGTGAGGATGTGACGTCGGAACGACTGGTTACGTTTGAACCCGCTGGCATTGCGCTTAAAACGCTTGGCCGCGCCACGGTTGGTTTTCATCTTTGGCATTGCTTTTACTCCGTACCACGCATTGCAGTTTTAGTTAAAACGCACGTTTGAGACTGTGGGCACCATAAAGGATGGACAGTAGCGCGTCTCGAAGAAGACCTGAACTTATAGAACTGGCCTACTTCTTCTTTTTAGGGGCCATCAGCATCACCATCTGCCGACCTTCCATCCTCGGGAACTGTTCAACTGTTCCCAACTCTGACAGGTCTGCCTCAATCCGCTTCAACAAATCACGGCCGAGTTCCTGGTGAGCCATTTCACGGCCACGGAACCGTAAGGTTACCTTGACCCTGTCCCCATCTTCGAGGAAGCGTGTCAGGTTGCGTAGTTTGACCTGATAATCTCCCTCTTCCGTTCCTGGGCGGAACTTTACTTCTTTTACATGAACCTGTTTCTGATTCTTTTTTGCTGCCTGGAGTTTCTTTCGCTGCTCAAACTGGAACTTGTTGTAGTCCATGATTCGACAAACGGGTGGTGCGGCATCAGGCGAAACCTCTACAAGATCGAGGTCGACTTCAACAGCCATCTCCAATGCCTTGTCGGTGGCAATAACCCCGACTTGCTCTCCATCCTGGTCAATGAGACGTACTTCTGGAACCCGTATATCGTCATTCAGTCGGGTCTGTTTCTCTTTAGCAGCGATTTCTTTAGTCCTCTAAACAGTTAGGCCGCGGCTCGCGATCTCAGTGGTCAACAGTTTGGCAACGTCCTCAAGGGACATAGTGCCAAGGTCTTCACCACTACGCGTGCGCACGGCCACGGAACGATTTTCGACTTCGCGGTCGCCAACTACCAACAGGTATGGGACGCGAAGTAGCGTGTGCTCGCGGATCTTAAAGCCGATCTTCTCATTTCTCAAGTCGGATTTGACCCGAATCCCCTGATTTTTCAAATATTCTTCCACTTCCTGGACAAAAGCGGCCTGATTATCGGTAATGTTCATCGCTACCGCCTGGGTCGGCGCCAACCAGAGGGGGAACGCACCGGCGTAATGTTCGATGAGAATCCCGATAAAACGCTCCATTGAACCGAGGATCGCCCGGTGCAACATCACCGGTACCTGCTTGCTGCCATCCTCAGCGATGTAGTGGGCACCGAGGCGTCCGGTCATATTGAAATCGACCTGAATGGTGCCGCACTGCCAGACCCGATCAAGGCAATCCTTGAGGGAGAACTCGATCTTCGGCCCGTAGAAAGCACCCTCGCCCGGTTGTAGATCCCAGTCGAGTCCTTTGGCGTTAAGCGCACGCTCCAGGGCATGCTCTGCCTTGTCCCACACCTCATCGGAACCGACGCGCACTTCCGGGCGGGTGGAGAGTTTGATGATGACATCCTTGAATCCGAAGTCGGCGTAGACCTTGTAGAGC
>JBNKQR010000045.1:0-23271 GCA_050295975.1 Thiohalomonadaceae bacterium
ATACGCCTTCCAGTCGCCATGGGTATTCTCCCATCGCATATCGGGGACGAGATTCTCGGCGGCGCTGTCGGGGGAGCTGGCGCTGCCGGCGATATCGCCGCTGCGGGTCAGCCATTCGGTCCGGCGGTCACTGTTGGAGTAGGTGACCTCCAGGCGATAGCCGCTACTGCCGTCGGGCAGGGTGACGGCTTTCCGGCTGCTGCTGGGCCTGGAGTAGCCGGTGCTACTGAAGTGAATGCTCCGAACATCTGTACCGCTGGCCGGTATTTCGAGAATCAGCGGCGCCCAGTCCCGGTTGAAGAACCATTCGCCTTTGTAGTAAGTCCGGCCCACCTTGACTTGGCCGCCCATGACCTTGATCCGCAGGTCTTCGATGTTTTTGAAGAACTCGCCGTGGGGGAGTTGCACTCCGGCGCTGGCCTGGAAGCTCAAAGCGAGCAGCAAGAGGCAGGCGAGTGCGTGGCGGAGGGTCTTCAATCCAATCATGCTTCTATCCATCGTTAGCGTTATCCGTGGGTATGCTGTTACGTTCGAACTGGGGTCAGAGTAAATCTGTGATTTACTCTGACCCCATGCTTGCTCTAACCGCCATGTGGGCCACTCGTGCTGCAACAGGTGTCGCAGTCGGGCTTGGGCAGACACTTGGCGCCCGGCAGCGAGCTGTACGACATCGATCCGCCAGCCTGTCCGACACCAACGCCGGGGCTTCCGCCGTACCAGATTGAGCTGCCCGTGTTGGTCGCCCCACAGCTGCTCAGGCTCACCGGGCCTGCCCAGGAGTGAGAGGTCGAGCCTCCCGTGACATTGCCGTTTGTGCAGGTGTAGTCGTAGGACACTTGCAATCCTTTGGAATAGCCGTAACAACCGCCACCACTGCCGGTGCCGTCAGGCGACAGGGGCGCGAGCGCGGTGATCCGGTAGGGGATCAACAGGCTCTCCTTCGCTTCCAAGGTATCCGGCAGTTCTGCCAGGAACTCGTATTGGAAGTAGGCGTCGCTGCTTGGGTAGCTCATCCGCAGGTTGTCGGCCCGGATCAATCCGTGGTTGGTCAGGCGCAGCTCGCCGTAGAAGACATCGCCCACCGCCATGTCGGGCAGTGTGGTGCTGCTGGGTTCGAGTACGATCACCGCCGCCGGTACGTCGGTCTCGAAGGTGGCCTGCAGGGTGATCTCGTATTTGTCTTGGATGGTGATCTCGGTCACCGACCACTCGACGGTGATGAGGTTGAAGTCGAGGAAGATCTCCTGTGCCGTGGTCACGCCTGGTTTGATGGTGAGGCGGCCGAGCAGGTCTTCGTGGTTGGGGGCGCTGGCGCGGAAGCGGTAGCGGCCTGCCGGCAGGTCGCTGATCAGTGCCTCGCCATAGCTGTCGGTGGTGGCCGTCTGCTCGATGGTCAGCACCTCTTCGTTCTGGATGCGGATGCGCGCCCCGGTCAGTCCGGGGATCGGGTCGCCATTCTCATCGAGGGTGGCGGTGTAGATGTCCGATGCCTTGAACAGGGCGTTGCCTATCCCGGACTGGGTTACCGCCACATAGATATTGATGTCGGTGACCTGGTAGTTGCTGCTCTCTACCCTGAGCTTGAAGGCGTAGATGCTATCGGGTATCGAGCTGTCGGGACTGGCCGTGAGTTGTATCTGCTTGCTCTCCCCGATAGTCAGATCGCCCTGGGATTGGGGTGACAGAAGGTAGATCCAGTCCGGTGCCGGCGCCCCTGCATCGGTCAGCAGGGTGACATGGACATCGGTCAGCTCGGCCAGGCCCCGGTTCTCCAAGGTGATCGTTTCGTTGACGCTGGCGTTGTGCGCCACGCCGGTCTCCAAGAAGTTAGGGCTGAAGTAGAGGGCCGGGTCGGCGTCGGAGAGGGCGTACTCCAGGTTGACCAGGGCCAGCGGCTCGCTACCGCTTTCGTCACTCATGACCTTCAGTACGATAGTGCCGGCGAGGTCGGCGCTGTTGTCGCCGGTGATGGAGAAAGAGAGCTTGCCGCTCTGCTCCGGCGAGAGTGTCTGCGGACTGCCGAGGTTTACCGTCATGCCGCTCGGGAAGGTCCCCCCGCTCTGATCCGCCGCTTCGTAGACCAGGCGCAGATTGGTGGCTGTGGTGCCCTCACCGGTGACGGCCTGGATGACATCGAAGCTCTGTTCGACGTTCTTCGGCAGATTGAGCCTCAAGGTGGTCGGCTTGACCAGCACCCGGTTGATGGTGAACTGGCCCTGCCCGGGTCGCGCCAGGATATCGGGATGGACGGCGGAGACGGTGAAGATGCCCGACTCGGCAGGCAGCGGATCGAACTGGTACTGATAGCTGCCGCTGGAGTCGGTGGTGATCTCGGCCTGACGCTCGAAGCCGTTGGCGACGATTACCAGCTTCAGCGGCACCTGGGCAAGGGGCTGGGCGGTGGCGCGCTCCAGGGCCTGACCACTGATCAGGATCGGTTGGTCGCCATAGCTGCTGGCCGGGGTGACGCTGTCGATGGTGGCGGTATAGGCGGTATCGCTCAACACTCCATCCTGACTGGTGCCCAAGCCGGCAATCGCCAGATGGTCGCTCTGCCCCAGTTGATAGTGGAGTTGGTCGATCTGCAGCCGGATGCGTACCTGATCCGGAGCACTCTCTGGAATCGGCAGGGAGAACCAGTCGGAGGTGAAGCGGACGCCCGGCTCGATGCGGGCCACGGTGTTGCCGCTGCTGAGGGTCAGCACGCCGCTGCCCACCTGCTGCATGAAGGGGGCGGTGGCGAGCACGTTGCCGTCCAGGTCTTCGAGCAAGAGTGTGATCTCCGGTGTGGGATTGCTCCCCTGTGCGGTGATGATCTCGGTCACCACATCGCTGCTGTTCTCCAAGCTAAAGCGGATCTGGCCATTGGCGCCTCGGGTGAGCTCCTGGGTCTCCACTTGGGCCAGCAGGGAGGCATCGCCGACGGCGATCTGGCCGTTCTCCACGATCTCGGCACGTTCGCCGGTCGCTGCGGTGATCTCAGCCACTGTTTGCAGCGTGGCGTTGTCGGGCAAGGTGTCGAAGCCGCCGATGATCATCTCGACGGTGCGGCTCTCGCCGGCGGCCAGCTCGAAGGCGGATGAGGTGTGCAGATGTCCCTCTACGTCGACCTTGAGCTTGACTCCACTGACGGCGGACGAGGTGAGGTTACTCACCACATAGCCGACCCGGTTCATGATGCCGCGCTTGATGCCGGTCTCGGATTGAGGGCTGACGTCGATCAGCGGCAGCTCGACGGTTCTGCCCAGGCTCTCCACGCTGTTCACGTCTACAGCGGTCAGCGTATAGCGCCTGACATTGTTGGTGTAGCCCAGGTCGGTATAGCTGGTGTCCGTTATCAAGCCGCTGTTCAGCGGTGTGGCGCTGCCGTCCAGGTAGAGGTTGTAGCCGTCAATGACACCGCTGCTGTGCGACCAGCTGATCAGCGGATAACCGCCATCGGTCTGGATGACCTGCAGGCTGGAGACCGGCAGCAGGCCCACATGCAGATAGGCGGAGGTCGATGGGGTCGATTCGTTGCCCACCGCGTCAACCGCGGTCACTGCGTAGGTCGACTCGTTCTCATCGGGTGCGGTGTCGATAAAGCCCAGAACGCCCTGGGCGTCGGCAACGATGTTGCTCTGAATGGGTGTCAGACCGCTCACATCGGTCAGGCTGGTGCCGCCGGCACGGTAGAGATTGTAACTGAGTGCTTCTGAGCTGCCGCTGGGGGCGTCCCAGAGGGCTTTCATACCGGCGCCTACCAGCTCCAGGCTGAGGTTCTCAGGCACTGCGGGGGCGAGGCTGTCAGAGCCGACGGTGACCGGGGCACTCTGGCCGCTGACACTCTCCTGGGCGTTGGCCTGGCGTACACTGGCGACGCTGTAGATGTAGTCGCCGTCGGTCAGGCCGGTATCGGTATGGCTGGTGGTGGTGACACGGCTATAGGCGGTTAACGCCGTCTCGCCCGGGGCCTGTCGGTAGAGCTGGTACTCGACCACATCGTCGACACTCTGCCACTGCAGATCGACACCGCCACCGGGCAGGGCCGTGGCGTTGAGGCCGGCCGGTACGTCGAGGGGCGGCAGCACACCCTGATAGACCTGGTGGCTGTTGCCGGTGTTGATGGCGTGGCTCACCGTGTCCAGGTCGTCCTGGGCGGTGAATTCGAAACTGAGGTTTTCAACTTCAGTGAGACCGGCATCGGCGGGGAGCTGGAAGCTGCCGCGCCAGACCAGGGCATCGGTCTGCACCAGGTTGGTGATGGCGGTGGGCTGGCGGCCCGCACCGGAAAGCCGGTAGTTCATCTCGGGCAGGGTGCCGCTCTTGACCGGCTGGTCGAGGGTGAACTCCAGGTTTACATCGACCGGATTGACCTGATCGTTCTTGATCGGAGACGACGGCGCCACTGTCATCTGGCTGATGGCGGGTCCAGCCGTATCGATCAGGATGGTTGCGCCCTGGTCGATCGCATTGCCCCGGTTGCCGACCCGATCGCGGGCGGAGAAGACGGCGTATGCGGTGCCGCTGGGGGTGGTGTCGGTAATCTCGAAAGAGCCCGCATAACCGGTCTCCGAGGTCTGACTCAGGGTGACCGCAATCGGTACACCTCCCGGCGGGGTGAGACTCAGGAAGGGCGTGGCCAGCAGCGGCTCGTTCACTTCCACGGTCACATCGACCTGGCCGGCGGCCATGCGTCCGGTAGCCGAATCGAAGTTGCCTAATGGGGTGTAGTCGATGTTTACCGCCTGCGGCAATATGCTGTCCGCTTCCGCACTGCTCTCGTTAGAGGAGAGGCTCGATGTGCCCACGTCGTTGAGCGCGACGACGCGATAGTAGAAGACGCCCTCGGCCAGCGGCAGATCGACAAAGCGGTTGGTGGTTACCGGATTGCTGTTGGCCTTGACCGCCTGACTGGTGTCGCCAAAGGACTGGTTGGAGCGGAAGACGTCGTAGCTCACCACCCGCTCGTCCGTGGAGAGATTCCAGGTCAGCAGCACCTGTCCTTCGGTCTGCGACTGGGCGTTGAGGCCGGCCGGGCTGTCGGGCACGCTGGTATCCAGGGTCACGTTGATTGCGGCACTGACCGAACCGGTACCGCCCCGGTTCTGGGCACTGGCGGTGATGACATTGAGCCCTTCGCTGAGCGTGACGAGGGTCTGGAAGTTGCCGTTTGTATCCGGGCTCAGCGGACCGGCTACCTGTGTGCCGCCGATCTGTACCAGCACCTCGCTGTTGGCTTCGGCACTGCCGGTGACTGTGACGCTGTCCAGATTGGTGGTGATGCCGTCGGCGGGCGCCGTGATGGTCGGCGCTTCGGGCGCGGCCAGCGCCACTGTGATGTTGCGTGAGAGGCTGTACGAGTTATCGAGGGTATCGTATGCCACGACGGTGACGGTGTGCGCCCCGTCAGTCGTATCGGGCAGGTTCCAGAAACCCGTGTAGCCATCCGAGCCGTTGATGTCGGTCGCCAGTGTCACGCCGTCCAACTGGAACTCCACGCGACTAACACCCGATACGTCGGTCGCGCCGACAGCAAAGGTACCGGCCGAGGAGAGCGTGGCGCCATCGGTGAGGAGAGTGCCGGCGAAGGTCAGATTGCTGATCTCCGGTCCATCGAGATCCACCTCGGGTGTAGCGCTGACGGTTGTCACTGTTTGGGTCTCGCCATCGGAAAGATTGATGGCGGTGACCGCGAAGTAGTAGGTCGTGCCGTTGGTCAGGCCTGAGACCTTGATGTCGTTTCTGGCGGCATTGAGCAGGTATGCCGGTGTGAGTCCGGCAACCGATGAGAAATCGGTGGTACTGATATAGATCGCGTATTTCTTTACGAAGTTGGATGGCAGCGAGGGGTTCCAAGCGAGATCCACCATACTGCTGAGGGGCGCGAAGGATGCAATTGTCGGATTAGCTAGCAGTGTAATGGCATTATGGAAGAGCCCGCCACTTTCGTTGCCATCGTTGTCTATGGTGGTGATTGTAACCGGATATCCTGTTGCCGCGCTGAGGCCTGCAACGCTATGGCTGGTCTCGTTGGCGACCAGTGTAGTACCGGCATCGTTGTTGAAATAGACCTTGTACGCGGCCAGATCGCCCGCGCTGTTGAGGGAGTGATCCCAGTTGATGACGATATTGTCCGCGCCCACGGTGATCTGCAGGTTTCTTACCTCTTCGGGCGGCACGACATCCGTCGTGGTGGCGGTGACCGGGGCGACGGTGTTGTCGGCGCTCCCGTTAAGGTCATAGGCCACCACGGCGAAGTAGTAAGCCTGGCCTCTGTTCAGGCCACTGATATCATGGGTTTTCTGGCCGGCCGACAGGTTGGCAACAGCCGTCATCGAAGTCACGTCGGTGAAGGGACTGGTGTCCACATAGACCCGGTAACCGTCGATGTCGCCGTGAACGCTCTCGTCATAAGCCGTCCAGTCCAGCTTGGCGACGGTGCCGATATCAGCCGCGTCAACCGTGAGCGAGTCTACGGATGGCGGCGCCAGATCGTCATAGGTAATCTGAACCGTCGTACTGGTGCTTTGATTGTTGGCCAGATCCTTCGAGTAGAGCGTGAAGCTGTTGAGACCGGACGTCAGTGAGACCTCATGTGACCAGCTTGTACTGGAGTCAATGGGGATGATTTCAGTGTCGTTGATCCAGAGTGAAGAGTTGGACTCTTTTTGACCCTGAAGAAGCTGCGTATTGGTCGTGGTGGGAGAAGTCACCGTATTGACCGTCGGCGCCACCGGCGGCGTGGCATCATAGGTGAAACTCGAATTCAAGGTCGTTGAGTTGCCCGCGATATCGGTGATGGTTGCCGTGACCGTATAAGTGTCCTCGGTCAACAAAGCGCCTGGCGTGAAGATCAGCTGATTTGAGCCGTCAATGGTCCAGGTACCTGCAACCGAGGCTCCAGAGTTTCGGGTTACACCAGCGGAGGCAATAATCGATGCGGTGTCTAGCCCGCTGTTGGCTTCCTGAAGTGAATAAACAAATGTTGATGGCCTGGCGGTAACATAGCTGTTATCGGCTGGAACGGCGTTTGTAATGAGAGGCGCAACGGTATCCAGGATGATACTGGCCTCTACCGCTGTACTGGTATTGCCTGAGCCGTTTTTAGACTCGATGATGAAAGTGTTGAGTCCCTCCGTGAGCGGTTGATCGTAGCTCCAGGTGGTGGCGCTATCGAGCGCCACGACCAAGGCGCTATCGATGTAGATAGCCGTGTCCGCGCTTTTTGTGCCGCTGAGCGTAACCGGCGTAGTCTGTGTCGTTGCGGCAAGCGTATCCAGGGTAAGCTCGACAGGGGCCACGATGTCGACAGTCACGGTGCGGCCGGCGGCTGGTGTTTCGGTGTAACCACCCGTAGTAACCGCTCTGGATTGAAGGGTGTAACTGCCGTTTCCGTTCGAGATGGTCCAGTCGTAACTCCAGTTGTCGGTCCCTGTGGCGGGGTACCAATTCGTTCCGCCGTCTGTACTGACTTCGACCCGGTCCAATGATGAAGAAGTAGTGCCTCTCGCCAAGCCTTGTATGGTGAAGGTGGGGGTGGTGATGACATCAGCTTCGACAGGGTTTTTGAACCAGGAGGTGATGTTATATGTCAAGGGCTCCGCTTGGGCCGCCGTCAGCCAATCTCCGTAATCGATCGCGCCTTTGGATATATCATCGGAAGTGTCAAATAGGCCAGTAAGATTCTTGGGGTTGGAACCGGTGGCTATTTCCGCATAGATGGCGTCTCCCCACCAGTTGTAACGGGCGTCCACGCCGGTGGCGCCATCGTTATGGAGAGCGATACCGTTGGTGGCGTCGTTGCCATAGAGATTGTTGAAATTGACGATGCCGGGATTAGTCGCGGAGAGTCGAATGCCTTGGCTGGCATTGTCGTGAATCGTGTTGTAGACCAGATCGTAGCCTGAAATCTGATACAAGCCGACGCCGTTACCCGCATTGTGATGGATATTATTGAAGCTGAAGCCGGCATCGACGGCTGTACTCGGATCGCCGCTTTCGATATGGGTGCCTTCTGACCCATTGTTAAACACAGTGTTGTTAACGATCGTTGCGTTGAGTGTTCGCAAGGTGCCAAGGGCAAAAACGCCATTGCCTGCATTCTGATGGAGTTGATTCCGGTCGATGGTGAGGTTTACGTCGGCATCGTTTTGCTCAATATATATACCGTCATGTGAGCCATTAGCGATTTCATTGCCGTTTACGGAGTAGTTGGAAAAACCCGAGGAATAGGTTCCGTTGTGCACAATGCGAATGCCCGCTCCATCTTCACTCGCCACAGCGCTTCCACCACTGTTCGAGATGGTACTGCTGTCTATGGTCAAATCATGCCGAGCATGGGTATCCGCGATGATCGATACGCCATTCAGACCGGTTGTGTCTGTAGTGATGTAGCTGATCGATCCTTGTACGAGCGTGCTAGCGCCGCTGCTGCGGATATCGACTCCACGCCCGTCAATGTTTGCAATTTCGTTTACTGAGATATTAAGCGTAACCTGCGCACCGGCCTGACTATCGATGATGATGCCAGCTCCTGACAACGAAGTGAGGACATTACCATTGATATACGGACTTCGAACAATTGAGCCTGACTGACGGTAGTCAACACCGTCAACGGCGTGGTAGATCTCCGCTCCCGTCATGTACAGTTCGCCACCGTTAAGTACCCGGATACCCCGCCAGTCGCCGGGTTGAGGCGTACCGGCGTTGCTAGTGAACACCGCCGCCCATTCCAGAGGGCTGCCCTCGATGCGTAAACTGCCACCATCAACGATAATTTCGACGCGAGTCCCATCGACGCCGAGATTCTGCGAATCAGAGAGCGCGTTGACTTCCATCGTCGTACCCCCTTCGATCGTCAAGGTGACGCCGGAGGGAACGAGAATGTCGCCCGTGATCTGATGCGTATCGGAGGAGTCCCAGGTTTCGTCCTGAGTGAGTTGACCTGCGTGCTGGATAACCGCTAAGGCATTTGAGTGAAATAAGACACCCACTATCATCAGCATGATGGAAAAAGGCTTGAAATCCCTGAACAACTTACTTCCCCTTAGCGTCCTCGTGGCGCGATACGTTCGCGCACACACTTCCCAATCGCGAAATCCGTTATAAGTCAGCTTGGGCTGTCCCCAAGTGACACGAACCCCCAATAATTCTCTCTACTAACTAACTAATTCATCGTCACCGACACATCGGGTGACGATGAAAAGAAATTCTGTGAGTCCCAATTTTGAGTCCCCTTTTTATCACTGATGAATCGCATCGCAATATACTCGCTGGATTTCTCCATCAGCACCTGCCTATCGGTATCGACGAGATACCAGGCCCCATCGACATAGACTTCATTCCAGTTGTGGTAGTCCGCCGGTCTCAGAATCCTGTTTTCTCTCGCCACAAATCCCGCGACGTTTCGCGTGGGTATTCCATTGGCTCTGGCGAGTGCAGTGAAAAGATACATGAATTCAGTGCAATCCCCGGATTTGTTCTTCAGCGCCTCTACCGCGCCCCGGTCGTCCCGCGTATAGCCGGACTTCTTGACGTTTTTGACGATCCAGTTGAATGTTCTTTCAATCGTCTCACGGTGATCATCGGAACGCAGTCGTTTGGCAATGCGCTGAATGTGGGGATGCGATAGCTGGACAAGTTTCTCATCATTCAGGAAATCTTCAGCCTGTATCAGATCGTTTGGCTGTCCGCGCTCCGATAAGTCGACTGAGGCCGTTACAGAGATATTCCAGGAACCGTATGGCGGTAGTTTATCAATCGCAAATGTCATCCTTTTTGCGCCCCATTCATCTTCCTGTATCTCAAAGGGCCGGTTGGCGTTGAGCGCGGCCGTTTTCTGAAATGGACTGAGCGCGATGGGCGCAATGACCTGCAGTTGCGCACCTTCCACGGGGTGGTTGTTCGGGTTTTTGACGGTAAAACTGTATTTGACAGTACGTTGTATGGGGTAGCTCGGCTCTATGCCAGGCGTATCCGTCGAGAACTTGTCAATGGCGATCAATACGATGATCATCGACAACGATGCGCTCAGAATCCATACGGCTGGAGATTTCACCCACTGCAACGGTACTGCTCCCTGAAACCGCGCGACAGTCTCTCAATCAGGCTTGAGTGTGTCTGCAGATAGCGATTGAACTCATCAATGCCACCTGAGAGATAAAATATGTCTTTTGCATTAGTTAGCTGTAACAGTTTTTTAGCCTGCGAGTAGTCCTTGCCATCACGACTGACAACGAGAAATCCACTCAATGCAGCCGGACTGAATTGACTTTGTGCCTGATTGACCGATTTCACCATGTCAGCCGTACTGGCCGGGTATTCAATGACATCGGATTCCGGTAGCAAACGATGCTCCATCTGGCCTAGAGATCGATCCAGATCTATTATCTTCCAATCTCTCTCGGACAGTGCGGAGATCAGCTCAGCAGGTGATACCTGACCCAGTTTTGTCACCGCCAGCCTGTCACCGTTGATGTTGAACCCAGCCCGGACCCATGCATGCAGACCGCCAGCCATTACTGAAATACGCTGAAATCCTGCGGCTTTCAGCTGATTACACAAATCTTCCAGTTGCCCGAGGTTGTGACCATTGTTGACGAGAACAAGTCGTTTTTTTGTCAGATAACGCTTTGACTTGATGGAAAAAGGTGCAAGATTTAGAGAGCTGGGTATGTGTAGGATTTGATACTGCGCAGATCGCCTGACATCGACGAGTAAGGCGTCGCCCCTGATCCATGCGCCGTGTATCTCCTGGACCGATGCCAAGCAAGTCAGAGGTCTATGCTGGGATTTGGCCCGCTGAAGGCTGGCAATCGGCGACTCAATTTCACCGACGACTTTGTTCTTCGAGATACCTTCACACTGCGAAGTGCTCTGTTGACCCGACTCCAGGCCGCTTGTGGTCGCTGGCCGGCGCTGGGCGTTTGTCGAATCGGATGCCTCGGCAGTAGTTAAAGTTAGCAAACAGACTGTAGCTAGGACCAGAAGCGCAGAATACGCCGCACTGCATGACGAGAATAGTGGGAAATAGGAGAGAGCATCCTTGTGACTATGATCAATCATCCGATGATGGCGCCTGCGCACTCCATGTATTGATTATTTTTTGATTTGCGTTGATTTATATTGAATCAGCGTTTGCCAACATTATCAATCATGGCATGGCCTGGCAAGTCTTTTTTCCAATTTCCCTTTTTAATCAGTTAAATCTCATGTGGTAAAAATCAGGATCAAATCTTGCCCTCATAGGTGGACGGAAAAGTGCATTCAGACAGTAGGTTACATATCATACTCTTGGAAGTGTCATCGATTTCCGGTGTGATGGTCACAACGTAGATGCGGCGTTTCCGCTCCCAGCGAGCCAGCAGTTCCTCGATTATTTATATTCCAAGTGACTCTGTACCGGAGGCTGATACCTTCCATGCCTTTTTTCACGAATGCATCAATGACGAGTTCGACAGGGATCGGCTCTGCTGCATGCTGAATTGATTCGAGATAGGCTCAGTCCTACAGGGGTAATGTGCGTAAGCTTCACCTGAATGTGAACAGTCCAAAACCGGAGTTTTCCGGCAAACACAACCCAGGAGGCGCGGTTCAAAAATGCAGGTCATGAATATGTTTTAAATTTGATCTGGCCATTCTGGCCAGATGCCACCATCTAATCCATCACGTAGCCTTTCTCTCCGACGGATAGGATTTTGATTCCTGAGGATTATTTATGCAACGCGACTTAACTTGCAGTGATTGCCTTTTTACTCACTTTCAAGTGAGTTGTCATATGTTGCTTTAGGCGGTACCTGTTTCACTGTTTCTCGTGCAAGGTATGCGTGTATTTGGCTTCGATCCCGATAGTTCTGAAGCATTTTTTCATCACACACGCGAACTGGTACCCATCGTTTGATTAGCCGCTTGTTCTTCATCCGTTCAACTTGAGACCAGGAAAAGCAATTCCGATACTTTCTGATTGCATCCATGAAATTGACCAGATCAAAACGTTGCATTGGCCGTATTACCCCGTGAACTTCATATTCCTGAAAGTCGAAACCATCAATGTCATAGGAATCGAAGTAGACAAATCCTTCCTCGATAGGTAATTCACCAGCTATCGGGTAGCCGAGGATCGACCATTCCTGACTGTCGGTCGATTTATCGGCTTGTAAAAGGAAGAACATGAACTGCTGTCCTGGCATGTAGGGTACCTGTCTCGGTGCGAATATTATAGATCGCTTTACTCGCTTTATGACAATCGACTCCGTTGACGGAAGTTGTTGTTGCAGAGATTCGTCGATTCGGATACGCAGTCGTTCGTCAGTAATCGCCTCGACGGTACCGATCAGCGATAGGTCGGCCATTCCGATCAGTCGTTCCATCGGCAACGGTGTGTAGTCAATGACGCTGGAAGGCTTGGTAGAGCCGGTGGATGACTCTGCTACAGCAGGGTTGCCTATTTGGTGCTGCTCCGTCACTTCGTTGTTTCCGCATTCACCTGTACAGGCAACAAGCAGAATGCCGAAGCAAAGCGTGATGAACCAGGTTAACTGTTTGCCAAAGCTGTCGATGTTGTTTACCTCTCGATGCGATTCGCCTGACTGGTCGGCAGCCTGGAGGCCTGAACAACAGGCCTCCGGATGCCGGACGGTTTGACTTCATCGTGATTCAAGTCTATCAATCACTTTTGCGACTGAAATACAACCACAGGATGGTGAGAATCAGTAGCAACCAGATGAGGTACGCCCACCACTGCTGATCATCGCTATCGGGTTGTGGTTCAGACTGTGGTGGTTCCGCTTTGTCGATAACACCGTTCTCGTTATCGTCAACAGCGGCACCGGTACGGATGTCGATCAGATCGTCGACCCCATTGTTGTTGAGGTCGGGGACGATACCGGTGAACTGGTAGAAAACCTTGGACTCGAGCGGACCGTTTACATAGTCGCCGGTTGCGCGGTCAAAGTATCGCGCGTCGGGATCAACTATCGTAGCCGTTACGTAGATCGATGTCGCCGGAAACAGGCTCAGCGAGTTGCCGCTGATGCAGTAGTGCATGGAGCCGCCTTCCATGTCGCCGGCAGCTGGAATTACCTTGATTTGATTTGGGTCGCAATCGGAAGCGTCGTGAACGACATCGACAAAGCGATCGTCTGTCAGGTTGCCGAGATGAAATTTACGGGTGTTACCGAGCTTGAAATCGCGTCTCGGTTTGCAACGTTTGGGATCGCAACTTGCGTGCGGTATTACAGGTATTCCACGCACATCCACCATTGCTGCATCTTCAATCATCGCGTTGATGTCGACCAGGCGCGGCAGATACCGGATCTGCATATCACTGATTGTCATGGCTCCCGCAGCAGAGTCCGTGTTGTACATCGCCATTGCGAAATCGCCGCTTGCGAGGTCGAGTGCGCCACGGTCGAAACCAGCCATCCTGGGGTGGAGTGTAAGTACATTACCGCTGCTATCCTTAAGCGAGGTATCGTGCACGATTACCAGATCGGACTCTACAAAGCCGGCACCGATGTGAAATTCAGCGCCACCCGGCACAACGCCCGCGCTGCCGCCGCTCCAGGTCTTGTCCACGCTAAAGTCAAGAATGAAGACGTTATATGTCGTGCCTTGGAACGCTTGGGTACCACCCGTGGCGGTAATGGTCGGGTCGCGCCACGGGCTTCTCGTGCCGTTCCACCAAGTGCTGATATTCAGCGATGCAGCGGAACTCAGAAGCGTAATTTCGAGTTCGTGAGCGTCTTCCGCATTGGGATTCATAAGATCCCAATTGTAGACACTCATAATGTTCAGGCCGATATTGTGGGCGAGAACCTCGTATGACTGGTCGCTGAAGTGTCGGCGTGTACCCGCCCTGTCTTCGCCGTCAATCGTATTCGTATAGGAACAACCCTGCCCCGACACATTCCCTGTATTCATGATGTGGTTCGTTTCAGTGTCTTCACCCGTGAGTGAACCGGCTTCGCAATGAGTTACACCGTAGTTATGGGCCGCCTCGTGCGAGGTGGTGCTTCCGATTGCGGTTGCCCAGCGTTCAAGGGTTGAGTCGGTTCCGTTAAGTGCGCCACCGGTGCCACCATAGGCATTGTCGAATGATGCCGCCCAGACGCGCGTGTAGTCTTGCGCGTCGGCGTCACCCGTATTGGAGCCAAGAGCCGAAACCCCGAATAGATCGTAGCTCATGTATGTTTTCGAGTCAGAGCCGATGCCGACGATCTGCCAACGAGCGATCCCGGCTGTCGTGGGCGCTGTCGTGGTCATAGTGACGTCGACATTGAACTCACAGTAGTCCTCGGTCACGATTTCTGCGATACGATCGCGCAGTTGCGCAGTTGTGCCGATGCCGGAATCCAGATCAGCAACATCGAATGCTGCGAGTGGCGAGGTCGAAATTCCAGAAATTGACGATTCGAACGAGGCATCCGAGGAGGTGGGAAAATAGAGAAATAGTGAGTTGCCTTTGGCGGAAGTCGTCGCCCCGTGTGAGCATTCTATACTCATCGCGCTTTGTAGCGGCGTGAGAAGAAGAGTGAGGGCCAAGACAGCAGCGACTGTGCTGTAACCGGAGGGTCCTCCGCATTGCATGGAGTTGTGGGATTTCATATTTCTGCTCTCCCTTGCTGATGTATGCCGAAATAGCATTGATGGCCTGCGAGTCAATGACTCATAGTCCCTGATGGAGTTGGACAGCAGCGATTCCATCCGCAATTTGGAGCAAGGTGAGTATCAGTAGACGCTCATGTCAAGCAAACTAAACCATATTCCATGGTCCACGCTATATCCCATCTGTTGATAGTCTAGTGAGCTTTCCTAATAGCTCAAATCAAAAAGCACACTTTTATTGTGACTTATTTACTTGTAAAGCGCTGAGAGCAGTGTGATACAAGCATTCACACGCTGGTTGCTCCACACTGTTATAGTCGGAGTTGATATTTTCTTTACTAAATCAATAGAATGTAAGCCGATTGGCAACTGCCCTCGTCTACCTTAGCGCACAAAGAACCCCCGCTCGCGCAGGAACTCCAGCATGTGTTCACGCTTCTTGCCCTGCATCGTGTTGGCTGTGGCGTGGGACCAGTCACTGAGTTTGACATTGGCACCGCGCGATGCGTAATAAGCTTGCATCCGTGTATCGTACTCGGCCATGTGTTCGTCTGATGGATCCTGGTATTGATCCTGATGCAACACGCAATCGACCGATAGGCGGGGTTTGACTTGGTTGTCCTGGTCCGGCCAGCCCAGGCACATGCCGAATAGCGGTGCGACCCACTTCGGTAATGCCAGTTGTTCGACAACTACCTGGGGGTCGTTGCGAATACCACCGATATAGACACCGCCAAGCCCCTTGGATTCGGCGGCGAGTAAGAGGTTTTGCGCCATCAGTGACACATCGATGACGGCTGCCAGGCTATGTTCACTGTATCCCTCGAGCTCTCCCCTGCCCGCTCGCTCACAGGCGGTATTGATCCGCCGCAGGTCGGCACAGAAGATCAGGAATTCCGCCGCCTTTTCTATCCACACCTGACCTCCGGCGGCTGCCGTGATGGCCGCCCTCGCCTCTTGGCGCGTCACGCGCACGATGGAATAGGCCTGGATGAAGCTCGATGTGGCGGCTGCCTGGCCGCAGCGGATCAGCTCTTCGAGAAGACCCGGTTCAAGCGGCTTGGGCAGGAAGCGTCGTACCGAACAGTGGCTTAATTGCAGTTGTTGAGTTTCAGTCAATGGCATGGCAAGTCCGATTTCAATGGCAGGCACGCTCAAGTCGTGCCTGGAGATAGTTACAAAAAAAGAGTGTAAAGGCCGGCAGGTCCATCCAGTGCAGCACCCCGCTGTTGTGTCCGCTGGCTCTGTCTCCTTGTCGATCACCAGCAGTGACAAATTCGGCTGACGACATTTCAGTTCCAGGGCCAGTCCCGGACCGGTTACTCCGGCACCGAATATCATTCTGTCTGGGTTTGTGCGCAGGAAGTTCGGTAAATTTCGATTATTCTGTCAGCGGTCTCTCTCACCCGCTCCCGGAGGTAAAGCACTTGCCAGTGGCCAATGCGATCGATTCGAAACGCTCCGCCTTGGAACGGAGAGGTTGCCTGACAATCTCTTCATACTCATGGATCCCCCACGAAGACTACATATTTGATCGAGGAGCTTCCGGCATCGAGTGAGATCCACCTGTCTACCCACAACCCAAATGCCTGTCGCATGCGGCATATTGGAAACACTCCCTATGCAACAGCATAACCGCAAGTGGTTCGCTTTTGTATTCTAAATTAAAAATCGAACTGGTAAATTCTCGGCGAAGTTTACATTGCACAGCCGGTCGATAATGCTGTCTTTCACTAACATACGATTTTAGCTAACAAAGTGATTTGAGGTATGGGAATTGCTTTACGACATGGCGGCTATTGATAGTTTGTGGTTTTTCTTGTGAGTTGAAACTATTTGCTTAAGAGGTGACGTGATGAAAAGGAACATGATTCGGTTACTGCTTTTGTTATTTTTTGCCGTTGTTCACGGTAATTTATATGCCGGTAAAATCGTACTCTCGAACGATGAGTGGGAGTTCACTGATTACGGATTCTCTCAACCTGTCAGCGATTCTGGTATTTTTGCCACCAACGTTGCCAGTTGGTTTACCGGTGGGCCGACTGGAAACTTCCTTGCTTATAGTTCGAAGTTTGGGCTCACAGGTTCTTCTCTCGCAAACACAATGACATCGGCAGGACATGGCTGGACGGTAACGACAGGCATTACTTCAGTCTATTTTTTCTAAGCGACCGGATGAAACATGCGGGCTAGGCCGGTTTATTTTCGTTCACATTGCAGGGGTGAAATTACACGCCTTCCGGGGGTATGCTCGCACAGCGGCTTCAGAAGAAGAGTAGCTTGATGATAAATGCCGATAGCGCCAGATAGAGGACACGCCGAATCAGTGTCTCGCCATGACTGATCGTCGTGTGCGCGCCGAGCCAGCCGCCGATCGAGTTACCGACCGCGAGCCCGATTCCGGTCCACCACATGAGTTCCAGCTGTGTTGCGAACACGCTCAGTGCCACGATGGTGTAGACCAATACAATAAGCACCTTATGCATGTTCACCCGTACCAGATCGAGGCCGAGCACTCGGTGCAGGATCGGCATCAGGATGAAACCGACACCGATCTGAATGAATCCGCCCCAGAAGCCGGCTCCGACCATCAGCAGGTGTCCGGCGACCAGATTTTTTGCCTTGGCGTCACCGCCGATGGGTTTCACCTTGTCGTGTCCAGTCGCCATCAGCAGCATGACCCCGACCATGACCAGCGCCAATACGCGGTCGAACCACTCGCCAGCGAGGTGTACGCCGAGTGATGCGCCACCGATGGCGCCAAGCGATGCGGCGGCGGCCAGACTCAGGCCGAGCTTGAAATCCGAATAGCCGCGGCGTCTGAATGCTGTCACCGCAGTGACATTCTGCGCCAGGATTGCGATGCGGTTGGTGCCGTTGGCGACCGGCCCCGGGAGGCCCATGAACAGCATCACAGGTACCGTCAGCAGCGAACCGCCGCCGGCCATGACATTGAGCCAACCGGCGGCGATGCCGACCAGGAGAAGGATCAGGATCTGCCAAAATTCCAAGTGCGTCACCCTACCCTAATATCTTATCTGCATAGCGGAATCAGACCCGTTGCGCGGCTGGGGCATATGAAAGGCGTCATTGTCGGTGTAAGGTACCACGAATCCAGGGGGATTTTAACTGCATGATATACATTAATATAGCGATGTAACCTGCTAATATATATGTTGATTGTGTGGTTATTATTTGCTCAATGTCACTCGGAAACAGTAACATTGAGTTAACATGGAAGATAGTACCTTCAATAGCTTTTCAGGTTTTCCTGGTCGCTGAAGCGCTTTTTGATTTGTGTTACCTGATACTCCATGGTCTCTTCATCGGGACTGAGAAGATCACCATTCAGTCTGGCGCTGAGTGTCGGTAGCCGCAGTTCAAACTCCACACCACCGATATCCAGCGCTCTGAATCTCAGTACCGTGTTTTGATACTCCTGTCTTGTTTCGAGCAACCAGCGTGGGTATACGGGCTGGCTGGGATCATAGATGACCTCTTTGCTGTTCAGGGTTTCCACATCGACGCAATGGGTTTTCTGATCGCTGCGGTGAGTAATTTCAATATTGCGCAGGGAACCGTGAATTTTCCATCTCAGAGCCGTGCTACCCTGACCAATACCCGATTTTCGGCATAGTGGCTTATTATTCTCGATAACCAGCTCGATGACATCGGTAATAATCTCCCCTTGCGTGGTTTCAAAGCGCAGAGAAACCACCTCTGGCAGGTTGGCTATGTTGTGAAAATCCAGTTTACCGTCATAGCCTTTAACAATTTCATTAACGAAGTAGAGCCCCAATCCTTTGCCGTGATCGCCTTTTTTTCGTCGGGTTGAAAAGCCAAGTTGAAATATATGCGGAGCGTTCTCGCTACCGATATGCGGACCACGATTGTAGACACGGTAGCGGGCATAACCGTCCTGTTCATCGAGACGAATAGCGATGCCTGCATGGTCCTGCTTGTATTTACGTTGTCCAGTGTAATACTGCGCGTTACTGATCAGATTCTCGAGTGCCAGCACGATATGGTTCTCGTTGCCGAGCAATCGGTCAACAGTTTTTATGGACAATCTTACCAATGGATGATCATCGACATTGATATGTCGATAGTCTGTATCGTTCAACGCAACGCCGAAGCAGCGATCTATCGATTTATCCAGAGCGTTGACGGCGTAGAATACATTCTGCGAAGGGTATGGCTCATGCTCTTTCTCAATCAGCTCTGACTGAAAAATTGTCTCTTCACTTTCGCATACCTGATTGGCGATATGTAACGCGATATTGTCAGTGGTGGACAAATCCAGTAGATCCCATAAGTAGACCAGGCTCTCCAACGCCGCTTGCAGAGGCCTTGCCTGATCGTTGTCATTCAGTTTTTCTATTTGCGCTACCAAGACAGTCTTGACCTTGTCATAGCTGATCACGCCATTATGACGAACTTCCGATGCGATGCTTTTGAAATGTAAAAATTTCTCGTCATACTCGATGAATTCAATCAGTTTATCGCTGATAAACAGCTTTAGTTTATCTGCATGGCCGGCAAAAACATGGGCTTTTGCCTGTAGCTGTTTTTTATTCTCCAGAAGTTCTTCAATCTGTTGTTTGATCCGTTCTGTTTCATGCTTTTGGCTTTTACAGCGGCGTCGATAGATGCGGAGTTCTATTATCAATGTGACGACGAATAATGTGAGCAGCAACGCTTCCCATGGTTGCGCGAAAATCCGTGTTGGCAGCCGATAGTAAAGTACTAACTCGGGCTTTCCTGCAAGATAAAAATAGGCGATGGAGAACACCGCTGTAAAGACGGTGAAAAATGGATACAGCGAGCTTCTCGTTCTCATGTCTTGTCCGGCTTCCAGAAGTAGGCGTGTTCATCACCAAAAGTCACAATACCGTAGCCCTGTTTGCATAGCGCATTAAAGTGGCCATTGTTATCTTCAGCCAATTCAAAAGCATTACGCAAGGTTTTAATGTGCTGCCGGTAATTGGCATAGGAAAAGCGTTCAGGATCGGTTTCGAGAAGATCGGCAATTTGACCGGTGGTCAGCGCTCGCGGGCTGCGTTGGACTAAAAACCGCAGTATTTTTCTCGGTGTTGGCGCCAGTGGTCGCTTGGGGTTATGGGGGTTCATCAGCTTTTTATTCTTCCAGTAGACCTCCCAACTTACAAGATCAATACGCAGACTCCCGCTTTGGATGGTATTGGTGGGATCCTGCGTGTGTTGTTGGTGTTTGTTTAACGCGGCCTTAATCCGCCAGCAGAGTACCGCTTCAATATTGCGTTGGTGCTTAGCGATGAAATCTTCAGCATTGGCCTCCGCAAAGGCCTGCTTCTCCAGTTCGGTACCACTGTGTTCGGATAGATAGATAATCGGTAGTTGTGGCCACTTTTTTCGTAACGCACGCGATATGCTGAAGCCCGCTTGATCGGAGCCGTTCATATGCGCATCAAGGATTGCGATATCGGGCCGTGAGCGCTCATCGAGGGTGGCAATACGCTGTTTTGCCGCCGCAGGAAATTTAAAGATCTCCAGCCTGGTTTCGGTGCCGTCAAAGTCGGTTTCGCGCAGGATTGCGCTGAATTTATCGATCCAGTGGGATTGGTCTTCCACCCAAAACAGCTTTGCCATACCTATAAAACCCTAGATATTTTTGTGATCTAAATCACGCAGAATCGAGATAGTACCACATGCGAAATATAGCGTAGAAAAACCTGCATCAAAAAATTCACGGATTATTCACAAGCCTAGTCGAAAATCACTTATCAAGAGCGACGGAAACGCCTCCGTGCGCCATTGTTCACATATTTTGAGGAGAACGATCATGATATCAGACTTGCTTATGATCTGGTCAGACCGGCTGGGCACTTCGCTCGCGATCTGGCTTATGATACTGGTTACCGTGTTGTATTTAGCACGACTGCCGGCTCATCAGCTATTGAAAACCACCGGACGCAGTATATTCCGCTTCATGCGCGGCGCCGCTCGGGCCGTGGCGCATATCGAGCGTCAGGTCATCAGTCGTAACAAGGAGGTGATTCTATCCCAAGGCCGCGAAGCCAGCGAAAAGGTCATTGAGAGAGAGTTTACCCGCGTTAGTGAAATCGTGGCGAAGGACCTGAGCCGCTACCCTGCACTGCATCGCGAGATCAGCGATACCATTGCCAAGCTGGAAAAAGACTACGCTTCGTCCACTGATGCGCCACCGCTGCCGCCGGAATGGCTTAATGTTGTGCAAACGATATCCGAGTTGCCGAAGCAGAGTGACCCGTTGGTATCGAACATCCTGGAAAATATCAAGGATGAGGTCACAACAGCTCATGAAAACACCCTTAAGGAGTATCAGAAGACCACTGCTGAACGACATCGTCTGCTGGCGGGGATGCAACCGCAGTGGCGCTCGCTCAGCGCTAAAATGGATACGGCCAAGACAGCAGTCTCCATCTCGCGAGAGCGTGCGGATGCCATCGATCGTCATATGGAGATGTACAGCGCCATTCGCGATGGTGAAGACAAAGCTGCCCGCGCCTTGACAGCCTCATCGTTGACGCAGTTTTTTATCGCTGCCCTGGTGCTGTTTGTGGCGGTGATGGGTGGACTTATCAACTTTCAGCTAATTGCCATGCCGATGTCGGAAATGGTGGGCGGCGCCAGCTACATCGGAAGCCTCAAAACCTCCAATATAGCGGCGCTGGTAATCATCATGGTGGAAATAGCCATGGGGTTGTTTCTACTTGAATCACTACGTATCACCAAGATGTTTTCGGTTATCGGCCACATGGATGACAAAATGCGCAAACGGATGATGCTTATCACCTTTACCATATTGCTCATTCTCGCCGGTATTGAGGCATCACTCGCCTATATGCGCGATTTGCTTGCGCTTGATCGTGAGGCGCTGAACCAATCGTTGGTCGGTGCCGGTGTGGTTGAGGCGGAATTTCGCTGGATTCCATCGATTGGACAAATGGTGATGGGCTTTGTGTTGCCTTTCGCGCTCTCTTTTGTCGCGATTCCTCTGGAGTCGTTTATCCATTCATCTCGCACAGTGCTTGGCTTGGCCACGGTTGCCGTGCTGCGCTTTGTTGTGATCACTTTGCGCTTAATTGGCGGTCTCGCAAATCAGCTGAGCAAGATGGCTGTTTATCTGTACGATATGGTTATCACTGTACCGCTCGCGATCGAAAGAATGGTGCGACTGGCTGTCAAGGGGCGTAGCGGAGCGGCAAAGCCGCAACGGGCCCAGTCTGCTTTTGTTGAAGAGAGACCCGTCAAAGCATCGGCAACAAAAAATTCACGCAACAGCCGCCGCGATAAAGATCTGATGGAAAACGACGATCTCGCGCTCGGTAAGAGTTAGGAGGATATGGTTATGAAATACTCAGTTACGAAAATATTTTGTTTCATCCTGCTGTCGGTAACTGTTCTCGTTGGCTGCAGTCAGAGCGCACCCTCGCACAGAGCGGTATACCTACTGATAGACACTTCAGGTACCTACGCCGAAGAATTGGCCAAGGCGCAGTCCATCCTCAACTATTTGTTGGCGACTCTGGATAGTGGAGATTCAATCGCTGTGGCGCGAATCGACAGCGGTAGTTTTAGCGAGAAAGACATTATCGCAAAAATGACCTTCGATCTCCGTCCAAGCATGGCGAATAATCAGAAGCGACTGTTTAAAAGTAAAATGGATAAGTTTGTCTCCAATCTAAAGCGTGGCAGTGCGCATACCGATATCACGGGCGGCGTACTGCAGGCAGCGGAGTATCTGAATGAAACCGGTGCCGGCGCAAAATATGTTCTGGTATTTTCAGATCTTGCGGAAGATTTGAGAAAAGGGCAAGTCAGAAACTTTCCGATTACGCTCTCAGGCATTCATGTGGTGGCGCTGAACGTTACGAAACTGCGCACGGATAATATCGATCCACGCGACTACCTCAATCGTCTTTCCGCTTGGCAGCAGCGGGTAATCGACGGTGGCGGGGACTGGCGGGTGGTGAACGATTTTGACCACCTGGATAGTTTGATTGCGGCCATGTGAAAAAACTTGGAGAATCGGGACAGGAAAACGGGACAGAGAGGAATGGCACACACTGAGCGCCCTTTTGGTGGGGCCCTGCCCCACCATTTTCCCGCTAGCACCGGCTATCCCACTTAAGTATGTGCCATCCTGACATACACTGCTACAGCGGTTGATTAAGATACGCTTAACTGATTCCCCATGATTTCCTCTCCTTGCCGGAGAGGTGTGGTGTTTACTAACCAGGCCATTGATATTAATACACTCAGGGCTACAAGCGTGGCTTAGGGAACCTCTGAATAATTCCCGGTAAAGACAACCTAAAGATCTTATTGAGAATCATTTCTTCAAAAAATTGGCCAAATAAGCTGCTTTTAAACCTATTTTAAATCAAAATGGCCTTTTCTTGGCCTATTTGGCCATTTTCAGGCGCACTGAACCTGTGAAAACCGCAATAATCGCTTTTTAGATAGCGTCAAATTGATCAACGCACAATTCACAAACAGAAAGTGTGCATTCTTTTCCAGTCCACGATAACGCACTTTGGTAAATCCAAACTGTCTTTTCATGATATGGAATAGGTGCTCCACCTTTGCGCGTACTTTTGACTTGTTCCGGTTCTTTGCTTTTTCCGCCTCTGTCAATGGCGCATGGCGGCGACCTTTCTTGTT
>JBNKQR010000046.1:0-22090 GCA_050295975.1 Thiohalomonadaceae bacterium
GGCAGCGACGATTGCACTGCCTGTGGCGATGAACGTTTCTGTGAACCCGATTCCTTTGGTATACCGCCACAGCAGGCGACAGGAGAATGAAGATGGATCTTCTGGATCTCGACGGCCAACAACTCTACTTCGATGAACCGATGCCTGAAAACGTACAACATATGTTGATGCAGGCTGCTGCCGCCTACGGTGATGGCAAGTCTGAGAGTTTGCTGTTACGAGCTTTCCTTTATGCACCAGACAATTTGAGTGTATTGGTCGCGTTGTATCGCACCTATTACTACCAGCACCGTCTCGATGAGGCGAAACAGGTTGCACAGCGTGCCCTGCAAGTTGTGGCCCGCCGGCTCGACTTCCCCGATGACTGGCGCCTAGTTGATCTGGCTGAACTGAGTCATGGAGTGCTCAAATCGATGGGATTGATACGATTTTATCTGCTGACCCTGAAGGCAGATGCCTATCTGCACCTGCGTCTCGGTCAACTGGAAGAGGGCAGGGCAAGATTGCGCAAGGTAGCTGAACTGGATGCATCGGATCATTTCGGTGCTGGAGCTTTGCTAGACATGCTGGCGCGTACAGAAAAACCACATTTGGTTGAAGGGGTGTAATCATGAGTACAGAAGATTTTATGGATGAGATGGAAGACCTGGTCTCCGCCGAGGACTTTTTCGAGTACTTCGAAATCCCTTATGACGAAACCGTGGTTAAAGTTTATCGCCTGCATATCCTGCAACGTTTCCACAACTACCTGACTGCGGCAAAGATGCCTACTGATGAGGCGGGCATGCGGGCTATCTACGTTAACTCACTGGCCCAGGCCTATCAGGACTTCGTCAATTCTGACGCAGCGACCGAGCAGGTACTAAAGGTCTATCAGCGTGCGAATGGCACCAGCTTCTTTAGTGCGGACTCAATCGGTAAGCAGTGATGAGCATGCCGCTGTTCGATAACGACGACGAAGTGCGGGTAATTCGTAATATCCGTAACGACGGCACCTATCCTGGTGAAGAAGTCGGCAATCTGTTGATTCGCCGTGGAAGCGTTGGCTACGTGCGGAGTCGTGGCACCTTCCTTCAGGATCAGATTATTTACGAGGTGCATTTTGTCGAACAAGGGCGCGTGGTTGGCTGCCGCGAAGAGGAACTGATTGGTATTGACGAAGAGTGGGTGCCTAGCCGTTTTGAATTTCGCGAGAAGGTTAAAGCCACCCGCATCCTTGCAGTAAATGGAGAGGTGATTGCTCAGGTCGGTGATGTGGGTGAAATTATCAAGGTATTACGCTGGCACGAAGATGGCGTTGCCTATCATGTACGTTTTCCCGGTCATACATTAATGGTGCCTGAAGGTTCTCTTGAACCAATAGAGGTCGTAGATGAGGAGATGGCGCAGTGACTCAGCACGGTCCAGAGGTTGATTACGCCATCATGCGCAATGCGCTGGAGATGTTCGACACGGCGCAGTCAGAACTGGATGAAGCTCAGCGCACCGCTGTGCTGCAACGGGTCAATCGCGAGATGGCCATCAGCAAGCGGCTACTCGAAGCCTCTGAATCATCGGGGGTTGTTGTTCCTGATGCCGCTGTTGAACTGGCCTATACCGAACTGGAGAAGCGATTTGACGATCATGAAACATTTGTCACGGCGCTAAAGGCCAACAATCTCGATGAGGCCAGGTTGAAAGAGGCATTGGCCTGGCAGCTACGCCTCGACATGGTACTGGAGCATCTGCTCAAAGAGCATGCCTGTGTCAGTGAAGAAGAGGTGGAGATCTATTACTACCAGCACCTGGAAAAATTTGCCCTGCCGGAAACCCGCACCGCACGGCATATTCTGATAACCATCAACGAAGGATATGTGGAGAATCAGCTCGACAAGGCTGAGAAACGTCTTGGTGCTTTACAGAAGCAACTTCTTGATTCTCCATCACTTTTCACTACCCTGGCAGAACAGAATTCCGAATGCCCTACGGCAATGCAGGGTGGGCTGTTGGGACGTATCAGAGCCGGCACCCTTTATCCGCAACTGGATGAGGCGCTCTTCAGTATGGAGGAGGGCGATATCAGCCCTATCATCGAGACCGAGGTCGGTCTACATCTCCTCCTATGCGAAGCCATCCACCCGGCAGGCAAGCTGCCCTTTGAGGATGTAAGAGAAAAACTACGTGACCATTTGGCTGACAAAAAGCGTAAACACCTACTGAAAGAGTGGTTATCCGGATCGTAGCGTACTACCCCTTTAGGAGTAGACAGGATCAAGCCTGGAAGCTAGGGTATGTTTTAAGTACGAGTACGCTCACTGCTCCGGCCGAAGGAACTGCTGTAGAAGCGCCATGATTAAACAGAAAAACTCTATCCCCATTGCAAACTCCACGCGACGTATTACCAGTCTGAATCGAGATCAGTCTGATGAGAACTACCACATGGCCATCGAAACATCTGGTTTTGGCTTTTGGCTTATCGATAAGTCGGGGGTACTTCACGACGTCAACGACACCTACGTAAGACTCTCCGGCTACAGCAGATCTGAATTGATCGGCATGCATTTTTCAAAACTTGTGGCATGTGAGGATAAAAGTGCTGCCAGTGAGATGTTGCAATGTATGCTCAGAGATAGCAGCGTGCGGAAAGCCCAACATCGACATAAAGATGGGGCGCTGTGGGATGTTGAATACAGCACCAGTCATACGCGCACTCACCCTGAGAAGTTCGTTATTCTTTTCCACCACAACAGAGAAAGTGTCGAACTCCTACAACAGCTTCGCCTGACTGCAGAGGTCTTCGAAAACTCCAATGAAGCACTGGTAATCACTGACGCACAAGGGAGCATCCTTAGCGTCAATAGGGCCTATTGTCAGATCACTGGTTACAGTCGCGAAGAGATCATTGGAGAGAACCCAAGTAAGCTAAAGTCCGGCAAGCACGACAAGGCATTCTACGAAGCTATGTGGGAGTCGCTGACTGAACATGGTCACTGGGTTGGTGAGATATGGGACCGGCGCAAAAATGGGGAGATATTTCCCAAGTGGCTCAGTATTAGTGCCATCTACAGTGATAAAGGCGAAGTGACAAACTACGTCGGCAGCTTTTCTGACATCAGCGAATTGAAAGGTATCGAGAAAGAGCTGCAACGACTGGCCTACTACGATTCCCTCACTGGTCTGGCGAATCGCACCCTGTTCAAAGAGCGCCTGGAGGAAGAACTGAATCGTTGTGATCGTTTTGAGCAACACTGCGCGGTGCTGTTTCTCGATCTGGATCGTTTTAAACTGATCAACGACACCATGGGCCATGCTGCTGGTGATGAGCTGCTGATTGAAGTCTCACAACGTGTTCAACAATCACTTCGCACCACGGATACCTTTGCCCGCATGGGTGGTGATGAGTTTACGCTACTCTTGCCCAACATTAGAAACACCGATGCGGTGGCTTACGTGGCACAGAACATCATCAAACTGTTAAATGAGCCTGTCAGAGTAGGGGGTGAAGAGGTGCGACTAGGTGGCAGCATCGGTATTGCCATCTATCCAGAGGACGGCGATAACTTGGAAACTCTGACTCGTCACGCCGATACCGCCATGTATGAAGCCAAGGCCAACGGTAGAAGTCAGTATCACTTCTATTCCTCTCATATGGATAAGGTTAGCCATGAACACCTGCGCCTTGAAAGCGACCTCCATTACGCGATCAAGCGGAATGAGCTCTACATCAACTTTCAGCCTCAAATCGATGCGCACAGCGGTAAAGTGGTGCACTCGGAGGCACTGGTTCGCTGGAATCAGAAAGAACGCGGCAATGTCCCGCCGGATATTTTCATTCCCATAGCTGAGGAGAGTGGACTCATCCTGGAGATTGGTGAATGGGTTATTCATGAGGTCTGTCGCACCATACGATCATGGAATGAGAAGGGGGTAGAAGTACCTCCCGTGGCGATCAACCTCTCGGCACGTCAGTTCAGACAGGCAGATCTGGTTACACAGATCTTGGATATCCTTGATGATTATGGAATTGGTGTGGAGGCTCTGGAATTCGAGGTTACTGAGGGGGTTGCGATGGAGAATGCCGAGTCGACCATGCATCGTCTCTCTATGCTGGCCAAAGAGGGGTTCTCTCTCGCTATCGATGACTTCGGCACCGGCTACTCATCACTCAGTTATTTGAAGAACTTCCCACTCAACAAACTTAAACTCGACCGCTCCTTTGTCATGAACATCCCTGCGGACAGCAATGATGTCGCTATCTCCTCCGCCGTTATCCATATGGCGCACAGTCTGGGTATGGAGGTGATTGCCGAAGGGGTGGAGACGATGGAACAGGTCGCCTTTCTACTAAGTGAAGGGTGCTCCCTCATGCAGGGCTATTACTTCAGCAAGCCACTCTCTGCGGACGACTATCTCCACTTCCTTCAGCAAAACTGATTTCGGCCATGCTGGCGGGCCCAGTCAGACCCTGTCTAATTAGAGGGGATGGCCCCCGTTATTAGATCCGGCTCAGAATGAACCAGAATAGCCTAAGGCAGACTTACCTGGCTTTTGTAAATCGAGAACATGTCTGCTGTTCCCGGTGTTTTTAGCTGGCTCAACAGAAAACCACCATCCAACCCGTAGAACGTATCACATGCACCATGGTGCGTATCTGCATCGCCATACACACGTGCCTGTTCGACAAGTTGACCACCGTTGCGAACTAATTGATTTGTGTTCACGTCAACGAACTCATACACCCTGCAACCGTTATAGCGATCTCCTACTGTTGTATCCACGGGTGTCACGGTCAAAAATGTTTTACCGTTCTTCTCTATCAATGCCGGAGCCTGAAAATGGTGATCGCCTGTATCGGCCTGAGCGTCTGCCGGTGTTAATAGTCGCCCAAGGTATTCCCAGCTTGCCGCATTGGTGATGTTGCACGGACTTGTGCAACTGAAGTGAACCACGTACTCAGTGACTTTGCCTGTTGCAGGTATGGAGGATGCATCGGCACAGTACATGCTCATATACAGTTTGCTGTTCGTGGCAAGTAAACCGGGTTCGAGAAAGATGCACCAGTTTAATTCGGCTGGATCAGGGCCGCCCACTGTTTGCGTGATATCTGTATTCAACTGAAAGGCAGGTGTCGTACCGATAGGGGAGAACAGCGGTGCCGCAGTATTGTCGTTATCCGATTGCAGGCCTGCGCCACCAAATAATTTGACCGCTGTGGCTGACACCAATTCCTGAGGTGTTGCGGCCGTCTTCATCGCTATCCAGCTATAATCGCCAAACAGGGATGTTTGATCGGCGTGCAGATACTGGAACCAGATCAATTTCCATTCTTCTCCGGCCGATGCACCGGGATCGTAGACCAGTGAAGATGTTTCGCTTTGCCAGATACCACTACTGTTTGCCGGTATCGGGGGCGTTGTAGCGGCCATTGGTCCAAAGTCAGTTCTTTCAATTGCCGGCACCAGTTCCCCTGCATCCTGCCAGGTGACGCCATTGTCATCGGAATAGGCCAGACGCAGCGAGACCGCCCAGTAAGTTGTCGAATTATAATTGGGGGAAGTATTCACTGAGGAATAACTCATCCACATATATCCAGTGGTTGGATCACGCGTTACCGAAGGGTCAAACATCCCCAGATCACCGGGTGATCCTGTAATATTGAGTTGTTCAGGTGTAGGCGTTGTAGAAGATGAAGAATCACCACCGCAGGCAGCCAGGGAAAGCATGGCGAGTAGATATACCAATAGCGCTCTCATGTTAATACTCCTGTAAACAATTCCAGTGTTTGTAATACAGATAAATTGGGATGGGGCTAAATGGTATACAGCTCCTACAAAAGGCCGCCACGTATACAAAACCATATGGAAAGTTCCATCTGACTGCAGTTACTGACAGCACATATTTTGGAAAGTTTTGTCTGATCTCATTTTCGTTCACGCAATACTTGCTCATCCTGAGCGCTGGCGGGCCCAGCAGACAGGACATACAATAGACTCGGTTGGTTAACGAAACCGGGAGATGTGTGTGTCCGATTCAAAACAAGAGAGTATGTCATTTCGCGAGGGCGTCGAGCGTATGGTGGATCGCGCTACCCTTGCCGCTGGACTTGATCCCAACACTGCCAAGGTGATTAAGGCCAGTAGTGCCGTGCTCCAGGTGCATTTTCCGGTTCGCTGCCAGAGCGGCATTGAAGTCTTTACCGGCTGGTGGTCGGTACACAGCACCCACCGCCTGCCTGCCAAGGGTGGTTTGCGCTTCGCACCCCACGTCAATCAGGAGGAGACCGAAGCCCTCTCCGCACTAATGAGCTACAAGTGCGCCCTCGCCGATGTTCCCTTTGGTGGCGCCAAAGGCGGCCTGATGATCGATCCTGCCCGCTACAGCACCGAAGAGATGCGCGAGATCACCCGCCACTTTGCCCAGGAGCTGGCGCGACGCGGCTTTCTCAACCCGGCCACCAACGTCCCCGCACCGGATATGGGCACCTCATCCCGCGAGATGACCTGGATCGCCGATACCTACAAAGCTCTCTACCCGGAAGATGTAAATCAGGACGCCTGCGTTACCGGCAAACCGGTCAACCGTGGTGGCATTCCAGGCCGCACCGAGGCCACCGGAAAGGGCGTACAGTTTGCTTTGCAGGAGTTTTTCCGACATCCCGATGAAGTGGCCAAAACAGGGATGGAAGATGGTTTGGCGGGAAAACGCGTCGTTATTCAAGGTCTGGGGAATGTGGGTTATCACGCTGCCAAGTTTCTAGCCGAAGAGGACGGCGTGAAGATCGTCGCCATTATTGAAAAAGATGGCGTGGTCATTAATGAGGAAGGCTTGAGTGTCCACGACGTGCGCCAATGTATGATGGAGCATAAAGGTTTACGTGAATTCACTGGTGGTACTTTTAGTGAAAAGCGCAGTGAAGCACTAGAGATGGAGTGCGACATTCTCATTCCTGCGGCGCTGGAATCGCAGATCCATGCTGAAAACGCCATGCGTATCCAGGCCAAACTCATCGTCGAAGCAGCCAATGGCCCGGTTACCTACGAAGCAGACGACATCCTACGTCACCGTGGTGTCGTTATCCTGCCAGATGTCTGGGTCAACGCAGGCGGTGTAACCGTCTCCTACTTCGAGTGGACCCGCAATCTTTCTCACATGCGTTTCGGCCGTCTACAACGTCGTTTTGATGAGTTGCGTGGCGACAATTATGTGGAGGTGTTGGAAGAAGCCACAGGTAAAAAACTCCCAGCCAAACAACGATCGCAGCTGGCCCACGGCGCTAGTGAACTCGATTTGGTACGCTCCGGCCTGGATGACACCATGCGCTCCGCATTTGCTGATATCCGAGACATGATGAAACGCAATCCGGAAATCCACGACTACCGCACTGCCGCTTATGTGGTCGCCATCCGCAAATTGGCCCAGTCCTATTACGATTTGGGCCTGGCTGATACCAGTGAGTAACAGATGGAGCGACGGCGACGCATCGGCCTGTTTCTAGGGCCACTCTTATTCATCCTCCTGTTACTGCTGCCCCTCCCAGAGGGGATGAGTGCAGAAGCACGTGCGGTCGCGGCGGTCGCGGTGCTGATGGCGGTATGGTGGATAAGCGAAGCACTACCCATGGCGGCTACCGCTCTGTTGCCCATCGTCCTCTTTCCGCTACTCGGTGTGATGTCCACGGCCAAGACGACTGTCGGCTACGCCAATCACCTTATCTATCTCTTTCTTGGTGGCTTTCTCATCGCCATGGCGATGCAACGCTGGGAACTACACCGACGCATCGCACTGCACACTATCCGCCTTGTCGGCAGTAATCCAAGGCGAACGGTGTTGGGCTTTATGTTGGCCACCGCCTTCCTCTCCATGTGGATTAACAATACCGCTACCGCAATGATGATGCTGCCCATCGGTTTGGCCGTGATCGATAATTTGAAAAACGATGCACAGAATGATGGGTTTGCCGTCGCCCTGATGCTAGGTATTGCCTACGCCGCATCCATAGGCGGAGTCAGCACGCTGATCGGTACTCCGCCAAACGCGATCCTTGCCGGTGTGCTGGAACAGCAGTATGACATCAGCATCGGCTTTGCCGACTGGCTGATCTTTGCCTTTCCGCTATCCCTTTTTATGCTGTTGTTGGCCTGGCTTTATCTGACACGTATTGCCCACTCACTCCGACATGATGAGGAGGCGGGAACACGTACGCTGATTCGGCAGCAGTTGCATGACCTGGGTCCCTTGCGTCGGGAGGAGGGGATGGTACTGGTGGTGTTTATCGCCGTTGCCGCCGCATGGATTCTGCGCGGCCTGTTCTCTATTCCCTGGCTTAAGGGTGTGAGTGACGCGAGCATTGCCATGGCTGGTGCCATCGCACTATTTATGATCCCGGTCGACTGGCGTAAGGGACGTTTCCTTCTTGACTGGCAGAGCGCGGTGAAACTGCCATGGGAGATCATCATTCTATTTGGCGGTGGATTCACTCTGGCTAGCGGTTTTTCCGAGAGTGGACTGACTGTCTGGCTCGTCAGCCAGTTGGGGGATTTGCAGGGCGTTCCGATGTGGTTGCTGATAGGAATGGTTACTCTGCTGGTCATCTTCCTCACCGAGGTGACATCCAATACGGCTACGTCCACCATTGTCCTGCCGGTGATGGGCGCACTGGCTGGTGCTATGGCGGTTAGCCCGACACTGCTGATGATTCCGGCGGCTATTGCCGCTTCATACGCCTTTATGCTTCCTGTCGCCACGCCACCCAATGCCATCGTTTTCAGTGGTGGTCACCTCACTGTGCCGCAAATGGCACGTGCCGGAATGTGGATGAACCTGCTGGCCACAGTACTGATCACCCTGTTTGTGCAATTAGCCTCGCCGTTGTGAGCAACTGGCGGTTTTAACGTATAATCGCCGACCGCAATACTCGGCAACAAAATTGTTCCTGATGAAATTCTATATTCGCACCCTTGGCTGCAAGATGAACTGGCTCGACTCAGCCCGCCTGGCTGCCGCGCTGCAGAGTGCGGGCAATGTGGCAGTCAATGATGAGGAGGAGGCCGATTACATCTTTGTAAACACCTGCACCGTCACCTCCGAGGCGGACCGCAAATCACGTCAAACGGTTAACCGAGCCGGACAGCAGCAGAAACAGGTTGCGGTAATGGGTTGTGGTCCACGGGTGGATAGCAGTGACTGGCAAGCCCAGAACGACAGCGCGCTGATCTTTAGTGATGAACAACAGATGCTGGCCCACTTCGGTGTAGAAAACGATGAACTACTACTGCCACTCAACTCCCGCACACGCCTGCCGGTAGCGATCCAGACCGGCTGTGATAACCAGTGCAGCTTCTGTATAACCCGCATCGCCCGTGGGGCTCACCGTAACCTGCCCGCGGAACAGGTACTACGGCAGATCGATATGGCCTATGAGAGCGGTGTACGCGAAGTCGTCCTCACCGGAATTAACCTTGCCGCCTGGGGTTGCGATGATTCACGTCATCCTGACCAGGCGCGGCTGCATGAACTGCTTGAAGCGATCCTTCAACGGACAGAGATGCCTCGCATTCGTCTCTCTTCCATTGGCCCCGAATACATTCAGCCTGCGTTCTTTGATGTATACGCTGATGAGCGCATCTGCGACTACCTGCACATCTCTCTACAAAGCGGTAGTGAAAACGTGTTGAAGAGAATGCAGCGAGGACACGGCACCCGTGAGGTGGAAAAGATTGCTGAGCAGGCGAGGGCAGTGCGACCCGAAACAGCACTGTCTGCGGATCTCATTGCTGGTTTTCCCGGTGAAAGCGACGCAGAGCATCGAGAAACATTGGCCTTTGTAGAACAACTACTCTTCGCCAAACTCCACGTCTTTCCTTTCTCAGTACGCGAAGGCACTCCGGCTGCGATATTACCCGGCCAGCTATCACAGTCAATCAAGAAACAGCGCGCTGCAGAACTACGTGATTTAGGGAAAAAACTACGCAAACAGTTCATTAATAGTCAGATGGGGAAAACCGTACAGGTACTTGTCGAAGGCAATGGCCAGGGACTTAGCGGTAATTACCTGCGACTGAAAACCGGCAACCTGGATCAAGGAACGATCGCTACGCTTCTTGTCGATACAGAAACGTTGATACAGGCTTAACCTGCCGATGCATACACGCCTGTTTGCGATTCTTACTATGACTCTGGTCATAGGATTAGTGGCGGCAACAGATACCTGTGCCAAAAGCGGGAAGTCCTCCGACAGCGAAATCCGGCAATACATCATCCAGCAGTCCATTGCAGCCTATCCCGGTAGATGCCCCTGTCCTTACAATCTCATGAGTAATGGAAGAGGCTGCGGAAAAAGAAGTGCATGGAGCAAGCCTGGAGGATACTCACCGCTTTGTTATCCGGCAGACGTCACAGATAGCATGGTGAAAACGTATCGCCACAGGAACGACAATTAGAACAACATAGAACTATGAACTGTCGGATTACATTTCACGAATCCTGCCTACCTGACTCTTTTCACCGCCATCGCAACACCCTGTCCGCCACCGATGCAGAGGGTCGCCAGGCCCTTATCGGCCGACAACCGTTGCATACCATGAAGAAGTGTAACCAATACCCTGGCACCCGAGGCGCCGATAGGATGGCCCAGTGCAATCGCGCCACCACTGATATTCACCCGGGTGCTATCCCATCCCAACGACTGATTTACTGACAGTGCCTGCGCCGCGAACGCCTCATTCGCCTCCACCAGATCCAGATCGCTAACCTGCCAGCCTGCCTTTTCCAGACATTTGTTGGTGGCAGGGATCGGACCTGTGCCCATCACTGCCGGATCAACCCCGGCACTGGCGAAAGAGACAATCCGTGCCAGTAGCCTGAGCCCGAGTTCACGGGCTTTGGATTCCTTCATCACCAATACGGCAGCGGCACCATCATTGATGCCGGAGGCGTTCCCGGCAGTCACCGTACCCTCTTTTTTGAATGCCGGGCGCAGTCGGCCCAGCTTTTCCACGCTGGTGCCAGCACGGGGAAACTCGTCCCGATTGAATACCAGCGCGTCACCTTTGCGCTGCGGCACCATCACCGGGGTGATCTCCGCATCAAATAGCCCCGCGTTTTGAGCCGCCTCGGTCAGCCGCTGTGACTCGGCAGCGAAGGCGTCCTGCTGTTCACGGGTTAGATTGAATTGTTCGGCGATATTCTCCGCCGTGATCCCCATGTGGACGTCATTTACTGCACACCAAAGCCCGTCGACAATCATGCTGTCCTTCATCGCCCAGTCGCCCATTGTCTGGCCCTTGCGCGACTTGGGCAGGATATGGGCCGACAGGCTCATGTTCTCCTGGCCGCCAGCGATGACGATCTCAGCATCGCCGCAGGCAACCGCCTGAAAGGCCAGGTGGATCGCTTTTAGGCCGCTACCGCAGACCTTATTGATGGTCATAGCCGTGGTTTCTACGGGAAGCCCAGCCTTTAAGGCAGCCTGTCGTGCCGGATTTTGTCCAGCACCCGCGGTCAGCACCTGGCCGAAAATGACTTCATCCACCAGATTTTTGGCCACTCCCGACTGCTCTATCAGTGCACGGATAACCGTAGCACCAAGCTCAACCGCAGGTATGGAGGAGAGGGCACCCCCGAATGCACCAATTGGCGTACGGGTGGCATGGGTGATCACGATTGCTTCTGACATGGACTGCTTCCTCGCTAGCGCTCTCTTGGTAGGGGAATGATGGTTGACATTGACGTATACGTCAACTAGATTACCACAGCGTCACAGTTTTTCGGTTTTACTCGTAAGGAGTCGCTGCATGCCACAGTACCAAGCACCAATCCGCGACATGCTCTTTGCCTACTACGAACTCCATCAGGGTGAAGCCCTGCAGGCGCTGCCGGGTTTTGAGGAGATGGATCGGGAGACTCTGGAATCGATTCTGGATGAGGCGGGCAAATTCGTCAGTGAGAGGCTGTTACCCATCAATCGCAGTGGCGATGAGGAGGGTTGCCACTGGCAAGACGGCAAGGTGACTACCCCAGAGGGTTTCAAGGAAGCCTACCGTGATTTCGTCGAGGCGGGCTGGAACAGCATCGCCTTCGATACCGAATATGGCGGTCAAGGGCTACCCAAATCCCTGCATATGCTGGTCGACGAGATGATCTGTAGCTGCAACCTCTCCTTCAGTCTCTACCCCGGCCTTACCCACGGCGCCTGGGGTGCGCTTGAAAGCTATGCCGACCCTGCGCTGAAGGATCTCTATTTCCCACGCATGGCCTCCGGCGAGTGGAGCGGTGCCATGTGTCTTACCGAACCGCACTGTGGTACCGATCTCGGCCTGTTGCGCACCCGTGCGGTACCCCAGGATGACGGAAGTTACCAAATCACCGGCACCAAGATCTTCATCACCGCAGGCGAGCACGACCTCACCGACAACATCGTCCATCTGGTACTGGCCCGTACACCGGATGCTCCTGCCGGGATCAAAGGTGTCTCTCTCTTTGTGGTACCCAAAATCCTGCCCGACGAAGAGGGCGGCCTGGGTGAAACTAATAATGTCAGCTGCGGTGCCATTGAGCACAAAATGGGGATAAAGGCCTCAGCCACCTGTGTAATGAACTTTGATGGCTCAAAGGGCTGGCTGGTCGGCGAGTTGAACAAGGGCATGCGCGCCATGTTCAAAATGATGAACACCGAGCGTCTGGCGGTGGGCATGCAGGGTCTGGGGATCGCCGAGGCGGCGTACCAGAATGCGGTGGCCTACGCCCGTGAACGTCTGCAAGGACGCTCGCCGAGCGGCGCAAAACAGGCGGATACCCCAGCCGACCCGCTCACCGTGCACCCGGACATTCGCCGAATGCTGCTCACCATGCGCTCATTAACCGAAGGCTGCCGCGCGCTTTCCGTCTGGGTGGCACAGCAGCTCGACCTCGCCAACCACTCCAGCGATCCGCAAGAGCGTCAGCAGGCTGAGGAACTGGTGGCCCTGCTCACCCCTGTGGTCAAGGCCTACTTCACCGATACCGCCTTTGAGGTGGCCAATCTGGGTGTGCAGATCTACGGCGGCCACGGCTATGTCCGTGAACACGGTATGGAGCAACTGGTGCGTGACGCGCGCATCGGTCAGATCTACGAGGGCACCAACGGGGTGCAGGCGATGGACCTGGCAGGGCGCAAACTGCCGATGGCGGATGGCAAGTTTATCGAGCGCTTCCTGGAACCCGTACAGGCGTACCTGAAAGAGAAAGAGGGCGATCACCTGCTGGCGGAATTTACCCCATGTCTGGCGTCAGCAGCGGGACGATTGAAGATGGCAGCGAAATCGCTGCTTGAGCGTTCTGCTGCCAATCCGGCAGATATTGGTGCCGGGGCGGTGGATTTCCTGCACCTGTTTGGCCTCACCGCGCTGGCCTTTATGTGGACACGCATGGCTGAGATTGGGCTACAGCAACGGGATGGGGAGGAAGCCATGTTCTACGAGGCCAAGGTGAAAACGGCCCGCTTTTTTATGCACCGCATTATGCCCCGCGCCCAGATGCATTATCAGGCCATCGAAGCGGGTGGCGACAGTGTGATGGATTTTGATGACAGGGCCTGGTGAGCACCAGACTCGATGAGGAGGAGCAACAAATGAAGATTCTTGTTTGCGCAAAACGGGTGGTCGACGCCAACGTGAAGATCAGCGTCAAGGCTGACGGTAGCGGTGTCGATCTGGCCAATCTGAAGATGGCCATGAATCCCTTCGATGAGATCGCCGTGGAAGAGGCGGTACGTCTGCGTGAGTCGGGCAAGGCCGACGATTCGGTGGTGGTCTCTTTGGGCAAGAGTGGTTGCCAGGAGACCCTCCGCACTGCACTGGCGATGGGAATCGACCGAGCGATCCTGGTGGAGAGCGACGAAGAGTTGCAACCGCTGGCGGTGGCGAAGCTGCTGGCCGAGGTGGTTAAGCGGGAACAACCCGACCTCGTCATTATGGGCAAACAGGCCATCGACGATGACAACAACCAGACCGGACAGATGCTGGCCGCGCTACTTGGCTGGGGGCAGGGGACCTTTGCCTCCCAGATAGTCGTGAACGACGGCGAGGTTGAAGTAACCCGCGAGATCGACGGTGGACTTGAGACCGTTGCTCTGACAATGCCCGCGCTGGTGACCGCCGATCTGCGTCTCAATGAGCCGCGCTACGTTAAGTTGCCCAACATCATGAAGGCGAAGAAGAAACCGCTGGAGGTCATCACTCCCGCTGAGCTGGGCGTCGATATCAAGCCACGGCTGGAGGTGCTGAAGGTGGAAGAGCCGCCCAAGCGCAGCGGCGGTATCAAGGTGGCCGACGTGGCCGAACTGGTGGACAAACTGCGTAACGAAGCGAGGGTACTCTAATGGGCGTACTGGTCATTGCTGAACACGACAACGGGGTATTGAGCCCGGCAACGCGCAATGCGGTCACTGCGGGAACCCAACTGGGCGAGGTAACGCTACTGGTAGCCGGTGAAGGGTGCCGTAGTGTGGCCGATGAGGCCGCTGCCCTGAATGGTGTTGCCAGGGTGTTGCTGTGTGACGACGCCAGCTATGGACAGGGTCTGGCCGAACCGCTGGCTGCACTGCTCGCCAATATCGGCAAGGAGTACACTCATCTGCTGGCCTCGGCCACCACCGTCGGCAAGAACCTGATGCCACGCGTGGCAGCGCTGCTCGATGTGGCCCAGCTCTCCGAGGTGATCGAAGTGGTCGATGCCGACACCTTCAAACGGCCCATCTATGCGGGCAACGCCATCGCTACCGTGCGCAGCACCGATGCCACCAAGGTATTGACGATACGCGGCACCGCCTTCGCCCCTGCCGAGGCGGGTGGTGATGTAGCACCGGTAGAGCCGCTTTCTCCGCTCACCGGCGATCCCGTTTCCCGTTTTGTCTCACGCAATCTCACCCAGTCTGACCGCCCCGATCTCACCACTGCACGGGTGGTGGTCTCCGGTGGTCGCGGTGTTGGCAGTAAGGAGAACTTCGCCATCATCGAGGCGCTGGCCGACAAGCTGGGAGGCGCGGTGGGCGCCTCCCGTGCAGCGGTGGACGCCAAGTTCATCTCCAACGACTACCAGGTTGGGCAGACCGGCAAGATCGTGGCGCCGGATATCTACATCGCTGTTGGCATCTCCGGTGCGATCCAGCACCTGGCGGGGATGAAAGAGAGCAAGGTGATCGTCGCCATCAATAAGGATGAAGAGGCGCCAATCTTCGAGGTGGCCGACTACGGACTGGTGGCAGATCTGTTTGAGGCGGTACCGGCACTAACCGCCAGCCTGGACTGATTCCAGAAACTTTGAGTGAGAGGGTGAGCTGATGGAACGGGAAGTGATGGAATTCGACGTGGTGATTGTCGGCGGTGGCCCTGCCGGACTCTCCGCGGCAATCCGTTTACGCCAACTGGCACAGCAACAGAATCGCGAACTCTCCGTCTGCGTACTGGAGAAGGGCTCTGAGATCGGTGCCCACATCCTCTCTGGTGCGGTATTCGAAAGTCGTGCGCTGGACGAACTGCTGCCCGAGTGGCAGAGCCAGGGTGCACCGCTGGAGACACCGGTGAGTGAAGACAGGGTGATGCTCTTCACCAGTCCCAAAAGCGCACTGCGTATGCCTACCATGCTGGCCCCACGAACCATGCACAACAAGGGCCACTACATCATCAGCCTCGGTAACCTCTGCCGTTGGCTGGGTGAAAAGGCGGAGGAGGCCGGTGTCGATATCTTCGCCGGTTATCCAGCGGCGGAACTGTTGATCAACCAGGCGGGCCAGGTCGAAGGGGTTGTTACCGGCGACATGGGCCGGGGCAAGGATGGCGCAGAAAAGGCGGGCTTTGAACCTGGCATCGAACTGCGCGGACGTTACACCCTCTTTGCCGAAGGGAGCCGCGGCCATCTGGGCAAGCAACTCACCGAACGCTATCTGCTGGACGAGAAGTGCGATCCCCAGCACTACGGCCTCGGCATCAAGGAGCTGTGGCAGGTAGAACCGGGCAAGCACAAGCCAGGAGTGGTGGTGCACGGCGCGGGCTGGCCACTCTCAGAGAGCGGTGCCAGCGGCGGCTCCTTCCTCTACCACGCCGCCGATGGCCAGGTAGCCGTTGGGCTGATCGTCGATCTCAACTATGCCAACCCCCATCTCTCCCCATTTGAAGAGTTTCAGCGTTTCAAACAGCATCCGGAGATCCGTTCTGTGCTGGAGGGGGGCAAGCGTCTGAGTTACGGCGCGCGGGCCATTACCAAGGGCGGGCTCAACGCATTGCCGCGGCAACATTTCCCCGGCGGCCTGCTACTGGGCTGCGATGCGGGCACCCTCAACTTCGCCAAGATTAAGGGTAGCCATACCGCCATGAAATCGGGAATGTTGGCCGCCGAGTCCGTATTTGAGGCCCTCTGTGGCAAGGAACCGGCGGATCGCGATCTCAAAAGCTATACCGACGCGCTGCGCAACTCCTGGCTCTACGACGAGCTCTACCGTGGCCGTAATTTTGGTCCGGCACTGCACCGCTTTGGCACCCTGGCCGGTGGCACCTTCAACTTCATCGACCAGAACCTGTTCCGTGGCAAGCTGCCGCTGACCCTGCATGACAGAACGGCTGATCGCATCGCCCTGAAGCCCGCTGCCCAATGCCAACCCATCGACTATCCCAAACCCGATGGCGTGATCAGCTTCGATCGCCTCTCTTCCGTATTCATCGCCAACGTCAGTCATGAAGAGGATCAACCCTGTCACCTGACCCTGAAGAACCCGGAGGTGGCGATCACGGTCAATCTGGCCCAGTACGACGCACCGGAGCAGCGCTACTGCCCGGCAGGGGTCTACGAGATTCTTCACGACGGCGAGGGTGGCAAGCCCCGCCTGCAGATCAATGCGGCGAACTGCCTGCACTGTAAGACCTGCGACATCAAGGACCCTTTCCGCAACATCGTCTGGCACACCCCTGAAGGGGGCGGTGGACCCAACTACCCCAATATGTAGGTGAGTGACATGAGTGAAGCTCCATCACGCAGGGCCATGCATCACCGCTCCATCGAGCACCAGACCTGGATGCACGAGGATGGCTGCCTGGAGATCGAGAGTCGCCTGCTCGACACCAAGGGCTATGACACCCGTGTTGGCTTCGATCGTGAATTGCCGGCAGGGGAGGCGTTGCATGACATGACCATCAATATACGGGTTGGCGACGACACATTGATCCGGGAGATCCGGTTGTGCATGGACGCCACCCCCTTCGATATCTGCCCCGAGGTGATTAGCCGCTTCGATTCGCTGCGCGGTGCCAGCATGGGTAAGGGCTGGAACATGATGTTGAGTCGGCGTTTCGCCCGTATCGGTGGCTGCCGCCACCTGGTTGATCTATTACGCGGCATGGGCACGGTGGCCTTTCAGAGCCTGCCTGGGGGTTGGACAAAGGAGTCAGTGGAATGGTTTAGCGACAGTTGTTATGCATTCCGTCAAAATGGGCCTGTAGTGGAACGCTTACGTGCAGAAACAGCCGTAAGCACCTCCGCAATAACCAATAGGGATGATAGTTGACGTTAACGTCAACCGCGACTATAGTGAGGGCCATATGACTTCTGCATCAACAGATCTTTTGAGCGTAACGGAACTGGCAAATGAGCTGGGGATTACCCCACGTGCCATCCGTTTCTATGAAACCAAGGGACTGATTAAACCACAGCGAGCCGGTACCACCCGGGTATACACCTATCGTGATAAAGCTCGTATGCAACTGATCCTGCGCGGTAAGCGCCTGGGTTTCACCCTGGCAGATATCGGTGAGTATCTCGATATGTATGCAGTCGATCCCACCAAGGCACAGCAGGTAAAGCTGCTCCTTGAAAAGGTCGAACGGCGTATCGATGAGCTGGAGCAACAGCGCGAGGATCTGGAAACCACCCTGGTCGAGCTGGAAGAGATGCGCCAGGAGTGTGTCGCCAATATCGAGGGGTTCAAAAATGAAACGTAACAAGAGTTGCACCCCTTTCTTTTAACCACTAATGAAAATTTTCGGAGTGAAGCAATGAAGCGTGTCGTGATTGCTGACTATGTACGTTCACCCTTTACCTTTGCCATAAAAGGCGAAATGGTGAAGGTGCGCCCTGACGATATGGCCGCCCAGGTAGTCAAGGCACTGGTCGCCAAGAGTGGAATAAACGCAGAAGATATCGAGGATCTGATCCTTGGTTGCGCCTTCCCCGAAGCGGAGCAGGGCTTCAACGTGGCACGCCTCGTAGGCTTCCTTGCCGGTCTGCCACAGTCGGTAGCTGGCACTACGGTTAATCGCTTCTGCGGCTCCTCCATGCAGTCTATCCACATGGCGGCCGGTGCCATCATGATGGGTGCTGGTGAAGTCTTTATCGCTGCTGGTGTCGAGTCGATGACCCGTGTACCGATGACCGGTTTCAATCCGATGCCGAACCCTACGCTCTACAAAACCCTTCCTGCTGCCTACATGGGCATGGGGGAGACAGCCGAGAACGTGGCCAAGAAATATGGACTCTCCCGCGCTGAGCAGGAGGAGTTTGCTGTCCTCAGTCATCAAAAAGCAGCAGCGGCGCGTGCCGCGGGCAAGTTCAATGATGAGATCGTCGCCATCGATACCGGTAAGGGTCTGGTGGAGCATGACGGTTGTATTCGCCCCGAAACCACTGCGGAAGGCCTGTCCGATCTCAAGCCCGCCTTCTCCGTCGATGGTTCTGTCACCGCCGGTACCGCCTCACCACTCACCGACGGCGCCAGTGCAACTCTGGTTTGCAGCGAAGAGTACGCAAAAGCCCATGGGCTGAAGCCTATTGCCGTGATCAAGAGCATCGCCGTAGCCGGCTGCGCACCGGAGATCATGGGCATCGGTCCGGTCGCCGCCACACGCAAGGCACTGCAGCGGGCCGGTCTCGAAGCGGCCAACCTGGATATCATCGAACTCAATGAAGCCTTCGCCAGCCAGTCCCTCGCCTGCATCCGCGACCTGAGTCTGGATATAGACAAGATCAATCTCGACGGCGGCGCCATCGCCCTTGGCCACCCCCTGGGCGCCAGTGGCGCACGCATCACCGCCAAGGCCGCCACACTGCTGCAGCGTGAGGGCAAGCAGTTTGCGCTCTCCACCCAGTGCATCGGCGGAGGGCAGGGCATCGCAACCATTCTGGAGGCGCTGTGATGGAAATCAATAAGGTTGCCGTCATCGGTGCCGGCGTCATGGGGGCGGGGATTGCCGCTCACATGGCCAATGCCGGGGTGCCGGTGGTGTTGCTCGATATCGTGCCGGAAGGGGCAAAGGATCGTAATGTCGTCGCCGACAGCGCTGTAAAGAAACTGCTCAAGGCCGAACCGGCGGCATTTATGCACAAGCGTAACGCCAAGCTGGTGACCACCGGCAACATTGAAGACCACATGGAGCTGCTGGCCGATTGCGACTGGATCATCGAAGCGGTGATTGAGCGTCTCGACATCAAACAGTCCCTCTATCGCAAGATCGACGCGGTGCGGAAACCGGGCGCTCTGGTCTCATCCAATACCTCCACCATTCCTCTGGATAATCTGGTGGCGGATATGCCAGCGGGCTTTGCCGAAGATTTCCTCATTACCCACTTCTTCAATCCACCGCGCTATATGCGCCTGCTGGAGATCGTTAAGGGCAGCAAAACCCGCGACGAAGCCATCTCCAGCGTACAGGCCTTCTGCGACCAGCGTCTGGGCAAGGGCGTGGTCGACTGCAAGGACACCCCCGGATTTATCGCCAACCGCATCGGTATCTACTGGATTCAGACCGCCGTGCTGGAGGCCTTCCGTATGGGCGTTTCCGTCGAAGTGGCCGACGCGGTACTTGGCAAACCGGCTGGCATTCCCAAGACCGGCGTGTTTGGCCTTTCCGATCTGGTCGGTCTCGATCTCATGCCGCACCTGATGCAGAGCATGAAGGCGACCCTGCCTAAAGGTGATGCCTTCTTCGAGGTGGCCGAGATCCCGCCGCTGTTGGAGAAGATGATCGCCGACGGTTATACCGGGCGAAAGGGCAAGGGCGGCTTCTACCGCATCAACCGCGAGGGCGGTGGCAAGGTCAAGGAGAGCATCAACCTCACGACTGGTGAGTATTCGGCCTCGGTCGCACCGAGCCTGGAGAGTGTTGACGCCGCCAGGATGGGGCTCCGTGCCATGCTGCAACACAGTGATGAGGGCGGCCAGTACGCCTGGCGTGTGCTCTCCAAGGTGTTGAGCTACGCCGCCAGTCTGGTGCCTGAGATCCACAATCAGATCCATGCGGTGGATGAGGCGATGCGTCTCGGTTACGCGTGGAAATACGGCCCGTTTGAATTGATTGATCGCATTGGCGGTGCCTGGTTCGCCGAACGCCTGCGTGCCGAGGGCATGGCGGTACCGCCGCTGCTCGAAGCCGCCGGTGATGAGCCGTTCTATCGCACCGAAAACGGCGTGCTGCAGTATCGCACCACCGAGGGTGAATACCTCGATCTGCCGCGTCCCGAAGGTGTCCTGCTGCTGGCTGACATCAAGCGTCGCAGCAAACCGCTGGCGAAGAATCCCTCTGCCTCCCTGTGGGACATTGGCGACGGCGTGGTCTGTCTGGAGTTCACCTCCAAGATGAACACCATGGACCCGATGATCATGGGCATGATCCGCAAGGCGGTCGAACTGATACCTGCCATGGGTTTCAAGGCGATGGTTATCTACAACGAAGGGACCAACTTCTCCGCAGGCGCCAACCTGGGTCTGCTGGCCTATGCCGCCAACCTCGCGATGTGGGAGGAATCCAGGCAACTGGTGAAGGAGGGGCAGGATACCTACATGGCCCTCAAGTACGCACCCTTCCCGGTAGTCGGCGCACCCTCCGGCCTGGCCCTGGGCGGCGGCTGTGAAATTCTGCTCCACTGCGATGCACTGCAGGCCCACGCCGAGACCTATGTGGGTCTGGTGGAAGTGGGTGTCGGCGTTATTCCTGGCTGGGGCGGCTGCAAAGAGCTGCTGACCCGCTGGACAGTGAACAAGCGTCGCCCCGGCGGCCCGATGCCGCCGGTGATCAAATCCTTCGAAACCATCAGTGTGGCCACCGTGGCCAAGAGCGCTGCCGAAGCGGGTGACTACATGTTCCTGCGCGAAGGGGACGGCATCACCATGAACCGGGATCGCCTGCTGGCCGACGCCAAGGGGAAGGTGCTGTCGATGATCGACGGCTACACCACCCCAGAACCGGTTGAAATCAACCTGCCTGGCCCCACCGCTCGCGTGGCGATGGAAATGGGCGTGGACAGCTTCGTCAAACTGGGCAAGGTAACCCCGCATGACCAGGTTGTGGCCAATGGCCTGATCGAGGTTCTCAGCGGAGGTGATACCGATATGACCGAATCACTGTCCGAACAGGACCTACTGGATCTGGAACTGGATCAATTCATGCGCCTGGCCCGTCACCCGGACACCCTGGCGCGCATGGAACACATCCTGGAAACCGGCAAACCCCTGAGGAATTAAGAAATGGCCGAGTATCAACCCCCATTGAGGGATTACCAGTTTATCTATCACGAGCTGTTCGATCCGGCACAGATTCAGGCCCTGCCAGGATGTGAGGAGTTTGACGGCGATCTGGTCAACGCCGTGGTGGAAGAAGCAGGCAAATTTTTCAACGAAGTATTGCAGCCGCTAAACCGCAGCGGCGATGAAGAGGGCTGCCATTTTGATGACGGCGAGGTTCGTACCCCGGCCGGTTTCAAGGCGGCCTACGATCAATATGTCGAAGCAGGCTGGACCAGTTTTGCCTGTGATCCCGAATATGGTGGCCAGGGCCTGCCCAACGCGGTCACCCTGCTGGTGCAGGAGATGCTCTGCGCCTGCAACCTTTCGTTTGGCATGTACCCTGGGCTCTCCCATGGTGCCTATAACGCCATCGAGGCGCACGGCGACGACGAACTGAAGGCGCTCTATCTGCCGAAGCTGGTCGACGGTAGCTGGTCTGGCACCATGTGTCTGACCGAACCCCAGTGCGGTACAGACCTGGGTCTGGTACGGACCAAGGCCGTACCGCAGGAAGACGGCAGCTTCAAACTGACCGGTACCAAGATCTTCATCAGCGCCGGCGAACACGACCTGACCGACAACATCGTC
>JBNKQR010000047.1:0-22044 GCA_050295975.1 Thiohalomonadaceae bacterium
GGTGAAACTTCACACCTGCGCATTACTGGTATCATTTCTGTCTATCCTTGCATATACAGCACTAGTTGATGGATACATATAAGCATAACAACTCACCAAAGTCGCCCGCTTCGCTCACTAGGACGCATCAACGCTACGCTGTTTTCGTCGTGTGAGCTAGGCGTTGGCCAACGGGAGTACAAATAGTATGCGTAGAAAAGGAAGAATAAAGTCCTGGAACGATGAGAAGGGCTATGGTTTTATCGAGCCAAACTCAGGAGGACAACGAGTTTTTGTACATATAAATGCATTTGGTGATCGAAGCCGTCGACCGGAGGTCAATCAGATGGTGACATTCGCCCTATCCACTGATAATCAAGGTCGCGTCTGTGCGGCAAAAGCCACCTTGGCTGGCGATCGACTTCAAGGAGAGAAACACCCTAAGACTGCCGGTTCATCAATTTACGGGGCTTTGATTTTTCTCATTTTTGTCGGCATTTCGGTAGCCATCTCAAAAGTTCCGCCTTTGATCTTAGGTGTCTACATACTCGCTAGTCTCGTTACTTTTGCCGCCTATGCTCATGACAAATCTGCAGCTAAGAGAGGAGGCTGGCGCACGGAAGAGAACAACCTGCACCTACTGTCACTAATTGGCGGCTGGCCAGGGGCACTCATCGCCCAACAAAAATTACGCCACAAATCAAGGAAACAATCGTTCCGCACCGTCTTCTGGATAACGGTCATGTTAAATTGCACCGCATTCGGATGGCTGTTTACACCAACAGGTGCTGCTGCGCTCGAGTCACTACTTGCTAATGTAGCGAAAGGCTAATAGTAGTTATTCATAAAGATGATAAGGGAGTGGCTATGAATAGGGTTATTCTTTCTGCAAGTATTTTAGTGAGCGGATATTGGCTATCCGGATGTTCAAATACACAGATGATAGAAGATGTATATGGAAATACCGTAGAAGTATCTTGTCAACCGGTTTATGGGAATTGGTGTGGGAAAGGCTACCCTGCTTATGAAACTACCGGATTTAAACCTGAACCAGTAGATCAATGGGACGCAGCTTGCAAAAGGCATGATCTTTGTTATGACAAGTATGGGGAAAAATCTAAAGACCATTGTGACCGGAATTTTTCTAACGAACTTGAAAGTATCTACAATTCAGGCGTGCCTGTTCCTCATCAAATTGTTAACGCGTATAACGTGTTCAAAGAACATAAGTCATATAGATTCGTAAACGTGTCATTTGAAGACTTGTGGGATGCGAAAACAGTGTCGTGTGACGGCACTGAAGGAATTCCAGCTCTATTCTGTGATGTAAATATGGGTAAAATGAATTGCGAAGTATCCATGGGATTGAGAATGGAAGGTGCGCGTTGTTTTTGTGACTACCCAGCCATGCAAACCCCGATGGGCTTTTTTCCAGGAAGGCGGCTTTTTGGTAACATGAAAACGGCTAATGAATTTTAGAGGCAGATATGGATATTCAGGAATTAATAAGCTTCTACGTTCTTACTCAGAGTGAGATAGACAAGCTGTGGGAGTTTTATTTGGTAGGGCATTTGGCCATCATTGGATGGCTCGTAACTGTAGAAAAAAAACATATAGAGCGGGTTAGGAAGGTACTGGCTATTGCGTACGTTGTTCTTTTTGGTGCTTTGTATTTATTCTTCTACGAAGCTTATAACGACATGGCATTAATTCAACAAGATATGCAACACGTTATTTCTATGTCTGGGAATGAAATCCTTGAAGGAGGGTTTGCTCACCAGACATTAAATACTGACATTCCAGAGCGGCTAACAAGGGTTAGCCTTGTATACGCAATATCATTGCTTTGCACAGTCTATTTGCTATTTAGCAAGAAGCTGTTTAAGTAACGAAAAAGCAAAATATTAGACTACACTAGACACCTAAAAGCTTCATGTCTTTATGCTGCGCTCCAAGCTGCTTCATTTTACAAAGCTGGTGAACCTGGGTGTTAATTACAGAAATTGAATCTCTAATTCAGCAAAGGTAAATGATTCAGGTAATATCAAACCTCTTTACCATAACTTTACTGGTTGTTAAGGTGTGAGCTGCTGTGGCTCTGGCATGGATGGCGACCACTAAAAAGTATACTAAGGAAAATACCAGAAACGCTCATAATGCATTTCAAGTTTTGCTATTCCTTGTCATCGGTAAAGCTTTATGGAGCCGATCACCAACAAAGAAATGAAACAAGGTGAAGAGCAGACAGTCTGCGATTTAGTCGCGCAAGTATTTAATGAATATGTAGCATCTGATTATGGGCAAGACGGTATAGATGAGTTTTTCGTTTTGCTAATCCTGAAGCAATGAAGGGACACATGAACTCAAATTGATTTGTGTTCGTAGCAGTACAAACTGATACGCTAGTAGACATGCTGGAATTTTTTCCTCCTAACATAGTGACGCTGTTGTTTGTGACACTCAGGCATCACGGTATTGCAAAAACCTACTATCTCATTCAATAGATAAGGTGCGTATTACGGGAACCTAATCTGCCTAAGCTTGTGACCCATTCGTCAACGTATGCCGAGACAATTTATCAAAAGATGGAATTTCGTAATGCTGGACGCATAAATGCAGAAAATGGAATAACTTATATTCCTATGGCGCTCTTACTTGGACTCGAAAATGTCTAATAAAAGTCTCAACAATGCTCGGTTGTACTTGCGCGCGCCAGTTAACTTGGCACAAGGTAATCTAAATTGAGCGCAATTAATTACAAATCTATTAGCACTGCAACAGAATTAGTTGCGTTTATACCTTTTTGATTTTATTGGTAGCGCCCGTAATTATTTTTACTTTGTTTTATGTGCAAGGCAATGAATCAGCATTTTTCATATCAAGAAGAGCAGCGATGCATTTTTTTGCTATAGTCTATTTTTTATGGCTTGGCCACAATGCAATTCATTCTGATTTAAGGCAAGCTATATGTGTCGGCTTGACATTGACTATGTTTGCCTTAGCTACACTAGGTGTTTTTGGATTTTTTCGTGGCTTTGCAGGTATAGGAATATTTGTTGCTGTATTAACAGAAACAATCATTGGTTTCGCATATTTCAGAATATGGAAAAATAATGGGACTGCCTAACAAGTAAATATTATTACTCACTTTCGTTCACTCGGACGCTGTCGCTAACGCACCAGCGCCGCATATCTCGTCGTTATGACTTACTTAATGGAAAGTACAAATGGCAATAGTTTCTGAAATAGCGGTTTTTCTCGTGGCCATGCTTCATGGATATTTCCTGATTCTGGAAATGTTCCTCTGGGATAAGCCTGCTGGGATAAAGGCCTTTGGACATTCAAAAGAGAAAGCAGCGATCACAAAGGTTTTGGCTGCGAATCAAGGTCTCTATAACGGTTTTATCGCGGCAGGTCTTTTGTGGGGTGTAGTACAAGGGGCCGCTGGTTATGATTTTAAGGTCTTCTTTCTTCTGTGTGTGATCGTTGCTGGTGTGTATGGCGCTGTAACGGCAAGCCGGAAAATACTATTTGTGCAAGCCATTCCTGGCCTGTTGGCGTTACTACTGGTTCTTGTATCAAACTAGAGGCTAGTGACTCACTCGTCCCTCTTCTGAGCCGTTATCGCTTCTTAAGCGTAGGTCTATTCATCCTCCTTATTTCTTCTGTTTATGAGTTAATCGCTCACTAAACACCTAAATAACATACGGAATTAGATATCACTTAGCACTACAAATTTTTGTTTAGTAGCAGTCAACGGATTTGATTTTATTCCCTCCCGTACCCACACACTCCTTGTACGAGGAACTGGAGCTTTCATGTGCGCCTTTGGTCTATTCATCCACGTTATCTTGATGCGATAGGTCTTGTCGCCCTGTGGCGAGAGGGGCTGTTGGCGCAGAAGGTGTTGCAGGGAGCTACACGAGGTTACCGTAATCACCCACAATTGCTCCGCTTTCTTGATACCACCAACCCGCTTGGCGCCATTGCCAATTATCTGCGTGCTGTAGCCGACGAGGCGGATGCGAGGGGTTACCACTTTGATCGCAGCCGGATCGCCCGTAACCGTTACAGCAAGACTATTGGAATCAGTAGCGGGCAGATTCATTATGAATTTGATCATCTGTTGCGCAAGCTGGCGCAGCGTGATCCCGCAATAGGTGAGGCACTGCTCAAGATAAAGACGATTCGCCTCCATCCTGCCTTCCATCGTGTCAGGGGCGGTGTAGCGAGTTGGGAGGTATTACCCGATTCCGTATAACTGCGGTAGCAGCCAGGAGAGTACCAACCAGACAATCAGGGTAAGCGGGATCCCAACGCGCACAAAGTCGGAGAAGTGATAGCCCCCTGCGCTCATTACCAGAAGGTTTGTTTTATAGGCCATTGGTGTGGCGTAGCTCATGTTTGCACCAAACAATACGGCCAGTACAAAGGGCTCCGCGGGCAACCCCATCTGCTGTGCAATACTAAATGCGATAGGGGTGCCAATTACTGCGGCGGCGTTATTGGAGACGATGTTGGTCATAATCGCCATGATCAGCATCAGGCCCGATAACAACATTGTGGGAGATGCGCCAACAGTTAGTGCCACATATTGCTGTGCCAGGTACTCGGCACCACCGGTCTCCAATAACGCTGTACCCAGTGCCAGACTCGCCACCACGATCATAATCACAGATGTACTCAAGGCCTGCACCACATCCTGCCAACGCAGACAGCGCGTGATAATCATAAGCAACACACCGCTTACCGCACTTATTGCAATCGGCATCAGCCCTAACGCAGCGACCACAATAATTCCGGCCATGATGGTCAACGCCACCGGCGCATTCCGGGTGTGCGGCAAGTCACTGGTGGCATCAAGCACTAAAAGGTCACCGCGCTTTTTTAGCGCAGCGATCTGTTCTTCATTGCCCTGTACCAGTAACACATCACCGATACGCAAGCGCATATCTGCCAGTTCGGTATTCAAAATTCGCACCGTCGTTCCGGGGCGATGCAATGCAAGCGTCACAACACGGTAGACATCGGTAAAGCGGGAACGAGTCAGTGTCGAGCCCTCTAATATCGAACCCTGGGTGACGACGATCTCTGCTATCTGCTGATCGTCCGCTCGTAGCGGATTCTCATCGTCAACCAGCGCATCTCCTGCATAGAGGCTTGCTCCCAGTATCTCGGCAAACTCAGTGAGATTCTCTGGTGTGTCGCAGATCTCAAGGCTGTCACCTGCCAACAGTACGGCATCAGGCAGTGGCATCATCAAGGCCTCACCACGGTGAATAGCGCTGATATGCATCTTGGCACCTACCTTGTCATGTACCTCAGCAAGCATTTTACCATCGGCAAAACTCTCCTCTTCGATATGCAACTGCGCAGTAAACTGGCGTGGTGAAGTGTCACGAAGGTTGCCATCCCGCTCCGGCAATAGACGAGGTGCTATCAACCACAGATAGAGAATCGCCACGCCGCCAGCTATCGCTGCAGGGATGAAGAAATCAAACATATGCAGGCGGCGCATGCCCAGATCTGCAGCCACCGCGATAACCAGTAGATTGGTAGAGGTACCGATGGTTGTACTCATGCCGCCAACCAGGGTGGAGAAACCCATCGGCATCAACATCGGCGATGAGGATTTTCCGGTACGCAGGGAGACGCTCACCAGAATGGGTAGCAGCAGAACCACAATGGGGACGTTATTGACGAAGGCGCTAAGAAACGATCCCACCACCAGGGTTAACAACAGGGAGAACATTGGACTAATCACCCAAATGCGTGCCAGCAACCGGCCTACAGGTTCTAGCGCTCCTGTACGCACCAGCCCCTGCCCGGCGACCATCAATGCACTCACGGCAATCAGCGCCTCATGGCCAAAACCATGGAACAGGCTGGTCGGCTCGAAGTGTGTGCCATTGTGGGTATAGGGAAAAAGCTCAAAACCTACGGTTAACAGCACCAGGACCACCAGGCTGGAGGTCTCGATAGGAATGTTCTCACGGGTAAATAGAAACAACGCCACCACAATCAGCAGCAAAATTGCGATACCGTGGACATCGAGCGTAACTGGTAAGACCTCAGTCATCATTTCTCCCCAGCGGCCTTCACGCCTGAACTGATCTGCTGCTCATTGTAGCCATAACTTTCTTTTTCGTCTGTTGTCCGGTTAACATGGCCCCTATCAAGCAAGAATCAGCGTTGGATGAACTATGAGAAATCGGATAAGCGCCCTTCTATTCTGCTCATTGGCCGTACTTTCCCCACCTTGTCACAGCTTCGATTCCGCACCCACCGCGGACGAATTGATTATCTGGGAGATCCAGGACTGGAAACCCAACGGCGGCCACAAGCGTCTGACTCTATGGCGTGCCGGCTATTCCGAAATTGAAGTAGTGCCTCAGGCCAAACTCACTGGCGGAAGGAACCCCTACAAACCCAAGCCCGGCTGGGAGATGATTCGAGATCGGGACACCATCCGCTTTGTGCACCGCAATGCCTACACACCTGACCAGGCCAGGAACTTATTCCGTCAGGCGATACGTGCTGGTATCCGACGGCTTAAGTCGTTTCGACCTACAAAAAAGGGGGCTGGCGGTACCCGTGTAGTGATTAACCTTGAAGAGAAGCGTAAGGAAATTGTAATCCCCTATTTCTCTGAACGGCAGAAGGGCACGACCAACCATCGACGTTATCTTGCTGTCTCTAAGGCGCTTGGTAACTTCGATACGGATGCCTTTGAAGGTCCGGGTGCCAAACCGAAACCAAAACCTGTCGAACCACCTGCAGCCAAACCTGTTCCGGAACCCGCAGCCGCAACGACAGAGCCTCCAGCACCTGCTGAACCTGCCACTTCAGAGTAGCCACCCCCGCAAATTTCGTTTAGTGCGTTATAATGCCCCGCTATTCATTTGAGGAGGGTTTATGGCTACTGAACAGGAGCTGCACGCACGCAGCGAATCTAAATGCGAACTTTGCGGCGCAACTGATAACCTCTCCGTCTACGAAATTCCACCCAATTCCGACGGTAGTGCCGATCAGTCGGTGCTGCTCTGCGACACCTGCCGTGGTCAGATCGAGAATCCTGAAACCGTAGACGTCAATCACTGGCGCTGTCTCAACGACAGCATGTGGAGTCAGATCCCCGCAGTGCAGGTGATGGCCTGGCGGATGCTCACACGACTAAGCGCCGAAGGCTGGCCGCAGGAGCTGCTGGATATGCTCTACCTGGATGATGAGACCCTCACCTGGGCCAAAGCATCGGGCGAAGGTCAGAGCGAGGAGGAGAGCACCGTACACAAGGATTGCCACGGTGCAGTTCTGGAAGTGGGCGACACCGTCACGCTGATCAAAGACCTGACGGTCAAAGGTGCAAACTTCACTGCTAAGCGCGGCACCGCAGTGCGTGGTATCTCTTTGGTACCCGATAATGCCGAACAGATTGAAGGCAAGGTAAACGGCCAGCAGATCGTCATCCTTACCCAGTTTGTAAAGAAGTCCTCCTGACACTGGTCCGGATGCAAGGGATTGCATCCACACCAAGGTGAGCCGTTGAAGTAGCGTTGCGCTAGCTCCTCAATTCCACAGCCAGGCCGCGCCACGCACCCCGCTGGCATCTCCATGTTTCGGTGGCTGCAAGCGGGTATCCACCCGATCCGAAAAAACGTACTTACCCCAGAGCCGCGGCACACTTTCATATAGCCGTGTGATCTTCGACATCCCGCCACCCAGAACAATCACCTCAGGGTCTATCACATTAATCACCGAGGCCAGAGCACGGGCCATCCGATCCTCATAGGCCTGTAGCGCCGACTCGGCCAGCGCCTCTCCCTGTTCTGCCCTTGAGACGATCGCCTCCGCCGACAGTTTCTCGCCGCCCATGTGTTCATACGCAGCGGCGAATCCGGGGCCAGAGAGCCAGGTTTCAATACAGCCCTGTTTGCCGCAATAGCATGCGGGACCGGGAAGCTCATCGGCTCGTGGCCAGGGCAGCGGGTTATGACCCCACTCTCCGGCGATGGCGTTCGGACCGGTGAGTGGTTTACCGTGAATCACAACTCCGCCACCAGTGCCGGTACCAACGATCACTCCAAAGACCACCTCGGCACCCGCTGCCGCACCGTCGACCGCCTCGGATACCGCAAAACAGTTGGCATCATTACTCAAACGTACAGGCCGACCCAGTAGCTGCTCCAGATCTCGATCCAGCGGCATCCCATTGAGCCAGGTAGAGTTGGCGTTTTTCACACAACCGCTGGCGGGCGAGATGGCGCCAGGGATTCCCACCCCCACACTACCCTGTTCGCCCAGCTCGGCCTCAAACTCCTGTACCAGTTCGACAATGGTTTGTAGCGTGGCCTGGTAGTCATGTCGAGGTGTCATCCGTCGACGGCGCAGCAACTCCCAGCCATCTTCGGCAAGGGCCACGGCTTCGGTCTTGCTTCCGCCCAGGTCAATGCCGATACGAATCATTTTTCCCCTCCCGCTCAATCATCGTCGCTATATTCCCCTGCACGACGCGCATCGCCCCGCACCTTGTCTGCGGGATAGCGCTGCTCATTGATCTCAATCTTCTCCCACGCCGCCGCTACCGGATCGACCCCGAGGCGATCGGCGGTGCGAATGAGGAAAATCAGAATATCCGCCAACTCCATTCGCACCTCACCGAGCTTCTTCGCCGAGAGGGTGTAGCTCTGCTCTTCACTCAACCACTGGAAATGTTCTACCAGCTCTGCCGCCTCAGCGATCAGTGCCATTGAGAGGTTCTTCGGTGAATGAAACTGCTCCCAGTCACGCTCGCCAGCGAATGCTGCCAGGCGCTGGCGCAGCTGCTCCAGTGAGTCCTGCATGGTTTCTACTCCTATCCTACTTCAGGCGATCAGAGTATCAGGCAAAGACGGGAAAGCGGTAGTTACCAAATGCCAGACAAAATAAAGCCGACTGTATGAAGGTCGGCAAAGGGGGAACAAAAAGGAGGAGTTACAGATTTAGGCCATATCTGGCTGGGCGGTTAGTTGCTTGAGTGTTTTGCGGCGACGTTCGATCAGGCGCGTATACATACCACGGGCCCACTGATCGGCAGGGTCGTTGCTGTAATGGTCGATTCCCTTTAGGGCTTCCTGTAACAGGGCAATCTCTTCATTAATTTTGTGGTGTACCGATGAAATCAGGTGGCGTACTGCGGTGACGTTGTCCATTTTCTTTACCTCCCTGTAAAGGGATATCCCTATCTGCTGGTTTGATTGGTTGTTGTTGTTTTTTCGGCTGGAGAACGGTGTCTTAAAGGTATTGATACCACCTTCATGCAAGCTCGCCAGCCATTGACAGATAAAAGTAATAGCAGGCGAAATGTGGGTTTTTTGTGAACTGGCGCAAACTTTTGTTAAATGTAAGGTTAGTCGCCCCCTGGGATCAGGGAAACCTCGAGGATCCTCTTGGTAATAGCCCCATAGCGAGAGTAAGCACTAACAAAGGTGGGCGATTTAACCGCCGACAGTGAGGCTCCCGTTCCAGCGCAACGGTACATCCCCCAGCCCCGGCACCTTCATTCTGCCTTCGAAAGCTACAGGCACCTTCCCGCCACCCTTAAGACGGTTGATGACACCTCCCAGGTCTCTGTAGCCGAGACTCATTCCCAAAGCCAGACGTCCCTGCTTACCTGCTTGCAGGGTAACCGGAGCGAGGCTCTTACCACGGGCGACAGTGGCATTGGCAACCTTGAGGTCGTAGTTGATGCCTTGCAGACGTAGGGGAAAGGCATTGCGATTTTTCAGATCCAGGCCCACCTCGAGATCCAGACCGGAGAGGGTAACCCGCTTGATCCGCAGCTTGCCGATGCTCACCTTCGGCAGGGAAGGAATATCGAGAGTGCCGCTGGTTTTGTAGGGCAGTTTAAACAGGCCAAAGTCGATCTCGCCGCCGAGGGCATAGCGCACCTTGTCCTGCTTAACCAACGCCGAGGCACCATCAAACATCTCTTTGTAGGCGAGACTAAGCGGCAGGGTCAGGCTGGAGCTGCCGTTGGCCGCGAGCTTGAGCTTCTGCCCACTATTGCCTTTAAGTAGTGTTTTGTCCTCGATATCCAGTTTGTAGCTGAGCCCTTCTAGCGTAATGCCAAGGGGATTGGGATTTTTCACCCCAAGCACAAAGGCCACATCCATACCGCTCAGGGTGATGCCGGTGACGTTGACCTTCTGTACCGATACCTCCGGTTTTTTAATGCTCTCCTTGAGCGCCGCGCAGGAGGTGAGGCCAAGGGCCAGTAATAGAAGAAGGGATGAACGCCACAGTTTGAACGACATGCTGTTTACCTCGAATTCAGAAACCCCAGGATTGCGGATCGGGATAGGGGCGCTTCAGATTCAACAGCCGAATCCCTTTGATACAACGGACCAGGAACCAGATGAGCCAGACAAGAAAAATCAGGTAGCCGATCATGACGAATAGCAACAGGGCACCAACAATACCAAGCAGTGCGCTGATCCAGAAGGTACGAATTTGCAGGGTGTAGTGGCTTTGCAACCACTCTGGCGCTTCGTCGCGGTAGACATAGGCCACCACCACACCGATCAGGCCGCTGATACCACCAAACAGTGGTGATGCCAGTAGCAGCAGGTATACCACCATCGCCGCACCCTGTCCCTGTGTGGCAACCGGGGGCGGAGTTTCCCATTCAGTCATCTGTCGCGTCCTTCTGCTACGGTCTGTTCGTCCCATTAGAGAGCGAAAACTGACTCAATTCAAGTCAGCCGCGAAAGGCCTCTTCCGAGGCAAGCCACGCAAGCTCTTCCGCAGTCGACTCACGTCCAAGGATCGCGTTGCGATGAGGGAAGCGACCGAACCGCCGCACGATCTCACGATGGTGTTTTGCCCAACGCAGATTGCCGTCCAATCCCGCCTCTTCAAACAATTCCACAGCGCGATCCTGATCCGCCAGCGATTCGCTGTGCATAAAGGGGAGATAGAGAAAGGCGCGCTGTTGTTGATCGAGCTGTTTATCCCAGCCCTGTTCGATAGCGACTGTGGCCACTTCACGGGACTTGGCCTCACCGGCAAAACTCTCTGCCTCGCCACGATAGATATTGAGGGGAAGCTGATCGAGCAGGATCACCAGCGCCAAAACACCTTCAGACGATTTAAGCCAGTCATCCAGTTCGCCATTGATTGCGGCCTCTACCATGGTGCCAAATCGATCACGGAGCTCATCATCGAACTCTTTGCTGGAATTGAACCAGCGTTTTTTTACGGCATCGGAAAACCAGAATTCCGTAATTTGCTGCGCACTATGGATGTTCTCATCGGATGCATTCATATCACAGAGGGTAGTCCTGAGAAGTTTGTAAGGCAAAAAAAACCCCGCCGTTTCCGGCGAGGTCTGCATAATGCCGCACTTTTGATGCAGTAATTTCAGAGGTACAACTTAGAACTTATAGGCAGCGTTCAGGTAGACGTAACGACCAGGCTCGTTCAGTAGCATTACGTTTCCACTCGCTGCGAGTAACTTCAGGTCCTTGTAGGTATTGGTAGTGGCGTAGGTTTCGTCGGTCAAATTATCCACGCCCAGAGTCAACTCAATGTTTTTATTTATCCTCTGTTGGGCCTTGAGGTTAAGCACCTGATAGGCATCGATAGCCTGTTCACCATTGTCGGCGTCGTAGTTGCTCCACTTGTCAGTGGCGACATACTCCAGTCGGACACTGCCATCGCCTGAGTAGTCATAAATGAGTGCCAGATTGAGTTTGGTTGGCGAGATTTCTGCCAGATCCTTATCGGTCTGTCCTGCCAGTGCCTCACTCTTTTCACCGCGTTGCCAGGCAATCCCGTAATCAAGGCTGATTTGATCGTTTACAAACCAGGCGCCACTGAGTGAAGCACCGTAGATCGTTGCATCAATATTCTCAAAATTGTTGGTAGCGCTACTGGCGTTGTAATAGATGTAATCCTTCAACGTACTGTGGAATAGTTTGAGCTTCAAATTGGCGCTCTGATATTTCTGCTCTACACCAAGATCAATTTCAGTATTGGTGGTCTGCTTTAGATCGGGAGTACCAACGGCTACGGGGCCCATCATTGATGGTCCATAGAAATAGAGTTCACGTGCATCCGGTACGCGAGAGGAGACACCAACACCACCGAAGTATCGGGTTGAAGCGCTCAAATCATAGCTGGTAAAGATAAAATTACCGACACCGCTGTAGTCATTATCCGGCTGAGCCAATGTTGTGCCTGGTTTGATTGTGGTGTTATCTGCACGCAATCCTGCTTTCACAGTCCAGGCATCGATACGCTTCTCTAACTCTGCAAACAGCGCCTGGTTCTGGGTGTCCACATCGTCAATACTGATCTGACCATCCATCGCCATGGCCATCATGCCACCCTTAACGGTATAGCTACCGTCCCAGTTACGCTTACTGGCATCCAGGCCAAAAATCAGACTGGTATCCGCGTCCAGCTCCATACGATTCTTAACCTTAAAACCCTGCATTGCCGTAGTTAATGCGCTAATCATCTCATTGGCAGATCCTGTGCCGGAACTGAGACGATAGTAGTTGGACATGGGATGGTCGACCTTGCTGTCGTAGTACTGGAAGTCGAGTGACTTTGAGTAGGCACCCAGGTCAGTGAAGCTGTACTCAAGGTTAATCAGGTCGGAATTATCATAGAGTGCATCCATTCCGCTGGAAGGGTAGAGCACATCATCACTACGGTTGGCGGTATAGCTAAGTCGCAGTTCCTGGTTCTCGGCAGTATCGACAAACAGCTTGGCCATGGCCGTCTGTTTCACGTAGGCCTGCTGATCTTTATATTCCGGCTTGTACTGGGAAGTGGTGGCTGGATCCAGATTGGTTATCTGCTCGTAGAAGGTGTTCCCATCACCATCCTCATATTGATCGCTACTTTCACGCGATGCACTAATCAGAAGGCGCATGGTATCGGTACCGGCACTCATGGACGCATAGGCCTTTTGATAGTTCCAGCTACCAAAATTCACCCCGACCTCACCAGCCAGTTCTTTCTCCGGCTTTTTGGTGGTGATCATTACTGCACCACTCAGGGTACCGAAGTTCTCCACATCATACGGACCCTCTGTGATATCGATTCCATCGACATTGTTAGCCAGGATATGTGAGGTGGGTGGATCCATACGGTTTGGGCAAGCGCCATAGATCTTGGCACCATCGATCAGGATGTTGATGTTGTCTTTCTTCTGTCCACGCAGAATGATGTCATTGGCAATACCGCTGCGGCGTACCAATGACACTTCTGGCACCTGACTTGCCAGCGCCTCAGCAACGTCGGCGGATTTCAACTCCTCGCCGCTGACGTCACTAAGTCGAGTGGCATCGACATTGATGACCAGCGACGGACTCTCTTCTGCATAAAGTGGCGTTGCGCACAGCAACATCAGGCAGGCGTACTTCTTCATTTCATTCCCCATAATTATTTGTGGTGTGGTAAACGTTCGGGGAATAGTGGCAAGAAGTGCGCCAGCGCTAACCCTCTGATTAGTTGGTTAGAAAAGCGCTGCATGCGGCATATACCGCAGCAGAGGATGCGATATGCCGCATATCACGAAACATTGCTATGGCTATTTGACTTTTAGCTGACGCAATCGCTGTTTAAGCAGATCTGGGAAACGTTTGTACCAGGTGGCATTAAGCGGTGACGGATGTGGTAGTGGATAGAGTTTCAGTACACGCTTATTCCCGTCTGGGGCAGAAAGCTCCACTTCAGTATAGGTTTCAAAGCGATCTTCCTCTCCCCAGAATGCTTCCAGTTGCTGTTTGATCTCACGCGACTGATTGATGGCGAACCAGAGGAAGGCCTCGCGGCCGAGGGTGATCACCGCATCACCATTCCAGCCGTTGATCAACAGATCGGCGACTAATGGCTGAAACGCTTCTTTCACCTTCATCGACCACGCCTTATTACCGGTCGGTTTATAGGGAACGGTATTGGCCCAGAAAAATCCTTTACCCACTTCAACGGATGCATCGAAATCGGGCAGCGGTTTTTTGTGGAGATGCTCATAGATCGCGACACGAACTTTTTGTCCACCGGCGCCGATAAAGGGCATGTGATGTTGCACCTCATCGCGCCCCGGATCGCGACCAAAAAAGGCGATAGGGGTATCGGGATCGCCCATACCGATCACCGGATCAAGCGGGTCGCGATCATAGGCTTGATAGACTGGCAGATCGACACCGGACAAATCCGCTGCCAGATCGCGAAAGGCACTATTACGTTGTTTCGTATTCATTGAGTATCTCAGCCGTATTGGCCGTCGGTTCGCGGTTTAATCAGAAGTGGTGCATAGAACAGAGCAAATGCACCGAAAGCAGTAATCCAGAGCAACTGTGAGCTGCCGATCCAGAATAGATAGTGGCCCATATCGAACAGCGGCCCGAAAACTCTCAGCACCGCTGCGGCAAACAGCATGGCAAAAAGAGGCCCAAGATATCGCGGTGGCTCGAAGACATTACGCCCGGTGTGACCATAGGCAACCCGTGCCATCATACCCATCGTTAACATGCCAATGGCACCTGCACTCAAGGCATGCAGCGCGGCTTTACCATCTAACATTCCAAACAGCGCGAGAGCACTTAAGCCAAATCCGATTACCAACCAGACAAAGGCAAGATAAAGCACCCACAGCAGCGGTTTTTTCCAGATCCCCGGCGTGTACCAGTCATACAAACGTATCCCATGCAAAATGGCCAGCATCATGGCCGCTATCGCGGCCAGTATTGTATAGGGTGTAAAGACCGCCAAAACCCAGAACAGCAACATCACCATCAGGTTGCTGCGATCAACCCAGAGCCGATTGCGCAGGCTCACCTCATCAGCCACACCCCGTTCAATAAAGAAGGGAACAACCCGCCTGCCCATCAACAGAATAAGAGAAATGATGAGGTAAATACCACTGTAGAGACTTATGCGTATTCCCCCCTCCATCCCGTACAACAGCTCGGCATAGAAGAGTGCATTACTTAACGCCAACAGAATTACCTTGGAAAGCAGACCCACCTGTGCCCACTGACGGACCTTGATCACCGGCTGCATCAGCGCGGCGCAAAGCCATAGGTTAAAGGCGAGATCACAAAGTGCGGCTAACCAGAGATAGTTTTCACCCGGCACAAACAGCAGCAGACGTGGCAGTAACCAGAGCAGCGCCAGCAGCAGCAACTTAGGTCCATGCAGGGTTTGCACCGAGGTCCAGTTACGCACCGCAGTGAGCAGGAAACCGGCGATCACTGCCATTCCATAGCCATAAATCATTTCATGACCATGCCAGTTGATCGCGCCGAGCCGACTCAAGGACACCGGTTGCAGATTGAACTGCATTATCAGCAGCCAGAGCAGCATCGCTGCTGCACCGAACAGACTACCTAAGAGAAAGAAAGGACGAAATCCGAGATGGCTAATAGCGATGCGGTACTGCTTTTTATCCAGCGGTGAAATGATCATGCAGGGGTGTCTTCTTCTAACGGCTCAACCACGACCTGACTACCCACCAGGCTGGAGAAGAGGTGTGTCTGTCCTTCACCGGCTGCGGTGGAGAAGAAACGTACGGTTGCGTTACCGGTCGAGGGATTGAGCAACCCCTCCTGCTGCAACAGGGATTCAAGACGACGGGCGATGGCCTCGCCGGTATCGATTACGCTCACCTTTGGTCCGACCAGTCGCTCGATCAATGGACGCAGAAACGGGTAGTGGGTACAGCCCAGTACCAGGGTATCGGCACCCTGCGCCAGAATCGGTGTCAGGTATTGCTGCACCATATGGGAAGTGTCCGGTGTCTCCAACGCATTGCGCTCCACCTGCTCCACCAGGCCGGGACAGGGCTGGATGATTACCTTCCGCTCACCGGCGTAGCGCTGCACCAGATCCGCCATGCGATTACTTTTAACCATGGTGTCGGTGGCAAGGATGCCAACCACGCCGCTTTTACTTCCCAACACCGCCGGTTTAATCCCCGGCTCCATACCGACCACCGGCATGGTATAGCGCTCGCGTAGTGACTCTACCGCCGCCGCGGTTGCCGTATTGCAGGCCACCACCAGCGCCTTGGCGCCCTGCGCTACCAGCGCCGCTGCCACCGCGTTGACCCGCTCACGGATAAAGGCAGGGGTTTTGTCACCGTAGGGGAGATGGGCACTGTCGGCGGCATAAAGCAGCGATTCAGCGGGAAGCAGGGTGGAAATCTTCTGCAATACCGAAAGGCCGCCGACACCGGAATCGAGAATACCGATAGGTGACTCTGGCTTATGCGAGGTAGGTGTTGGACACATGGCCCAGATAATACCAGCCTCGGCCTTTCAACGCTGCTGTCATACAGCGGAAACCGTTTCGTCACACCTTTGACACCCAACCCCACTAGCATTCGCTCTGTTCATTGATAGCAGCAATGGAGAGATCGTTATGTGGGATTTTGAAGTCGTTAGTGTTGCCAAAACCAGACCTCCGAAATGTGGCCACCAGGGCAACTGGTACCGCTATACCATCGCCAACCGAATCACCGAAATCTCCGGTACACGACGTGGCTCGAAAGAGGAGGTGTTGAGTTTCGCTCACCGCTCCATAGAACGGCTCAACAGCCGTCAGATGGGGCCGGCTTTCAGTAACTGCTAATCGACGTATAGAAATCGCCGGGGCGGTATGACGTCGGGTGAGGATACGGTATCCTCCTGCGATGACCACTCAAGCCTCCGCTGAAACCATCATCGCCCGCACTCGCTGCTGGGTAGAACGTGCCGTGATCGGCTATAACCTCTGCCCCTTCGCCCGTAAACCAAGCGAGGCGGAGCAGGTCCGCTACGTGGTCAGCGATGCCTCCACAGCAGAAAACCTGCTCCAGGATACGATACAGGAGCTGGAACACCTGCTCGCTACCGATATGGATGTGGTGGAAACCACCGTGCTAATCCATCCCTACGTGTTGCAGGATTTTCTCGACTACAACGACTTTCTCGATGTTATCGATGCCCTCTTGGAAGAGGAGGAGTATGCCGGACTGTTTCAGGTCGCCAGCCTCCACCCCGACTACCAGTTTGCCGACACCGAGCCGGACGATGCAGAGAACTACACCAACCGCTCCCCCTATCCAATACTGCACCTGTTACGAATCGACGCCGTGGCGAAGGCGGTAGATGCCTACCCCGATCCGGATCGCATTCCCGAGCGTAATATCGAACTTATGGAAAAGCTTGGCGCGGAGAAGATGCGTGCCCTGCTTGATGAGTGTTTGCGTATTGGTGAAGAGTAGTGGCGAAACTGCTCGGTATCGCAATCAAACCCCGTCCCAAAGAAGAGATGCTGCTGTGTGAGCAGGCGCTGATTAAACCAGAATTCGGTCTGGTCGGTGACTGTTGCGGCAAACCGGGAAAGCGTCAGGTAACAGTGATGAACCTGAGTGACTGGCAGGCGGCCTGTACAGAGCTGGACGTCGAATTACCGTGGCAAACTCGCCGTGCTAATTTGCTTGTGGATCACCTGCCGCTATACCAGAGCACCGGTTTCCGTATCCAGCTGGGCGAAGTCGTGCTGGAGATAACCGGTGAGACCGACCCCTGCGAACGCATGGAACAGGCCCACGCCGGACTCTTTCAGGCGCTCGTCAACAACTGGCGAGGCGGAGTAACCTGCCGGGTCATCGCTGGCGGTGCTATTCACACCGGGATGAGCGTAACATTCGAGCTGAAGACTTGAAATAGGGCCAAATGCGCCCATATCGTTGTAACCTCTTTTCCGCTCTCCAATATAACTAATCGGCTACTCTCTTTATGAAATTTTTCTTCCGTTATTTTTTTCGTACCCTGCGCCTCATCCTTGGACCGTTTATGTTGCTCAACGAGTGGCTGACCTCACCCAAAGGCATTGAACGACCTATCGAAGAGCAGGAAAAAGTCGATGCGGAGTGCAAGGCACTACAGCTGTATCAATTCAGGACCTGTCCCTTCTGCATCAAGGTGCGACGTGAAATAAAGCGTCTGAGCCTGAATATCGAAACCCGCGATGCACTGCACGACCAGAATGCCCGCGCCGAACTCCAGCAGGGCGGCGGAGAGATCAAAGTCCCCTGTCTGCGGATCACCGACAACAACGGCGAGCAGCGCTGGATGTATGAATCAGACGCGATTATCGCCTGGCTACGGGAACGCTTTGTGGCATAAGGTGACTGAACAGACACCCGCTATTCGTGGTATAACCTTTTCAAAGACCACCTGGCGAACGACATGCTATTTAACAACACTGAACAGGAGCGCTTTGCTCTCTCCCGCATCGACCCGACCAATCCGCTGGCCGCATACTCCAAACACAGCTTTGAGCTGGACGGTGAGCAATGGCCATCTGTGGAACACTACTATCAGGCGATGAAATTCGAAGAGGGTGAATATCGCGATTCGATCCGCAACGCCACACATCCCGCCGACGCGGCCAAGCTAGGCAAAAGCAAAAAGCATGGCCGTCGCAAGGATTGGGACAAGGTCAAAGTGACCTACATGACCCGTGCCACCTATATCAAATGCCGCACCCATCCTGAAGTCGCAGCTGCACTACTGGCAAGCGGCGAAAAGCCCATCGTGGAAACTAGCCAGTACGACTACTTCTGGGGCTGCGGACGGGATATGCGCGGTAACAACGCCTTCGGTAAAATGCTGATGGCGGTACGGGAGAAGCTGCGCGAGGAGATGAATCAGAACTAGGGTGTTTTGATCGGTTTGCCATCCAGGCTAACGCTGTTTTTCTCTTTCCAGTATGTCTCTATTCCTTCCGGTCCTTTCTTTTGCGCCCACGTCGTTAACATCTCGCGCTCACCCTGGTACTCAAAAAAAGGTACCGCAAAGCCACAGGATGTCTGTACCAGATCGACATTCATGTCGAATATCTGCCGTGCCCCGTTCATTGGCGTGAAGTGTTGGTAATAATCTTCCCACTCCGCATCACCCGGCTGCACTTCACGCGCTGTGCCATAAAGACGTAGGATTTTTGGCTCACTGTCGAAGGAACAGAACATAAGCGTCATCCGCGCTGATTCCGCAAGATGCGCAGCCGTCTCATTCCCGCTACCGGTCAGGTTTAGCCAGATAACCCGATTGGCATCAACTACGCGCAGTGAATCCATCCCTTTTGGCGAAAGATTTACCCGCCCATCCGGAGCTGCAGTCGCAACGAAGTAGATCTTCTGCGCTTCAATAAAGCTTTTATGGTTTTCTGAAATTTCGCTGTACTGCTTACCCATTTGATCTATCCTAATTTTTTGAGTTGTTTATCATGCATGCGTGATAGTAGTAACAACGCCGATACTGCGCCAATCAATGCAAATAGCATGTCCGACTGGGTATCCCACTGATAACCCTGGGTACCAAGGAATTCATCCGCTCCCTGCCCCATAATTACCGCTGCCATCCATTCGATAAGCTCATAGGTGGCACTAATCGCAAGCACGATAGAGATCACGATAAACGCCAACATCTTTCGACCGCGCACATATACACCGCGAATCAATATCTCCCTTGCCGCCAGTGCCGGGACAAAACCCTGCATGAAGTGACCAATCTTATCGTAGGGATTTCTGTTCAAACCAAACAGTTCTGCAATTTCAAAACCCAACGGCACCCGTGCATAGGTATAGGTGCCACCCATCATCAAAACCATGGCATGGAGAAAAATAAAGATATAGAGCAAAGTGGTCAGCGAATAACGTTTCCTAGTCAGCCAGAGTAAGGGCAGCACTATCAGAATGGGGAAAACCTCTAGCAACCAGGTGATTCGTTCGTAGGGGTTCAGTCCTGAAACCATCAGCAATATCACTGTCAGGATTGAACCGAACAATAGTACATAAGAGTGCCAATTTAACGGCTGCATATTTAATTTACTTGTTCAAAAGAGAATCGTTAAGCCACCATACATTCCTGAGTAATCAAGATGTAAAGCAGCAGGATCATTGTTGGCTTCCGGGTCCACATATCCATATTTCATACTGCGATAGCCCAGTGAATATTGAACATTCTTGTTCTGAATTACTGATAACTTGATGTGCAGATCACTTACCGAATTTATGTAATCCTTACCGAAAATGGAAAACAGTGTTTCAAAAATTGGCAGATGTAAACTCCCTTCCCCTTCAACAAACATCCAACTATTAAACTTGTACCTTCCACCTAACGAAATAAACATGGGGCCCATCACGTTCTGATCATACCTAACACTCTGCACGCCATCTGTTGATGTAAGTGACTGGTTTAGTTGACCCGCATGTGCACCAAACAACCAGTCGAAACTCTCATTCGTGTACATGGTGTAATTAAAACCGACATATGTCGTTGTTAAATCCACATCTGTTGTAATTGAAGAGGGGCCATTAAAAACGTCGCCGCTTTTCTCAATCTCTACTGTTTCACCCGCACTCACTGTTTGTGAGAAATCGCCACCCCCTTTACTACCCCTTATGAAAACGGTGCCGTGTCCTCTCGGGGCTTGAAATACCCGCCAATTGATTTCCAGTTCCGGTACAAACGTGAAATTTATGTTTCCATTTATTCCTGCCGCGTAAACGGAGGTAGTCAAGGAAAATACAACCAGATGCGCCGCTATCAGACAAATTGTCTTTTTCACAAGTGAGTCCTTCCACAGACATTTATCTCTGCAACATATCACAGATACAACAAAGGCGGCTATACCGTGCGTACACCCACCTTATCTCTACCGCTTTATCGAATTATGACGCTGAACTGCTTTCCAACTTGACTCTAATCGGGGCAGCAATCACCAGCACCAGTGAGTCACTCACCGTATCGTGATCCCACGCCGCACCGCCGACCCGTTGCCCATCGATGTTCAGTTGCACATAGGCGACTGTCTCAGCATCTTTTCCTGCTCCAACAGCCTGCTCACTGTAGTCAACGACTGGTACAGGTTGCCCGCGCTGTTTCTACCATACGTAAATAAACGCCAGCATGTCACTCTCGCCACACCCAAGTGCCAATAAATACAGGTGCTGTATCAACAAGCCCATACTCGCGACTAAATCTGTAACGACAAGCCTGCATAAATTCCAGAAAAATCGATATGCATTACCCGTGGATCGTTATGCCTGTCCGGGTTGACGTAGGAATAGTTCATCGCACGATAACCAAGATAATAACGAACCCAGCTGTTTTGCACTGCTGTTAATCTAAGGTAGGAATCGGCCAGTGACATATAGTAGGAGTCACCAGGACCGGGAAACAGGGTATCCATAAACTGTGTATCCAGACTTGTTTCCACCTCTAAATATAGCCATTCATTCAACTTGTAACCCAAGCCGAGGTTAAGCATCAAATCTATATCGTGTCTTGTATAGTCTACTGTTTGTGTTCCATCTGTAGCAGTAAAGTCCTGTGATAAACTACCCACCCCAAATCCACCGATAAAATCGAACTTTTCATTCAGGTGTTTGTAGTACTTGTATCCCATACCGAAAATTTCGAACCTGACATCTGTGTCGATTACCGTCGGTCCGGCAAATGTCACACCGTAGCCTTCGATTTCCGCCGAAATACCCGCAGAAAGTGACTGGGAAAAATTACCACTTCCGATACCTTTACGAATATAGAGTGTGCTATATCCCTCAGTAGGATCTTCTCTTAACGGCCAAAAGCTAAAGGGGGGGATCTTGTCCAGAGTGCTACTAAGAACGGCTATCTCGAGTTCGGGTATAACACCGAAATCGACATCACCCCTGGTACCTTCCGCCAAACAGTTATTTCCCAAGACAACAAGTAGAAACGATAAATAACACCCGCGTGATATAACACCCACAGTTGCCTCCTTTCAATTTATATTCCTGGCAACATACCACAAACGCAAAAGGGCGGACATATTGTAGACATGCCCGCCCCAGTCTTTTCGATTTCCAAATTGCTATGCTGCAGAATTGTTTTCCACTGCTACCCTGTTAAGCGCCGCAATCAATGCCATCATTGATGCACTAACCGTGTCATGATCTAGTGCTGCACCGCCAACACGATTCCCATTAATGTTGAGCTGTACATAGGCGACTGCCTCCGCATCGGTACCCGCACCCACTGC
>JBNKQR010000048.1:0-21752 GCA_050295975.1 Thiohalomonadaceae bacterium
CTGGGCCTGGAGTATCTGCGCACTATCGCCTTCATTCTGGTTATCGCTGTGGTGGTGCAGTTCACCGAGATGGTGGTACACAAAACATCGCCCCTGCTCTATCAGATGCTGGGTATTTTCCTGCCGCTGATCACCACCAACTGTGCGGTATTGGGTGTGGCGCTGCTGAACACCCAGGCGCAACACGGTTTTCTCCAATCGGCGGTCTACGGCTTTGGCGCCGCTGCCGGTTTCTCTCTGGTACTGGTGCTGTTTGCCGCCATGCGTGAACGCATCACGGTGGCCGATGTGCCGGTAGTGTTCCGCGGACCGGCCATTGCCCTGGTCACCGCCGGGTTGATGTCGATGGCCTTTATGGGCTTCTCCGGGTTGGTGAAAGGCTGATGCTCTCTGCAATCATCGCCCTGACGGTTCTAGCCGTCGTCTTTGGCCTGTTGCTCGGATTTGCCTCCGTGCGTTTCAAGGTCGATAGCGATCCCATTGTCGACAAGATCGACGCCATCCTGCCCCAGACCCAATGCGGCCAGTGTGGCTTCCCCGGCTGCCGCCCCTATGCCGAGGCGATTTCCAGTGGTGAGGCGGACATTAACTGCTGCCCACCCGGCGGCGAGACGGTGATTCTGGCCCTCTCCGATCTACTCGGCGTTGATCCCAAACCCCTGGATGGCGATGTCGCTTCAGAGAAAGAGGTGGCCTGGGTCGATGAGAATATCTGCATCGGCTGCACCCTCTGCTTTCAGGCCTGCCCTGTGGATGCGATCCTCGGTGCCGCCAAGCAGATGCACACCATTCTGGAGAGCGAGTGCACCGGCTGCCGCCTCTGCATTGAGCCCTGCCCGGTCGACTGTATCTATATGCGTCCTGTGAAGAGTGACCTGAATTCGTGGAAGTGGCCCTACCCTGAGCACGGGAGAAAACGGGCATGACCGGTATCATTCATCCCCATACCCTGCACAGCTTCCCCGGTGGCCTGCACCTGCCTGACAACAAGGCAATGTCGCTGGTCAGCCCGGTAAGTGTGATGCCACTGCCAAAGCGTCTCTATATTCCGCTACAACAACACATCGGCGCCCCGGCCAAGCCGGTGGTTAAGGTGGGAGACAAGGTACTCAAAGGGCAGGTGCTGGCACGGGCCGAAGGCTTTGTCAGTGCCCCAGTACATGCGGGCAGCTCCGGTAGCGTGGTCGCCATCGAAGCGATGCCGGTGCCCCACCCCTCGGGCATGAGCGCACCATGTATTGTGATCGAAACCGATGGCGAGGATCAGTGGGTCGAACAGGCGTGCTATCCCGACTTCGACGGCATGGATGAGAGCGAGCTGCGCAATATCATTCGCGATGCCGGGATCGTCGGCCTCGGCGGCGCCGGTTTCCCCGCCTTTATCAAACTCAATCCCGGTGCACGCACCGAGCTGGATACCCTGATCCTCAACGGTGCCGAGTGCGAACCGTACATCACCTGCGACGACATGCTGATGCGCGAGCGTGCCGATGAGGTGATCATCGGCGCACGTATCATGCGTTATGCCCTGCATGCCAAACAGTGTTTGATCGGCATCGAGGACAACAAGCCAGAGGCGATTGCCGCCCTGCGCGAGGCGCTGGTTGATCTGGATGAGAAAGAGATCGAGGTCATCGAGGTACCGACCCGTTACCCCACTGGTGGTGAGAAACAGTTGATTAAGATCCTCACCGGTAAAGAGGTGCCATCACAGGGGCTGCCTATCGATGTCAGCATCGTCTGCCATAACGTGGCCACGGCTGCCGCTGTTTATCGCGCGGTGGATAAAGGTGAACCGCTGATCAGTCGTATTGTCACTGTCACCGGTCACGGCGCTGCCCATCCGCAAAACATGGAGGTGCTGTTCGGTACCCCGGTCGAAGAGGTGATCAAGGCAGCCGGCGGTGACAATGGCGTGCCCTACACCCTGTTAATGGGTGGCCCGATGATGGGGATTGAACTGCAGGGCGGCGAGCTCCCCACCACCAAGACTGCTAACTGTCTGCTGCTGGCCACCCTCAAAGACATGCCAGATCGCGGCCCAACGCGGGCCTGTATTCGCTGCGGTGAGTGTGCCACGGTCTGTCCGATGCAGTTGATGCCACAACAGATGTACTGGCATGCACGCGCCCGTGACTTCGATAAAGCTCAGGATTTCAATCTGTTCGACTGTATCGAGTGTGGCTGCTGTGCCTATGTCTGTCCCTCCAACCTGCCACTGGTGCAGTACTACCGCTTCGCCAAGAATGAGATCTGGGCGCAGGAGCGTGAGCGTAAGGCCTCCGACAAGGCACGCGAGCGTCATGATTTCCGCCAGTTCCGTATCGACCGTGAGAAGGAAGAGCGGGCGGCGCGGCACAAGGCCAAGGCGGCCGCGGTAAAGGGTAATGGCGACGCGGACAAACAGGCGGCGATCCAGGCGGCGATGGAGCGGGCCAAGGCCAAGCGTGAAGCCGCCGAGGTGCAACCCAAAAACACCGAAAACCTGACCGCAGCACAACAGCGGCAGATCGACGAAGTCGAAGCACGGCGGCAAGCTACCGAGAAGGAAGAGCAATAGATGAACAGGGTCAAACCCAGCTCACCGCACGTCCATAACCCTGCCTCGGTCAGCACGGTGATGATGCAGGTCAATCTGGCGTTGCTGCCTGCGCTTGCCGCCTACACCTGGTTGTTCGGCTGGGGCGTGCTGTTCAATATTCTTATCGCTTCGGTCACTGCCCTGGTTAGCGAAGGGGTGATCATGCGCCTGCGTGGCTATCCGGTACTCGCGACCCTCGGCGACGGCAGCGCCCTGCTCACCGCCCTGCTCCTCGCCATCGCCCTGCCTCCGCTGGCACCCTGGTGGCTGATCGCTATCGGTACCGGCTTTGCCATCGTCTTCGCCAAACAGCTCTATGGTGGTCTTGGTTACAACCCGTTCAATCCGGCGATGATCGGTTACGTACTGCTACTGATCTCCTTCCCCCTGGAGATGACCAGTTGGGGCGCACCCCTCGGACTGAGCGAACACGGCCTCAATTTCGGCGAGACTGCGGCCTATGTCTTTAACGGCATCTTGCCTGCACAGACGGCACTCGACAGTCTGAGCATGGCCACCCCCCTCGATAGCATCAAAACCCAGCTCGGCCTGGAGTACACCCTCGGCGAGATCATCACATCGCCGACCTTTGGTTACATCGGTGGTACCGGTTGGGAGATCGTCAACGGGCTGATCCTGCTCGGTGGCCTGTGGATGCTGTGGCGCCGCATCATCACCTGGCATGTGCCGGTAGCGATGCTTGGTACCCTGTTCCTGCTCTCCGGTCTGGCCCATTTGGCCAACCCTGAACACTACGCCGGTCCGCTATTCCATCTCGCCAGCGGCGGTGCACTGCTTGGTGCCTTCTTTATCGCGACCGATCCGGTCAGTGGTGCCACCAGTAACAGTGGCCGTCTCCTCTTCGGTATCGGTGCCGGTCTGCTGGTCTACATCATCCGTACCTGGGGTGGTTATCCAGACGGTGTTGCCTTCTCGGTTCTGCTGATGAATATGGCGGCACCCACCATCGACTACTACACCCGGCCACGGGTGTTTGGCCACCAAGAGGGAAACTGATGCTGCCCTGGCGCCACATGTTAATCAGTGCATTGATCCTCGGCCTGTTCGCGGTGGTCGGTACCGGTCTGGTTGCCCTGACCCAGGCCAACACCGCTGAGCGCATTGCGGAAAATGAACGCCAGTCACTGCTCGACAATCTGCATCAGGTTTTGTCGTCGGAACTGCACGACAACGACCTCTACAGCGACTCCATTGAGGTCACCAGTCCACTGCTCGGCACACCAAAACCTGTCGCCGTCTATCGTGCACGCAAACAGGGCCAACCGGTCGCAGTCATTATCGCCAGCATCGGCCCAACCGGTTACGCCGGACCGATTAAACTGTTAGTCGGCATCCACTACGACGGCACAGTGAGTGGCGTGCGGGTGCTCTACCACAAGGAGACCCCTGGTCTGGGTGACGCCATCGAGGTGGAAAAGTCGGACTGGATTCTGGGTTTTGAAGGGCTCTCACTGCTCAATCCAAAAGAGAGTCAGTGGAAAGTAAAGAAAGATGGCGGTGTGTTTGACCAGTTCACTGGTGCGACCATCACGCCACGCCTGGTGGTGGAAACCGTTCTCAACACCCTGCGCTACTATAAACAGAACCGCGAGAAACTTTTCGCCACTAAAACGGCCCCAGTGGAAAAGGTGCAACCGTGAGCGACTCCTCATTCAATAACATCGCCAAAGACGGCTTCTGGGGCAACAACGTTGCCCTGGTGCAGATCCTCGGCCTCTGCCCACTGCTGGCAGTAACCGCCACAGCGATTAACGGCCTCGGCCTCGGCCTCGCCACCACGCTGGTGCTGGTCAGTTCCAACGTCACTGTTTCGCTAATCCGTAATCTGGTTCGTCCCGAGGTGCGTATCCCGGTATTTGTCCTGGTGATCGCCTCCTTCGTCACTGCGGTGGAACTGGCGATGAACGCCTTCTTCCACGATCTCTACAAGGTGCTCGGGATCTTCATTCCACTGATCGTCACCAACTGCGCCATCCTTGGTCGTGCCGAGGCGTTTGCCTCAAAGAATAATGTGGCGAAATCGTTCATCGACGGCCTCACCATGGGACTCGGCTTCATGCTGGTGCTGGTGGTGCTGGGTGCGATGCGCGAGGTGATCGGCTTCGGTACCCTCTTCGCCCAGGCCAATATCATGCTGGGTGAATCGGCACGCTGGCTGACCATCACAGTGTTTGAGGACTACAAGGGATTGTTGCTGGCGATCCTGCCTCCGGGTGCCTTTATCGGCCTCGGACTGCTGATTGCACTAAAGAACCTGATCGATCAACGCGCCGAGCAGAAACAGAAGAAGACGGTTCCTGCCGCTGCGCCTGTGACAACTCAGGCCTGAGCCTTATTTACGCTGTAATACAATGAAGCTGCAGGCGTAGGGATTGGCTTCATCCGCCGGATATTCAGTATGTTCCAGCTCTTTCCATTCGTTCAAATCAAACTCAGGGAACCAGGCATCGGCCTCGAACTTGCCATGCACCCGGGTAAGATAAAAAAGATCTGCACGCGGCAGCATCTGGCGATAGAACGAATCGCCACCGATGATCATCACCTCTTCCGCATCTCCCGCCAGCTTCAATGCCTCGTCGATGCTGTGTGCCACTAGCGCACCCTCTGCTTTATAGTCGGTGTCACTGGTTACTACGATATTAGTGCGATCCGGCAACGGCTTTCCGCCAAAGGATTCGAAGGTCTTGCGTCCCATCACTATCGGTTTGCCCAGGGTGTGCAGGCGAAACCAGCGCATGTCTGCCGGCAGTTTCCACGGCAGGCGGTTTTCTATCCCGATGACGTTGTCATCGGCAACGGCGACAATAAGTGAAATCAGCATAACAATCTCCTGCGATCAGTAAGGCGCACGGCGCTTAAGCCAATCGATTTCCCGCTCCAGATCCATACGCTCTCGATGCAGCATTTCCAGTTGTGCAGTCAGTTGCCCTTCCCTTAGCGATAGCTGTCTGCTCCGTTGTAGCAGTTCCCAGTTGCTCTGTTGCCGTTCGCGACGACCCAGTTGCACCTCCAGCGAATGGATCTCGCGACGTACCGCGGCAAGCTCTTTTTCCAGTTGTTTGCGCGTCTTGTTGTTGCTGCGGTCATTAGGGGCATAAGCAAACTTTCGCTTGTCATTGTCACGCTGGTTGCCGTTATCGCGACCGTTATCCTTCTCACGCTCCTTGTCACGACCGTTATCCTTGTCGCGCTGTTTTTCCTTATCGCGTTCCTGATCCTTGTCGCGCTCTTTCTCTTTATCACGGCCCTTATCTTTATCGCGGCCCTTTTCTGGTTCATCTTTTTTGCGCCGATTGGCCCGGTCCAGTGCGGCCAGTTGCGCCTGCAGATCGGCCTCTTGTCGATAGAGCTGACGCAAACGTACATGCATGCGCTCCTGCTCTCTGTCGTGACGGCTGGCACCCATCATCTGTTTTTCTATCTGGGCCAACTCCTGCTGCACCTTTTCCAGTTCGCTCTGCTGCGCACGCATATCGTGATCGATAGCTGAGATGTCTCTATTGAGCAGGTAGATCTGCTTGCCGTAGCGGTAGGCAGCGGCAAACTCGCGTGCCATATCCGAAGGACATTGAACAGCAGAAGAGCGCCCCGACATGCCTGCCTGATAACCGTTGCGTGGGGTGCAGTAGCGGCGGATACCTTCGTTCCAGCCGTCCTGATAACGACCCGCCTGTGGGCTGATGCCGTACTCGGCACAGGCCTCGCGGTGGTTACCGATGTAGTTGATCGCTCTGCCATGGGCGCCGTCCTCGAAACCGACCGAATACCAATCGGCAGAGCGGCATTCGTCTTCGTTCATGGTGGCGCAGCCCGCTAACAGCAGCAGTACGGCTGCAAGGGTAATTTTTTTATTCATTTTTATGCCCCTTGTTTTTAAACGGCCACGGGTGCCTTGATCGGATCGTGACATTGGTAGTTCTGCAATTCGAAGTCCTCGAATTTGAAGGCGAAGAGATCCTTCACTTGCGGATTAATTTTCATCGTCGGCAACGGCAGGGTCTCCCGCGACAGTTGCAGGTTGGTCTGCTCCAGATGGTTGGAGTAGAGATGGGCATCACCCAGGGTATGGACGAAGTCGCCGGGCTCAAGATCACAGGCCTGGGCGATCATCATGGTCAACAGCGCATAAGAGGCGATGTTAAAGGGCACGCCGAGGAAGATGTCGGCGGAGCGCTGATAGAGCTGGCAGGAGAGTTTTCCCTCAGCCACATAGAACTGGAACAGGGTGTGGCATGGCGGCAGCGCCATGTTCTCTACCTCCGCCACATTCCAGGCGGAGACCAGCAGGCGGCGCGAGTCGGGGTTGTTCTTGATCTGCTGCACCAGTTGAGAAATCTGATCGATGTGACCGCCATTGGGTGTCGGCCAGGAGCGCCACTGGTGGCCATAACCGGGACCGATACCGCCCCACTCGGCAGCGAAGGCGTCGTCCTCGCGGATGCGCTGGACGAAATCTTCCAGTGGGAGTTGCTCACCGGTGGCCTTGAGGTAGGTGGCGTGGGGCCACTCATTCCAGATACGGACACCGTTATCGACCAGGTATTTGATGTTGGTGTCACCGGCGAGGAACCAGAGTAGTTCGTGGATGATGCCCTTGAGGAAGACCTTCTTGGTGGTCAGCAGGGGGAAACCGGCACTGAGGTCGAAACGCATCTGGTAACCGAAGACGCTGAGGGTGCCGGTACCGGTGCGGTCTTCTTTCTTCGCCCCGTGGTCCAGAACGTGTTGCATTAAATCAAGGTACTGGCGCATGCATCCCCTCTTCGAAGCGGCCTCAAAATTGCTGTACTCGCAAATTTTGAAACCACTTCCGTTAGCCGGTTTCAGGTATCGGGCCATTATACCCAGCCCACCCGCGGTTGAAAGGAGAGGAAGGAAAACAGTAATCCAGAAGCCATCTCAAAATTTGGATTCGTGCTCGGAGACACGGCGCAGAGCCTGTGAGGAGCGCAGTTTACCGGCAGTAAATGAGCACCGGAACAGGCTTTGCAACACAGGATCCGGGTACGAAGACCATTTTGAGATGGCTTCTAGCTGCGGCGATAGGCCAGGTAGAGTAGAGCCAGCCCCACCCCCATCAACGGCAGAGAGAGCACTTGCCCCATGGTGACCCAACCGAAGGCGAGGTAACCAATATGGGCATCGGGCATACGCACGAACTCCACCAGGAAACGGAACAGGCCATAGAAGAGAGCAAACAGGCCGGATACGGCCATGGTGGGACGGGGTTTATTGGAGAAGAGCCAGAGGATGGCAAACAGCACCGGCCCCTCCAGCAACAGTTCATAGAGCATCGAGGGGTGGCGCGGTAGCGGGCCGCCGGTGGGGAAAACCATCGCCCACGACACGTCGGAGACCTTGCCCCACAACTCGCCGTTGATGAAATTGCCGAAGCGACCGGCAGCGAGCCCCCAGGGCACCAGCGGGGCAACGAAATCGACGGTGTTCCAGTAGCCGTGGCCATATTTGCGTTGGAACAGCCACATCGCACCTAAAACACCAATCAGACCGCCGTGGAACGACATGCCCCCCTGCCAGACGAAGAACAGGCTCAACGGGTTATGCAGGAAGCCGTCCAGACCATAGAACAGGGTGTAGCCGATGCGCCCGCCGAGGACCGCGCCGAGGGCGAAATAGAAGACCAGATCGTCAACCTGCTCCGCGTTCCAGCCGGAGTTGGGCCTTGAGGCGCGCTTACGCCCCAGCCACCAGCCGGTGCCGAAGGCGACCAGATACATAATGCCGTACCAGTGGACCTTGAGTGGTCCAAGGGAGACGGCGACGGGATCGATGTTGGGATAGGTCAGCATGGCCGAGAGTATACCAGTCCTGACGCTACATTATGACGACGCGGCTGGTCAGGCACTTGATGTAATCGGTCTCCGGGATCGCCGGATGGACCGGATGGTCTGGCCCCTGATGCCCCTGCTCAAGGAGCTGCAGGGTACGATCGAGATGGCGCGAACTGCGCAACAGCAGATCGCGATGGCTATCAGGTGTCAGATGGAAGGAGCAGGAGGCGGAGACCAGCAGGCCGTCCTTACCCAGCAGTTGCATCGCCGCGGTGTTGATACGTTGATATGCCTCGATGCCCTTCTTTGCATCCTTCTTGCGTTTGATGAATGCCGGGGGGTCGACGATCACCAGATCAAACTGCTCCCGCTCAGCACGCAGGGTCTTGAGCGCCTCGAAGGCGTCACCCTCGATGGATGAAACACGATCCGTCACATCGTTAAGCACTGCGTTACGCTCCACCAGATCCAGCGCCTTGGCCGAGCTGTCGACACAGACCACCTCCTTCGCCCCGGCGACCGCCGCTTCGATACCCCAGCCACCGATGTAACTGAAGGCATCCAGCACCCGCAGTCCTTTGGCCATCTGCTGTACCCGCGCCCGGTTCATGCGGTGGTCGTAAAACCAGCCGGTCTTCTGCCCATCCAACAGCGGCACCTCGAAGCGGGTGCCATTCTCTTCGATGGTGACCGTCTCCGGTACCTCGCCCAGTGCCGGTTTAACGTAGCTCTCCAGCCCCTCCTGCGCACGCGCAGCGGTGTCGTTACGCCAGAGGATCGCCAGCGGCTTCAGCACCTTATCCAGTGCCTCGGCGATCTCCTCCAGCACCGCCTCCATCCCGGCAGTATTAACCTGTGCCACCAGCACATCACCGAAGCGATCCACCACCAGACCTGGCAGGCCGTCGCTCTCGCCATAGATCAGGCGATAGAAGGGTTTATCGAACAGTCGCTCACGCAGTGACAGGGCGATGTTGATCCGGTGCACCAGCAGTGAACGGTCCAGCTGCTGATTGGTGGCTCGGCTCACCAGCCGGGCGGCGATCAGTGAGTGAGGGTTTACGTAACCGTTACCAATCGCCTTACCGTCGTTGGCGACAATGGCGACCTGCTGACCCGGTTCAAATCCAGTGAGGGGCGAGCGGCCAATATCCACCTCATTGCTATAGACCCAGAGGTGACCGTTGCGCAGGCGGCGCTCTTCATTCTTCTTCAGGTAGAGGGGGGCGAGTTTCATTCGTGGGTATCCGGCTGACGAAAGCGCGGATTATCGCAAAAAAGTGAACGCTTCGGTGAACCTTTTCATTGAGCTTGCCGGTCACGGCACCCATAGAGTGGAGAGACCATTGTTGACCAATATTGTCGACATTACCGCGAGAGGCCACATGTCCCATCCGTCAGAAAATACGAACGCGCTCCACACCAATCACCTGGTAGACGAAACCAGCCCCTATTTGCTGCAGCATGCCCACAACCCCGTGGAGTGGTATCCCTGGGGTGAGGAGGCATTGCGCCGGGCGCGCGAGGAGGACAAACCAATCCTGCTCTCCATCGGCTACTCCGCCTGCCACTGGTGCCACGTCATGGCCCACGAATCCTTCGAAGATGTGGAGACCGCGGCAGTGATGAATCGCCATTTCATCAACATCAAGGTGGACCGGGAGGAGCGTCCTGATTTGGACCGCATCTATCAACTGGCGCAGCAGCTACTCACTCAACGCGCCGGCGGCTGGCCATTGACCATGGTGCTCACCCCGGATCAGGTCCCCTTCTTCGGCGGCACCTATTTCCCACCGCTGGAACGCCACGGACTGCCAAGCTTCCGCAAACTCCTCCACCACATCACCGAGCTCTACAGCAGCAATCGCGAAGGCATTGAAGAGCAGAACCGATCCGTACTGCGTGCACTGCAAAAACAGGCCGTTCAGGGAGGCGGGCGGCTTGATGATTCGCCCGTTCGTAGCGCGGTGAAGGAGTTGGCCAACAACTTCGATCAGATAAATGGCGGCTTCGGCGGCGCGCCCAAATTTCCCCAGGTGGGCAATCTGCTGCTACTGCTGCGCCAGGACGAGAAGGCACAGCAGATAGCGCTCTCAAGCCTGCGCAAAATGGCCGAGCGCGGTCTGCTGGATCAGCTCGGTGGCGGCTTCTATCGCTACTCGGTGGATGAGCGCTGGGAGATCCCACACTTCGAGAAGATGCTCTATGACAACGGCCCCTTGCTGCAGTGTTATGTCGAGGCCTGGCAACTTAGTGGCGATCCCTTCTATCGCCAGGTGGCGGAAGATACAGCCGACTGGGTGATGCGTGAGATGCAGCGCAGCGATGGCGGATACTGCGCCAGTCAGGATGCCGACACCGATGGCGAGGAAGGGGGATTCTACGTCTGGCAGCGCGAGGAGATTCAGGCACTGCTGGAAAAAAATGAGTACGCGGTGATTGCACGCCACTACGGCCTGGAACAGAGGGCCAACTTCGAGGGCCGATGGCATCTGAAAATCGATCAACCACTGGCGGCAATCGGTGAGGCACTCGGTATTGATGCGAAACAAACCGAGAAATTGCTAAAGAGTGCGCGTGAAAAGTTACTCGCGGCGCGTCTCAAGCGCTCACAACTTGGCCGTGACGAAAAAGTATTGGTGAGCTGGAACGGCTTGATGATCAAGGGGATGGCCTATGCCGGACTCCACCTGGGAAGAGCGGATCTGCTCGACTCCGCACAGCGGGCCGTCGATTTCATCCACCAGGAACTGCTGTGTGACGGGCGCCTGCTGGCCAGCCACAAAGATGGTCAGGCCAAACACAGCGGCTATCTAGACGATTACGCCTTTCTTATCGACGGCCTGCTTACCCTGCTACAGGCCCGCTGGCGTGACAGTGACCTGCAACTCGCCTGCACCCTCGCCGAAGTGTTGCTCGAGCATTTCGAGGATGAGGGACAGGGCGGATTCTATTTCACCGCCGACGATCATGAAGAACTCATCCAGCGACCCAAGCCATTTATGGATGAATCGATGCCTTCGGGTAACGGCGTCGCCGCCTCAGCACTACTCCGCCTCGGCCACCTCTGCGGCAACCTGCACTATCTGGATGCCGCCGAAAAAACCCTGCAAGTCGCCTGGCAGATGATCTCCAGCTATCCATCAGCCAATGGCACACTGCTCAATGCCTTGCAGGAACAGCTGCAGGAGAACGAACTAATAGTGCTACGTGGAGAGACGGCGGCGCTCCAGCCATGGCTGGACAAACTACTGACGGGATATCACCCGCATCGACAGGTATTTGCCATCCCGCCATCGGCGAGTGGGCTACCCGAGGCACTGGTCGAGAAACGCTTTGAGGGTAAAGCCGTGGCTTACCACTGTCAGGGACAACGCTGCCTGCCACCAATCAACTCTCTTGAGGCGTTACCAGAATGAGAGGTGTTTGAGAGCTAAGGGATAAAAAGGGATCAGGCGTTGAGGTCGGGAATCAACTTGCTTTCAATACGGGCAATGGCGTCCTTGAGCTGAAGCTTACGCTTCTTCATACGGGACATTCGCAGTTGATCCGGGTAGCCGGTCTCAATCAGGGCGTTGATCGCCGCGTCGAGATCACGGTGCTCCACTCGCAGCTCTTCTAGCTGGTGGTGCAGGTCAATCAACTCTTCGTTATCCATCATCGCAAATCCACAACTCACACCGTCATGAGAGGGAACAAAATACCATAGATTGATGGTCCAAGGTGAAGAGTGTGATGCAATAGCAGAAACCCTTTGCGGAGTCTGACTAAGCTAAACTTAACCATGTGAAATAACCGAAGAGGCAACCAGTTCATGCCAACCCAATACCTCCCCCTCATTGTCGCCGCTCTGCTACTCGGTGGATGCAGCACTGTACCGAAAGAGATCAGCTCACCCGGTGTCTCTCCTGTCACCATCAGTCAGGCCACAAAAAAACCTGAGCAGATAAAGGGAACGCAAGTACGTTGGGGCGGCACCATCGCCAAGGTGGAAAACCGTCAGCAAAACACCCGCATAGAAATTGTCGCTCGCAAACTGTTCGATGACGGCGAGCCAAGAAAGAGCGACAAGAGTCTGGGGCGTTTCATGGCTGAAATTAACGGCTTCCTCGACCCGGCTATCTACGCCGTCGGGCGCAACTTCACTGTGGTCGGTAGACTGGCAGGGACCGTGCAGGGCAAACTGGGGGAGATGACCTATACCTACCCGGTGGTTGAGTCTGACTCCTACTATCTCTGGCCGCTTCCGGAAGAGCCCTGTACAAACTGCGCCCCCTGGTATTACGACCCCTGGTATCCCTGGGGCCCCTATCACCGCTATCCGTACTATTAAGGTGCTGTGATGAAAACGATCTACCTGATTTTCGCAGCACTGCTACTCACTGCCTGTGCCTCGACACCGGACTTCGGCAGAAAAAATTCAGCGTCTAGCCTGACGCCTGCACAGGCGGTCAAAGCGGCAGAGAGACGAAAAGGCGAGAAGGTGGTCTGGGGCGGCACCATTATCACCAGCACCAATCTGAAAACAGAGACCCGACTGGAGATCCTCGCCTACCCGCTCGACAGCGACCACTACCCACAAACGGACAAACAGGCCTATGGTCGCTTTTTGTTGATCAAGGAGGGGTATCTGGAGACGGTGGACTACGCACCGGGACGACTGGTTACTGCCTCCGGCACCTTCGACGGCGTACGTAAGGGAAAGCTGGACGAGAGTGAATATACCTATCCGCTAGTACAGGCAGAGAAGATTCATCTCTGGTCGAAGAACGGCAAGAGTGCCACCCAGTTTCACTTTGGGATTGGGGTGATGTTTCATAATTGAGAAAGGTATTTCACCGCAACGACGCCAAGGGCGCAGAGAAAAAATATTGATTACATCGTTAACCAAAAACGTAAACTACTGCAGTAAATAAATTTGGTGTAACTGCCTCACATAATAATTCTCAGTGAGTTTCTTTTCTTCGCGTCCTTTGCGGTGAATTCGTTTTTTATTCCGGCTGACGTATCACACCGGTGACAATACCGAGGATCTGTACATCCTGATTCTTCAGGTAGATCGGTTCCATCTCCGGATTGGCCGGTTGCAGGCGGATGCCGTCGCGCTCAACGTAGAATTTTTTCAGGGTGACCTGCTCGCCGTTGATCATGGCAACGACTGACTGGCCATTCTCTGCCGTCTCACGCTTTTCAATAATGACGATGTCGCCGTCCTGAATGTTGTCGTCGATCATGGAGTGGCCGCGAACTTTCAGTGCGTAGGTATTACGACGCACCATGTTAGCGGGAACGGAGACGCGTTCATTGTCTTCGCTGATGTCGACCGGCTGGCCTGCGCTGATCCAGCCCAGCAGCGGGATCTCGACCATCGCCGCAGGACTCAGCTCAACGGCTTCGGCACCCGGGATATGGAGAGGGCGTTCTTTCTTCGGGATCAGGTAGCTCACGCTGGACATCAGAGAATCCTCTTTATCATTTTCACCTAACTTACTATTCCGCAAGAAATAAATCAAACCTGTGGCATATGCCACACTACCTAACCATTTTCGCCCGTGCGATAATCCGGCCTATGGAACGTTCACGCTTTATCATCATTCTTGGAACTCTCGCCGTTCTGGTTCTGGGCGGGATATCACTGTCACAGTTGATGCAGGAAAAGGCGCTACCGCCACCCCCTGATTCATTGAATGCGGTGTTGCTACCCGAATACCGCGAGGTGACTTCATTCAAGCTCACCGACGGTGATGGGCAGGAATTTAACCTGTCGCGGCTGGAAGGCAAATGGAGCTTCATCTTCTTCGGCTACACCCACTGCCCGGATATCTGCCCCACTACCCTGGCGATGCTGCGTCTGGTAGCAAAGAATCTGCAGCAGACACCCACCTATTATCAGAACAGCCAGTTCCTGTTTATCTCCGTCGACCCAAAACGCGACAAGCCAGCGAACCTCAAACAGTTTGTTGCCTATTTTCATCCGGACTTTCTCACCGCTACCGGTGAAAAGGCTGAGATCGATAATCTCGCCAAGCAGCTCGGCGCGGTCTATATGTTCGATGGCGATACCAATAGTGATGACTACATTGTCAATCACAGTGCCACGGTGGTTTTGATTGACCCGCAGGGCCGTTGGGTGGCACGCTTCAATCCGCCACATAAGGCGAGTGAGATCGCGGAGCAGTTTCGCCGCGTGCGTGACTACTTCCAACAAAAATAAAATCTACAGGTAACTACATGCCGCAGCACGAAGATGGCGCCGGAGCTCTCGACTATCTCAAGGCGCTACCCCAATACCTGATGCCGGGACATCTGGTCTCGCGTCTGATCCACGCCTTCACCCGCATTCGCCATCCCGGGATCAAGAATCGCTTTACGTCCTGGTTCGTTAAACAATTCAACGTCAACATGGACGAAGCGTTGGAAAGTGACCCGCTCGCGTATGAGCACTTCAACGCCTTCTTCACCCGCGAACTGAAACACGGTGCACGTTCGATTGTCAGTGGTGCCGATCAACTGGCCTCTCCGGTGGATGGCGCTGTCAGTCAGGCCAGCGACATCATTGATGGCCGCATCTTCCAGGCCAAGGGTCATGACTATACGCTGGAACAACTACTCGGCGGTTCGGAAAAACGCGCCGCACCGTTCCAGGGCGGCAGCTTTGCCACCATCTATCTTTCACCGCGTGACTACCACCGTATCCACATGCCGCTCGACGGCACCCTGCGTGAAATGATCCATGTACCGGGGCGCCTGTTCAGTGTCAGCCCGGCCACCACCCGGGTGATCCCGGGGCTGTTCGCACGCAACGAGCGTGTGATCTCCCTGTTTGATACCGAGGTTGGCCCGATGGCGTTGGTCAAGGTGGGGGCGGTGAATGTGGGCAGCATCGAAACCGTCTGGGCAGGTGAGGTGACGCCTCCGGCTGGACGAGTCGTTCGTAGTCGCCGCTACGAAGACGATGAAGCGATCACGCTGAAGAAGGGCGAGGAGATGGGGCGCTTTAATATGGGCTCCACTGTGATCCTGGTATTCGGACCCGATGCGATTGAATGGTCCGGCACCATCAAAGCTGGTGAGCCGGTAAGACTTGGCCAACTGCTGGCCACTGTGAAAAAACAGGGTTAAGCGCAAAGGTCACAAAGGGGCGAAGATCTCTCTTCGCCCCTTTTGCGATTTACTGGTTTAGTTATTCTCGATGGAAAAGGCCATTACCTGCTCGAGACTATCGGCACCGACGGCCAACATCACCAACCGATCGAGCCCAAGTGCCACCCCGGAACAGGCTGGCAACCCCTCCTCCAACGCAGCCAGTAAACGCTCATCCATCGGCACGCTCTCCAGCCCCTGCCTTTTCCTTGTTTCCTGCTCGGCATTAAAACGTTCACGCTGTTCTTTGGCATCCGCCAGTTCATGAAAACCGTTGGCCAGTTCCACGCCCCGGTAATAGAGCTCGAAACGTTCGGCGACTCGAGGATCATCCTGGCTGAGTCTTGCAAGTGCCGCCTGGGAAGCGGGATAGTCGTAGAGAAAACAGAGTCCATCCCTGCCCAGCTCCGGCTCAATCCGGTGACTCAGCAGTAGCTCCAGCAGCAGATCCCGATCCCTCTCTTCTTCAAATCCGACAAGGCCGATTGCTGTTACGCATCGCTGCAATTCATCCACGGTGGAGTCCAGCGGATCAATTTGTAGATGACGCTGAAAGGCTTCTCGATAGGTCAGTTTCTCAGCGTTCACATCCAGACCAAGCAAGGGTCCAGCTAACATCGCCACCTCGTCCATCAGTGCATGATGATCGATGTCTGGACGGTACCACTCCAGCATGGTGAACTCGGGATTGTGGCGACGGCCCGCCTCACCCTGGCGGAAGACCTTGCTGATTTGATAGATGGGCCCGCTACCCGCCGCCAGCAGGCGCTTCATCGGGAATTCGGGTGAGGTATGCAGGTAGAGTGACAGGCCGTCAGCATGGCCAGGACCGGTATAGCGGGTAGTGAAGCTGTGCAGGTGGGGATCGGTAATCGCCGTGGTAGAGAGAATCGGCGTCTCCACCTCCAGCACCCCTCGCTCGGCAAAAAAGGCCCGCACCCTTTGCAGGATGCGGGCCCTCTGTTGCAGATTTTCCAGCGAGGCGGAAGGCCGCCAATCGTTGTTCAAATCCTAATCCCTTGAACGGGAGATATACTCGCCCGAGCGGGTATCCACTTTAAGCTGATCGCCAACATCGATGAACAGCGGCACCTGAACCACAGCACCGGTATCGCACTTGGCCGGCTTGGTACCACCGGTGGCGGTATCGCCGCGTACACCCGGGTCAGTCTCGACCACTGTGAGGATCACATGGTTAGGCGGGGTAATGCTGATCGGCACGTCATTCCACAGGGTGACGACACACATGTCCTGCTCCTTGAGCCACTTGCCCTCCTCGCCAATAGCAGATTCGTCAGCAGCGATCTGCTCGAAGGTCTCCGGATGCATGAAGTGCCAGGACTCGCCATCGTTATAGAGATACTGCAAATCGGTATCCATGACATCGGCGGCCTCTACACTTTCACCAGATTTGAAGGTACGCTCGATGGTACGACCGGTCTTCAGGTTACGCACCTTTACCCGGTTGAACGCCTGCCCCTTGCCCGGCTTGACGAACTCATTCTCGACAATATTGTAGGGATCACCGTCGAGCATGATCTTGAGTCCGCGTTTGAATTCGTTGGTGCTGTAACTGGCCATAACTGTTCCTGTTGAAGGATTGATTACAAAAAAGACCACCCATGATACCCCGAACAGCCGATTGGAAAAATGCCCTTGCCAATGCAGTACGCGATCCGGCCGAACTGCTGGCCCTGTTGGAACTCCCCTGCACCCTGCTCCCGGCGGCCAGAGAGGCAGCTAAACAGTTTCCGTTGCGGGTGCCGCGAGGTTATCTGGGACGTATATGCAAGGGTGACCCGAATGATCCACTTTTAAGACAGGTACTCCCGCTACAACGGGAGTTGGAGACCTCAGCTGGTTTCGACACTGATCCAGTTGGTGATCAGGACGCGGTCGTTGCTCCCGGTGTACTACATAAATACCAGGGCCGGGTGCTGCTCACCGTCACCGGCGCCTGTGCCATTCACTGCCGTTACTGCTTCCGTCGCCACTTCCCCTACTCTGAGGAGAATCCCGCGCAGAACAGTTGGCAGGGGGTGACTAGGTATCTGGAAAGCCATCCTGAAGTTGAGGAGCTCATTCTCAGCGGTGGCGACCCACTACTACTCGACACCTCTCGCCTGGGTGAGCTGAGCGATAGGCTGGCACGCTACCCGCAACTGAAACGACTGCGCATCCATACCCGCCTGCCGATAGTCTTGCCCGAGAGGATCGACGAGGAACTGCTTGGCTGGCTGGCGTCACTGCCATGGCAGATAGTGGTAGTGATTCACGCCAATCACCCCAATGAGATCGATGCGACGGTGGTTAAGGCGCTACAACAGCTACACAACCGCAACGTCACCCTGCTTAACCAGAGCGTCCTGCTCCATGGCGTAAATGACAGCAGCAATACGCTACAGGCACTACATGAAGTCCTGTTTCGCTATCACGTTTTACCCTATTACCTGCACCTGCTAGACCGGGTAGAGGGCGCAGCACATTTTGAAGTAACTGAACAAAATGCTGCAGAAATAGTCGCAGAACTCAGGGTAGCCTCACCCGGATATCTGGTACCGCGACTAGTGCGAGAGATCGCCGGCTACCCCTATAAACAGCCTGTGAACTAGGTCACACTTGTTTTATTAGGCCAATACTGATATATAACAACAAGTTACACCTAAAAGTTAAGGGGGTTCCATAAATGGCAAAGGAATTTGGCCAGCTGGGCCTCGGCATTGCCGAGCGCAGCAAACCCGACAAGGATGCCTTCGACTACCGTGCCGCATCTACGGAGCGGTGGGTTCAGGATCTGCCGATGGGCAACATCGGTGAAACCGCGCGCTTGGTTTACGAGGCACTGTGTGAAGTGAATCGTCTGGCAATTGCCTGGAAGGAACGCTATCGCTTCCTCGAATTGCTACGCTCACCGATCAACTACGTCCAGACCTCACTGAACACCCGCCTGGTCAACACCACTTTCCCCCTGCCGGAAAAGGCTCAACGCATTGCCAACCTGTCGCAGAGCCTTTCCAATGAAATGGCCCTTGGCTACAAAACCGCTATCGAAGAGATGCTCGGTAGTAGCTTTCTCAGCCGCGACAACAAGGCACTGACGGTGATGATTCACCGCTCGATTCGCTATCTCAGCCAGGCCATGCTCAGCAGCTACCAGACATACCGTCCGCATCCGGAAAATAGCTGGCGTGAGCTGAACGCCCTCTATCTGTATGCCGAACACAAGGATATTTACCATGATCGGGTTAGCGATCCGCTAAACGACCTTTTGCCTGAATCCAGCATTGCCCGGGTATACAAGCAAATCCTGCTGTTGGCCCTCGCCTCCCCATATCGTCTGCGTCAGGGTGAAGCCGAGGTGGTCTACAACGCGCTGGCCCGCTATGCCACACATGCGCACATTCTTCCCTACAGTGATCCTGCAGCAACAGAAGTGCTGTTTTCCATACATATCAGCACCGACCAGGCGCCCGATTATCTGGTATTCAATCACGAAGATTGCAACAAGGAGCTCTGTCGTCTGGTCGATACCCGTGAACTAAGCCAGCACATTTATACGGAGCTGGAGCAGCGTCAGGGATTCATGGGCTCAGGTCAAATTCCCAAAGAGCTGGTAGTACGCCTGATCCGCGCCTGGGGTATCGCACCTAAACGCTCTTTCGCTCGGAACGAACGCAGCGCCTCTGACATTACTACGGTGGTGGGCCTGACTACCCTCTACCGAGCCCTGGCGCATGCTCAAGGCAGCTCAAATACGCAGATGCACCGCGCCCGCTTCAATAGCCGTTCTGTCGTTGGTGTCAGCCAACCAACTACTGATGATGTCTGGGATATCCGTGGTAGTAAGTCGATACAACAAGATTATGATCACTACAAATCATTAACAGACCCCGATGATATCCCGCGAGTGGAGTCGTCCATTCCAACTTACACCTGGCAGATCCTCAACGAAAGCGCGGGAGGGTATCGCCTCGCACTGGCGAGCAATGAAAACGCGGGGGTAAAGGTAGGCGAATTGATTGGGGTTAATCGCAACAACGACAGTCGCTCGTGGGAAACCGGAGTCGTACGCTGGCTACGCCAGGGAAGTGATGAACGTATGGAGATTGGGGTGCAGGTATTGGCTCCTAACGCTACGCCCGTATTGGTTAATAACGAGCGTGCCTCAGGCAAGGCAGCGGAAAGCCAATACGGACTATTGCTGGATGAAATTCCGGCGATCAAACAACCAGGGAGTCTTATCACACCAACTCTGTTGTTCAAAAAGGGGAATGAGCTCAGCGTCAATGCACCGTCGTTACAAACCAACCTTATTCTTCAGGAGAAGCTGCAGGATAGTGGCGCCTTTGCACAATTTGCATACAATCCAAAAGAACAGCAGCGCCCAACTACCACCCACGGGAACAAGTCTGCTGACAACGAAACTGGCAGTAACGGCTTTAGCCAGATTTGGGATGAATTGTAAAAGGTGCGATTCATGCTTTTTGCAGTAGCTTCCTCGCCAGGAAATACCTAGAATACGCCACTGCATACACAGTATCGTACCGATCCAGGGAAGCAAACAAGGTCAGCCGTGTTAAAAGAACAGTCCATCTACATTCTGGTCCTCGACGACTCCTCCAATGATGCTGAGACCGTAGCCAACATGCTGCGCAATGCCGGGCATGCGATCAATGCCAAGCGTATTGAGGATGATGAAGACCTGCGCGAGGCCCTGGCCAAGGAAAATGTAGATCTAGTTTTGAGCAAACCCGACATTCCTGGTCTCAGCGCAAGTGAAGTGTTGAGCATCATCGACACCTCTGGCAAGCATGTCCCACTGCTACTCATTGGTGATGATGCAGATGAAGAGAGACTGCAGGAAATTTTGGATGCAGGCGCCCGCGATGTGGTACTCATCTCTCAACCAAAAAGACTGGAACACGCACTACTGCGAGAAATGGTCAGTTCCCGCGAACATCGTAAACTACTCCAGTTCGAAACCAAACTCGATGAAGCCAACCGTCGCGCACAAACCCTGGTAGATAGCTCACGTGACGCCATTACCTATGTCCATGATGGTATGCATATCTACGCCAACCAATCCTATCTGGAAATGTTCGGTTACAGCAGCATGGAAGATGTTGAAGGCCTGCCCATTCTGAATATGGTGAAAAAAGAGGAACATTCCCGGTTAAAAAAATTCCTGCGCGACTTTGACAAGGTTAACGCTGACACTGACACAATCGATGTAGACGGCTTACGCCCGGACGGTAGCGATTTCAACATCACCATGGAGTTTGCTCTGGCCAGCTACGATGGCGAACCATGTACCCAAATCATCATTCGCAAACAGGCCAATAATGAGGAACTGGAAAAACGACTAAAAGACATGAGCAAGCTGGATCTGGTTACAGGTGCCTACAACCGTGTTCATTTCTTTGAGACTTTCAATGCGGTTCTTGGCAAGCCTGGAAAAGAGGGTATGGTCTTCTACCTCAAGCCGGACAACTTCAAAAAACTCCGTCAAGAGGTCGGTATTGATCATAGCGACCAACTGTTGGCCGACCTGGTTCAGGTTATCAATCATGAGCTCGCTGGTAAGGAATGCATCATGGCGCGGTATGAAGGAGAGCACTTCCTGCTGCTACTTCAGGGACTGAGTCAGGAACACGCAGAGCACTTTGCCGGGCATCTTTGTAGCAAAGTCTCCGAACATATGTTCGACAGTAACGGCAAATCAGTCTCTCTGACCTGTAGTATCGGCATCTACCAATACGACGAAACCTCAACCAGTGCACAGGAAGTGTTAAATCGGGCGGAGAAAGGTCTGCAGGAAAGTGAGGAAAAAGGCGGCAATCGATATACCTATTACATACCAGGAGAAGATGAGCTGGAGGAACAGGAGCGCACCGCCCTGATGAGTAAGCAAATAAAGAATGCACTAAAGAACAATCTGCTACAGCTCATGTTCCAGCCAATTGTCAGTCTGAAAGGAGACGAAAACAAAAATTATGAAGTCCTGCTCCGCATGCAGGATGACAAGAAAAATATTCTGCTTCCAAAAGCTTTTCTGCCAGCAGCCACCCATGCGGGCTTAATGACTGCCATTGATCGATGGGTATTGGCACATTCAATAAAGGTTATTTCGGAACAACGGCATAGTGGCAATCCAGTACGGCTATTTGTCAAGCTGTCGGCCTCATCGCTCAAAGACAACAAATTCCTTTCCTGGC
>JBNKQR010000049.1:0-21620 GCA_050295975.1 Thiohalomonadaceae bacterium
AGTTCATTTACTGCGCTACCCGCTCCACCCATGGTCACGTTGTCCTCCAGCGTTACTAGCAGGCGATGGCTGCTGGCCAGTTCCAGCACCAGTTGTTCATCCAGGGGTTTTACGAAACGCATATTGGCGACAGTGGCATTTAATTCATCAGCTACTTCGATTGCTGGTGAAAGCATCGGGCCGAAGGAGAGCAGGGCGATCTCTTTCCCCTGACGCACCACTTCGCCCTTACCGATCTCAATCGGTTCCAGAGTGTCACTGACTGCAATACCCATACCGCTACCACGGGGATAACGTACCGCTGCACTACCGTCGTGGTGATAGCCGGTGTTCAACATACGGCGGCACTCCTCCTCATCGGCCGGGGCCATGATCAGCATGTTGGGGACGCAACGGAGGAAACTCAAATCGAAACTGCCCGCATGGGTCGGGCCATCGGGGCCGACAATGCCGGCGCGATCGATAGCAAACAGTACCGGCAGGTTTTGTAGCGCCACGTCATGAATCAACTGGTCGTAGGCACGCTGCAGGAAGGAGGAGTAGATCGCTACTACCGGTTTGTAGCCTTCGCAGGCGAGACCGGCAGCCAGGGTAACCGCATGTTGTTCAGCGATACCGACGTCGTAGTAGCGCTCAGGAAACTCTTCGGAAAAACGTACCAGGCCGGAACCTTCACGCATCGCCGGAGTGATACCGATCAGTTTGTCATCACTGGCAGCCATGTCGCAGAGCCAGTCGCTGAAGACGTCGGTGTAGGTTGGGCCAGAACCCTTACCACCCAGTTTCTCTCCAGTCTCCGGATCAAAACTGCCGATGCCGTGAAAACCGCAGGGATTCTCCTCGGCTGGGGTGTAGCCCTTACCCTTGCGGGTAACGATATGCAGGAACTGCGGCCCTTCCAGGGTGCGTAGGTTACGCAGGGTCTTCACCAGCGTATCAAGGTCGTGGCCGTCGATGGGACCAATGTAGTTGAAGCCCAGCTCCTCAAACAGGGTGCCTGGGATCACCATTCCCTTCATATGTTCTTCGGCACGACGTGCCAGTTCCCACACACTGGGCATGGTCTGCAGAACCTTCTTACTCCCCTGACGCATGGTGGAGTAGAGCTTGCCTGAGAGTACCCGTGCCAGGTATTTGGATAGGCCGCCAACGTTAGGTGAAATCGACATGTCATTGTCGTTCAGAACCACCAGTAGATTGGCATCCAGATCACCGGCGTGGTTGAGCGCTTCGAAGGCCATTCCTGCGGTCAGGGCACCATCACCGATCACTGCCACTACCTTGCGATCGGTTTGTTCCTTCTGCGCTGCGATGGCCATGCCGAGGGCGGCACCGATTGAGGTGCTGGAGTGACCAGTACCGAAGGTGTCGTAGACACTCTCATCGCGTTTGGGGAAACCGGAGAGTCCGTGCAGTTTGCGCAGGCTCGACATCATTTGGCGTCGGCCTGTAAGGATTTTATGTGGATAGCTCTGGTGACCGACATCCCACACCAGTCGGTCTTCCGGGGTGTTGTAGACATAGTGCAAGGCGATGGTCAGCTCAACAGTACCGAGACCAGACGCGAGATGGCCACCAGTCTTGCCGACCGATTGCACCATAAATTCGCGTAGTTCGCCTGCCAGTTGCTTGAGCTGGTTGAGATCGAGCTGACGCAACTGGGCAGGATCGTCAATGGTCTCCAGCAAAGGGGGGCTCGGACTCTGTTCGCGCATTGTCACTTTATATTAGGTAGGGCTGAAAAGCCGCTTATGATGGCCTTTGAGGTGAGGTGATGCAAGTTTTTGACCTCAATTTGCCCGCTCGACGATGTAGCTAGAAAGCTGGCGTAGCGGCTCGGCTTCGGTACCGAAAACAGTCAGACCGTCGAGAGCCTCCAGATGTAGTGCCAATGCCTTCTCCCGCGCTCCGTCCAGACCGAGTAGTGAGGTGTAGGTCGGTTTCTCCTTCGCCTGGTCTGAGCCTTGTGGTTTTCCCAGGGTTTCAGTGTCTGCCACCACATCCAGAATATCGTCACGGATTTGAAAAGCGAGGCCGACCGCCTCGGCGTAGCGGTCCAGCCCACTGCGCTGGTCAGGGGTGATTTCTGTTGCGCTGAGGGCGCCAAGGCGAACGGCGGCTCGGATCAGGGCCCCGGTTTTGTAGCGGTGCATCGTCTGCAACTGTTCCAGGGTCAGCAGGGTACCCTCGGCGGCAATGTCGATAGCCTGACCGCCGGCCATGCCACGGGAGCCACTGGCATGGGCCAGTTCTGCTACCATCGCCAGCCGTTGCTCTGCTGCAACTTTCATGGCCGGGTCGTTGGTCAGTACCTCAAAGGCCAGGCACTGCAGCGCGTCGCCTGCCAGGATCGCGGTGGCCTCATCAAAGGCCTTGTGGCAGGTGGGTTTGCCGCGACGCAGATCATCGTCGTCCATTGCCGGCAGATCGTCGTGTACTAGCGAATAGGCGTGAACCAGTTCGACCGCAGAGGCGGGGCCATCCAACTGCTCCAGTGGCACGCCGAGGGCGCTGCCGCTGGCGTAGACCAGCACCGGACGAACCCGTTTGCCGCCATTGAGGCTGGCATAACGCATCGCCGCATGAAGATGGCCGGGGGCTTCTTCGGAGTTGGGCAGCCAGTGGTCGAGGGTGGTTTCCGCACGTTGCTGGTACTGCTTTAGCAGACTTTTGAACTCCATTGGTTTATTCGTTCTCCCCCTCGAACTCCTGCAAAGGGCTGTTTTCATCCTTGCCTGTGAGGATCTGTACCTTCTGCTCCGCGTCTTGCAGGGCCTGCTGGCAGGCGCGGGTCAGAGCCACGCCCCGTTCGAAATCTTTCAGCGACTGTTCCAGTGACGTTTCACCCTGCTCCATCTTTTCTACCAGTGCTTCCAGTTCCTTGAGTGAGGCTTCGAAATCGATTGTGCTCGCATTTTTTTTTGCCACGCTGGCTCTCTCCCATCAGGGGTTGGGTTTATGGGGCGATATTCTAACCGATTACACCGCAGTGGAGGGAATTGAGCCATCGAGGTTTCCGCACATGCCCCGTGTGCTATATCATCGACGCAGATAAACAATAAGGACAGGCGGACACATGCGCCGGATAGGGCACCTGACATTTCTATTACTCGTCGCTCCAGCTGTACTGGCAACCCAGGTGGAACTGGGGGGCGGGACGGAGTGGTACCAGTGGGAGGAGTTTGCCGATAATGGTGACAAGCTTCTTAGCGAAACCGGACCGCGTTATTTCATTGAAGTAAAAGGTACCAACCGTGTTGAGCATCGCTGGTGGCAGGATTTTTCCTGCCGTCTCTACTCAGGTGCGGTGAACTACGACGGCCAAACCACGGGTGGCATGCCGCTCACTAGCAACACGGACTATAACGGCATTCGCGCCGAGGTGGGTTTTAATTACCTTACCGAGAGAAGCCGAAGTAGAGCCGGTGTCGGTGACTGGCTGGTCCGTTTTGGTGTGGGTGCAGAGAGCTGGCGTCGTGGAGTACGTGGTGATACCAGCGGGTATTCACAACGATATATCGTGAGTTATGCCACGGTAGCGGGACAGTATCTTGGTAGCGGCTGGCGTGCAGGTTTGGGGGTGATGGCGCCTTATTACGTAAATGAAGAGGTCAGTACACTTAGTGGCTCCTCTCTTCACCCATTGAGCCAGTTGAGTCCTTTCGCCAACGTGGAGTATTTCGTTGAGTCTCACTGGAGCGTTATTTTAGGTTATGACACCTATCGTTTTGCCAAATCTGACGTCGTTGACGGCCAATTCCAGCCGAAGAGCAGTCGTGACATCTACTCCGCCTCCGTTCGTTACCACTTTTGAACCATTGCCGGGCCTTTTCCACAACCGCAGTCATGCTATGATTCGCCGATGTTTTCCTGGTTGAAGAGTTCCAGCAAGCGCACCGGGACTAGCGCTCTCCCCGAAGCAGGCGGCAAGATATCGGTTTCCCGTATCCCCCGTTCCGAGCACGCCATCTCCCGCAGCAATATCAGTGAGTACGCACTCAAGGTGCTTTATCGTCTGAACAAGGCGGGCTACGAAGCCTATCTGGTGGGTGGCGGCGTGCGTGATCTGTTGCTGGGACGTGAGCCAAAGGACTTCGATATTGCCACCGATGCTCGTCCGGAAGAGGTCAACCAACTGTTCCGTAACTGTCGTTTGATCGGTCGCCGTTTCCGTCTGGCGCACATCCATTTTGGTCGCGAGATCATCGAGGTTGCCACCTTCCGAGCCGGACACGACGAGGAGGGGGATGCACAGACCAGTGACAGCGGCATGCTGATGCGCGACAACGTTTACGGCACGTTGGAAGACGATGCCTGGCGCCGTGATTTCACCGTGAATGCCCTCTACTACGATATCCGCGATTTCTCCGTGGTCGATTACACCGGTGGTGTGCCCGATCTGAAGGAGGGTGTACTGCGGATGATCGGCGATCCTCAGAAACGCTTCCGTGAGGACCCTGTGCGGATGCTGCGCGCGGTGCGCTTTGCCGCCAAGCTCGGTTTTCGCATCGAGCCGGAATGTGAAGCGGCGATTCGTGAACTGGGGTACCTGCTGGAAGAGGTCTCTAACGCTCGCCTGTTTGATGAAACCCTTAAAATGTTTCTGGCCGGTTCTGCGGTGCAATCCTACGAACTGTTGCGCCACTATGATCTGTTCCAGCACCTCTATCCTGATACCGATGATTGTCTGGCCGAGGAGGAGGAGCATTTCCCACATACGCTGATTCTCCACGCATTGGAAAACACCGACCGCAGAGTGGATCAAGGACAGCCGGTCACTCCGGCCTTCCTCTATGCGGCGCTGCTGTGGGAGCCGGTTCGCCAGGAGTATCTGCACCTCTGCGACGAGGGGGTGCCACCGCTGCAGGCGATGCAGCAGGCAGGCGATGCTGTTATCTCCCGGCAGGTGGAGTGGGTACTGGTGCCCAAGCGATTCAGTCTGCAATCGCGGGAGATCTGGGAGTGGCAGGAGCGGCTGAAGCGCAACAATGGTCGCCGCGCCCTGAGCCTGGTGGCACAACCCCGCTTTCGCGCCGCTTATGACTTCCTGCTGTTGCGCGCCCAGTGCGGCGAAGCGCCACAGGAGCTGGCCGACTGGTGGACCGATTTCCAGAAGAGCGATGATGCACAGCGCAACAGTATGCTGCGCGCCAATGCCGGGGGGGGCGGAGGACAGAAAAAACGCCGTCGTCGTCCACGTAAGCGTCCAGCCAAATCTGGCGAGTGAGCGTGACCCAAGCGCGCACCTTCATCCGTGCCTACATCGGGCTCGGCAGCAATCTAGATGAGCCGTTAACCCAACTGCAACACGCTATTGAAGCACTGCGCCAGATTCCTGAATCGCGCCTTACCGCCATTTCCCGCATTTATCGCAGCAAACCCATGGGGCCGGCGGATCAACCCGACTACCTCAATGCGGTGGCGATGTTCGATACCTGCCTTGAACCACTGGCCCTGCTTGATGCCTTGCAGGCCATCGAGCAACAGCAGGGACGGCTGAGAACCGGTGAGCACTGGGGGCCGCGCAGCCTCGATCTCGACCTGCTGCTCTATGGTGTCGAGGTGATTGAACAACCTCGCCTACAGGTGCCGCATCCAGGGATCACCCAGAGAAACTTCGTCCTCCAACCCCTGTTTGATCTGGCTCCGGAGCTTATTCTGCCCAGTGGACTCGCCTTGCGTGATGCTCTGGCGGCACTCGATGGCGACGGTTTGGAGGCGCTGCAGTTGGGTGAGGACGATGCCTCGCCAGCGTGATATTCTTTCCGCTAACTCTTAACCCTCATCAGGACAGAAGCTGATCGTGAGCGATCCCCGGTTTATAGTCGTCGAAGGCCCCATCGGTGTGGGCAAAACTACCCTGGCACACCGTCTGGCGAAGACCTTCGGCAGCGAATTGCTGCTGGAAGGTGCGGAGGAGAATCCATTTCTGGAGCGCTTCTATCAGAGCCCTCGGGATGCGGCCCTGCCGACACAGATGTTTTTCCTCTTCCAGCGTGCACGGCAGATGCAGCAGTTGCGCCAGGGGGACATGTTCGAACCGGTGCGGGTGGCCGATTTCATGCTGGAGAAGGATCGCCTGTTCGCCGAACTCACCCTGAACCCGGACGAACTGAGCCTCTATGAGCAGACCTACAATCTGGTGACCCTCGATGCGCCGCAGCCGGATCTGGTGATCTACCTGCAGGCTCCGGTGGATGTATTGATGCAGCGGGTGATGCGCCGGGCGCGACCGGGCGAAGAGAACATGATGATGGACTATCTGCGTGAGGTGAGTGACGCCTACGCCCGCTTCTTCTACGATTACAATGCTTCACCGCTGCTCATCGTCAATGCTGCCGAGATCGATCTGGCAGAGAGCGATGCCGACTATATCCTGCTGCTGGAACAGATCCGTAACGGCAAGCGCGGTCGGCACTATTTCAACCCTATACCGTCCATGTTGTGAGAATGCCATGTCCCGAATCAGTCTGAGCACCCTGCGCCGGATGAAGCAGGAGGGCGAGAAAATCGCCGTCCTGACCGCTTACGACGCCAGTTTTGCCCGCCTTATTGAGCAGGCCGGGGCAGAGGTTATGCTGGTGGGGGACTCTCTCGGTAATGTGATCCAGGGTCGCGACAGCACCGTTCCTGTCTCCCTGGATGAGATGGTCTACCATACAAAAATTGTCTGTAACGGCAGCGAACGTGCATTTATCGTCGCCGACATGCCTTTTCTGAGCTATTCCTCACCAGAGGTGGCCGTTGCCACCGCCGCCCGTCTGATGAAAGAGGGTGGCGCCCAGATGGTCAAGCTGGAGGGGGGCGCCGTGATGGTTGAGACAGTGCGCCACCTAACCTCTTTGAGCATCCCGGTCTGCGCCCATCTTGGCCTGCTGCCCCAGTCGGTACACAAGGTAGGTGGCTACCGTGTTCAGGGCCGCGAGGCACGTGATGCCGAGGCGATGTTGGCCGATGCCCGTGCTATGGATGAGGCAGGGGCCGATATGCTGGTTCTCGAATGTGTCCCCCAGGCACTGGCAAAGCAGATAAGCGAGGCGGTTTCGATGCCGGTGATCGGTATTGGTGCCGGGCCTGACACCGACGGTCAGGTGCTGGTGCTCTACGACATGCTTGGGATCACACCCGGCAAACGTCCCTCCTTCTCCCACGACTTCCTTGCAGATACTGGCTCCATCGAAAAGGCGCTGAGCGCTTACGTGGAACAGGTAAAGAAGGGGAGCTTCCCCGCTGCGGAACACAGCTTCGATTAACGCAATGATTACCCAACATTCAATTGCAGGCGTCCGTGAACAGGTACGCGCCTGGCATCTTGCCGGGGAGCGAGTCGCCTTTGTTCCTACCATGGGTAACCTCCATGCAGGCCACATGAGTCTGGTGGCTCGTGCCCGCGAACTGGCGGATCGGGTAGTGGTGAGCATCTTCGTCAACCCGCTACAGTTCAGCGCTGGGGAGGATCTCTCCACCTATCCGCGCACCCCGGCGGAGGATGCCACCCTGCTTGAGGCTGCCGGCGTAGAGCTGCTGTTTCTGCCGGAGGAGGCAGAGATCTATCCCCATGGCCGCGACGGAGTGACCTTTGTCGAGGTTCCTGGGATCTCCGATCTGCTCTGTGGTGCCAGCCGTCCCGGCCACTTTCGTGGTGTCGCCACCGTGGTTGCCAAATTGTTCAATATCGTCCAGCCCGATGTGGCCTGTTTCGGTGAGAAGGATTTCCAGCAGTTGGCGGTGCTCAGGCGTATGGTGGTAGAGCTGGATATGCCGGTGGAGATGGTCGGTGTGCCGACCCTGCGCGACCCTGACGGTCTGGCGATGAGTTCGCGGAATGGCTATCTCAACCCGGCGGAGCGGGCGATCGCCCCGGCGCTCTACCAGACGTTGCAAGAGATGGCGCAACGCCTGCGCGATGGTGAGAGCGACTACTCACTGTTGCAGCGCGAAGGGGCCGCTATGCTGGAAAAAGCAGGCTTGCGCCCCGATTATCTGGAAATACGTCATCCAGACGACCTGCTGCCGCCCCGAGGTGGGGAGGCATCTATGGTTATTCTGGCGGCGGCCTGGTTGGGACGGGCCAGACTGATTGATAACTTGTTGATAGAATTGTGATAAACTTCGCGCCCATTCGCGCCTGCATTGAATCCTGTGGGACGATGCGCGCATAATTACTTGGCCATTTAACACTGAGGAAGCTGACAGACATGTTTTGCACCATGCTGAAAGCCAAACTGCACCGTGCTCGTGTAACCCACTCTGAACTGGAGTATGAGGGTTCCTGTGCCATTGACGGCAAGCTGCTGGAGCTCTCAGGGATTAGGGAATACGAGCAAATTGAGATCTATAACGTCACCAATGGTGAGCGTTTTACCACCTATGCCATTCGTGCCGAGGACGGTTCCGGGGTGATTTCGGTCAACGGTGCCGCGGCACACAAGGCCAATCCCGGCGATGTGATCATCATCTGTGCCTATGTCTCACTGGATCAGCAGGAACTGGCTCGTTTTAAACCGACCCTGGTCTATCTGGGCGAGAACAACGAAGTCATTCGCACCGGTAACACCATTCCGGTGCAGGCCGCTTAATCGGCTAACTTATTGTGTAGCAAAGAAAAAACCGGCAACTTGCCGGTTTTTTTATGTTCAGGGATGAACGTCTCGCTCAATCACGCCCCTGTGACGCAACACTGATAGGCGTCTGCCGCGGGAGCAGGAAAGCGCAGCAGAGGTGCTCAGGATTTTGCTTTTGCGCTGCTACTGAGGCAATCCTCGCGCCAGCTGCACTCCTGCTGATCGCAAAACCCGTTGATAGCACTGCCGAAGCAGTCGAAATTTCCCTCCTGCCGCTGAATGGTACGGATCATCTCCGCCTTGGTCAGTCGGCCAGCTTTAACACCTTTTTCTTTGGCGATGCTACGAATGGTCTGGATATGCATGGTCTTCCTCATCAGTGATGACATACTGGACGAGTAAACTATAGTCCGCTCCTTGGGCTTTTCCAGAGATCAGATGTGAAGGTTTTTTAGCCCGTATTTCTCATTCCTGTGGCAATGGCATTGATCGAACGAAGTAACGGTTCCAGCCAGATTTGTCGGGCCTCCTCATCCAGTGTCTCGTCACGATAACGCTTGAGCAGGGTGATCTGGATGTGGTTGAGGGGATCCAGATAGGGATCACGCCGAGACAGCGACAGTGCCAACACCGGGGTCTCCTCTAGCAGGCTCTCCAGTTGTGCCACTTCGAGTATGTTGGATGTGGTGTCCTGGTACTCGTTACTGATGCGTGTATAGACCACTTGCGCTTGCTCCGGGTTATGGGCTAGCTGCGCGTACTCCTCGGCAATGCCCATCTCTGCCTTGAACAGGGACATTTGGGTGTTACTCAGCAGGGCACGGAAGAAAGGCCAGGCACGATACATCTCCTGCAGTTTCTGCATTCCAACTGATTTGCCTTCATGCCACTTTTTCAGTGCACTACCGATGCCGTACCAGGCAGGGATGGTGTGACGTGACTGGGCCCAGCCGAAGACCCAGGCAATGGCTCGTACTGAGGATTTTGAGCGGTCCCCCTTCTTGCGGTGCGAAGGGCGCGAGCCGATGTTCATTAGACCGATCTCGCTAACCGGGGTCGCCTCGTAAAAGTAGTCGAGGAAGCCTGGGGTGTTGTCGGTCAGTTCGCGGTAGAACTGCTCACCGTTCTCCGCCAATTGCTGCATGATGCCGAGGAACTCCTCGTTATCCTTACCCGGCGGCATGATCAGGCTGCGGCTCGCTTTGAGCAGGCCGGAGACACCCATGGTTAGTTCATAGATTGCGGTCTCGAGGTTGCTGTATTTGTTGGAGAGCACCTCACCCTGTTCGGTGAACTTGATCTGTCCATACACGGTGCCTTCCGGCTGTGCCAGGATCGCCTCATGTGTCGGGCCGCCGCCACGGCCAATCGTACCGCCGCGACCATGGAACAGGCGCAGGTGGACGCCACGTCTTGAGGTCAGCTCGGCGATCTGTTTTTGTGCCTGATAGAGATTCCAGGAGGAGGCGAGGATGCCGCCATCCTTACACGAGTCAGAGTAGCCCAGCATCACCTCCTGGGAATTACCGGAGACCTCTAGCAGGGTTTTGTAGATCGGGATGTCGAGCAACTGGGTCATCACCGGGGTGATATGTTCCAGGTCATCGATGGTTTCAAACAGTGGGCTGATACCTATGTCGCAGTACCATTGGTCACCGTTGCGGCCGATCAGTCCAGCCTGACGGGCTAGCAACATCACCTCAAGGATATGACTGGCGGCGTGGGTCATGGAGATGACGTAACTACCGAAGGCGTTAACACTGATTTCCCTGCGCATCCGCGCCATCACCTCGAAGACTTCCAGTGTCTCGCGGGTGCGTTCGCCGATGGCGCTGCGGTCGATGTTGAGTGGTTCACCACGACCGATTAGCTCGGCAAGCAGGGTCAGGCGCTGCTCTTCATTCATGTCGTTGTAGGCGATCGGCTCACCCAGTGCGGTCAACATTTCGGCCACCGCCTCGCTGTGGCGAGTCGACTCCTGGCGCAGGTCGAGTTTCATCAGATAGAAACCGAAGGTCTCTACCTGCCAGATGAGGTTCTGCAGGTCGCCGTGGGCAATAGCGCTGTCGCCATGACCTACCAGTGACTGACGGATCTGTACCAGGTCGTTGAGGAACTCCTGTTCAGTGCCGTAGGCGGCGGGGAATCCGCTGGTATCGCTACCCGACATATTGGCTTCAACCAGGCGCAGGTTTTCGCGCAGACGGTAACGCATGAAATAGAGTTTGCGCCGGTAGGGTTCGGTGCTGAAACGTTCTGCCTTGTCGATAAAAGCGTTCGGGTAGGCGGCTTCGTCCCGCTCCAGTCCGGCTATGAAGGCTTCACTCGGCTGGTAGAGGAGCTGTGAGTGGGTGAGTACATGGCTGAGATCGGTGGTACGGCGCAGATACTCACGCAGGACTTCCCGGTGCTGCAGGCGCACGGCCATGGCCGTGGTCTCCGGTGTGACATAGGGGTTGCCATCGCGGTCACCACCGATCCAGGAGCCAAACTTGATAAAGGCCGGGGAGGTGATATCGACGTGCTGGCCATAGATTCTGCGTATTGCCTTCTCCGCATTGCGATAGACATCCGGCACCGCCTCGAACAGGCTTTCGCGGAAGTAGAACAGGCCGTTTTTGATTTCGTCACGCACCGAGGGACGCTGGGCACGGACCTCATCGGTGCGCCAGAGGATCTGGATCTCGCTGCGCAGCTGATCGATCAGTGCCTCACGATCTTCACGCCCCAGGCGTGGGTCGTTGAGGCGCTCACCTGTGATGAAGACGCGGCGCAGATTTTCCATAACCGTACGGCGCTTGGCTTCTGTCGGGTGGGCGGTGAGCACCGGGGTGAAAGCCATCTGCCCCAGCACCTCGCCAATCTTGTCGAGACCCACACCCTGCTGGTGAAATTCGCGCAATACAGAGTCGAAGGAGCCGGTCCAAAGCGGGCCGCCACTGCGTACCTGCACCCGGCGCTGGCGATGCTGGTAGGACTCTTCGGCGATGTTGACCAGGCTAAAGTAGAGGCTGAAGGCGCGTACCACATGGTTCAGGGTGTCCGCATCCAGGCTCTCAATGAAACGGGTGAGGCGCTGGCGTTTGGCAGGGTTGTCCTTTTTGCGCAGGCTAATGTAACCACGACGCAGAGTCTCCACGGCATCCAGGATGTTACCGCCCGCTTGTTCACTAATTACCTCTCCCAGCAGGTTGCCGAAGAGTTTTACTCGTGCACGTAGCGTCTTGTCGCCGATTACCGCCATACGTAGATTTCACCTTGGAATTCAATTATTTAAGGCCCGGCAGTCTGCTTGTTATAATGTGAGCCGGGTCACACAAAGCCGCGCATTATACCCTGCTTATGGCCTTGCTGCGAACGTCAGACGGGGTGGGCATCCTGTAGGGCCTGGCGGTAAACCTCCAGGTATTGGCGGGCGCTCCTGTCCCAGCTGAAGTCCTGCACCATGGCGTTATGCATCACCTTTTGCTGGCAGGCGGCTTTAGCATAGCAGTCGAGCGCCTGATTGACGGCCCAGATAAGACCATCGGTGGTGGGGTGTTCAAAGACAAAGCCACTGGCGCCGCCATCCGCCAGGCTCTTTTTGTCGGTATGCACCACGGTGTCTGCCAGACCACCGGTGCGACGTACGATTGGCAAGGTGCCGTAGCGGAGGCTGTAGAGCTGGTTGAGGCCACAGGGTTCAAAGCGCGAAGGCATGAGGAAGAAGTCAGAACCCGCCTCAATCAGGTGAGCCAGTCCCTCGTCGTAGCCGAGATTTACCGCTACCTTCCTGGGGAATTTCTTTGCCAGTGCCAGTGCCGCGTTCTCCAGTTCCGCATCACCACTACCCAATAGCACCAGTTGCACCCTTTGCTGGAGCAGTTTGGGCGCCGCCTTCAGAACCAGATCGATGCCCTTTTGCTCGGCAAAACGACTTACCAAACCGAATAGAGGGATATCTGTTTGCTGCGGTAACTTCAGCCGTTTTTGCAGAGCGGCCTTGTTCTCACTTTTTCTCTCTGAGTTGTCGGCGCTGTAGTTCATGGGCAGCAGCGGATCGACCGCAGGGTCCCAGATGGTGTAATCGACCCCGTTGAGAATGCCGCTAAGTCGACTACGGCGATAGGTGAGCAGGCTATCAAGCCCATGGCCGCCGAGAGGGGTGCATATCTCCGTCGCGTAGGTGGGGCTGACTGTGGTGATGCGGTCAGCGTAAGCCAGGCCACCCTTGATCATTAATAGATCACCGAAATACTCCAGCCCCGAATAGTGCCAGAGATGCTCCGGCAGTTTCAGTGTCTGAAAGGTGCTGGCAGGAAAGCGACCCTGATAAGCGAGGTTATGGATGGAGAAGATCGTTGCTGGGCGATCCGGTTTCTCATTCAGTAGTGCCGGGATCAGTCCTGTCTGCCAGTCGTTGCAGTGGACCACCTCTGGTCGCCAGTCAAGCCGCCCCTTGTCCATCGCAATGCCAGCCACCACCTTACAAAAGAGGGCGAAGCGTTCGGCATTATCGGGCCAGTCGATGCCCTTGGGGTCGAGATAGGGATTGCCAGGACGGTCAAAATGCTTTGGTGAATCGACCAGCCACACCGGCACATCACTCTTGGGCAGAGTGCCTTGCAGGAGACGGATAGGATTTTTGTCGATGGTGAAGCGTGCTGCGACCCTGGTCTTGCCCAGACGTTCCACCGCTTCTGGATAGGCGGGCAGGATCAATCGGACATCCACGCCCTGCGCCTTGAGTGCAATGGGCAGACTTCCACTGACATCGGCCAGACCACCGGTTTTGATCAGTGGCATCGCCTCGCTGCTGGCAAAAAGTAATCGGGTCATTTCAATTATTATCTTGTCGGTTCATCATGCCTTAACCATAGCGGCGGATAGTGACACTAATGCAGTTTGCTGACAAACGGCTAAAGTAATAACTGTTTTCAGCAACAATATTCAATGCAATTACTACTTATTGATTACCAATTAGGAGAGGCAATATGCGCATCGCCATCATCGGTCTGGGGAAAATGGGTGGCAACATGGCGCGCCGACTACTGCGCAAGGGGATTGAAGTCGTCGGATACAATCGCTCACTCGAGGTGGTCGAGACCTTGCAGCAGGAAGAGGGTCTGCTTCCTGCAATATCATTAGTCAATGCGGTCGAACAACTTCCAACCCCACGTATTGTCTGGTTGATGTTGCCAGCGGGCAGCACAACCGAGTCCACCTTGCATGAATTAATCCCATTGCTGGATGCTGGCGATATCATCGTCGATGGAGGAAATGCCAATTATCTCGATAGTCAGCGTCGCGGTGCGGAACTTGCGGAGCACGGTATCGGTTTCATTGACGCTGGAACCTCAGGTGGAGTGTGGGGGCTGGATAACGGCTACTGCATGATGGTCGGTGGCAGCGAAGCCGATGTAGGTAAGCTGGAACCTGTTCTCAAGGCATTGGCCCCTGCCGAGGATAAAGGCTGGGCACGCATGGGGCCGATCGGTTCTGGCCATTACACCAAAATGGTTCACAACGGTATCGAGTACGGCATGATGCAGGCCTTTGCTGAAGGTTTTGATCTGCTGCGCAGCAAGAAGGAGTTCGATCTCGATCTGGCATCGGTATCGGAGATCTGGCGTCACGGTTCGGTGGTACGTAGTTGGCTACTGGATCTGATCGCCGAGGCTCTGGCACAGGAACCGGACATGGATGCCATCGCTCCGGTAGTGCCTGACTCAGGTGAAGGGCGCTGGACAGTGATCGAGGGAGTGGAGCAGGGTGTTTCTCTGCCAGTAATTACCCTGGCGCTACAGGCCCGTTTCTCCAGTCAGGATAGTGAGGGGTATCAGGCGCGCCTGCTTTCAGTGATGCGCAATGCCTTTGGTGGCCACGCAGTCGTTAAAAAATAACCAACAGGAATTAGAAATAGATGAGTGTCCCCTGTACTTTTGTTATTTTCGGCGTTACCGGCAATCTGTCACGCAACAAACTATTTCCTGCCCTCTATCATCTGGAGCAGGCCGGCCGGTTAGATGATGGTGTACGAATTATCGGCTTTGCCCGGCGTGATTGGGACGATGAATTTTTCCGTCAGGAGGTGGAGAAAAATCTCTCGTCACGCGCGCGCAATGGTCTGGACAAAGATGTCTTCGAACGTTTCGCTCGGCGGCTTGATTACTTCTGTGGCGATCTTGATAAGACCGATTCATACACTCGATTAGCCAGCTTTCTCAAACAGGACAAATACCATCCCAATCACATCTTTTATCTTGCGATCAGCCCTGCCGAGTTTGGTGAGGTGACCAGCCAGCTGAGTGATGCCGGTCTGAATCAGGAGGAGAACGGTTGGAGCCGGGTGGTGATCGAGAAACCCTTCGGCTACGACCTGGAAAGTGCTCAGATGCTAGAGCAGCAACTGCATCGTAATTTCCGTGAGGAGCAGTTGTTTCGCATTGATCATTATCTGGGTAAGGACACCGTACAGAATGTACTGGTATTCCGTTTTGCCAATCTAATGATGGAGCCGTTGTGGAATCGTAACTACATTGACCATGTGCAGATCACCCATGCCGAATCTCAGGGTATCGAATTGCGGGCCAAATATTACGATGGCGCCGGGGCGCTTCGGGATATGTTACAGAGCCACCTGCTGCAAATGTTAACCATGGTGGCGATGGAGCCACCTGCTCGTCTGGATGCGGATTCGTTGCGTGACGAGAAGGTAAAGGTGTTGAAATCGATCCGACCGATTCCACATAGCGCGGTACATGCCCAGGCCTTTCGTGCTCAGTACAAGGCAGGCGTGATCGATGGCAAGCCCGTACCGGGCTATCTGGAAGAGGAGTACGTTGCTGCCAATAGCACAACCGAGACCTATGCGGCGCTTAAGCTCTACATCGATAACTGGCGCTGGCGTAACGTCCCTTTCTATATCCGTACTGGAAAACGGATGAAGCGAAACAGTTCGATGATCTGCATCCGCTTCAAACATCCGCCACAGCAACTCTTTCGGGAAACACAACTGGAACAGATCAAACCCAACTGGCTGGTGCTTGGGATTCAGCCGGATGAGTGTCTTCGTCTCGAAATGCAGGTGAAGGTGCCGGGTCTGGAGATGCGCACTCAGACCACAACCCTGGATGCGACCACCAGTGGTATCCCCTATCTCAATCTGGATGCTTACGAGGCGTTGCTGCTGGATGTGATCGAGGGCGATAGCTCACTCTTTCTACGTGCCGATGAAGTCTCCTGGGCGTGGAAGGTTGTCGATCCCATTCTGCAGGTCTGGTCCACCGAACGGGAATTCATCCACACCTACACCGCAGGTGGTTGGGGGCCGGAGGCTTCTAATCGGCTGTTCGACCATGAGGACCAGTCATGGCGTAACAGTATCGACATCGTTGAGGAATAGGGTAGACCCTGGTGATGCACAAGGTATGATCCGCGCTGTGCCAAAGTAACGTTAATACGACGACAGCGCACACACGTAACACTAAGGATGAAGAAATAATGAGCAACAAAACAGAAACCGCGGATCAGACACCGTCCTGGAAGGCGGTTGAGTCGCACTATAAGAAGATGCGTGATGTACATATGCGCGATCTGTTTAGTGCCGATCCGCAGCGTTTCGAGCACTTCTCGGCACACTTCAACGATATTCTTCTGGATTACTCAAAGAATCGTATCAGCGAAGAGACTATGCAACTTCTCTTAGACCTTGCCCGTGAGGCCGATGTCATGGGTTGGGCTGAACGCATGTCCTGTGGTGAACACATTAATTTCACCGAAGATCGCGCAGTGCTACATATGGCACTGCGGAATCGAGATAACACACCAATCCTGGTGGATGGTGTTGACGTTATGCCCGAGGTAAACCGGGTGCTGGACCAGATGCGCCACTTCTGCATCAAGGTACACAACGGGATCTGGAAAGGACATACGGGTAAGAAGATAACCGATGTGGTCAATATCGGCATTGGCGGTTCAGACCTCGGGCCGCAGATGGTTTGCGAAGCGCTTAAACCTTACGCCCGTGACGATATGGAGGTGCACTTCGTCTCCAATGTGGACGGCACCCACGTGGCCGAGCAGATCAAGAAACTCGATCCGGAAACCACCCTGTTTATTGTCTCCTCCAAAACCTTTACCACTCAGGAGACATTGACCAATGCGCAGACCGCTCGTCAATGGTTGTTGGCGAATCTGCATGATGAATCTGCGGTAGCAAAACACTTTGTTGCGGTTTCAACCAATACCGAAGCGGTCAAGGCCTTTGGCATCGATCCCAACAATATGTTTGAATTCTGGGACTGGGTCGGAGGGCGTTACTCACTCTGGTCGGCTATAGGACTCTCTATCGCACTCTATCTTGGAATGGATAACTTCGAGGAACTGCTCGATGGCGCCCATGAAATGGACCGCCACTTTCTGCACTCACCGATTGAGCAAAATCTGCCAGTAATTATGGGGTTGATCGATGTCTGGTATAGCTCCTTCTTTGGAGCGGAGACCCATGCCATTCTTCCCTACGATCAATATCTACACAGATTTACTGCCTATCTGCAACAGGCCGATATGGAGAGTAACGGGAAACGTGTTGATCGTAGTGGTAATGTGGTTGGTTACAAAACCGGGCCGATCATCTGGGGTGAGTCTGGCACCAATGGTCAGCATGCCTTCTACCAACTTATTCATCAGGGCCCGCATCTAATTCCTATCGACTTCATGGCTCCGGTAGAGACCCACAACCCGTTAGGTGACCATCACACCATCCTGTTGGCCAACTTCTTTGCCCAAAGCAAGGCGTTGATGCTCGGACGGAATGAGGAGGAGTCACGGAAGCAGCTAAAGGCTGCTGGATATAAGGGTAAGAAGCTGGAGCAATTGTTACCACATACGATTTTTGAGGGTAACAAACCAAGTAACTCGATTCTTTTCCATAAGCTCAATCCCCACACCCTGGGGTCGTTGGTTGCACTTTATGAACACAAGATTTTTGTTCAGGGGATTATCTGGCGTATCAATTCATTCGATCAGTGGGGTGTGGAGCTGGGCAAAATACTGGCAAAAAATATTCTGCCAAAACTGGAAAATGACAAGCCGGTGAAGGATCATGATGCTTCAACCAATGGTTTGATTAACTATTACAAACAGAACAGGGATAAGTAATCGATAGGGGCGGAGTCACTCAGGGACTCCGCCCTTCGTTCCTCAAGCATAAAGCATGGAAATATCGGCGAAGATTAAATACTCATTGATACCGCTCTTACCTGTTTTGAGTATGGTCGAGAAAGGAACGCTGAGTTTTGAACTGTCCTTGCGAGTGTAGGTAACAATGCCGTGACAGATGCTGCCATCAGGAACCGACCACTTATCGGTAATGGCATGTGACAGACCCTCGATAGAATCAAAGAATCCCGCTACGTAGTTCTGAATATTCTCTCTACCTGAAACGGCTTCGCCGTTACCAAAGCGAAAGATGCAATCGGGTGCTAGGAAGTTGCAGAAAGAGTTAACGTTTTTCTCGTCAATCGCTTCAAATAGTCCATTAATCATCACGAACCCCCCTTGCTCAGGTATGTCTGTGGATGAGTGAAGCTGTTACTGCCTTGTCAGGTTACCTAAAAATATGATGGCTGTCATTCCTTGGCAGGACAGAAGTGAGGGAGAACTTCACAGCACTTTGTGCCACTAAAACACTGAAAAATCGAGTCGTGGTTATTTTGGCGTATAAAACCTATGCCATTACCATTAATGGCAAAGCTATGTAATGTCGCATTCCTGTCTTGTAGCACACCTTCGATTTGACAGTCGCTGTTGTAGTCGTATTCGGCTTTGGATGGCTGTGCGAGCTGAAAAAACATAAGTATGTCATTGGTCGTAGTGGTACTGAATATGTGGTTACAAATATCAGGTCCACCAGTTCCTCCCCATTCCAATACATTCGTTTCAATTCCCGCATTTACCTTGCTACATATTAAAGCAATGCTGTAGAAAGCGATCCTTGCTTTTCTGTACATATGACTGGCCTCTATATTTCTCGAGTTATTATTAATGCAGCAAGTGGTGGCAGGGTAACGACTATCGAGTACGGCTGTCCCATCCACGGTTTCTCCTCACTTTCAAAGCGAGGGATCTGTCCCAGATCTGTACCGCCGAAGTCGCTCTCATCACTATTGAAGAGCAGACGATAATTGCCTGCCTTTGGTACGCCAAGACGGTAACCGTCGTGCGGGGTAGGGGTGAAGTTGAGCACCACGGCGACACTTTCACCATTGCCGTGACGCAGGAAACTGAGTAGCGAGTGTTGCGAATCGTTGCAATCGAGCCACTGGAATCCCTGTGCCTCGAAATCCTTTGCATGCAGTGCAGGGGTCTTGGTGTAGACCCGATTAAGTCTGGCAAGCAGCTTGTGAATGCCGTGATGTTCCGGGTATTCGTAAAGATGCCACTCCAGTGCATTGTCGTGATCCCACTCTTTTCCCTGGGCGAACTCACAGCCCATGAACAGCAACTTTTTACCCGGCATGGTGTACATGTAAGTGTAGAGTAGTCGCAGGTTGGCGAAGCGCTGCCAACTGTCACCAGGCATTTTCTCCAGCATGGAGCGCTTCATATGTACTACTTCATCATGAGAGAAGGGCAGGATAAAGTTTTCATTGAAAGCGTAGAGCATGCCGAAGGTGAGATTGTTTTGGTGATATTTACGATGCACAGGATCGTGGTGCATGTAGTTGAGCGTGTCATGCATCCAGCCCATGTTCCATTTCATGGAGAAGCCGAGGCCACCCATATCTACCGGGCGTGAGACCATCGGCCAGGAGGTCGATTCTTCAGCCATGGAGAGGGCGCCGGGATGTTCGCGATGGAGCAGTATATTTAGCTCGCGCAGAAACTCGACCGCTTCCAGGTTTTCGTTGCCACCATGGATGTTTGGTACCCAGTCAGCCGCCTGCCGTGAATAGTCGAGATAGAGCATGGAGGCGACGGCATCGACACGCAATCCATCCATGTGGAACTCTTCCAGCCAGTAGTGGGCGCTGGAGAGAAGAAAGTTCTTCACCTCATTACGACCGTAATTGAAGATCAGCGTGCCCCAGTCGCGGTGTTCACCACGGCGTGGGTCTTCGTGCTCGTAGAGTGTGGTGCCATCGAAGCGTGCCAGAGCCCAATCGTCCTTGGGGAAGTGGGCAGGGACCCAGTCGAGAATTACACCGATGTCGTTCTGGTGGCACTGATCGATGAAATAGCGCAGCTCATCAGGGCTACCGAATCGGCTGCTTGGGGCGAAGTAGCCGGTGGTCTGATAGCCCCACGAGGCATCCAGTGGGTGTTCACTGACTGGCAGCAGTTCGATGTGGGTAAATCCCAGTCCCTTGATGTGCGGGATCAGTCCGTCAGCCAGTTCCCGGTAACTGAGGAAGCCGCCATCGGGACCCCGCTGCCAGGAGCCAATATGGACTTCGTAGATCGACATGGGGCTGTGTTGCCAATCTCTCTCTCCCCGCTGTTGTAACCACTTGTCGTCGTTCCACTGGTAGCTGGATTCGTCAACAACGGCGGCATTGTTCGGGCGCTGTTCAAAACGGTTGCCGTAGGGATCGGTTTTGACATGAATTTTGCCCTGCTGGTCGCGCAGTTCGAATTTGTAGAGGCTGCCAAGGGCCAGGTCGGGGATAAAGAGTTCCCAAACACCGCTACTACCACGGTTCCGCATGGGATGGCAGCGGCCATCCCACTGATTGAAGTCACCCACCACGCTGACGCGTGACGCGTTGGGTGCCCAGACGGCAAAGCGTATCCCATCAACCCCTTCATGATGGCAGGCGTGAGCGCCGAGCATCTTGCCTGCGCGAAAATGCTGACCTTCGTGGAAGCGATTCAGATCCCAATCGGTTAGTATGGGTGAGAAGTGGTAGGGGTCGTGCTGCTGGTGTTCATTGCCGGCGCCATCCTGCCAGCAGATTTTATAGGGCTTGCTATGGGGACAACCTTTACCGCTCCATTGGAACAGGTCTGTCTTCTGATAACGCTCCATAGGCAAGCGCTTGTCGCCGCAGAGGACTTCGGCGGATGCAGCAGTGGGAAGGTAGATGCGAATAGTCTCACCTTTCCCCTCCGAGTGCCTGCCGAGCAGTTCAAACGGGTCATGATGGCGAGCCTCTAACAGGCGCAGGATTCCTTCCGGGTGTTGAGTCATAAAAACTTCATCTTCCTGCTTTCTGATAATCGTAGTCTATGCTTAGACAGATGTGGGGGAACAGGGCTCATGGATGCTTTAAGCCTACCATGCTGTAGAAATTATTTTGTGAATCTTTCGGGGAATCTATGCAACAGACGAATACACCTCGCTTTGTCAGCCGACTGACAAGGGAGACCCTTGCACTTATCCTGGCGGGAGGGGCTGGCACCCGTCTCATGGGCCTGACTTCCTGGCGTTCAAAACCAGCAGTACCCTTTGGCGGCAAATTCCACATTGTCGATTTTCCACTATCCAACTGCATCAATTCCGGTATTCGCCGCATTGGTATTCTGACTCAGTATAAGGCGCACTCACTGATACGCCATGTGCAGTTGGGCTGGAGCTTTCTCCGCGGTGAGCTGGGTGAGTTTGTAGAGCTGCTACCGGCGCAACAGCGTATGGGCGAGCAGTGGTACACCGGTACCGCTGATGCGCTTTACCAGAACATGGATATTATCCATACGCACCGTCCGGAATATGTATTGATCCTCGCGGGTGATCACATCTATCAGATGGACTATGGTCCGATGTTGGCGGCCCATGCTGAGAAAGAGGCCGATATGACCATCGGCTGTTTTGAGGTGCCGGTCGAGGAGGCAAAGTCATTTGGGGTGATGCAGGTGGACGACCAGTGGAGGGTAACGGATTTTGCAGAAAAACCGGCTCAGCCCTCAACCATTCCCGGTGAGAAAGATATGGCACTGGCGTCCATGGGGATCTACATCTTTAATACCGAATTCCTTTATGACACCTTGATTCGTGATGCCGAAAAGAGCGGCTCATCCCACGATTTTGGTAAGGACATCATTCCTGCTGCAATTCGTGATAGTCGCGTCTATGCC
>JBNKQR010000050.1:0-21531 GCA_050295975.1 Thiohalomonadaceae bacterium
GTTTGGTATGAAGAATATGGAAGTCTGGGTTAAGGGCCCTGGTCCTGGCCGTGAGTCAGCGGTACGTGCGCTGAACAGCATGGGCTTCAAAATCACCCACATTACCGACGTGACGCCAATCCCGCATAACGGGTGCCGTCCGCCGAAAAAACGTCGTGTATAAGAAAGAGGCTTACGAAATTGGCTAGGTATATCGGTTCCAAGTGTCGTCAGTGCCGTCGTGAGGGCGAGAAGCTCTTTCTGAAAGGCGAGAAGTGTTACACCAGCAAGTGCGCGATCGAGAATCGCCCATTCCCGCCGGGCCAGCATGGTCAGCGTCGTACCCGTCTGTCGGATTATGCCCGTCAGTTGCGCGAGAAGCAGAAGCTGCGCCGCATCTACGGTGTGCTGGAGAATCAGTTCCGTCTCTACTATAAAGAAGCAGACCGTCTGCGCGGCTCTACTGGTGAAAACCTGTTGCAACTGCTGGAGTGCCGTCTGGATAACGTCGTTTTCCGCATGGGCTTCGGTGTATCCCGTTCCGAGGCGCGCCAGCTGGTTCGCCACAACGGCATTACCGTAAATGGTGGCAAGGTTAATATCCCTTCCTACCTGGTAAAGGCCGGTGACGTGGTTGCTGTATCCGAGAAGGCAAAGGCTCAGCTGCGGGTTAAGTCCGCTAGTGACCTGGCGCAACAGCGCGGCCTGCCGGAATGGCTCGACGTCGATGGAACAAAGCTGGAAGGCGTTTTCAAGGCCGTACCTGAGCGCAGCGAACTGCCTGCCGAGATTCAGGAACAGCTGGTCGTCGAGCTTTACTCCAAGTAATTGACCCTTCCCGTCCGGCGCCACAGGTGACCGGGTGGGAAACACCACCAGCGCATTGACGCTGGTGGTGCTTTTTCAGAGAGGACTATTCATGCACGGCTCAGAACTGGAATTACTCAAGCCACGTATGGTTGGTGTCCAAAAGATCAGTGACACCGCCGCCAAGGTAACCCTGGAACCGCTGGAGCGCGGTTTTGGTCACACTCTGGGTAACGCCCTGCGTCGCATCCTGCTCTCCTCCATGGTTGGCAGCGCGATCACCGAGGCGAGCATTGACGGAGTGTTACACGAATACACCGCTATCGAAGGTGTGCAGGAAGATGTAATTGAAATCCTCCTCAACCTCAAAGGCGTGGCTATCCGTCTGAACAACCGCCAGCAGGCAACCCTGAACCTGCGTAAAAGCGGTCCGGGTCTGGTAACTGCTGCCGATATCGAGCTGGACCACGATGTCGAAATCATGAATCCGGATCATGTCATTGCCAACCTGACCAAGGGTGGCGAGCTGAGCATGACCCTCAAGGTTGAGCAGGGCCGCGGTTATCAGCCCTCCAACCAGCGTGACGACGCGGAAGACGAATCCCGCGCCATCGGTTCCCTGCTGATCGATGCTTCCTATAGCCCGATCAGTCGTGTGGCCTACTCTGTAGAGCGTGCTCGTGTAGAGCAGCGTACCGACCTGGACAAGCTGGTACTGGAGATTGAAACCAACGGTACCATCGAAGCCGAAGAGGCGATTCGCAAGGCCGCCACAATCCTGCAGGACCAGCTCTCCAGCTTCGTTGATCTGGAAGGCAAGGCCCAGGCAGTTGAAGAGTCAGCCGAGCCGGAAATCGACCCGATCCTGCTGCGCCCGGTCGATGACCTTGAGCTGACTGTACGTTCAGCCAACTGCCTCAAGGCAGAGAACATTTACTACATCGGTGACCTGATTCAGCGCACCGAGGTTGAGCTGCTGAAGACCCCTAACCTGGGTAAGAAGTCGCTGACCGAAATCAAAGATGTGCTGGCATCACGTGGTCTCTCTCTGGGCATGCGCCTCGAGAACTGGCCGCCCGCCAGCATTAAAAATGCAGAGGACGCCAAGGCCAGCGCCTGAGTGTCTCCAGTTAGATAGCGTTTAAAGGAAAGTCCAATGCGTCACCGTCAATCAGGCCGCAAACTGAATCGTAACAGCAGCAGCCGTAAGGCCATGTTCCGTAACATGGCAACCTCTCTGTTGCGTCATGAGTTGATTAAGACCACCCTGCCCAAGGCCAAAGAGCTGCGTCGCGTCGCCGAGCCGCTTATCACCATGGCCAAGAGCGATAGCGTCGCCAACCGTCGTCTGGCCTTCGACCGCCTGCGCGACCGTGATGTGGTCACCAAGCTGTTCAACGAACTGGGGCCGCGCTACGAGAGCCGCCCCGGTGGTTACCTGCGTATCCTCAAGTGCGGTTTCCGTACTGGTGATAAAGCGCCGATGGCCTATGTTGAGCTGGTCGATCGCGCTGAAGATATCGAAGCAGTTGAGGACAACGAGGCCTGATAACGAGCCTCTATCCTCAATCCAGAAAGCCGGGCCTTGTGCCCGGCTTTTTTGATCTGGCAGGATGCTGGAAGATAAGAAAGGGAGTAATACGATGATCGTGATATTGACCGATTTCGGCCTGGATGGCCCTTATACTGGCGTGATGAAATCAATCCTGGCGCATCGCGCTCCGCAGGTGCCAGTGATTAACCTGTTTGCCGATGTCCCGGCACACGATATTCGCAGCGCTGCTCACCTGCTGGCAGCCTATCAAAGCGAGTTCCCCGATGAAACCACCTTCCTCTGTGTTGTTGACCCCGGTGTTGGCAGCGAGCAGCGTGAGCCGGTTATCCTGCGTGCCGACCGCAACTGGTATGTGGGGCCTGATAATGGTCTGTTTGATGTGCTGGCTGGGCGGAGTCAGCAGGTCGATGCATGGCGTATTCGCTGGCGTCCTGAGCGAATGAGCGCCAGCTTCCATGGGCGTGATCTATTTGCACCGGTTGCGGCGATGCTGGCGATGGGTGACTTCCCTGAGGCACAACCATACCGTTTTAAGGAGGTGCCGGGGATGGCGGATGATCTGCCCCAGGTTATCTACGTCGACCATTTCGGCAATTTGCTGACCGGCCTGCGCGTAGCAAATCTGGGGCAGGTCGAGGCGATTAGCTTTAAGGGGCAGACAGTGCCACTGGTATGGACCTTTAGTGATGTACCGCAGGGGATGCCCCTCTGCTATGAGAACCCAACCGGCCTGTTGGAGATCTCCGTCAATTGTGGTCGTGCCGATGACTACTTTAGTGCAGCCATCGGCGATCCCATTGAGTTGAGCGGGTTCACTCCTTCAGAAATGGTTTGAGGAAGTGCCCGGTGTGGGAGGCCTCACAGGCTGCCACGGCCTCCGGCGTCCCAGCAATCAGTAGTTCGCCACCCCGGTCGCCACCCTCCGGTCCCAGGTCTAGGATCCAGTCAGCGGTCTTAATCACATCAAGATTGTGCTCGATCACCACAATGGTGTTGCCGTGGTCGCGCAGCCGCTGCAGCACCGCCAGTAGCTGTTCTATGTCGTGGAAGTGCAGTCCGGTGGTTGGCTCATCGAGGATGTAGAGGGTGTTGCCGGTATCCCGTTTGGAGAGCTCCCGCGCCAGTTTGATCCGCTGTGCCTCACCGCCGGAGAGGGTAGTGGCAGACTGACCCAGGGTCAGGTAACTGAGTCCAACATCCAGCAGGGTCTGCAACTTGCGCGCAATCACCGGCACTGCATCAAAGAACTCCCGCGCCTCTTCTACGGTCATTCCTAATATCTCGTAGATATTGCGACCCTTGTACTGCACCTCCAGGGTCTCCCGGTTGTAACGCTTACCCTTGCAGACATCGCAGGGGACATAGATGTCGGGCAGGAAGTGCATCTCCACCTTGATCATGCCGTCCCCCTGACACGCCTCGCAGCGCCCCCCTTTGACGTTAAAGGAGAAACGCCCAACGTTGTAGCCACGGGCGCGGGCCTCCTGGGTGCCGGCGAAGAGATCGCGGATCGGGGTGAACAGGCCGGTGTAGGTGGCCGGATTGGAGCGCGGAGTGCGGCCAATCGGGCTCTGGTCAATGTCGACCACCTTGTCGAACTGCTCCAGACCGATGATCTCGGCGCAGGGAGCGGGGTCATCACCGCTGCCGTTGATTGCCAGGGCGGCGTGGCGGTAGAGGGTGTCATTGATCAAGGTCGATTTACCAGAACCGGAGACGCCGGTAACGCAGGTCATCAGGCCGAGCGGCAGGTCGATGTTGACCCCTTTGAGGTTATTGCCGGCGGCACCACGCAGTTTGAGCTGGCGCTCCGGATCGGGCTTATGGCGCTGCTTCGGTACCTCGATGAAGCGTTTACCTGCCAGATATTGACCGGTAAGCGAGGCGGGGTTGGCCATCACCTCGTCGGGGGTACCCTGGGCGACGATCTCACCACCATGGGTACCGGCCCCGGGGCCAATGTCCACCACATGGTCGGCACCGCGGATGGCATCCTCGTCGTGCTCTACCACGATCACGGTGTTACCGATGTCGCGCAGGCGGAACAGGGTCTGAAGCAGGCGTTCGTTATCGCGTTGATGCAGACCGATGGAGGGTTCGTCAAGGATGTACATCACCCCCACCAGCCCGGCGCCGATCTGACTAGCGAGGCGGATGCGCTGGGCTTCTCCACCAGAGAGGGTGTCGGCACTGCGCTCCAGAGTGAGGTAATCGAGGCCAACATTCACCAGAAAGGTGAGCCGCTCTCCGATCTCTTTCTGGATCCTATCGGCGATTTCGCCGCGCCAGCCGGGCAGGCGCAGGTCATTAAAGAACTCCCGCGCACGGCCCACCGGCATCGAAGTGATGGCGGGCATGTTAAGTCCGGCGATGAAGACGTGGCGTGCGGCGACGTTGAGGCGACTGCCGTGGCAGGTGGGACAGGGCTGCTGGCTAAGATACTTACTCAGGTCCTCGCGTACCACGTTGGAGTCGGTCTCGCGATAGCGCCGCTCCATATTGGGAATGATGCCCTCGAAGGTGTGTGTACGTACCCGCTTGCCGCTGCGCTCCGACTGATAGTTGAAGGTGATCTCTTCGTCACCACTGCCATAGAGCAGGATCTCACGGTTGCGTGGTGTCAGCTCATCATAGGGGGTATCGATGTCGAAGCCGTAATGTTCCGCCAGCGACTTGAGCAGCTGGAAATAGTAGGCATTGCGGCGATCCCAGCCGCGGATCGCCCCACCAGCCAGACTGAGCTCGGGATGGGTGACGATACGTGCCGGGTCGAAGAACTGGTGTAGTCCAAGGCCATCGCAGGTGGGGCAGGCCCCGGCCGGGTTGTTGAAGGAGAAGAGGCGCGGCTCCAGCTCCGAGAGTGAGTAGTTACAAACGGGGCAGGCATAGCGGGCGGAGAAGGTCAGTTCATCCTCATCCCCGTCGATAAACGCAATACGCACCAGGCCGTCGCTCAGGTGTAGAGCCGTCTCAAGGGAGTCGGCGAGACGCTGCTTGAGGTCGGGGCGTACCTTGAAACGGTCGATCACCGCCTCGATCGTATGCTTCTTACGCAACTCTAGTGCTGGTGCCTGGTCCAATTCGATCACTTCGCCATTAATGCGGGCGCGGATGTAGCCCTGGGCACGCAGCTCCTCGATGACCTGGATGTGTTCGCCCTTGCGCTGTTGCACCACCGGTGCCAGCAGCATCAGTTTGCTGCCCTCGGGCAGCGTCAGGATCTGGTCCACCATCTGACTCACGGTCTGTGCCTCCAGTACCGTGTCGTGATCCGGGCAGTGGGGCTCACCGGCTCGGGCGAAGAGCAGGCGCAGGTAGTCGTAGATCTCGGTGACCGTGCCGACGGTGGAGCGTGGATTGTGTGAGGCCGATTTCTGCTCGATGGAGATCGCGGGAGAGAGCCCCTCGATATGATCGATGTCCGGTTTCTCCATCATCGAGAGGAACTGGCGGGCATAGCTGGAGAGCGATTCCACGTATCGCCGCTGGCCCTCGGCGTAGATGGTGTCGAAGGCGAGTGAGGATTTACCGGAACCGGATAGCCCGGTAAAAACAATTAACTTGTCACGCGGCAGGGTAATGTCGACATTCTTAAGATTGTGGGTGCGCGCGCCGCGGATGATGATGGAGTCCATGCTCATTCCTGTTGTAAAACTAACCTGCTACTATACGTCCGATTCCTATACATGCGCAAAACAATAAACTTTTCTCTACAACCGGTTACTTCTCAGGTCTTTTTAGAAGAATGTCATCAACAACCATGACCCCATTGGAGCGGCGCGCCGCTATCTCCCTCGCTTCCATCATCTCTCTGCGGATGCTGGGCCTGTTCATGATCCTGCCGGTGTTTGCACTCTATGCGGAACATCTGCAGGGGGTCACCTCTTTCCAGGTCGGCCTCGCCATCGGAATCTATGGTCTGACCCAGGCCCTGTTGCAGATCCCCTTTGGGATGCTCTCCGATCGCATCGGGCGTAAGCCGGTGATCGCCATGGGGCTGCTGATCTTCGCTGCCGGTAGCGTGGTTGCCGCCATGGCCCACAGCATCGAAGGGGTGATCCTTGGTCGTGCCCTGCAGGGGGCGGGGGCCATTGCCGCTGCAATTATGGCGCTGGCGGCGGATCTCACCTCCGAGCAGCACCGCACCAAGGCGATGGCGGTGATCGGCATGAGCATCGGACTCTCTTTTGTTATTGCGATGGTGGGCGGGCCGCTGCTCAACCACTGGATCGGCGTACCCGGTATCTTCGCCATGATCGCCGTGCTGGCGTTGTTGGCTATCGTGCTGCTCTATCTCATCGTACCCAATCCCCAGCGCAGTGTGTTTCACCGTGATGCCGAGGTGGAACCTGCTCAGTTCCGCCGGGTATTGGCTAATGGTCAGTTGCTGCGACTGGATATCGGCATCTTCACCCTACATCTGGTGCTGACTGCCAGCTTCGTGGTGCTGCCACTGGCGCTGGTCGACAGCGGCCTTATCGCCGAACATCACACCTGGCTCTATCTGCCGGTGATGGTGCTGGGCATGGCCCTGGCGCTACCGTTTATCATCATCGCCGAGAAGAAACGGAAGATGAAGCAGGTCTATATTGGCGCGGTGGCGGTGTTGCTGCTGGCCCAGTTTGGCCTCTATTGGGGCTGGCACTCCTTCTGGGCCATTGCCCTGCTACTGCAGTTCTTCTTTATCGCCTTCAATCTGCTGGAGGCGACCCTGCCCTCACTGATCAGCAAAATCGCCCCGGCCCAGAGCAAAGGGACGGCGATGGGGGTCTATACCAGCTCCCAGTTCATCGGGGCCTTTATCGGTGGTGCAGCAGGTGGCTGGTTACATGGACAGTACGGCAACGGCGCAGTCTTTCTCTTCTGTAGCGGGGCGATTGCCCTGTGGTGGCTGGCGGCGCTAAGCATGCGCGAACCACCCTATTTAAGTAATGAAATGTTTGCCGTAGCGGTAGACGACAGCGACGCGGCCGGTAAAATGGAGCGTCAGCTGCTGGCCCTCAGCGGGGTGGCGGAAGCGGTGGTAAGCGTGGATGATAGGGTAGCCTATCTGAAAGTGGACAGCCGGCTGGTGGACAGGGAAGCCCTGGAGCGCCTGGCGCTCGCCGGTACCTGACCGGGGCATGTAACGTAGACAGGATAACAAGGTAAGGGGATAGAACTATGGCACGTGGAATTAACAAGGTAATCCTGGTCGGTAATCTGGGACAGGACCCGGAAGTACGCTACAGCGCCAGCGGCGCGGCGGTTGCAACCATCTCAATCGCCACCAGCGAGCAGTGGACCGACAAGCAGTCGGGACAGAAGCAGGAAAAGACCGAATGGCATCGGGTGGTTATGTTTAATCGCCTCGGCGAGATCGCTGGTGAGTACCTGAAGAAGGGCTCTCAGGTCTACATTGAAGGCAAGCTGCAAACCCGCAAGTGGCAGGACCAGAACGGTCAGGACCGCTACACCACAGAAGTGGTGGCCAACGAGATGCAGATGCTGGGTGGCCGCGGCGGTAGCGGTGGCGCCTCCGACTACAATCAGGGTGCCGCTCCGGCTAAACCTCAACAGTCTGCCCCGCCCCAGCAGGGAGGAGGAAACGCCCCTGCCCAGTCAGGTGGTGGGAACTTCAACGATTTCGACGACGATATACCGTTTTGAATAAAAGTTTCGTAACGTTAAACATTAGGTGGTCCTCTGGTCGAACTGGTGGGCAAGTGGCTATCGACATTCCGTGTGTCGCCAAATACCATCCATAAGATATAATCCCGACCTAGAGATGGATACGAGTACAGAATACCGAATAATAGTGTTGCATGTGGCAAGGCCCGAAAACTGATACTGACTGATCTGTTCTCCGCACGGGCCTTTAAGATTATGCGTTTACGGTGGAAGTGGATGTATTCGTGATTATCTTGCCAGGAGGTCACAAAGTACGAACAAAATGGGGGTAATGGTGATAAAGGATATGTCTGATAATTTTAAATTGGTGATGACAGGGCAGCCGTTTCTTACAGTGGCGCTATCGGAAGCACTCGCTGATAGCAAGATCCTATCCCTAAAGGGGGTGATTTATGCAACGGTTGTTTAGATTTTCCTCGATTCTTCTTTTCGCGTTCATTATCCCTCTTCTTTCCGGTTGTGGCGGCGATACCAGTAGCTCCTCGGGTTCCAGTGCTAGCGGCGATAGCAGTGGTAGCGGTGGTAGCGGCGGTAGCAGTGGTTCCAGTTCGGCTGCTGCAGGAGTGTCGTATTTCCCGCTGGCTATTTATGAAGCTTATCCCGAATTTTCTGGAACGACTGCTGCGGGAAAGTTCCAGGGCGAGGGGAGTCTCAACTATCCCTTTATAAAACACCATTTTATAAATCCCGTTGATGCTGCGACACTGGCGTCCATTTCCACTGCTGTAGTGTCTGATTACACCGTGACGGTAGATGATATCGAGATTGACGAGAACGAAAGTTATCCACTGTTACAAAAAGTAGAAGGTAATACGGTCACTTTGCAGACAGCCCTGGTGTTTGATCTCAGTGACAGCGTTCGTTCTGCGGGCGTGGATATGGCTGCGCTGATTGCCGAGGTCAAGGCATACATCGCGGCAGCGAGAGCCTCATCCGATCAGACTATCGCTACGCAAGAGTTCATTGTCTGGGCCTTCGCTCAGAATACTGCGGCGATGATCCCTGCTTTTACCAACGTCGATGCTAATGTTGCAACCGCTTTGGATGATGTGGTGACCAATTTCAATGCCACCACACTGGGTACCAGCAGTAATCTGAATCGTGCCATTGTGGAAGCCATTGGCCGCTACGTCGAGGGTGTAACTTATGACTTTTCCGCCGATGGCATTGACGACATGATCGATTGGGCTACAGGTGCATATGGCATCAATCTGACTCAAATGGTGGTGTTTTCATCGGGCTCAGATACTGTTCTCGAGTTCGATGCGGCTACTATGACCAAGGCGATCGAGTCCCAGCAGATGCTGAAGTATGTCGCGAGTTCCGATATCCCCGTGTATCTGAATAAGTCGGTGATTTACAACGTGGTCGGCGGGGCTTCCGCTGGGGAAACCTATGGTACTCTCAGCGATCTGGCGGAGGTGACCACTAACGTTACTATGACCGGCGGGGTTTATGACTTTGCTAATACCCTGGTTCAGGCCCAGATAGCTGCTATTGATGCCCGAGTTGATCGGGATAATCAATATCTGTATCGCTATGCCTTCCTGCCCAGGATAGGGGCACATACCATGGTCTTCAAATCCTCCAATGCGACAGGACATAACTTTTCGCTCACGTCGGAGACGGACACTACCTTCGATGCCAGCACTATCGGTTCACCCTATTCTGAATTCCTGGCGACTAATATACCCAGCGTAGTTGAAATTACCGGTCCCAACGGCGAATACCTGTCGGGAGGTGTGGCCAGTTTTGCCAACATACAGACCTTTGCTCCGGCGGTACGCTGGGTGAATGCAACGCCGGCTTATAGCTGGGGAATTACCAATGGAACAGGCACCACAAACGCCGATGGTACTTTTACTGTTACTTCGGTCACCGTCAGCCCCGCCACTTTGACGCTGACTACTGCCAGCTATGGTACCTACGACATATTAGTGACGAACTAATTCTTGTCTACACGTAAACCTAGCGAGAATTTATGCGGGGTTAACAGTATGATGCACGGGCGGTTTTTTGTTTTAAAACAAAATGTTGGCGACGACATCCCATACTGAGACTTCGCTCAGAGTAAAAAAAGACCGGCTTCCACCGGTCTTTTTTTGTCCAGGAAAAGTACTACTTATTGGGGAGGGTGATACCCCTATTTTTTGTGTGATAATTGTCGGGCAGAAGTATTAGATTCGTCGTGTGCGCGCACACGGGTAATAAACAATAAGCAATAAGATGTTAGCGGTATGGTGGGGCTCGCCTGTGGGCATGCCTCAAAATTCCACACAGGGACGACAGGTTACTATCATGAGCATTGCTATGAGTGCCGCCACCACGGCGGTTGGGCGTACGCGTGCGCCAAAACTATGGTTCGTCGGACGTCAGGATTTGCACACCGAGGTACTTGCACAGTTTCTCTCCAGTGCACTCTGTACGACGCACCGTTTCCTCCACCAGCCGAAGGATTGCGAAGCTGCAAAAGCAGATGCGCTGATCCTGATCGACGGCAAACATCACGACCATGAGGCCCTCAGCAACAAGCTGGAAAGCCTGTATGAAAGTGATTCAACCAGTCGCGCCGTACTACTCAATGTCAGTTCGAGTAGTGGTGTCGAAAAGCTGATCCATTGGCCCTGTCTCAGGGGTATCTTTTTCGATGACTGCAATCAGGAACTGTTGCTCAAGGGCATGCAGGCGATATTGCGTGGAGAGTTATGGATACCGCGACAGTTGATCGAGCAGTGTTTCGAGCGACATCGTCAAAGCATGCAACCACGCTCCGGAAGCAATGTTGAGCTGTCGCGACGCGAGCGGGATATCCTGCGCTGTATCGCCCGTGCATACAGTAATGCCAATATCGCTGAAAAGTTGCATATCAGTGAGCACACGGTGAAGAGCCACATCTACAACATCTTCCGCAAGATCGGTGTGCGTAATCGCACCGAAGCAAGTCACTGGGCGATGTCACACATGGTGGCTTTAAACTAGCAGTTCGCGGCGGCCCGGCATCACAGTTGGGCCGCCGTAGTACTAGTAGTACTTTCTTCCTAACACCACATATAAAAACCCTATAAAAAACCACACTTCTTCCCGATACTTCCCATGGAAGCTCTCCTGCACACTACATCCCAAACAATCGTGGCATAGATCACGTGATGTTACGCCCAGTTACACCGGGTGAGGGATGCACTTCGGGATAGCACCACGCCCACCCCCTTTTGTTCGTGATGAGTCTGTACCGACCTGATGTTGGAGTACCCGGCCGAGTTTTGGGGTTGCCGGCGGCTGCACATGCTGGAGTTTAGTGCTGCGTGCACAGGGTAGGTACGGTGTCTATCAACCGTTAAATGGAGAGAACCATGCAAACCAACAAGACACAGCCTGGCTGGACCTTACGGGGTCGAATGCTGCAGGTGGTGACAGGGTTGCTGCTGTTTGCCGGTGCTACCAGCGTTTCTGCTGGTGCAATACGTATAGCCTCGATGTCCTGGGCGCTGAGTGATGCCCAGGTGGTCGAAGCTGGCGAGACAGTGATCCTGCCCAACGGCACCATGAGTACCGGCTATACCATCGAAGCAACCGCAGAATCGACCGATTCAGCATTCGTTACCAAAGGCACCCTTCGCGTCAACCTGACCGCTTTCTCACCGAAGAAAGACAGCCGCGTACAGAAGGCTGGCATCTGGTATGTCCGTGGCGAGTGGGTCCTTAGTGACATCGATGCTCCCCCCATTAGCAATCCCCGTTATACCCCCGGCGTGATTCACGGCCAGCTTCAGGTCGAATTGCCCTTTAACCCTGCAGAGGGAGCAGGCGATCTATCCGCCACCCTGCGTCTGCCGCAGACAACCATGGAACCCGTTTCCGCAGGCGAGGGCAGACAGCCCATGCGTGGTACAGGAATCCTCATCCTCGACGACAAGCAGGGCGGAGTTTTGACGCTGGACCTGAAATTGTGGCCGAGGATTTAACCGTTTTATTTACAATAATCAGAGAGACCACACCATGAAAACGACAAGGAACTATGGCAGCGCCGTGGCGCTGTTGTTGCTGTTGGTGCTAAGCCTGGTCGGTGTTGTACACGCCGATATCCCTGGCCGTGATGTACCTAGCGGTGCTGTGCCAAATCCTGGCACTCAACAGCAGGAGATGGCTAACCTGACCTTCCCTGCACCCTTCAACAGTTTTGAATTTACCGTTACCTGTGGCGCTTGCCACGGCGGTAGTGTCGACCAGCAGGTTGCCCACATGGGTAACTGGGGTGGCGGCAACATGGCCAGCGCGGCGCGTGACCCGATCTTCCGTGCCAACCAGATCATCGTTAACAACACCCTGGCTGCACTTACCGGGGAAGATGGCGCGGGTAATATGTGTTTCCGTTGCCACAGCCCCAATGGTTGGTACTCCGGTCGCTTCGATCCGACCATGGCGGGTGACCCGTCTGGTCGTAACATGATGCACAGCATCGTCGCCTCTACCGACGACGAAGGTGTTATGTGTGAGACCTGTCACCGCGCCGTGGGTAACGTCACCTTTAAGCGCCCCGACCTGGATCCAAACGACTCTGTGTGGAACATGATCGCCGGGATCTTCGGCTGGCAGCACGATGGCGGTCCTTTTGTCGATCAAGCGGGTGACCCGACCATCGCTCCGGGCAACCCTTACGGTGATACTGCCCTGCAGTTCCTGGATGGTATGACCTACGTGGGTCCGCGCTCTGGTATCTCTGATGCCTACTTCAGCGACCTGCCTTTGGAAGGTACCTCCTACACCGGCCAGATCTACGCGGTCTATCCGCCGAACTGGACGGGACCGAGGAATCCGGTACCTGCCAATATGCCGGCCACCAACTCCGTGGGTCAGTACATTGTGTATAACCTGGACGGCTCTATTCCGCCGATGTTCGAAGCCCCCGTCGGTCCGCCCATCGATCCAACAACCGGCATGATGGACTATATGGCCCAGGCCGTCTCAATCGAGCACCCAACCATTGGTGCTGGCGGTCGTCGCACCTCTGCGACCACTACCGGTCTGTTGCCTATCCTGCCTGATGGCCCCGGTGTCAATATGGCTGGTGGTCGTATGCCCGGCGGCAACGACTTCATTACCACCTCTGAGATGTGCGGTTCCTGTCATGACCTGACCGTGCCGGTACTGAACCACGGTATGCCGGAACAGCGCACCTATACCGAGTGGAAGTTCAGTAGCTTCTCTCAGGATACCCACGTCGGTTATGACCCGATTCGCAAGGCCAATCGGCCACAGGGTAAGGAGCGTTGCCAGGACTGCCACATGCCGAAGATCAAGCATGAGTATGCAGACGATGATGTGGGTGCCTATAACGCAGACCCACTGCTGGTTGGCGGCTTCCCTTATGGTAAGGATCGCAATCCAGAAGGCGGCACTGTCATGCACAAGCTGACCGGTGCCAACCGTGATCTGCCGATGATGATGAAGCTGCTCTATCCGGAAGTGGATCTGGAAGTTATCGGTCAGCCTACCGGTAACGATCCACGGATCTTCCCCGGCATGCTCTCCAATCGTGACTCCATGTACGATCGTGCCCAGCGCAACACCGAGATCACCCTGCGCGATGGTCTGGAGCTTGGTATCAGTCAGGAGCCGACCGTTGTGACAGACGTCAACGGTTTGCCACTGGTCGATGCCAACGGCAACAACATCTATGAAATGAAAGTGAAGGTGACCAACAAAACCGGCCACCGTATCCCTTCCGGCTACCCGGATGGTCGTCGTTTCTGGCTTTCAGTACGGGTCAGTGACGGGATCAACATGGTCTATGAGTCGGGCTATTACGACCCAGACCAGGCCAGACTGTATGACGACGCCAATCAGGTAGGCTTTAACCGTTCGCTGACTAACGTTATCGACGCCACCGATCCGGCGAACAACGCGGTCATGGTCTACGAGCGTGTCACCGGCAGCTGTGACGCTGTCACTTGTACACCCTCCTCAAGCCTGATTAATGACAAGATCCTGTTCGGCAACCGGATCCCGCCGGCTGGCTTCACCTACGCCGACTACCGTACTTCCGGGGTGAAATTCTGGAATTACGATCCGGCCACTATGATGCCGATTGAAGATGCAGTGATTGATCCAGTAACCGGGGCGATCACCAATCAGCGTTATCCAGATGGTCAGAACTGGGATGAAGTCACCTACCGCTTCGCCGCGGCACCGGGTGCAGTCCTGACAGCATCGGCCGAGGCTTACTGGCAGACCCACTCCCGCGAATTTATGGAGCACCTGAAAAATCAGGATACCTCCACACTTCGTCCGGAGGGTCCGCCGAATATCCTCGACCCCAACTATCCGATGAACCCCACCTATCTCAGCGACGTGATCGGCCTGGCCGGCATGACGGATATGGATGGCAACCCGCTGCGCGACAACTGGGGTGGTATCGCCTACGCCGCCTGGTGGAAAGCCGGTAAGGGCGAACCCTTCATGGTGGATCGTGACGACACCACTGCCGTGGTTCCGACCACCATGCCGGTTGTCACTGCCATGCCATACACCTACTCCAATCCTGCCAACGGGGTTCTGCTCAGCGAGCCGTTCACCACGGTTATCAGCTGGACCGAAGTGCCAGAGGCTGATGGCTATGTGCTATGGGTTCGTTACGGTGTGAGCGATGCGACTGCCGACTGGGATCGCCTGGCGGTGACGGATAAGAACACCACGTCACTGACCAACACTGCAATGAAAGCGGGCAAGACCTTCGGCTTCAAGGTTGAGGCGTTTAACGGTAAAGGCAGCATCATGTCACTGCCCTATGACTACATGACGCCGAACGACGCTCCGCAGTCACCTCGTAGTCTGCAACTGTTGGCCATACACCCGACCAGCGTCGACCTTACCTGGTACGACATGGCGGATAACGAAGTCCAGTTTGAAATCTGGCGCTTCAATGCACCGACCACTTCCCTTGTGCCTGAGGCTAGCTTCACGACCCCGACTCAGACCGGTGGTCCAATGGGCTTTGGTGGGAATAACTGGACTGACACCACTGTGGTGCCGGGGATGTGTTACAACTATCAGGTACGTGCCATTGCGGCCAGTGGTTCCTTCTCCACCTGGAACGCACCGGCTCCGGTACAGGCCTGTGTGCCCGCAGGTACGCTCAGTGCCTCCGCTACTGCAGTGAATGAATTCCAGGTCGACGTGAGCTGGAACTCCACCTTCCCTGTCGGGACTGTTGGTAGCTACCGAGTTGAGCGTAGCACTATGGTCAATGGCCCCTGGGCACCGTTGGGGGTAGTAGCTCCTGCCGATAGCGCCTATAGCGACACCGGGGTACTGCCGAACACCACCTACTTCTACCATGTCCTCGCAGTAGGAACGAACGGTGTGACGCTGTATACCTCGGCTCCGGTAGGCGTCACTACACCGTCACCGCAGCCCCCGGCTGCACCGACTGGGCTGGCTGCCAGCATACCAGCAGGTCAGATGGCAGTAGTGTTGGACTGGTTCGACAATGCCGACAATGAGCAGGGTTTCGTGGTTGAGCGTTCCACCAACAACGGTCCATGGGCTGCGATTACCGGCACCCTGCCGGCCAATCCGGGTACCGGTGCGGCGAGCTATACCGACGTTAGCATCTCTGCAACCACCACCTATAGCTATAGGGTGATGGCAATCAATGGTGGCGGTACGGCGACCTCTAACACGGTTACCCTCACCACGCCAAACAGCGCGGTTGTGGTCGCGGCACCGACGGGCACCACGGCTACCCTTCGTTCGGCGACAGAGATTCGTGTGAGGTGGAACTATTCGCCCAATAGCAACGCCACTGGCTTTGTAATTGAGCGCTCTGTCAATGGCAGTCCATTCAGCGCGTTCGGTACCAGGGACGGCACCCGTAAGACCAGCTTCAAAGACAAGACTGTCACGGCGGGTAACACCTACTCATACCAGGTGCGTGCGGTTCGTTTGGCAAATGGTGTGACTATCCAGTCCGCCCCGTCCAACATCGCCACGCTTGAGATTATCGCTCCGGCAGCTCCTACTGGACTGACTGGTACCATTCAACCGCTAGCACGACGTGGTGCGCCTGCGGCGGTATTGAACTGGACCAATGTGGACCTCAACGCGGCCTCTGTGTCGATTGAGCGCAGCCAGGACAACGGCATTACATGGGCCAGTGTGGGTAACGTACCGGTCAACGGCACCGCGGGTACCTACACCGACACGGGTCGCCGTGGTCGCGGACTCCGTACGGGTACGACCTATCTGTTCCGGGTGCAGGCTATCAATAACATGGGAGGCTCGCCCTTCTCTAATGTGATAACCCTGGTGCCGTAAAGGGACGATTTGAGTGGCGACAGGGAGGTCGCTAACGATGAATAAAAAACCGGCCTCTTGGCCGGTTTTTTTATTCCTCAGTATCAGAGGATTTGTTGCGAGACATAAAAAAGCGCTGTTTTAAACAGCGCTTTTTTGTAACCAGAAATCGCCATGCTGTAACAAAGCGAATAAAGGTCGGGAAAGTTTGTTGGTCGGGGTGAGAGGATTCGAACCTCCGGCCCCTGCCTCCCGAAGACAGTGCTCTACCAGGCTGAGCTACACCCCGAAATGATACTGCTAATGATCGCGCTGAACGGCGAAGTTGGCCAGTGTGGTGAGGGCTTCCTTGTAGGGAGAATCCTCCAGAACTGCCAATGCCGCGATGGCCTTGTCGGCCTCGTTTTGCGCAGAGCGCGAAGTGTAAGCGATAGCGCCAGTCGATTCAATGGCCGCGCTGATCTCTGCAATGCGCTCTAGACCGCCCTGTTCAAGGGCTTCGCGAACCAGTGCTGCCTGTTCTGGGGTGCCGTTATTGATCACGTGGATCAGCGGCAGGGTGGGTTTGCCCTCGGCCAGGTCGTCGCCGATATTTTTGCCCAGGTCGTCGCTGCTGGAGGAGTAATCCAGTGCGTCGTCGATAAGCTGGAAGGCGGTGCCCAGATACATGCCGTAGTCGGCCATAGCACGCTCCTCCTCGGCACTTCGGCCGGTCAGCACGGCACCGAGCTGGGAGGAGGATTCGAACAGCTTGGCGGTCTTGCTGCGAATTACGTCGAGGTACCCCTCTTCGTCGAGATCGGCGTTATGGACGTTAAGCAGCTGCTTCACCTCGCCCTCGGCGATGGTGTTGGTGGTTTCCGAGAGGATCTCCATCACCCGCATGTTGTTGACGTTGACCATCATTTGAAAGGCGCGGGAGTAGAGGAAGTCGCCCACTAGCACGCTGGCCTCGTTGCCCCAGACGTTATTGGCGGTCTCTTTGCCTCTACGCAGGTCTGAGCCGTCGACCACATCGTCGTGGAGCAGGGTGGCGGTGTGGATGAATTCGACCACTGCAGCCAGTTCGTGGTGGTCGGTGCCCTGATAGCCGAAGGCGCGGGCGGTCAACAGCAGCAGCACCGGGCGCAGACGTTTGCCACCGCTGTTGATGATGTAGTGGCCGATCTGGTTTATCAGCACCACTTCCGAGTGGAGCCGCTGTTTGATCAGCGCGTCGACCGCCTGCCTGTCGGCGTCGATCAACTCATAAACTTCCTGAATTTCCATCTATTTATAGTGTCTGCGCGAAAAGAGACGAAATGCTAGGTATCTGGGCCGGTTGTGTCAAGCACGGTAACGGGACGGGGAGGGGTAAAAAAGGCGTAATCGGTGTTTGACCTTGGCAGGGACAGGCGCTAGAATTGCCGGTCTTTCGATGGGGCAACCCTGTTCAAGTTTTTTGGAGAAGCGGCAAATGTACGCGGTAATCAAGACCGGTGGCAAACAGTATCGTGTGATCGAGGGCCAGACCCTTAAAGTAGAGAAGCTCGAGGCCGAAGTTGGCGCGAATATCGATCTTTCAGACGTGCTGATGGTTGCCAATGGCGACGACATCAAAATCGGCACCCCTCTCGTAGCGGGTGGTAAAGTGCAGGCGACTGTTAAGAGCCATGGTCGTGACGACAAAGTCACCATCATCAAGTTCCGTCGCCGCAAACATCACATGAAGCGCCAGGGCCATCGCCAGTACTACACTGAGCTGCAAATCACCGGCATCAGCGCGTAATTCGGGAGTAGATAGAAATGGCACATAAAAAAGCAGGCGGTAGTACACGCAACGGCCGCGACTCGATCTCCAAGCGTCTTGGCGTCAAGCGCTTCGGTGGAGAAACCGTTACCGCCGGTAACATCATCGTGCGTCAGCGCGGTACCAAGTTCCACCCCGGCAACAACGTCGGTTGCGGTCACGACCACACCCTGTTCGCCAAGGCGGACGGCAAGGTGCTTTTCGAGGTCAAAGGCCCGAAAAACCGCAAATACGTGAGCATTATCGCCGAGTAAGCGCGGACACAGTAGCACAGTAAAAACCCCGTCCCGTAGGCGGGGTTTTTTCGTTTGGGGCAATCTATGCCCAATGGTGAGAGCAGATGAAATTCGTAGACGAAGCGGACATAAGAGTAGCGGCAGGCAAGGGCGGTAATGGTTGCGTCAGTTTTCGTCGCGAGAAATACATTCCCTTCGGTGGCCCCGATGGTGGTGATGGTGGTGATGGTGGCAGTGTCTATGTGGTCGCCGACGACAACCTCAATACCCTGATCGACCTGCGCTTCAAACGCGAATTCCGCGCCGAGAACGGGCAGGCGGGTATGGGCCGCAATATGACCGGCAAGGGGGGGGATGACCTCGAGATCCCGCTGCCTGTCGGTACCGTTATCTATGATATGGATACCAATGAGACCCTGGCTGACCTTACTCGGGTAGGTGAACGGATCAAGATCGCCCAGGGCGGTTTCCACGGTCTGGGTAATACCCGCTACAAGAGCAGCACCAACCGCGCCCCGCGCCAGCACACCAATGGTTCCCCGGGCGAAGAGCGGCGGCTCCATCTGGAGTTGCGAGTGCTGGCCGATGTCGGTCTGCTGGGTCTGCCCAACGCAGGCAAATCGACCCTGATTCGTTCGGTCTCTTCTGCCAAGCCGAAGGTGGCCGATTACCCCTTTACCACCCTCTATCCCAACCTGGGGGTGGTGAGTATCGAGTCACACCGCAGCTTCGTCATCGCCGACATTCCGGGCTTGATCGAAGGGGCGGCTGAGGGTGCCGGGCTGGGGATTCAGTTTCTCAAACACGTCTCACGCACCCTGCTGTTGCTACATCTGGTGGACGTGGCGCCCTTTGATGGTAGTGATCCGGTGGAGTCGGTACGGATCATCGAGCGTGAGTTGGCCAAGTTCAGCGACGAACTGGTACAGCGAGAGCGCTGGTTGGTACTGAATAAGGTCGATCTGCTGCCGGAGGATGAGCGCGACGCGATCTGCGACGATATCGTCAAGCGGCTCGACTGGCAGGGGCCTGTGTTCCGCACCGCCGCTTTGGCGAGCGAAGGCACTCAGCGTCTGACACAGGAAATTATGAAGCACATGGAACTGCAGCGAGAGGAGAGCGCCAGAGAGGCGTAACCGCTTCCGCCGCAGGGGCGAATCGGGTATTTTTCACAGATGAAAAACAGAGCAGAGATCAAGACGACCAGACGCTGGGTGGTGAAGATCGGCAGTGCCCTGCTGACCAACGACGGTCGCGGTCTGAACCATGACGGCATCGCCAACTGGGTCGAACAGCTCGCGGCGCTACGACAGCGCGGCATCGAGCTGGTGCTGGTCTCCTCCGGTGCGGTGGCCGAGGGGATGAGTCGTCTCGGCTGGAGCAAACGCCCCAGCGCCCTGCACGAACTCCAGGCGGCCGCTGCCGTGGGCCAGATGGGCCTGGTGCAAACCTACGAATCCAACTTTCAGCGTTTCGGTCTCCACACCGCCCAGGTGCTGCTGACCCACGACGACCTCTCCAATCGCCACCGTTACCTCAATGCCCGTAGCGCCCTGCGGAGTTTGCTCTCACTGGGGGTGGTGCCGGTGGTCAATGAAAACGACACGGTGGTGACCGACGAGATCCGCTTCGGTGACAACGACACCCTGGCGGCGCTGGTGGCGAATCTGATTGAGGCGGAGATGCTGGTGATACTGACCGATCAGGAGGGGCTGTGTGACAAGAATCCACGCCTCCACGCCGATGCCAAACTGATCCACGAAACCTCGGTTAGCGCCCCGGAACTGGTGGCGATGGCCGATGGTGAGGGCGGTGCGCTGGGGCGTGGCGGTATGTTGACCAAGGTGAAAGCGGCGCGACTCGCCGCCCGTTCCGGTTCCGCTACGGTGATTGCCGCGGGTCGCGTGGAGAACAGCCTGCTGCGGGTCGCCGATGGGGAACAGATCGGCACCCTGTTCCTGCCCGACAATGAACCGCTACTGGCACGTAAACAGTGGCTGGCGGGGCATCTGCAACTGCGTGGCCAATTGCTTCTCGACGCTGGTGCGGTGAAGGTGCTGCGCGAGTCGGGCAAGAGCCTGCTGCCGGTGGGGGTGAAGGGCGTGAGCGGTGATTTCGAGCGCGGTGAGATGGTTGCCTGTATCGACGAGCAGGGCAATGAGATCGCCCGGGGTCTGAGTAACTATAGCGTCGAAGAGGCCCGTAAAATCCAGGGGCAGCCGAGCAAGCGTATCGAAGAGCTACTGGGCTATGTGGATGAGCCGGAGTTGATACACCGAGACAATCTGGTTCTGAGTTAACAAACAAGAAAGTCAGAAAAGAAAAGGGCCAGTCATTTGACTGGCCCTTTTCGTATTGAACGGCTTAGTGCGCTCAGGCGATGGCGCGAACGCGTGCGTTCAGGCGGCTCTTGTAGCGAGCGGCAGTGTTTTTCGCCATCAGGCCTTTACCGCAGGTCTTGTCGATCATCGGCACGGCGGCTTTATAGGCTTCCTCGGCGGCGGACTTATCACCGTCGGAGATAGCTTTGATAACTTTCTTCATCGCGGTACGCATGGTAGCGCGGGCTGAGGTGTTGTGCTGGCGGCGAACTTCGGCCTGCTTTGCACGTTTTTTGGCTTGAGCTGAGTTTGCCAAGGTTTTGCTCCCGAAAAAGTATCGCTTGAATTCAAGGCCGCACATGATGCCGTTTTCCTCTACGGATGTCAATGCTGCCGGCATGATGTCATTTAAGCCAAACACGTCATGACGGCACCGCGGCGGCACGTTATGATGCCTCTTTTATGCGGGAGTCCAGGCAAGCAATTATGGGTGGTTTATTGCGCTCTACAGCGGTGTTTAGTGGCCTGACCATGGTGTCACGGGTGCTCGGCTTCGTTCGCGATATGGTTTTCGCCAACCTGTTTGGTGCCGGTGCCGCCACCGACGCCTTCTTTGTTGCCTTCAAAATCCCCAATTTCCTGCGTCGCCTGTTCGCCGAAGGGGCCTTCTCCCAGGCCTTCGTGCCGGTGCTCACCGAGTACAAAACCCAGCGCAGCAAGGCTGAGGTGCGGCTACTGGTAGCCCACGTAAGTGGCACCCTCGGCATTGTGTTGCTGCTGTTGACCCTGCTGGCGATGGTCGCGGCCTATCCACTGGTAACGGTGTTTGCCCCCGGTTTTACTGGCGATGCGGCGAAGTTTGCGCTCACCGCAGAGATGCTG
>JBNKQR010000051.1:0-20551 GCA_050295975.1 Thiohalomonadaceae bacterium
CGGCGCGCCGCGGCGAGTCCCCCGGCGGGGCCAGAGAGGAGCATTTGCACCGCCTGCTTGCCCGCCAGATTGGCGGCGATGGTATTACCGGAACTCTGCATCACCGAGATCGCCGCACCGGGCAATCCCCCCTCCAGCCGATTTAAATAGCCTTCCACCAGCGGTCCGACCCAGGCGTTGAGCCAGGTAGCGACACCGCGCTCATATTCACGGTATTCAGGGAGCACTGCGGATGAACGGGAGACAAAGATATCCTCAGGGATAACCGCCTCGATCGCCTTTTCAAAACGATCATCAAGGAAGGAGAAGAGCAGATTGATCGCGACCGCTCGGGGCTGGAGTTCAACGATACGTTGCCGCAGCTCGGCAAGCTCTTCTTCACTCAACGGCTCCACCACGCCGCCATCGGCACCGAGACGCCCACCGGTTTCGAGACATAGCGCCTGCGGTACTGGCGGGTCGATCGGCTGCGGTTGCAGATTATAGAGTTCCGCCCGCGCCTGGCGACCGAGGCTGAGCATGTCACCAAGACCATGGTTGGTAATGAATAGAGTGCGCACGCCCTTGCCTTCGAGCACTGCGTTGGTCGCTACGGTGGAGCCGTGCACCATACGCAACTGCTGCAATAACGGGCCTGCGATCCCCAGTTCCTGAACACCCTGCAGGATCGCCCGCTCCGGCGCATCGGGGGTAGAGAGTACCTTGTGCACACGCAGTCGCTCGCCGTCGTAGAGGACGAAGTCGGTAAAGGTTCCTCCGGTGTCGACACCCAGCAGCATCTCGGCTCCACTCTAACGGGGAGTGGTCACGGAACTTTTCGACCCGGTCCCCACTCCCATAGGCTGTTTTTCTATATCATGTTCCGAGCAGTATGATACCGGACTCAACGGCGACATGCCTTTGTGTCACACTCCTACAACGCAAACGATACTGGATGTCATGGAAAACAACAGTTTGATCCAAGTTGAACACCTCTCACGTCGTTACGGCGACAACCTGGCGGTGAATGATGTCAGCTTCGAGGTCCACCGCGGTGAAGTACTCGGTTTCCTCGGCCCCAACGGCGCCGGCAAATCGACCACCATGCAGATGCTCACCGGCAACCTCGCTCCCACCACCGGCAGCATCCGCATCAACGGCATCGATATTCTGGAAAATCCGAAAGAGGCGAAACAGGCCCTCGGCTTCCTGCCGGAGCAACCGCCCCTCTACCGCGAACTGAGTGTCGACGAATTTCTGCAGTTCTGCGCCCGGCTCAACCGTATTCCCCGCGACAAGCAGGCCGCCGCGGTTAACTACGCCAAGGAGCGCTGCGGTCTCACCGAAGTGGGCCAGCGTCTGATCAACAACCTCTCCAAGGGTTATCAACAGCGGGTCGGCATTGCTCAGGCGATCATCCACTCACCCGAGGTGGTGATCCTCGACGAGCCCACCGTTGGCCTCGACCCGATCCAGATCCGCGAAATCCGCAAACTGATCCGCGAGCTGGGTGGTGAACACAGTGTCATCCTCTCCACTCACATTCTCCCTGAGGTACAGGCCACCTGCGACCGAGTACAGATCATCAACAAGGGACAACTGGTACTGAGCGACTCCATCGAAGGGCTGAGCCAGCGGATGCAGAGCTCCAGCCTGCTGGTAGGACTGCGCCGCGCCCCGGAGGCCTCCGCTTTGCAACAGATCGCCGGGGTGCAGGCAGTGACAATCCTTGATGACGGTCGTCTTCGAATCAACCACACACCGGAAAGCAGTCCCGCCGAAGCGTTGGCGGAGAAAGCCGCGAGTGAAGGCTGGGGACTCTATGAACTGACCCCGGAGCGTCTCTCGCTGGAGGATGTGTTCGTCAACATCACCACCGAAGAAAAAGAGACAGAGGAGGCCGCCGCATGATCGCCACCATCGCCGCACGCGAACTGCGTAGCCTGTTTCTCTCACCGCTCGCCTGGTCGATCCTCGCCGTGGTGCAGATCATTCTCGCCTTTATGTTCCTCGGTCAGCTCGACGTCTATGTCTCCTATCAGTCACAGATCGCGATGATGGAGAATCCACCTGGCGCTACAGAGATTATCGTCGCGCCGATGTTCTCCAGCGCCACCATCATCCTGTTACTGGTGATTCCATTGCTGACCATGCGCAGCATCAGCGAAGAGCGTCGAGGTCGTACCTTGCCATTACTCTTCTCCGCTCCGCTCTCAATGAGCGAGATCGTGCTCGGTAAATACCTCGGCCTGCTCGGCTTCCTCGGCATCATGCTCGGACTGGTGACCCTGATGCCGCTATCACTACTCAGTCTCGGCACCCTCGACTTCGGCCTGCTCGCCTCCAACCTGCTTGGTATTGGTTTGATGTTGGCGGCCTTCGCTGCCGCAGGGCTGTTCATGTCGACCCTCACTGCACAACCGACAGTGGCGGCGATCAGCACCTTCGGCCTGTTACTTCTGCTCTGGATCATCAACTGGACCGGACAGAGCATGGGCGAAGGCTCGGTCCTCACCTATCTCTCGTTGCAGAGTCACTACACGGCACTGCTCAAGGGGCTGTTCGACAGTAGTGATGTGATCTACTACCTGCTGTTTATCGGCGCATTCCTCACACTCAGCATCCGCCGCCTCGACGCGGAACGGCTGTAAGGAGGCGACCATGCAGATCAGCAAACAGATCCACCGCAAACTACGCATTGAAAGCGCGACCTTCGTGATCCTTTTCCTCATCGTGATCGGCATGCTCGCCTGGCTAAGCACCCGGTACCATTTCCAGTCAGACTGGACCGCCAGCGGACGTCATACCCTCTCCGAGGCTTCGCTGACGGTACTGCAAACACTGGATGGTCCGGTAACCCTCACCTCCTTTAGTCGTGAGGATGATCTCTCCGGTCTACGCAAACGCACCCGGGAGCTGATCAGTCGTTATCAGCGCATCAAGCCAGACATTGCTCTCAATTACATCGATCCCGATCAGCACCCGGATCAGGTACGCCAACTGGGTATCACCGCGGATGGCGAATTGCGCGTTGAATACGCTGGACGGGGTGAAAATCTCAAACGTATCGGCGAACAGTCACTGACCAATGCGCTGCAAAGACTGCTACGCAGCGGTGCGCGTAAGGTACTGTTTCTTACTGGTCACGGTGAACGACGCTTTGACGGTCAGGCCAATTTCGATGTGGGGGAGTGGGGCAAACTGATGATCGCCAAGGGCTTTCAGATGGAGAGCCTCAATCTAACCACCACACCCACCATCCCAGAAGAGACTGCAGTGCTGGTCATCGCCAGCCCACAGGTCTCCCTGCTTCCAGGCGAAGTGAAACAGGTTCAGGAGTATGTAAAACGAGGTGGTAACCTGCTCTGGCTCAGCGAACCCGCTGATAAAGACGGACTACAACCACTGGCAGCACAACTGGGCATCGGCTTCGTCCCTGGCACCCTGGTTGATCCCACCGGGCAGATGCTGGGAATCAAAAACGCCACTTTCATTGTGGTGGCCGAATATCCACGCCATCCCGTTACCGATGAACTGACCACACTGACCCTGTTCCCTGAGGCGCACGCCATCAACACCGTTAGTGACCATTGGCAAACCACACCACTACTACGTAGCCTCGGCCGTAGTTGGTCGGAAACCGGAACCATGCAGGGCAGTGTCTCTTTCGATGAAGGGAAAGATATTCCCGGCCCATTAACCATCGGGATGTTGCTCAGCCGCGATCAAGGCGAGAGTGAAGCTAAACATGAACAGCGCGTCGCAGTGATCGGCGACGGTGACTTTCTCGCCAACAGCTTCATTGGTAATGGTGCCAATCAGGAACTGGGCTCACGTCTGCTTAACTGGCTGAGCAACGACGACAGCTTCATCAAGATCCCGCCGCGAGCCGCACCGGACACCCAGCTCACCATCACCCCGATGCTGTCGCTATTCATCGGCGCTGGCTTCCTGTTACTGCTGCCGGGACTGCTATTAGGTAGCGGATTTGCTATCTGGTGGAAGCGGCGGAAAAGATAAATACTCGTCATGAAAAAAACAACGCTCGTCAATCTGGCACTGTTACTTATCATCGGCATTCTTGTGCTGTTGACCATCTATGAGCCGGGCATTGAGAAACCGCCCGAGGCGCCCTTGCTCCTCTCGCTTAAACGTGAGGATGTAAAACACATCGTGATCAAACGCGACGGCCAGGAGACAGTGGAGCTGGCAAAAGGCGACGACGGCAAATGGCTGCTACTGCAACCGATCAAGATCGCAGCCAGTAGTTTCCGCATCGACTCATTGCTACGGATCACCGAAAGTAAAAGCCTGAACCGCTTTGCCGCCGAGTCGGCAAAACTGGCCGGTTACAAACTGGATAAAGCCAAGGCAGAGTTGATCCTCAACGACACGGTAAAACTTACCTTCGGTGCTGCAACGCCGCTAGACCAGCGCCGCTACGTACTGCTCGATAATCAGGTACATCTGATCACCGACAACCTCTACTACTTCATGATCAGTAGTTGGCCCACCTTCGTCAGCATGATACCGCTGCCTGAGAAGGACAGCATCAGCGCACTAACGCTTCCCAATTTGAAACTGCAATGGCAGGAGAATCGCTGGCAACTTGAACCCAAACTGGAGACCGGTAGCGCTGACAATATCACCGCGTTGCTCGACGCCTGGAAGTTTGCCGCCGCCACCTCAGTCAAGGTCTACGATGGAAAGAAGGGGGAGAAAATCACTGTTCAGTTTAAAGATAAAGAACAGCCGGTGCAGTTCCTCCTCACTGCACGCGCCCCGGATTTAGTTCTGGCTCGACCAGAACTCGGTATCGAGTACCACTTCCCTGCTGAACTGGCCGACAAACTCCTCAGCCTGCCAAACAAACAGGATAAAAACGGATCCGCGGAATCCACAGAAAAACCGTGAACTCACTTTCCGTGTTTTCCGTGACTCACGGATAATTATTCATGCCTGAACTGCCTGAAGTCGAAACCACCCGCCGCGGTATTGCCCCGCATGTCCTCAAACACTCTGTTTGTGATGTCATCATTCGTCAATCAAAGCTACGCTGGCCAATACCGCGTGGACTAAAAAATAGACTCGTTGGTCATGCGATTAATGCCGTTGAACGGCGCGCCAAATATCTGCTGCTGCGTTTTGATCATGGGACACTGATTCTGCACCTGGGTATGTCCGGCAGTCTACGCATCATCAAGGCCAGTACAACACACGGCAAACATGATCACTTTGATCTCGTTTTCGATTCAGGTAACGCACTACGTCTTACCGACCCACGTCGCTTTGGTGCAGTACTCTGGACCACTGACCAACCCGACAAGCACGAACTGCTCAAATCACTCGGTCCAGAACCGTTAGACAAAGGCTTTGATACCGATTATCTATTCCAGCGCTCCCGTGGGCGCAAGGGTACGATCAAACAGTTCATCATGGACGGCAAGATCGTCGTCGGTGTCGGTAACATCTACGCCAGTGAGTCGCTCTACCTCGCCGGAATCAATCCAAAAACCGCTGCAGGAAAGATCAGCCGTGAGCGATTTGCCCGACTGGTCGATATGATCAAAAAGGTGCTGGCAGAGGCAATCAAACAGGGTGGCACTACCCTGCGTGACTTCGTCGGTGGCGACGGCAAGCCTGGCTACTTCGCACAGCAACTCAAGGTCTATGGCCGAGAAGGGGAGCCCTGCCCCGGTTGTGGACTGCCTGTAAGACAGGTGATTCTGGGGCAACGAGCCAGCTATTACTGCCCCCATTGCCAGAAGTAACGCGATTAACTGTAAGCACTCACTTACCTCACAAGTGCTGTAGAAAGTGCAATTGTTGACTAGTAGCAATCCATACCCTCTTGGGAATAGGCCGCAACAACGATCTTCTGCTAGAATTTCAGGCAAGATAATCCCGAAAACGGGGAGATAAGCCAATGGACGTCAACAACCAGTCAATCGCGCAGTCCGGACTCGCGCCTCTCTATCCGCAGACCCAGCAGCAGCTGAAGAGCGAGGAGCGTAACGCCGCCGAGAGTGAAAATCCGGTAGAAGGTGCCAAAGAGGGCAGTAATGATCAGCCTCAACCACGCACCGATAACAATCAACCACAACAGGAAGGTACGGTCGATACCTACGCCTGATCGGTTAACGGGTTAACAATAAAAAAGGCAGCTTGCGCTGCCTTTTTTTATTATCTTGCGATACATCATCCTACTTGGCGTTTTCCACCATATACTCAATCGCTGCCTTCATCTCGTCATCGGAGCAATTGGCGCAGGTACCTCGGGGTGGCATCACGCCGGTTTTTCCCTGGAAGCCATTAAGAGCGTGGGTAACCAGTGTATCCATACCCTGCGCAATACGCGGTGCCCAGGCGGCCTTGTCACCAAACTTTGGTGCACCGGCTGCGCCGATGGCATGGCAGGCAAAGCAGCTGGTGTCATAGACCTGCTTGCCGCTACGAGCCGCAGCAACGGGAGCCGGTGTTGCTGGAGTTGCCGGTGTCGCTGCCGGAGTTTCCGTTGGTGCTGGGGTTGAAGCAGAGGAATCAGCAGGTGCTGCTGCCGACATGGTGATGGGGGCGCCGGTATTTAGCTGCCCCACCGGGGCGATTATTTTGTCGATCTCGGCCGCGCTCATGGTCTCGGCGTCGTTGCCGGAACATCCTGTCAGGCCAAGTAAAAAAGCTGAGGCAATAAGCGCAATCAACACGCGCATGCCAGTACGGGATTCGATTTTTTCCACAGTGAACTCCTGAATAAATGAGAAAAACCTCGCGCACCCTTCTTCACCTCAGTCGTCGAAGCGGTATTACCTGCTTCGCGGGGGTCAACCAATGGCTAGAGTGGCGCTGGTGCGGATAAGTATATCCTTAAGTTCTGCATCGGGTAAATTCCACAACAGCACTATGGGAACAGGGTCTCAGGAAGGGCTTCTAGACGCCGCCGGGATTGCCCGGTATCCTTGTGCCCCTCACGCGCCCGTAGTTCAGCTGGATAGAATTTCGGTCTCCGACACCGAAGGTCACAGGTTCGAATCCTGTCGGGCGCGCCATATAGATAAGGCCCCTCTCTGAGGGGCCTTATCTATATGGGGAGACTCGTCCCGGTCAAACAGAATGGTCGATACGCCGTTCCATAGATTGACTCCTCAGTGATCCACACACCCCTCTGACTCAATCTGCACCGTAGAGTGTTCGATCCCGAACTGCTCCACCAACACCTTTTTCACCTCCGCAAGCACATCGCTAGCACATAGGCCGCTAACAACGCTGACATGCATAGAGAGCAGCGGGTGACCCGGAGTCAATGACCAGACATGCACATGGTGCACGTCAACCACCTCGTCGATGCTTTCGGTGATAGTGCGGCGCAGTAGCTCCACATCGACATCTTCGGGTGTACCTTCGAGCAGAATATGCGCTGACTGTTTGACCAAAGACCAGGCACTACGCAGGATCAACAGTGCAACAAGAATCGATAACAGGGGGTCTATGGGCATCCAGCCGCTCCATAGAATCACCAGGGCAGCAACGATAGCAGCGACTGAACCGAGCAGATCGCCCAGTACGTGGATCATCGCGCCACGCAGATTGAGATCGTGGTCGTGGCCGCGATGCAGGATGAAAAAAACGACAATGTTGACCAGCAGTCCCAGAGTGGCCACCACCAGCATCGTACCACCCATCACCTGCACCGGTTGATTGAGGCGCTGGATAGCCTCAATACCAATCCACACCACCAGGGCGATGAATGCCAAACCGTTAATTAGCGCAGCGAGGATCTGAAGTCGTTGATAACCATAGGTACGCAGCGCGTCAGCGGGACGTTTACCTATGTGGGATGCACCCCAGGCGAGTGCCAGTGAAGCGGCATCGGTAAGCATGTGACCGGCGTCGGCCAGAAGGGCCAGTGAACCAGAGAGGATGCCGCCGACCACCTCCACCAGCATAAAGCCGCTAACCAATAGCAGCGCCCAGAGGAGCTTTGCTTCGCTGTCATGGTGGTGTCTCTCTCCACCACTCACGGGCTAGACCTGACTGGATGCTGCAGGGATATCGAGTTTAATCTGCTCCAGTTCCACCCGGTTGCGCCCATTCTCCTTGGCGCGATAGAGCGCCTGGTCTGTAAGGCGATACACCTCTGTAGCTTTAATGCGATCATCGGGCAGGGTATCCGACAGACCAAAGCTGGCAGTCACCACCAGACCGCTGCCCGGTGATATCTCGATCTCGAGGGCTTCGATGTCACGGCGGATCTTCTCCACATGGGCGATCACTTCATCATGGTTCCCACTGCCAATGATGCCACCAAACTCTTCACCACCGAGACGAAATGCTTCATCGCCACCACGGCGCATGTTGTAGGCCAATACCTCGGAAACTCTTCGCAACACCACGTCACCCTTGTCATGGCCATTGGTATCGTTGTACAGCTTGAAACGATCGATATCCATGATGAAGAAATAGAATGGTCGGTTATCGCGACGCGCACGCAGGTATTCGCTCTCGAAACGGTTGTTGAACCAGCGACGGTTATAGAGACCCGTTAATGCATCTTCCAATGCAGCACGCTGGATAAAGTCGTAGGTGACCTCACGGTGATACTCATAGAAATAGATCACCCCACACATGGCCAGTGATACCGCAACAAATTCCACCAGAAGGTGGGAGTTGATCTGTGTGCCCAATACGCTGTAGAGGTGTAGCAGCAGCAGAGTATAGAAAGCCAGGGTAGCTTGCAGGCCGCGGCGCAGGCCAAGAAGGAAGAGAGCAAATATCGGGGTAAACACCGACCACATCAGGATGCCAAAGTCCTTGGCCGAGATCATGATAATGGCCAAGGTCAGCACGGCCACATTGAGTACTACAAACCAGGAAGTGCGCCCCACATTCTTGTTCAAACGATATTCGACGACGGTGATAAATCCCAACAGCAGACCAACTAGATCGGCCGCACCATTCATGTACAACTTGGCGACGGTGAAGTTATAAACCGCAAAAAAACCGAACACCAGCAGCGTCAACACCAGATAGGTGTTAAACAGGCGGACCCGCCAGTAGTCATTACTGCTACGTTCAAACGGATTTGGCAGCAATAGGGGACGTAGAAGTATTCTCTTCATTCCTATCCAGACGCTTCGTGGTTGTAATTAGTTGCGTTCTTGTGTGGTCTTCAGGCGCTGCGGCACTGATTTCGACCATTCTCTTTTGCTTTATACAGTGCGGCATCGGCCCGGGCAAATACCTGCTCCGCGGTATCATCCTCTCGAAACTGGCTCAAACCGCATGAGATAGTGATTGGCACCGGGTTTCCACGATAGTGAAATTCGCACCCTTCAACACCCTTGCGAATGTGCTCCACCACCACGCTGGCTTTCTCCAGGTCTGTCTCCGGCAACAGCAGAACAAACTCTTCGCCGCCAAAACGCGCGGCAAAATCGGTCTCGCGCACTTTGGATTGAAGCAGCTTGGCGATCACCGTGAGCACCTTGTCACCGGCCTGGTGGCCATAGCTATCGTTAATGCGTTTGAAGTTATCCACATCCCATACCGATAATACCAGTGGGTTATGATAGCGCTTCCAGCGGGCTACCTCCTGTGCCAACCTCTCATTATAGGCAAAACGATTGGGTATGCCGGTGAGTGGATCAATCATCGCCAGGTCGCGCTCTTCCTTGATTCGCTGACGCAGCTTGTCCGACTCCTTATGCGCATTTTGTAAACGACTGGTGAGCTGTTCGATCTGCTTCTCCGCCACTTCTATGCGCTGATTCTCAGCATCGCGAAACTCCTGCATATGGCTACGGATCGCATCTACCTTTTGGTGCAGCGCCTCTTTCAGCGACAGGATATCCTGCGCCAGCGTCACCGTCTCCTCAATCCCCTGCACCTGCTCTGATACTGCGCTGTCTAACTCGCGGCCCCCGTCGAAGGATTCACGCTGGGTCAGTACATTCTGCTGAAAGGTGACATCGATCTCCTGTAGGCGCTCACTCATCTGTTTGAGAAAGGTTTCGATTTCACTCTTTTCATCCTGCACCTGATGGCGCATCTCGCCAATCAGTTCAGCGATGGCGCGGATCGCCTGTTCGGTATGCGCCTCATCGGCAGCAGCCAGCAACTCTTTTATCGCCACCACCTTCTCCGCCAGTAGCGCGGGAATATCGATACGTTCGAGTAGACGCAGCAGGATCTCGTGGGAAGAGAGGCTCTCCGTCTGGATCTGATCTGGCGCATCATTGAGTACCGGTTTAAGCGCATTGATCAGTTCGCGTCCCAAGGCATAGAGCTGATTCTCCTGGCTGCCGCGCTCAATCCGCTGCAGCATCAGTTCGCGACGGTCGGCCGGTGTAATTAATCCTTCGACCATCTCCTGCAAAAGATTTCGTGCCACATTGAGGTTATCGCTCTCTGTGACTTCCGCCTTTTGCACCTTCTCCTCGCGTGAGAACAGCTTGCCCAACAGGCGGCCTTTTTCCGGGCTACTCTCAGATACAGCTGGAGGTGGTACCGCCTCGTTGTCACCCTCAACCCAGTGCAGCGCCTCAACAATGAGATCTACAAATTCCTTTATCAGTACCTGTTGATCGCCATCTGCGGCCATCAGGAGTTTCTTCTGCACCGCCTTGGCGCGATGGCCCATACCACGCGGAAAATCGATCTTGCCCAACGCCTCCTCCAGCACTTCACCGGGACGTGGAATGTGTTTAACAATTTTTCGTTGCTCGTCGAGCTGACGGATCGAGTTGGAGATAGAGTCGAGCAGATCGCGTAGTTCACTGTTGTTACTGCCACCACGCAGTAAAGAACGTAGTCGTTCCAGTTGCCGATTCAGCACGTCATTACTGCTATCAGCTGCCAGGGTCAGTCGGCTCAGACCTGTCCGCAGGATCTGTTCACTTTCGGCCCACACCTTCTCCTTGGCCTCCAGTTCACCAAGTGCATTGAAGTATTTGCTCTTCCAGTTCTGCAGCTCTTCGTTATCGCTGTTCATCACAACATCAGCCCTTCAGGCAGGCTGACCTCCATGGCGATCGGCAGATGGTCCGAGTGGGCATCAGTGAGCACACTACACTGCATCACCTGAATGCTGGGACTGACAAGAATATGATCGATATTGCGATCCGGGCGCCAGCTGGGAAAGGTATGAAACTCCTCCTGCGGCTCACGCAGGGCGGTATCGCGGAAAAAGCGCCGCATCTCCACACTATCCGGTGGACAGTTCATATCCCCCATTACAATGACATGGGAGTATTCGCGCACCAGCTCAGTAACGTAGGCGAGCTGTCGGGTGCGGGCACGTGGACCCAGTGCCAGGTGCAGCATAATCACCACCAGCGAATCCTCCCCATGGCCATACCGCACCATCAAAGCGCCACGACCAGGAATCATTCCCGGCAGTTTGTGTTCACTGATCTCACTGGGCTGCGATTTACTTAACAGTCCGTTGCCGTGCTGGGCAACTCTTCCCAGGTTACGGTTGGTCTGGTGATACCAGAAGGGGAATTCGGCTTTATTGGCGAGGTATTCGGTCAGATCCACATAGTTGGTGCGGTGGCTGCCTGAGTCGAGCTCCTGCAAACCCACCACGTCATAGCTGTGCAGAACCTTGGCGATCTTGTCGAGGGTTTCAAAACGACGCTTAGCCGGAAAGAGGTGTTTCCAGCTCTTGGTGATGTAGTGGTGTGGATAGACGCTGTTGATCCCAACCTGGACGTTGTAGCTGAGCAGTCGCAGACGTTGGCCCCCTACAGGGGACGGCTGTGCATTATCCATTTGAGATTCCGTTAAAGTGGTTTAGACCGGACAGATCATCTCGCCCAAGCTGGCAGTGAGCTTAAGGTTCTCTCCGTAATCGACCGGGCAGTCGATAACTGTAACGCTATCGCTTTCCAAGGCCTTTCTCAAGGTTGGTAGCAGTTCCGCCGCACTCTCCACTCGCACGCCCACAGCGCCAAAGGATTCAGCCAGTTTGACGAAATCGGGGTTGTTGAAATCGACGTTGGAGGGACGACCGAACTGGTTCATCTGCTTCCATTTAATCAGGCCGTAGCAGCTGTCATTCCAGATCAGCACAACAATGGGGGTCTTGAGCCGTACCGCGGTCTCAAGCTCCTGCACATTCATCAGGAAGCCCGCATCACCGGTCACCGCCACCACCTTGCGCTCGGGCAACGCCAGTTTGGCGGCAATAGCACCCGGAAGGGCGATACCCATACTGGCAAAGCCATTGGAGATAATGCAGGTGTTGGGCACCTCGCAGCGGAACATGCGTGCCATCCACATCTTGTGTGCACCCACATCGCAGATGGCGACATCCTCCATCTCCATCGCGGTACGCAGGTCCCAGATGATCTTCTGCGGTTTGATCGGAAAACCGTCATCCTTGCTACAGGCGTTCATCTCGCGCACCAGTGCCTCGCGCAGCGGGCGCATGCGGTGACCCTGATGGGGTGTTGCCAGTTCGCCAATGCGTATCAGGGCATGCTTAATGTCACCGACCACACCGACCTTCACCGTGTAGTAACCATCCACTTCGGCTGGCATGGTATCGATATGGATGATGACCCGGTCGCGGCTCGGGTGCCACAGGTGGGGGTGATACTCCACCAGGTCGTAACCGATGCAGATGATCACATCTGCCTCTTCAAAACCGCAGTGAATAAAATCCTTGGCCTGCAGGCCTGCACTACCCAGGGAGAGTGGGTGCTTGAACGGCATCACCCCCTTGGCCATAAAGGTGTTGGCTACAGGAATATTGAGCCGCTCGGCAAAATCGACCAGTTGTTGCCACGCTTTGGCACGGATCACCCCGTTGCCTGCCAGGATCATTGGCGCCTTGGCATTGGAGATCGCCCGGGCTGCCCGCTCAATCTGATCGGTTGCAGGTTCGGGCAACATTGGATTCTTCACCGGCAAGGGATGGTCATCCACCTCCATCTCTGCAATGTTCTCGGGGAATTCGATGAAACTGGCGCCGGTTTTTTCGGTCTGCGCCAGTTTGAACGCCTTGCGTACTACCTCGGAAATGGTATTTGGAGTAAGCAGACGGGAGGAGTATTTGGTGATCGGCTGAAACATCTGCTCCAGGTCGAGCACCTGGTGCGACTCCTTATGTAACCGGTTGGTATCGGCCTGCCCGGCGATAGCCACAACTGGTGCATGATCCATATTGGCGTCGGCGACGCCGGTGATCAGATTGGTGGCACCGGGACCAAGAGTAGCTAGACAGACCCCGGCACGTCCGGTGAGACGACCATAGACATCGGCCATAAAGGCCGCACCCTGTTCATGCCGTGTCAACACGAACTGGATGGGGGAATCCAGCAGGGCATCCATTACATCAAGATTTTCTTCCCCCGGAATGCCGAAGACGTATTGAGTTTTTTCGTTCTCCAGACAACGGACAAACAGCTCAGACGCTTTCATTTTCGCCCCCAGCACAAACCTTATTCAGCAAGTCTAGAAGCCACCTCAAAATTCGCGAATCGCGCGCAATGAGGTGACTTCCACTTTTCTATTTGGTTTCGCGTGCGATCAACCCATCCGTGATGCTAATCATGCGCTCGTAGCTCTTGGCCAGTCCTGCCTCAACCCTGTATTTACCATTAACGATAATGGTTGGCACACCATCGATGTTGTACTGTCGGGTCAGATCCGCGGCACGACGCACCTTGGTCTGCACGGCAAAGGATTCGAAGGCGTCGTCAAAGGTTTTGGCATCCACATCGAGCTGCTCAAAAAATTTGCCAATCTCTTCCTTGGTTGCCATCTTTCGATTTTGATTTTGTACCGCATTGAAAAAGGGCTTATGGAATTTGTTCATGATCTCCAGCACCTCTGCGGTGTAGAAGGCCTGGGCATGCAGTTTCCAGCGTGGGTTGTTGAAGATTGCAGGAAGCCGTACAAACTCAACATTAGCAGGTTTATCTTCAAGCCAGCCATCCAGAATCGGATCAAAATGGAAACAGTGGGGGCAACCGTACCAGAACAGCTCCACCACCTGCACTTTCCCGACTCCGGCAGCAGGGACCGGCGGCGAGACCATGGTGTAGTCCTCATTGACCCTAAACTCTTCGGCGCTACTGACACCGCTCAGCGCAAAGGCCGCTATTGCCAGAAAAATAACCGCACTCAACTTACGCATATTCATCCTCCACATCTCTTTATTAGCCACCAGCGACGGCCGTTTGGTTTTCGTTACTATAACTGATGGTCCCTACTCTGCCCATCGCCCTTTCCAGCAGGCCATGGGTGGATTATGCTAAGGCCATAACAATTACAGGAGTCTGAACATGGTCGAAGGCAAACACATCAATTTGAATGAATTCCTCAACCAGCAATATCTCTGCGAGGCGATGACCCCGCGCGAGATTCAGACCCTGTTGGAGTTCACTGAAGAGGTTCGGTTCAAAAAGAGTGAGATCATTGCCGACATCGGCGAAGTGGGTGAGGCGCTCTACTTCGTGGTCGAGGGTGAAGCGGCGCTGTTTCAGCAATCAAGCAACGACATGGTTGAAGTAGGTCGCGCCAAATCCGGTGGCATGATCGGCTCCATGTCCTTCTTCGACAGCCAGCCCCGCTCGGTACGAATTATCGCCATGAGCGACACCACCCGCCTGATTCGTCTCAGCAAGGTCATGTACCAACGTCTGCGGGTGGAGCACCCGTTCATTGCAGTGAACCTGCTGGAAGACGCCATCGTCAGCCTCGATCAGCTGTTCCGCCACCTCAGTCAGGATATGGCCGCCTTCTCCCGCTACGTCTACGGCGGCAACCGTTCCTAGCGGCTAACACTAACGCAAAAAAAGCCCCGCATCGCGGGGCTTTTTTATATGCATCGGGTTCGAAGACCCTTTTGAGGCTGCTTCTACAGTTGACCGTAGGAGTGGAGGCCGGAAAGAAACATATTCACCCCAACAAAGGCAAACAGGGTGACAAAGAGACCTACAACCGCCCACCATGCCAGTGGCGTACCACGCCAGCCCTTGGTCAGACGCAGGTGCAACCAGGCGGCGTAGTTCAACCAGACGATCAGCGCCCAGGTCTCTTTCGGGTCCCAGGACCAGTAACCACCCCACGCCTCTGCGGCCCACATGGCGCCCAGAACGGTGGCTACGGTGAAGAAGGCAAAGCCGAGGGCGATCGCCTTGTACATAATGTCGTCGAGTTGATCGAGAGAAGGCAGACGCTTCGCCAGCAGCCCTTCCGGTCTTTTCTCAATGAAGAGGTAGGCAACACCCAGCATCGCCGCCAGGGCAAAGGCGCCGTAGCCGACGAAGTTGGCCGGCACATGGATCTTCATCCAGTAGCTCTGTAGCGCAGGTACCAGCGGCTGAATCTCATGAGCATCACGGGCAAAGGCATACCAGAGCAGGAAGGCAACCGCGCCGCTCACTACGGTGAGGACAAACGCACCCATGGCACGGTTCTCATAGCGGCGTTCGTAGAACAGGTACATCAGTGCGGTGATGATGGCGAAGAGGATGAACACCTCGTAGAGGTTGCTCACCGGAATATGTCCAATGTCCGCACCCATCAGATAGGATTCGCGCCAACGCACCATCAGACCGACCAGACCCATGGAAGAAGCAGACCAGGTGAGTGCTGAGCCCACCTTGCCGCTAAATTCGGAGCCAGCGGCCAGGGCAAAGTAGTAGGCCGCAGTGGCCATCACGAACAGGGCGCTCATCCACATAATCGCCGACTGGCTGGAGATGAGAAACTTGAGGAAGAAGTTGGTCTCACCGCGGGCCAGCTCGTCGCCATAGAGACCGATGGCCGCCAGACTAATCAGCGCCACCACCAGACTCAGTGTACGCACCGGTTTCCAGCTCCAGCCGAACATCACCAGACCAATAACCGAGAGGACCAGGATACCCGCCTCAAAGCTGTCCATCAGGGAGGAGTAGGCGCTGTAGGTCCAGATAGCCGCAGCCACGACCAGTGCCGCCCAGATCCAGTCATAGAGGCCAAGGCGCTTGAGCAGCGGTGGCCGGTCAAATTGGTTATACATAACACTCTCGCTTACTGACATTACTCCTCCTCGTCAGGCTCTCTCGCCCGATCTGATACATCTGTTTTCTCAATTGTGGTTTAGCCCTCTGCGCCGCTAGTCCGTTTCAGGTCCGAGCGCAGGAAGTCGAATTCGTTGTCGAAATTGACCCGTTCACGATGACCGGTGGCGGCCAGCAGGACGGTTGCCTCTCCTTCATCCTCCGTCACCAGCAACCAGAGGCGGCGGTGGTGCATGTAGAACATAAAGAAGACACCCAGCATCAACATTACGCAGCCAAGGTACACGATATTCTGACCGGGCGCCTTGGTTATTTGCAAGCCGGAGGCCTCAACCTGCTTGAAGTCCTTGAATTCAAAGTAAAATGGTGAGCCGTAGGGGGCCAGAGTTGAGATGGCGTTGAGCGCATCGTCGAAGAAAAGCGACTCGGCCTCACTGATCCCTTCTCGAGTATCAATACCCTCATCCCGCAACTGCTCCAGATAGATGTTACCGAGGATTATCTGGAGCAATTTGACGTAGGAGGCGAGTGCCTCATCACGCTTCTCTGGCGGCACACTCTGCGCGGTCTGTTCCGCAATGGCATCGAGCCCTTTGTCTACAAAGACCCGCACCAGATTTTCGACCATCCTGGTGAACTGCTTATTGACCGGATCACCCGCCGGGGCATCAAGGTCCTGTGTCGCCTGGCGTTGCGCCACAGCATGAACCCGCTTTTCGTCTTTTACCCTGGCGAGGAAGCGCATAAAGCGGCCGACTCCACCCTTGTCATCCGCAGGCATGTGCAGGAAACGGTACTCCTCCCCGGTGGAGGCGCGCATGCCGCTAAGGAAGAAGGGGCGCCCGTCGAACTGGATCGGACTCAGATAGTTGACGTACTCACGCGCCTCGCCGTTGGCCGCACGCAGCTTGAACACCACGCTGGGGCCATAGTTCATATTCTTTTTACCGCTGGGATCACCCTCCGGCAGAGGGAAGATGTTGAACATCTTGAAGTCGTCCAGTTCGAGCATATAGTCGCTGCTACCAGCCTGCATCGGCACATCCCCGCCAATGGTGCCATTGATGGCCTCAGCGCCTTTACTCGGTGCATCCAGTTGCCAGGCAGCCAGATTGATCTTCGAGCCACCATCGGCAAAGCTCGACTGGTAGATCGCGTAGCCCTTGTAAACCAACGGATGATTCACTTCGATAGTCGCCTCCAGCGGCTCCTTCAGCTCCTCGTCGTGGATGATCACCCTGCTCGCGAACAGCTTCGGCATGCCGGTGGAGTAATGCTCAATGTTGAAGTCGACAACCTCCACGGCAAAGGGGAGCTTCTGCACCAGATAACCGTCGCGCATGGCGAGAAAGATGAAATCGGCTTTGGAACCCTCGGGTATAGAGACCGCGCCACGGAATGAACTGTTGTCAGGAGGCAGCACGCTCTTCTCCGGCACCAGATTGGCCGGCATGCTGCGGGTCTCAATGGCAATATCGCCACTCCACTCCGCAATGCGCAGCGGCAGGTTGCCATCGATCAATCCACCAAGACAGATCACCACGATGGAGACGTGGGAGAGGAGATAACCGAGACGACCGGTCGAGCCCTTCATCGCGGCAAGGGTGGTATGACCATCGTGGCGCTTGCTGCGCACCCGGTAGCCGAGCTGCTGCAAACGACCGCCCAATGTGGTAACGGTCTGTTCAGTATCGGTGGCACTACGCCACTCGTCCTTGTGATGAAAACTGCCAAGCGACTTGGCCTGCACATCAAGACGAAAGTTGCGCATGTCCTTGATGATGGACGGGGTGTTGCGATAGACGCATATGCCGGTGGAGACCAGCAGGACACCCAACAGACCCAGGAACCAGGGGGCACCGTAAATATCGAACAAGCCGAGGGATTTGAATACCTCGAACCAGAACGATCCGAATTTGATCACGTAGTTGGTGTAAGGCTCGTTCTGTTTCAACACTGTACCGATTACCGCAGCGATAGAGATCGCTACCAGCATGGTAATCGCCAGGTTCATGGAGCCGAGGAACTCCACCAGAATCAGGGAGAAATTGCGTCGTGGACGCATTGTGCGGGCTGTATCGTTCAAGGGTTTCACCATCTTCGGCAGACCAGGTTGCCGAACTCCGCCGTTTAAATTGTCACCGGCTTTTTATCACACACCTGCGACGCAAATTTGCTTGCGCCGTAGAACGAGGTACTACAGACAATAAAGGGCGGCCCAAGGGCCACCCTTTATTTTGCTACAACAATCTGCAGCGAAGATTAATGCAGACCGGCGATATACTCAGATACCGCGGCAATATCGGCATCGCTCATCTTACCAGCGATGTCGCGCATCATCTTCCCTGGGTCAGTGGTACGGGTACCGGAACGGAAATCCTTCAGCGCCTTGCTCACATACATGCTGTGCTGACCACTGAGAGACGGGAAGCCCGCCCCTGGATTACCTGCACCGGAAGGACCGTGGCAAGCCATACAGGCAGAGATACCGCTAGCAGCATCGCCCCCTTCATATAGCTTTTTACCAGCAGCGGCCTTCTCCATATCGGCAGGTGCGCCGACAACCCTTTTCTGGCTGGAGAAGAACGCAGCGAGGTCAGCCGCATCCTGGGCACTCAATGGAGCCGCCATACCGCTCATGGTTGGGTCGGTACGCTCACCCGCCTTGAACTGAGCCAGTTGCTTCTCGATATAGGAAGCATGCTGTCCAGCCAGCTTGGGAAAGGTCGGGATCATACTGTTCCCATCCATACCGTGGCAGGCGCCACATGTCATGGCCTTGGTTTTTCCGGCAGCGGCATCACCCGCTGCAGAGACAACGCCAGTGGCGCCAAACATTACCAGAACGGCAAAAGCTAGATTCTTCATTGGGTCCCCGTATTTCAGACTTTTACAGATTGACGTCCCAAAACTTACTGAGCTTTGGAGACGATATACTCAACCGCAGCTTCGATATCTGCGTCAGGCAGATCAGCACGGCCACCTTTAGGAGGCATTACGCCTTTGGTACCTTTGAAACCCTGAACAGCGTGCTGCTTCAGTACATCCATGCCCTGGGCAATACGCGGTTCCCAGGCAGCCTTGTCACCGGCCTTAGGAGCGCCAGCAGCGCCAGTAGAGTGGCAGGCAAAGCAAACGGTGTTGTAGATGGTCGCGCCATCAGCGGCGAATGCGCCCTGGGCAGAGATCATCATGGCAGCACCAGCGGCAGCAGCAATTGCAAATTTCTTCATCTTCATCTCCTCATCTATCATGATTCGGCCCCCCTCACGGAAAACAGGCCCTTGTTTAGTTTTTTATATTTTGACCGGGAGAGGAGCATGTTACTCTCACCTACCCCGGACATTTGCCAAGCAGCGTGTCTATATACCAATTTTGGCCCCCTCGGGTCAATCACGAGTGGTTATCCATTTGCCACACACTACTCATAGAATCGACCATTGCAGCCCTGACAAATTCCATCATCATGAAAAAAAACCCCTTCAAATCCATAAGTTTTCTCACCAGTGCCAATGCCCTGAATCAGCTGCCGGCTGACAGTGGCGGCGAGGTTGCCTTTGCTGGACGCTCCAACGCGGGAAAATCCAGCGCGCTGAACGTCATCACCGAGCAGCACAATCTGGCACGTACCAGTAAAACCCCAGGGCGCACCCAGTTGATCAACTTCTTTGAGCTAGACGCAGACCACCGACTGGTGGATCTCCCTGGCTACGGCTACGCCAAGGTGCCGGAGAAGGTCAAACGCCACTGGCAGCAAGTACTCTCCGACTACCTGCAGACCCGCCAATGCCTGCGCGGGCTGGTACTTTTGATGGACGTACGCCATCCACTCAAGGATTTCGACGTACAGATGCTCGACTGGTGCGCCCACCAGGAGATGCGGGTACACGTCCTGCTGACCAAATCCGACAAACTCGGCAACGGCCCTGCGGGTAACACCCTGCAGAAGCTAAAAAAGGAGCTAACCGCCAACTACCCCCTGGCAACGGCACAGCTCTTCTCCTCGCATAATCGTCGTGGGGTCGATGAGGCACGCCTGAAACTGGCTGAATGGCTGGAGCTGGGGAAAAACGACGGGCAATAGGTACCTCGAAAAATTCAATCAAGGCGATGAGTGCAAGGCGGAAAGCAACGAAAAAGCGCAGTTTACATAAAGTAAATGAGCATTTTGAGACGCTTTCCAACGCAGCAATCGCGACTTGAGTGGATTTTTAGAGGTGCCAAAATAAAAAGCCCCGGTCGCGGGGAGGTAGGAGAGTTACGACCGGGGCTAGAATTACCTAACAACCTTGGGGGAATTGTCAGGGTTCTACCAAGTCCCGTAAGGAGAGAAACGGGATGCGCTTTCGTTGCGCTAGTACTGTGACCCGGGTGTTTGGGGAAAGTTCAGGGGATCGGAGATATATTTATCTTTTTTGTTGAGAATCCACCTAACCCATTGATCTAGCCATGACTTAGTGGGCTTCATCCCAATTAGCACCACTTCCGGTATCCACCACCAATGGCACCTTCAACTCCGCCGCACCACTCATCAACTCAATAATCCGCCCACTTACCTCATC